>NZ_JBFTQF010000001.1:0-772523 GCF_056398865.1 Arthrobacter sp. 01T419
CCCCGCGCGCAGATCCTCGCCTCCGGCGTCTCGGTCCCCTGGGCACTGGACGCCCAGCGGATCCTCGCCGAAGACTGGGGAGTCTCCGCGGACGTGTGGTCCGTGACCTCCTGGAACGAACTCCGACGCGACGGACTCGCCGCCGAAGAACACGCCTTCCTCAATCCGGGCCAGGAACCGCGTACCCCGTTCGTCGCGCAGCAACTGGCTGGTGCCACCGGACCGGTCATCGCCGTGACCGATTACATGAAAGCCGTCCCGGACCAGATCCGCCAATTCATCCCCAACGAATTCGCCTCCCTCGGCGCCGACGGCTTCGGCTTCTCCGACACCCGCCAAGCCGCACGACGCTTCTTCAAGAACGACACCCACTCGGTCGTCGTGAAGGCGCTGCAGCTACTCGCCCGCCGTGGCGAAGTGGATGCCCAGGCTCCGGCCCAGGCAATCGAGAAGTACCGCCTCCTCGATGTCAACGCCGGGACCACCGGCGGCGCAGGCGGCGAAAGCTAAACCTCAAGCGAAGCGAATCTAAGTCAGAAGACCACGACGGCGGTCCACACCGGAAGGTGCGGGCCGCCGTCGTGCTTTAACTCCCCGCACAGCGCTGCGCGGCCCGGACGCTCGCGTGACCCACACCAAGCGCAGTTGTAGCCTTCGCACAAATGGAGCTTGCGGACGATGCGCCGTATGCTCAAGGCATGGCAGAGCCGATTCAAACCCCCGCTAAACGTAAAGCGGCTGCGCGCGCGGTGTCACCCGAAAAGGCTGAGACCCTGAAGCGGCTCCGTGCCAATGTGGGGCAATTGTCCACCACCACCATGCGCAAGCTTGAGAAATCACTGCCTTGGTACAGCCGGCTGAGCTCCGACGAACGTTCAGCGCTAGGCTTGGTTGCCCAAAACGGAATCGCGGCTTTCGTGACGTGGTACGAACGGCCCAGCTCGCCGTCGTGGATCCTGACGGATGTCTTCGGCAATGCTCCCACTGAGCTGACCCGCTCCATCAGCCTTCAAAAGGCCCTCCAGTTGATCCGGATCGTGGTCGACGTGGTGGAGGACCAAGTGCCTGTGATTGCGCCTGAAGCCGACCAGCCTTCGTTGCGCGAAGCGGTCCTGCGCTATTCACGGGAGGTGGCTTTCGCCGCCGCGGACGTCTACGCCCGAGCCGCGGAATCGCGCGGTTCCTGGGACACCCGGCTCGAAGCCCTGATTGTCGACGCCATTCTCCGCGGCGAGAACACTGATGCCCTTCGATCCCGCATCGCAGCCCTCGGTTGGAAGGCCCAGGAACGCTTCACCGTGATGGTGGGAAACTCGCCGTCGGAGCCGAGCGCGAGCTATGTGAGCGAGCTGCGCCGGACGGCCGGACGCTATGCGGAGGACGCCTTGGTTGGTATCCAGGGCGACCGCCTGATCCTCATTCTGGGTGGTGTGCAGGACCGCGACACCGCATATTTGAAGCTGAGCGAACTGTTCGCCCCGGGCGCGGTGGTGTATGGACCGGAGGCCGGCTCCCTGCTGGAAGCGAGCAGTTCTGCGCAAGCAGCCTTCGCCGGGCTCACGGCGGCCAAGGCGTGGCCCTCGGCTCCGAGGCCGGTGGCCGCCGACGACCTGCTCCCGGAACGCGTAGTCTCGGGCGACGACGCCGCGCGCCGTTCCCTCATCAAGAACATTTACCGGCCCCTCCTCGCAGCTTCCAACGGGCTCGTTGAGACGCTGGGCACCTATCTCGAGCTTGGCCATTCCCTCGAAGCAACTGCCCGCGAGCTGTTCGTCCACGCAAACACAGTGCGGTATCGTCTCAAGCGCGTCTGCGACGTCACAGGGTGGGATCCGCTCCTCCCCCGGGAGGCTTTCGTACTCCAAACTGCCTTGGTTGTGGGCAGGCTTTCGGCCCAGCCAAAGGCGACGTCGGAGCGTCACGGTACCCGATCCGCGGGTTGAACCGTTGTAGACTTCCTACAAACTGACCCAGTGAGCTTGGTGTACGCAAACACCAGTAGTTCACGCGGCAATTTGGAAAGCTGGTTACGTGCTTGCAATCGTCTGCCCTGGACAGGGCTCCCAGACCCCTGGATTTTTGGCCCCTTGGCTGGAGCTCCCTTCCGTAGAGGGCCATTTGGCCTCCCTGAGCGAAATCGCAGGCATCGACCTCAAGGCCCACGGCACCACCTCCGATGAAGAAACGATCAAGGACACCGCTATCGCGCAGCCCTTGATCGTCGCCGCCGGACTCGTGGCAGCGAAGTCCCTGTTCGACGTCGAACTCAGCACCCTTCCCATCGTTTTGGCCGGGCACTCGGTCGGTGAGATCACTGCCGCGGCACTTGCGGGTGTCCTCAGCGAAGAAGAAGCTATGACGTTCGTCCGCGAGCGTGCCAACAACATGGCGGCCGCCGCCGCCGTCACCCCCACCGGGATGAGCGCCGTCGTCGGCGGTGACCCAGCTGAGGTTCTTTCGGCAATTGCGGCTGCGGGCGCAACGCCCGCGAACGTCAACGGCGCCGGGCAGACCGTGGCCGCGGGCACCTTCGAACAGCTCCAGGCCCTCGCTGACAACCCGCCGGCCAAGGCCAGGGTGATCCCGTTGAAGGTCGCCGGCGCGTTCCACACCTCCCACATGGCTCCGGCCGTGGACGCGCTTGAAGCACTCCGGCCCTCGCTCAAGCCGCAAGCCCCCACGGTCCCCTTGCTCTCGAATTTCGATGGCCAGGAAGTAACGGACGGCGGCGCCGCCGTCGAAAGCCTCATCGCCCAAGTCTCACGCCCGGTGCGCTGGGATCTCTGCATGGAGAACCTGGTCCAGCGCGGCGTCACCGGACTCATCGAGCTCGCGCCGGCCGGCACCTTGGCCGGGCTCGCGAAGCGCGGTATGCCGGGCGTCAAAACCGTTGCCGTCAAGACCCCGGATGACCTGTCCGCGGCACTTGCACTCTTCGCAGAACTGGAGGGAGAAGCATGAGCGCCCCCGTACTCAAGCAAGCACCGACCAACGAATACTCACGCATCGTAGGCATCGGGGCATACCGCCCGGACATCATCGTCACCAACGAAGACGTCTGCCAGTGGATCGATTCCTCGGACGAATGGATCCGCCAGCGCACCGGAATCGTCACCCGCCACCGTGCCGCGGCCGATGTCAGCGTCATCGACATGGCCGAGGGAGCTGCCCGCGAGGCACTCAAGCAGGCCGGCATCGAGGCTTCCCAGCTTGGTGCCGTCATCATCTCAACCGTCACGCACCCGTATGCCACGCCGTCCGCAGCCGCTGCACTCGCCGACCGTTTGGGCGCCACCCCGGCACCGGCCTACGACATTTCCGCGGCGTGCGCGGGCTACTGCTATGGCATTGCCCAGGGCGATGCGTTGGTCCGTTCCGGCGCGGCCGAATACGTTCTGGTGGTAGGCGCCGAGAAGCTCTCGGACGTGATCGACAACCACGAGCGCACCATTTCCTTCCTGCTCGGCGACGGTGCCGGCGCAGTGGTCATCGGCCCGTCCGACACCCCTGGTATCGCCCCTTCGATCTGGGGATCCGATGGAAGCAAGTGGAACGCGATCGGCATGACGCATTCCCTCGATGAAGTCCGCAACCTTGGCGAGACTGCCCGCCATTCGGATGAATCCGATGATCAGGCCATTATTTCCGCCGCACAGGATGTTTGGCCGACGCTCCGCCAGGACGGCCAGACGGTCTTCCGCTGGGCCGTCTGGGAAATGGCGAAGGTTGCCCAGCAAGCCCTCGACGCCGCTGGCATAGAAGCCTCGGATCTTGCGGCTTTTGTCCCCCACCAGGCGAACATGCGGATCATCGATGAGATGGTCAAGAAGCTGAAGCTCCCGGAGACGGTCGTTGTTGCACGCGATATCGCGGAAGCCGGCAACACCTCGGCCGCTTCCATTCCGCTGGCCACGCACCGTCTCTTGCAAGAGAACCCGGGACTCAGCGGTGGCCTCGCCTTGCAGATCGGATTCGGCGCCGGCTTGGTCTTTGGTGCCCAGGTAGTCGTTCTTCCGTAGTTTGGACTGCTCTACCCCCAACTGAATAGTGCTTTGAAACCCAAACCGTATCCGCGGTTTGCCCCCATTTCCGGCAGCAGCCGGCACAACAAGAAAAGGAGCCAACAATGGCTAGCAACGAAGAAATCCTGGCCGGCCTGGCTGAAATCGTGAACGAAGAGACCGGCCTCGCCACCGACGCCGTCGAGCTGGACAAGTCCTTCACCGAGGATCTGGACATCGACTCCATCTCGATGATGACCATCGTCGTCAACGCCGAAGAGAAGTTCGGCGTCCGCATCCCGGACGAAGAGGTCAAGAACCTGAAGACCGTCGGCGACGCCGTCAACTTCATCTCGAACGCACAGGCCTAGCCTGGCATCAACTGTGCCGGACTTCGGGTGCGACCTGTTGCATCCGAAGTCCGGCACAGCTGCTTTATTTCCCAGAGTTTTTTCCTGCCTCCCCAGTGAGAACAGCACGTGGGTTGGCTGATCCGACAGAGAGTGATCGCATGGCACGCAAAGTAGTCATAACCGGTCTGGGCGCCACAACGCCCATCGGCGGCGACGTCCCCACGATGTGGAAGAACGCGCTCAAAGGGGTCTCCGGTGCCCACACGCTCGAGGACGAGTGGGTTGCCAAGTATGACCTTCCGGTCCACTTTGCCGCCCGGTGCTCGACGCCGGCCCTCGAGGTCCTGAGCCGCGTTGAAGCCAAGCGCATGGACCCGTCCACGCAGTTCGGCGTCATCGCCGCACGCGAAGCTTGGGCAGATTCCGGTATCACCGAAATCGACCACGATCGCCTTGCCGTTGCTTTCGCTACTGGCATCGGTGGCGTCTGGACGCTCTTGGACGCTTGGGACACCCTGAAGGAAAAGGGCCCTCGCCGGGTACTGCCCATGACGGTCCCCATGCTCATGCCGAATGGCGTCGCCGCAGCCGTCAGCCTTGACCTTGGCGCACGCGCCGGCGCGCACACTCCGGTTTCTGCTTGCGCTTCGGGCACCGAAGCCATGCACCTCGGCCTCGACCTCATCCGTTCGGGCAAGGCCGACGTCGTCGTGTGCGGTGGCGCCGAAGCCGCCATCCACCCGATGCCCCTCGCCGCGTTTTCCTCGATGCAGGCGCTTTCCCGCCGCAATGACGATCCTGAGCACGCTTCGCGGCCATACGACCGCGACCGCGACGGCTTTGTGATGGGTGAAGGCGCAGGCGCCCTGGTCCTGGAAGCCGAAGAGCACGCCATCGCCCGCGGTGCGCGCATCTACGCTGAGCTCGCCGGTACGTCGGTCACGGCCGATGCGTACCACATCACGGCACCGGACCCGGAGGGTCTGGGCGCTACCCGCGCTTTGAAGGCCGCTATGTTCGATGGCCGCATCCAGGCCGAAGACGTGGTACACGTCAACGCCCACGCCACGTCCACGCCGGTCGGCGACAAGCCTGAGTACACGGCGCTCCGTGCCGCCCTGGGCGCGCACGTCGACAATGTGGCGGTCTCTGCCACCAAGTCCCAGATGGGCCACCTGTTGGGTGCTTCAGGGGCCGTGGAAGCCGTGCTGACGGTGCTCGCGGTCTATGAGCGCCAGGCTCCGTTGACCATCAACCTCGAGAACCAGGATCCGGAGATCCCGCTCGACGTCGTCACTTCCGCACGCACCTTGCCTGCCGGTGACATCGTGGCTTTGAGCAACTCCTTCGGTTTCGGCGGCCACAACGCGGTCATCGCCATCCGCAACGTCTGACCCCGTCGCGGCCGGTTCGAGGCACAAGGCAGGCACAAGAGGAGGGCCCCACCGTGGTGGGGCCCTCCTCTTTGCTATGGAAAACCTGTCTTTGCTCTTTCGCGCGGGTGCCTGGGCCTCGCGGGGCTTAGCCGGGGCTACGCTAAGGCCGTGCGGGGCTTAGCCGACCTGATGGAGCCAGCGGACGGGTGCACCTTCGGCAGCGTGGCGGAAAGGCTCGAGTTCTTCGTCCCAGGCCTCGCCGAGCGCCAATGAAAGCTCGTGATACACAGCCGCGGAGTCCCCCGCTGCCGACTCATAGGCGTAGCGGATACGGTCCTCGGTCACCATGATGTTGCCGTGGACATCCGTGACGGCATGGAAAATACCGAGCTCCGGCGTGTGCGACCAACGCGCACCGTCCACGCCTTGGCTGGGCTCCTCCGTGACTTCATAGCGAAGGTGCGCCCACCCGCGCAAGGCCGACGCCAGTTGTGCGCCCGTTCCCGGGACTCCCGCCCAGGACAGTTCGGCACGGAACATTCCGGGCGCGGCCGGTTGCGGGGTCCACTCAAGATCGGTCCGCTTATCAACGACCGATCCGATGGCCCACTCAACGTGAGGGCACAACGCGGTAGGGGCCGAATGAACAAACAAGACACCGCGAGTTGTTGCAACAGACATTCCATCCTCCATAGCTGTAGGTACGTCTTCCCCAACGACCTCTGCCTGGATGAAAAGTTTGCTGCGCGCGTGCCGCGCTGTTCCGGTTTCCCTAGCCTTCTATGATTTTTTCCACAGCGGAAGAACATTCAAGTTGAAGTTGAAAGTTCCCCGACATTGCTTTCATTTTGCCGTACGGACCGGAATTACGCCAGTGCGATTCGCGGATGCACTGATTTCGTCCCTTCGGGGCTCTTCAGACTGCTGCGGGATCCCCAGACCGCGTTCCCTTAGGCGCGCGGATGGGCCTGTTGATAGCTCTTGCGAAGCCGGTCCACCGACACGTGGGTGTAGATCTGGGTTGTCGCGAGACTACTGTGTCCAAGTATCTCCTGCACCGCGCGCAAATCCGCCCCGCCGTCCAGCAAATGGGTAGCAGCTGTGTGGCGCAGGGCGTGGGGCCCTGTTGCCGCGGTATCCCCCAGCGCCGCCAGGAGGTCATTAACCACGCTTCGTGCCTGGCGTTGGTCGATCCGGTTGCCCCTCGAACTGAGAAACAGCGCCGGCCCGCTGCGCTCGGCAACTAGCCGCGGACGACCCCGACGGAGCCAGTCGTCGACGGCGAGCGCAGCCGGTACCCCGTAGGGGACAGTACGTTCCTTATTGCCTTTGCCGAGCACACGGAGGGTCCTGCGGTCTGGGTCGAGATCATCGATGTCGAGGCCGGCCAGCTCTCCGACACGGATTCCCGTGGCGTAGAGCAGCTCGACGACGGCCCGGTTACGCAGCGACATCGGGGAGCCATCCGCGGCCGCCTCGGCCAGGCTTTCGAAGATCCGGGCGACTTGCTGGTGGTGAAGGACCCCAGGGAGTGTGTGATCGCGTTTGGGGGCTTGGAGGCGAGTGGCCGGGTCGGATGCAATCAGCTCTTCCCTCAAGGCCCAAGAAGTGAATGCCCGGGCCGTGGCTGCGTGCCGGGCGAGAGTCGCCCTTGACCTGCCGGTTTCGCTCTGTGCGCCCAGCCAGCGACGCAGAGTGCCAAGTTCCAAGTCCGTGAGCTCCTCCACGCCCTCTGTGACGGCAAAGCCCAGCAAGTTCTCGATATCGGCGATGTACGCCCTCACAGTGTGAGCGGATCTGGCCCGTTCGCCTTCGAGGTAGCGCCGAAAGTTCGCCACGGTCTTGGCGAGTGCTTCGGGGAGCGGTTTCTCTTCCACCCTTCCACTGTGCCAGCAGCGAGGCCGGGCTGGTGGCATCGCCACGTTCCGGGCAGAGAGCCTGATTCGGGTCGGCTGGATCCCGCTCAATTCCGCACCCCCTCATCCGCTCGCTCAACCCCGCTTCCCCGACCTCTTCCAGGCACCGCCCACAGATACTGCCAGTCCCAGCAATCCGAGCCGTCCAAGCCCGGCCCGTACCGACCCGGGGCTAAGTCCGGCTACAACGGCGAGCTTCTCCACCGAGCTCGTTGAACGGACTGGTAGGGCATCCAACAGAATGAGGTCCTCGAGCGTGAGCCCATCGTGGTCGGAAGCATCTGTTTCCTTATCCTCGGCGAGAGCTTCACCACTGGACCCCGCCAGTTCGGCAATCTCGCCGACATCCGTGACGCAAACAGCCCCGCCGTCCCTGAGAAGCCGATGGCAGCCAGCGGAGTTGGCACTATGTATCGATCCCGGAACTGTTGCAACGGCCCTGCCTATGGATTCGGCATGGTGGGCAGTATTCAGCGCGCCCGAACGCCAGCGGGCCTCCACCACAACTGTCACACCTGCCAAAGCCGCGATGATTCTGTTGCGCTGAAGGAACCTGTAGCGGGTGGGCGCCGAACCCGGGGGAACCTCTGCGATGACCGACCCTTGATTTGCCACGGCACGGAGCAAATCCTCATTCCCGGACGGGTAGTACCTGTCCACTCCCCCTGCCATCACCGCGATGGTCGGCATGTCGCTGGTACCCCCGGTCAGCGCGCCACGATGGGCATGGGCGTCTATTCCGTACGCGCCTCCCGATACGACGCTATAGCCGCGCTGGCCCAACCCGTAGGCGAAGTCACCGGTCACTGATGCCCCATAGCTGGTGCTGTCCCGGGAGCCGACAAGGGCAACCACCCGCCGCAAGGGTGGAAACTCCACTTCGAGTCCACGCCACCATAGACACAACGGTTCATGCAGGCCAAGATCAGCCAACTGAGCTGGCCACATCGGATCGCCGGGGATGATCATGCGGCCACCAAGGCGTTGCATCGTGGCAAGATCCCGGTCGGGGGCCAAGTCCGGAATCCTTGGCGCCCAGCGACGCAATGCGGCAGCCAATCCGGCCCCTGCTGCGGAGACCCCGCTGTCAACCAGCAAGGAACTCACCTCTTGCTCAAGCTCGGGACCAGGGAGGAGCTCACCGATCGCTATCCTGAGACCATCGACGGCCCCCGCGGCCTGCACCAAGGCGAGTCCGGCAGCGTCTTGTGGCTCCATCAGCCTCGAGAGCGCTGCCCGGGCGAGGCGCTCTTTCGATCGGTCCGCGGTCCCGATTCCGCGCACGGACGGCGCGGCTTCCGAGGGAGGCGTTTCGCGCGGTAGCGGGTGGTTCTCAGTCATGGCGTGTCCTTTCATGCGGCCGCAACCGCCTGCCGCAGGCCAAGGGCCTGCCCGATGTCATCGCTGTGGGGCCGGTCCCGGTGACCCAGATCCGCAAGCGTCCATGCAAGGCGCAGGACGCGGTCGTAGCCTCTCGCGGTGAGGATTCCACGCTCAAGGGAAGTATCCAGAATCTTCGTGGTCGCAGAGGGGAGGCGTAGTTCGCCGCGCAATACACGGCCGGGAATCTGCGAGTTGGTTTCCATCCCAAATCTCCCCAAGCGTTCACGCTGCCTTGACCGGGCGGCATGGACTCTCCCGGCGACCGTAGCTGTGTCCTCCTCCGCGCCGGATTGCCCGAAGTCGGCAAGGGATACTCGTTCCACTTGAAGCTGGATGTCCACCCTGTCCAACAAAGGTCCTGACATACGCCCGAAGTAGCGGCGCCGCATCACTGGAGTGCAGGTGCAATCGACTCCTTTGCCAGTGGCCTTTCCGCACGGGCAAGGATTCGCAGCAAGGACCAGTTGGAAACGAGCCGGGTATGCTGCGGTACCGGCCGAGCGGTGGATGACCAGCTCACCGCTCTCCAGGGGCTGCCGCAGGGCGTCCAGAACGCGGCGTTCGTACTCGGGCGCCTCGTCCAGGAACAGGACGCCACGATGGGCTCGTGATGCCGCTCCCGGCCGTGGCAGGCCGGAGCCACCACCGATGATGGCGGCGGCAGTCGCACTATGGTGGGGGTTCTCAAAAGGCGGGCGGCGCAACAGCTGTACCGAATCAACGTGGACGGCTGAGAGTGAGTGGATCGCTGTGACCTCCATGGCTTCTTGGTCGCCCAGATCCGGCAAGAGTCCCGGGAGCCGTTCGGCGAGCATGGTCTTGCCGGCACCAGGCGGGCCGCACAGCAACACATGGTGTGCCCCGGCCGCCGCAACCTCGAGCGCACGGCGGGCATCACCCTGCCCCGAGACATCGCAAAGGTCCGGAACAACCACAGTGCCGCTTTTGCCGTCGCCAATAGCTTCACCATCGACGGGATCGTAGTCGAGGGCCAGATCCTGGGGGTCAGCCCCGAAATCAAAGGCCAAACGGGCCAGAGTCTTGTAGCCGCGAACCACCGCCCCGGGAACCAACTCCGCCTCGGCGACGTTTGCCTGGGCCACCACGATCTCGGGGTGGCCCGCCTGAACAGCCGCCATGACCGCCGGCAAGATGCCGCGAACCGGCCTCAACCTGCCATCCAGTCCCAACTCGGAGATGAAGACCGTACCTTCGGTGGAACGGATATCACCGGCAGCGCGCAATACCGCCATGGTGATCGCGAGGTCGAACCCCGAGCCACGCTTGGGCAGCGAGGCTGGAATCAGGTTTGCGGTGATCTTTCGACGGCTGAGGGGGATGCCGGAATTCTGGGC
Organism: Arthrobacter sp. 01T419; assembly: GCF_056398865.1. Lineage (NCBI taxonomy): Bacteria > Bacillati > Actinomycetota > Actinomycetes > Micrococcales > Micrococcaceae > Arthrobacter > Arthrobacter sp. 01T419. The sequence continues at coordinate 10,385 of NZ_JBFTQF010000001.1, forward strand.
GGCCGAGCGAATACGCTCCTTGGCTTCGTTCAAGGACGCGTCCGGCAGGCCCAGGATCACGAAGTTCGGGAGGGTCTGGCCGATATCTGCCTCGACCTCCACGATGTAGCCGTTCAGGCCCAACAGTGCAACGGAGTAAGTCCGTCCCACGCCCATCTAGCCCACACCCCTGAGGTGCTCCAACTTTGGTTCGCCTACGCCGTCGTCGATGACCCCCACGACATCCACCCGGCGGCGTGAGGCGCGCAACTCGTGATCACGGCACCAGGACAAAGCCAGGCGGTGCAGCCGAGCAAGCTTGGCTGCATCAATGGCTTCGAAGGGATGCCCGTAGGCCAGATTCTTCCGGGTCTTGACCTCGGCAATCACCAAGATGTCGCCGTCGAACGCCACGATGTCGATCTCCCCCTCGTGGCACCTCCAATTGCGGTCAACAATGCGCATCCCTTGGGTTTCAAGGAACCCGGCAGCCAGCGTTTCACCGTGCTGGCCCAACAAGTCTTTGGCTTTCATAACCACCTCCGCTACCAGCGTGGAGGCGCGGAGAGTCCAAAGACAGGGAGGAGTTTGGCTATGTGGGAAACTCCGTCAATGGCACGGTGTGGAGGAGAAGTTCGCGAGCTGCCCTAGTTGCCCAGGTTGCCGAGATCGCCCAGATCGCCGTCTTTCGGCAAGGAAAGTTCCTCGCTCCGCGGCAGTTCTTCGACGTTGACGTCCTTGAACGTGATGACCCGGACATTCTTCACGAAACGGGCCGAACGGTAGACGTCCCAAACCCAGGCATCTTGAAGTGTCAGGTCGAAATAGACCTCGCCGTCGGCGCTGCGAGCCTGCAGGTCGACGTGGTTTGCCAGATAGAACCGGCGCTCGGTCTCGACAACATAGCTGAACAAGCCGACGACATCGCGGTATTCGCGGTAGAGCTGTAGCTCCATGTCGGTTTCATAGTTCTCAAGATCCTCGGCACTCATAGTTCCATCTTGCACCATGGAGCGGGCACTCGCCGCAACGCTGGCACGGCCGGCGTCCGTCACAGGAAAAAGCGGGGGCTACAGCAGGTTCCAACTGGTCCGGTGGTACCGAGTAGGGCCCAAGGAGCGGAGGGCCTCCCGGTGTGAGGAAGTAGCGTAGCCCTTGTTCTCGTTCCAGCCGAACGCCGGATACTCCTCGTGCAGCCCAACCATGATGCGGTCCCTGGCGACCTTTGCAAGCACGCTGGCGGCCGCCACGCTGAGGCAGCTCATGTCCGCCTTCACCCGCGTGTGAACGGGCGCCTCGCAAGCAGGCCCGGGAGGCTCGGCGTCGAACAACGATCCTTGAACTTGAGGCGAGAGCCAGTTGTGGCTCCCGTCCAGCAGGACAAGGTCCGGATGCACGCCCGCGGCGAGGATCTCGAACCAGGCGCGTGTTCCAGCAAGGCGCAAGGCGCCGACAATTCCCAGCGCATCGACCTCCGTCGAACTTGCGTGGCCCACTGCCGAGCCAACGGCCCATTCGCGAACCAACGGCTCCAGCCGTTCGCGGTCTTCAGGCTTGAGCAACTTGCTGTCACGGACATCGGCGAGCAAGCCGTGGTCCCGAAGATCGACGACGGCGATCCCCACCGAAACCGGTCCGGCAAGGGCTCCACGGCCTACTTCGTCAACGCCGGCCAAGAGCGTGACTCCAGGGGCCAGGAAACCCCGTTCGACATCCAGGGTCGGAAAGGCGGCAGGCTGTTTGGGCTTCGTCCCCGGGGTCTTCTCCGCTCCGGAAGTCCGCCCCGTCCTAGCCGGAGCGGCTGTCCTAGCCGGCGCGGCCGTCCTGGCCCCCGCAGGTGCCATCACTTGCTCGCTGGAGCGGTGGGCGAAGCCGTCTTCTGTGGCGACGGCGCGGGAACATTGCGGAAAACCTCGGAGTGGTTGTCCAGGATCTGCCAACGGTTAACCGGCCAGGCAATAACGGTGGCTTTACCCTCCACGTCGGAGATATTGATGAAGCCACCGTTGACAGCTTGGTGTTCGCGGGAATCCGCCGAGTTATTGCGGTTATCACCCATAACCCAAATTTTCCCCTCCGGGACCACTACATCGAAAGACTTGGCCATCGGAACCTGGGCAGGGTTGATGTAGCTTTCGTTGAGGACCGTGCCATTGACGCTGACCCGCGCGGAACTGTCACAGCACGAGACCCTGTCCCCGGGCAGTCCGATCACGCGCTTCACGAGGTGCTGATTGGTCTCATCCGGGAGTAGTCCGACAAAGACAAGGCCATCCTGGAACCACTTGAAGGGCCCGGGCGCTGACTTCTGCGTGGGCGGCAGCCATCCCTGGGCGTCCTTGAAGACCACGATATCGCCACGTTCCAGAGCGAAGGGCTTGGGGACCAGCAGGTTGACGAAGATCCGATCGTCAACGTCGAGGGTGTTGACCATGGACTCCGAGGGGATGAAGAAGGCTCGGAACAGGAATGTCTTGATCAGGAAGGACAGCACTACGGCGATGACCACCACGGTGCCGATTTCCTTGAGCCAACTGAGGAACGGACTGCCGTGGTTCTTGGCTGCGGCATTGGACTCATCGGTTTCGTCGGCAGCCCGCCGTGCGGACCGGCGAGGAGACTCCTGTTCGTCTGGCTGTTCCGCCCCTTGGCCCGCCGACCCTCCGGAGGCCCGATCGGCGTCGTCCGCTGCGAGCTCGCTGGCGGGAGCGGACGGTCCGTCCAGGAGCCGGGCGTCGTCGTCGTGCCGTTCTGGCGTCCCGGGAGTTGTCTCCGGCATCTATTGTCCGTTCTTCGTGGTTGTACCGGCCTGCGCAGGGCGAGCCAGTTCTGCAAATCTATCAAGCGGCCAGATGATCCGGACCGGACGCCCAATGACACGCTCCAGCGGCACCATTCCTCCACCGGGTGCGCCCAGAAGGTTACGCGAATCGGCCGATCGTGAACGGTGGTCCCCCATGAGCCACAATCGGTCATTGGGGACCATGACGTCGAATTTCTGCTCGCTCGGCGTGTCGCCCGGATACAGATAGGGTTCCTCAACCGGCTGACCGTTGACGGTGAGTTTGCCGTCGGTGCCGCAACACACGACGTGGTCACCGGGAAGCCCTATGACACGTTTGACGTACGTTGTATCGCTTCCCGTGAGGCCCAGCCAGTGGCCTGCTGCGGCCGCGGCGTCGGCGAACGGGCCTTTGCCGCTGTTCAGGGGGGCAAAGGTGCCCCTGCCGTCGAAGACCACGATGTCTCCCCGGCGAATGGGATCTGCGGCGAAATCAGTCCTGGACACAAGGATGCGATCGCCTGTCCCCAGGAGCGGCTCCATTGACTCAGAGGGGATGAAGTACACGTCGATCCACAAGGACCGGACCAGCCCGCTGATGGCCACGGCCAAGACCAATGCGAGCAAAACAAAACGCCAGCCCTGTTTCCGGGGCTGGCGTTTTGCGTAGTCCATGATTCGTTTCCTGTTGCGTTGCGGATTTCTCCGGCGCTGGCCGGACACGAATCCAGGACCCGCTTTGGTCGAAGACCTACTTGCCGGTGGCGAAGTCGCGCTTTTCCTTGATCTTCGCAGCCTTACCGCGCAGTGCGCGCATGTAGTAGAGCTTGGCGCGGCGGACGTCACCCTTGGTGACGACCTCGATCTTTTCGATGATCGGGGAGTGCACCGGGAAGGTACGCTCTACGCCGACACCGAAGGAAACCTTGCGGACGGTGAAGGTTTCGCGAACACCGTCACCCTGGCGGCCCAGGACGAAGCCCTGGAATACCTGGACACGGGAGTTCTTGCCTTCGATGATGTTCACGTGAACCTTGATGGTGTCACCCGCGCGGAACTCGGGAACATCGTTACGCAGCGAAGCTGCATCTACGCTATCGAGGATATGCATTAATCCACTCCTGGTGAACGCCACAGGTCATCCACTTTGGGTCACGGCGGGCAAGCCCGGGGCGCGAGGCCGTCCGGAAATTACCGCCGAAGATTTCAAAGTCCAGCACCACCACTGATTGGCGGTTCCGGGTTGTCAGGCTGTTGGCTACGCTCCCCCTGTGGCAGGCGCGAACCCAGTAGACACAAGGGTTAATTCTGCCATACCCCGGGAGTTCCGGCCAATCCCGCGGATGCGGTCCGACTTTCGTGGTCCATGGGTGGACGACACTGCCCGACGGCGGCCGGCTCAGTCGGAGACGTCGTCGTGAGGGCGGTGCCGCAAATGGCCGTCGACGACGTCGTACCCCAGTTCTCCGAGGGCCGTACGGTCCGCACGAGTCAGGCCGCCGGCGTCGAACTCCGCGAGGAGATCCGGACGGCGCTCTGCCGTGCGACGGAACTGTTCGTGGCGCCGCCACTGGGCGATCTTGCCGTGGTTGCCACTCAAAAGGACGGCAGGCACGTCACGATCGCGCCACGATGAGGGCTTTGTATAGACCGGGTACTCCAGCAGGCCGTCTGAGTGGGATTCCTCCACTAGGGATTCGGGGTTGCCGACCACGCCTGGAAGCAGCCGTCCGATCGCCTCTACCATGGCCAGGACCGCGACTTCGCCGCCGTTGAGGACGTAGTCCCCCAAGCTGACCGGGCGGACCGTGAAGTGTTCGTCCGCCCACTCAATGACGCGTTCGTCAATGCCTTCATAGCGGCCGCAGGCGAACACGAGCTGTTCTTCTTCGGCGAGTTCATAGGCAAGGGCTTGGTTGAAGCGCTCCCCCGCCGGTGACGGGACAACCAGGACCGGCTTCTTCGCAGGCGCGTCCTGCGAGCTCCCAGAGCCGCCACTTTCGGTTACAGCAACCCGGGCAGCGGCAATGGATTCCAAGGCCTGGGCCCAAGGCTCGGGCTTCATGACCATTCCTGCACCACCGCCGTAAGGAGTGTCGTCCACGGTGCGGTGCTTGTCGGTGGTGAAAGTCCGCAGGTCATGGACGTTCAGTTCCAGGAGCCCATCCTGACGAGCCTTGCCTATGAGGGAAAGTTCGAGGGGCGCCAGGTACTCCGGAAAGATGCTGACGACGTCGATCCGCATCTAAGCATCGTCCTTGTCTTCGGAGTCCTCAGCATCGTCGTCGGCGGATGAATCCGTGTTCAGCTCAAAGAGGCCCGGCGGAGGCGTGAGCAACACGTAGCCGTCCTCGACGTTGACCTCGGGCACAATCTCCTCGACGAAGGGCACCAGGATTTCCTTGCCATCCGCGCTTTCAATGACCAGCAAGTCCTGGACGGGCATGGTGTTGAGTGCGGTCACCTTGCCCACGGCCTGCGAGCCGACACGGACCTCAAGGCCGACGAGCTCGTGCTCGTACCAGCCCTCGTCGTCGTCCTCGTCGAGTTCTTCGGTTTCGATGAAGAGCTTCGCGCCGCGGATTTCCTCGGCTTGGTTGCGCGTGGAGATCTCTTCGAAGCCGAGCAGCAGGATGTCTTTGTTCCAGCGGGCGCTGCTGATGGTCAAAGGACCGGCCTTTGCGGGCTCAACCACGAATTCGGTCCCGGGGACAAAACGATCTCCCGGCGCGTCGGTGAGCACCTGGACGGTGACTTCGCCGCGGATTCCGTGGGGCTTGCCGATTCGGGCAACCTGGAGCTGCATGGGGATTCCTCTGATTTCTTCCCTGGGGCCGGCTTCGGACCAAGGCTGGAGTTTGGTCGTAAAACAATCCGGCCCCTCCACCATAATCTGGTGAAGGGGCCGGATCTAAGACAAGTATTGCTGAGCGCGTTACCGGCGACGGTCGGTGTCGACGACGTCGACCCTGACCTGCTCGCCGCCGGCCAATGCCGCAATCACCGTGCGCAAAGCGCGTGCGGTGCGGCCTTGGCGTCCGATGACCCGTCCGAGGTCGTCCTGGTGAACACGTACCTCGAGGGATTCCCCGCGGCGGTTGTTCTTGGCACTGACCTTGACGTCCTCAGGGCTGTCAACGATCCCCCGGACCAGGTGCTCGAGCGCTTCTGCCAGCAATTTACTCAGCCTCGGTGGTCTCTGCTTCAGCGTCAGCGGGAGCTTCAGTTGCTTCCGACTGCTTGGCCTTCTTGGTGATGGCTTCCGGGATGATAACGGAACCCTTCTCCGGTGCAACGAACGCAGGCTTGGCGACCTTGGTCTTCAGCGTGCCTTCCTGGCCCGGGAGACCCTTGAACTTCTGCCAGTCACCGGTGATCTTGAGGATCGCAGCGACCTGCTCGGTCGGCTGGGCGCCGACGGACAGCCAGTACTGTGCCCGCTCGGAGGCAACCTCGATGTACGAGGGCTCCTCGGTGGGGTGGTACTTGCCGATCTCTTCGATCGCACGGCCATCGCGCTTGGAGCGGGAGTCCATGACGACGATGCGGTAGTACGGTGCGCGCATCTTACCAAAGCGCTTAAGGCGAATCTTTACGGCCACTTTTGTGGTCACTCCTGTTTCTGAAACGGGGTTGAGCCCGTCGTTCTGCACCCGTGGGGCGGGCCATACTTGAGGGTTCGAAGGACAAGATGCACACACGGAGAGAGGGGCCGCGCGGATCGAGTACCTGTCCATTGTGCCAGATGGCAGACGGTATTTCGAACTACGTGCCCGTGTGGCGGGTTACCCCGGAATTACTGCTCGGCTGACCAGACGTAAAGACCGGCGCGCTCGGCCTTCTCGACGTCGCTGGCGAGGGCCGCCAACTGCTGCACATAAAGGCGGGACTGCTGGGCATCGAAGGGCATATCCTCTTGGGCTGCCCAGCGCTCGGCGACGTCGTCGAGGACACTGCCTTCGCCCTCAGTCTCGTAGCTGAGAAGTTCGGACAATGCACGCACCATGGCCCCTGGAACACCCAGCAAAGCGTCACTGGTGACGTCCACCAGGGCCAACTCGTAATCGGCGCCGGCCGCGTGCACGGCAGTGCCTGCGAGGTCGCCGAGCTGTTCTACTTCGAAATCGCTGATTCCCGGGATCCGTACCGCAGCACCGGAAACGTCACTGCCCTTCTCCAGGGCGGCGGCCCTCTTGAGTGCTTCATCGTGGGTGGCAACAAAGATTTCAGCAAAGCCCATGGAAACTACCCTCATTCATTCGTGCCGACGGAGCTGCGGCGTGGCCGAAAGGTATGCGCCACGCCGCAAACTCCAGCCTAGCGGACGGCGACCCGCAGCCGGTTGCGCCATGGATCCTCGAAGCGCAACTCCTGGCCCGTGTGGTGGGACGAAATGCCGGCAACCTTGAGGCGATCGGCGAGCGCGCCGACGTCGTCCCCTGACGGGACTTCAATCACAACCTCGCCAAGGCCCAGCGTGTCCTTGCGCGGGCCGGCGCCGCGGCTGTTCCAGACATTCATGGCCATGTGGTGGTGGTAGCCGCCTGCGGAGACGAACAAGGCCTGCCCATGCCAACCGGCGGTCTTCTCGAAGCCTAAAGTGCCGACGTAGAAATCGTGGGCAGTCTGCACGTCGCCCACTTGGAGGTGGACATGCCCGACGCCGGCGCCTGCCTCGTGCTGGCCGGTCACCGCCTTTTCGCTCAGGTACTGCTGGAGGTAGCGCTGCGGAGGGAGGGGCAGGCTGTCCATGACAACGGACGTGCCGTTCCACTCCCAGCCTTCGCGGGGCTTGTCGTAGTAGAGCTCGATGCCGTTGCCCTCGGGATCGGTGAAGTAGAAGGCCTCACTGACCAGATGGTCCGCACTGCCGACGAAAGCGTGGGGCTCGTACTGCGCGGCGGAGGCAACGGTGGCGGCGAGCGAGGACTGGTCTTCGAAGAGCAAAGCCGTGTGGAAGAGTCCAGCTTCGCCGCGGCCCGGGATCTGGAGGCCGGAGGCCGGAGCCAAGTGAACCAGCGGCTTGCCGACCCTGCCGAAGTAGAGTCCGCCATCCTGCTCGGCGACGACGTCCAGCCCCAGTGCCCGCTGGTAGTAGTCGCTCATGAGCTTCATGTCCCCCACCTTGAGCATGACAGTGCCCATGGTGAGCTCGGCAGGAAGGAGATCCTGGCTGGATGTGGTGGTCATGTGAAACTCCCGGCTTCTTGTGGCGCCGCCCTTCGGCAACCTCTATCTATCTAAATTACTTGAAGCTTCAATTTATTCCTAATGCTGGTCACTTCCCGAAATGCGCCCCCTGAGCACGGTGCTTTGCGGCTCCAGCACCACCTCAAGGGACGCGCGGGGATCTTTTGCGTACAGCACGACGTCGGCATTGGCACCTTCGCTGATGCCGTCGGCACCCAGCCACTCGCGGGCGGACCAGCAGGCAGCATCGAGCGCAGCGGCCGTCGGCAATCCGGCCTGGTGTAGTTCCAGGATTTCCTCGCCGATACGGCCATGCTTGATGACACTGCCGGCGTCAGTCCCGGCATACACGCGCACTCCGGCGTCGAATGCCTCGCGGACCCGCTCATAACGACGCTCCCACAGCTCGGTCATATGGGTGGCGTAGCGCGGGAACTTTGTCTCAGCCTGCTTGGCGATGACCGGGAAGGTAGCAATGTTGATGAGCGTCGGGACAATCGGCACCCCCTGGTCGAGCAACCGCGGAATGTGATGCGGCAGGAGGCCGGTGGCGTGCTCGATGCAGTCGATGCCGGCGTCGAGCATGTCGTCGATAGTTCCTTCGGCGAAGCAATGGGCCGTCACCCGAGCTCCCTCGTCGTGCGCGGCTGAGACGGCGTCCTTGACGCTGGCGGCCGGAAAGGACGGACCCAAGTCCCCGAGCGAGCGGTCGATCCAGTCTCCTACGATCTTGACCCAACCGTCTCCGGACCGGGCCTGCTTGCGTACGGCCTCCACCAGATCTTCCGGCTCGACTTCCTCTGCCAGCCCGGGGATGTACCGGCGCTGCCTGGCGATGTGCCGGCCCGCGCGGATGATCCTCGGCATGTCCGTCCGGCGCTGCAGCCAGCGTGTGTCACTTGCGGAGCCGGCGTCGCGGATCAAAAGTGTCCCGGCGTTCCGGTCCGCCATTGCCTGAAGGCGCGCGGTCTCCTCGTCAACAGCTCCGCCCTTTCCCAGTCCAACATGGCAGTGGGCGTCGACAAGGCCGGGGAGCACCCATCCGTCCAGGACAACGCTCGGCGCGGCAGCAGGCCGCAGAAAGGTCAGCCGTCCGTCGACCGACCAGAGCCCGCGCCGTTCGTCCCTGGGCCCTGTGAGGACGGTGCCGCTGAACTCGATGATTTCTGGCATGCTTCCACACTAAACTCCGGCGCGATCGCCTGCTCGGTCACATCTGTCCTGGGTCACATCTGTCCTAAGTCACATCTGTCGTAGGTACCAACGGCTGTGGTAGCTTCGTCTACGACCACACGGGGGCCCTTGCAAGGGCTGAGATCGGGCTGATGCAGCCTGCGACCGTTGAACCTGTCCGGGTAATGCCGGCGAAGGAAGTGAGTAATCCTTTGAGTACCAAAGAAACACAGCTGAGCCCTACCCAAAACGGATCAGCGCAGGAAGTGACCCAATCCCTCAAGTCGCATTCCCTCGCGTTCCTGGAGGATGCCGAGGCGGGAATCCGGGTACCGGTCACGGAAATCGCCCTGGAACCGTCCCCCAACGGCGAGGCGAATGCGCCCTTCCAGGTGTACCGTACCGCGGGGCCCGGGAGTGATCCGGTGGTCGGCCTTGAGCCGTTCCGCAGCGAGTGGATCGAAGCGCGCGGCGACACCGAGGCATATAGCGGACGTGAACGGAACCTGCTCGACGACGGCAAGTCGGCCGTGCGCCGCGGCGCCGCCTCCGCGGAGTGGAAGGGCGCACAGCCGGTGCCCCGCCGCGCCGTCGAAGGCAAGACTGTCACCCAGATGCACTATGCCAAGCAGGGCATGGTGACGCCCGAGATGCAGTTCGTGGCACTTCGCGAAAACTGCGATGTTGAACTGGTCCGCAGCGAAGTCGCCGCCGGCCGGGCCATCATTCCCAACAACATCAACCACCCGGAATCCGAGCCGATGATCATCGGCAAGGCCTTCCTGGTGAAGATCAACGCCAACATCGGCAACTCGGCCGTCACCAGTTCCATCGCCGAAGAAGTGGACAAGCTGCAGTGGGCCACGCAATGGGGCGCAGACACGGTCATGGACCTGTCCACGGGCGACGACATCCACACCACCCGCGAATGGATCATCCGCAACTCCCCCGTGCCGATCGGCACCGTGCCCATCTACCAGGCGCTGGAGAAGGTCAACGGCGAAGCCAACAAACTCACGTGGGAAATTTTCCGCGACACCGTCATTGAACAGTGCGAGCAGGGTGTGGACTACATGACCATCCACGCCGGCGTGCTGCTGCGGTACGTGCCGCTCACCGCCAACCGCGTGACCGGCATCGTTTCCCGCGGCGGCTCCATCATGGCGGGCTGGTGCCTGGCCCACCACGAGGAAAACTTCTTGTACACCCACTTCGACGAACTCTGCGAAATCTTCGCCAAGTACGACGTCGCCTTCTCTCTCGGCGACGGACTGCGCCCGGGAGCGACGGCGGACGCCAACGACGCCGCACAGTTCGCCGAGCTGGACACCTTGGCCGAACTGACCATGCGGGCCTGGGAGTTTGACGTGCAGGTCATGGTCGAAGGGCCGGGCCACATTCCGTTCCACTTGGTGCGGGAGAACGTGGAACGCCAGCAGGAACTGTGCAAGGGCGCGCCCTTCTACACCTTGGGCCCGCTCGTCACCGACGTGGCGCCGGGCTACGACCACATCACTTCGGCCATCGGTGCCACGGAGATTGCCCGCTACGGAACCGCGATGCTGTGTTACGTCACACCCAAGGAACACCTGGGCCTGCCGAACAAGGACGACGTCAAGACCGGCGTGATCACGTACAAAATCGCTGCCCATGCTGCCGACCTCGCCAAGGGACACCCCGGCGCCCACGAACGCGACGACGCCTTGTCCAAGGCCCGCTTCGAGTTCCGCTGGCGCGACCAATTCGCACTGTCGTTGGATCCAGTCACGGCGGAGTCGTTCCATGACGAGACCCTTCCTGCCGAACCGGCCAAGACAGCGCATTTCTGCTCCATGTGCGGACCGAAATTCTGCTCCATGCGCATCAGCCAGGACATCCGCGACGAATACGGTTCAGCGGATTCCCAAGCAGCCATCGCGGAAATGTACAGCGGCATGCGCGAAAAGAGCGAGGAATTCCTGGCCTCCGGCGGCAAGGTCTACCTGCCTGAGCTGGAAGTTCCTTCAGGAGCGAAGTCAGGAAGCCTGAACTGATCAGGAAGCCTGGACCGACCCGGCGCGGCTGACGTCCGCAATGAAGGAACGGATGATCCGGTCTCCTTCAACTGAGTCATGAGGCCGGTGTCCTCCTGCCGCAACGCGGTGGAGGGCGCCGGTTTCCTGCAGGTACCCGGCGATCTCTTCGTAGAGCGGTTCCCATCCACCGGTCAAGACAAGCGTAGGAACTCCCGGGACAATATGCAGGGGCGCCTCCCAGGGTGGCGCCTGCAGCCGCAGGCGCCGGGCGGTACGCCGGGCCTCCGGGGTACTGAGGACGGCTGCTTCGGAGGAAAACGCCCGGCGGACGAACTCACGTTGGTAATCGTCATCGCTGAGTTCGTGCCGGATCCGGAACAAGGGTTCCATCAGCGCCCGGTAGGCCGCAGTGGCGGGCAGTTCAGCCGTCAAAGAAAGGCATGCCGGTTCAACCAACACGAGGGAGCGGACCAGGTCCGGCCTCTCCACCGCGGCCAGCATTGCGGAGATAGCGCCTTGGGAATGCGCCACGACATGGCCACCACGGGCCGGGCCGGAGGATGACGCGGCTTCTCTCGCTCCCAAGCATTCCAGCACGATGTCCACATCTGCGGCGACATCGGATTCCAAAGGCTCCGCCTGCGCGTCAAAGCCGTGGCGTTTGAGGAAGAGCGCGTCATAGTCCAGTGCCATCCCGTGTTGCTTCGGCCAAGCGGCAGCGCCGAACGTGCCTGCTCCATGGACGAACACAACGCGCTGCTTTTGCATTCATCCAGCCTATGGCACGGGGCTGACAACCAAACTCACTGGCCGCTGGGGGACGGTTACTTGCCGCCGAGGAACTTGTCGAAGCCCTTGGGCAGGTTCAGCTGCGCGGGGTCGAAGTCGCCGGCACCCTGGCCGAATGCCGCGCCGGTGGGAACAGCCTTCGCCCGCTTGTTCTCGGCGTCTCGCAATTCCTGGGCGGCCTTGGCGGGGTTGCCGGAACGGGCCTTCTTCTTCGGCGCGCTCTTGGCACCCTTGCGCGAACCACCGCCACCGATGCCGGGCATACCCGGCATCCCCGGCATGCCGCCGCCCTGGGCCAGCTTCTTCATCATCTTCTGGGCCTGCGCGAAACGCTCGAGGAGGCCGTTGACCTCGGAAACGTGCACGCCGGAGCCTCGGGCGATGCGGGCGCGACGGGAGCCGTTGATGATCTTCGGAGCCAGGCGCTCATGCGGAGTCATGGAGCGAACGATGGCCTCCACGCGATCGATCTCGCGCTCGTCGAACTGCTCCAGCTGCTGGCGGATGTTCTGCGCACCCGGCATCATCATGAGCATCTTCTTCATGGAACCCATGTTGCGGATCTGCTGCATCTGGGCGAGGAAGTCGTCCAGGGTGAAGTCTTCCTGATCGGCGAACTTCTTCGCCATCCGGGCCGCTTCGTCCTTGTCCCAGTTCTTCTCGGCCTGTTCGATCAGGGTGAGAACGTCACCCATGTCCAGGATGCGGGAGGCCATGCGGTCCGGGTGGAACAGTTCGAAGTCGTCGAGGCTTTCGCCGGTGGACGCGAACATGACCGGCTTTCCGGTGACGGACGCGACCGACAGGGCGGCACCGCCGCGGGCGTCGCCGTCGAGCTTTGACAGCACGACGCCCGTGAAGTTGACGCCTTCATCGAACGCAACGGCCGTATTGACCGCATCCTGGCCGATCATGGAGTCGATCACGAACAGCACTTCGTTCGGGATGATCGCCTGGCGGATGCGGCGCGCCTGGTCCATCATTTCGGCGTCGACGCCGAGGCGGCCAGCGGTGTCGACGATCACGACGTCGTGCAGCTTCTGGCGGGCTTCGTCGACGCCGGCGCGTGCGACGGCGACAGGGTCGCCGGTGGGAACATCCAGGTCTGATGTGGTGCCCGGGTGCGGTGCGAAGACGTGGACGCCAGCGCGTTCACCGACGATCTGGAGCTGCGTCACGGCGTTGGGACGCTGGAGGTCGGCGGCAACAAGTACGGGGCTGTGCCCTTGGGCCTTGAGCCACTTGGCGAGCTTGCCCGCGAGGGTGGTCTTGCCCGCGCCCTGCAAGCCGGCGAGCATGATGATGGTGGGGCCGGTCTTCGCCAGGCGGATACGGCGTGTCTCGCCGCCGAGGATCTCCACGAGTTCCTCGTTGACGATCTTCACGATCTGCTGGCTCGGGTTCAGGGCCGCGGAAACCTCGGCGCCCAGAGCACGTTCACGGATGCGCCCCGTGAACTCGCGGACCACGGAAACAGCAACGTCCGCATCCAACAGGGCGCGGCGGATCTCCCGGACGGTGGCATCGACGTCGGCCTCGGTGAGGCGACCCTTGCCACGGAGATTCTTGAAGGTTGCTGTCAACCGGTCAGAGAGTGAATTGAACACGCGCCGTGCACTTCTTTCAATGGTCTACGAATGGCGGCCATTCCGGCGCGCCAACATCTTGACGATTCCTGCCCCAAACAAATCTGACTCAACTGAGGGACTCGACTATCTAGGGTACCAAGACGCGCCTGCAAGATGGCATGCTGGCACAGTGACCAGCAAAACAACAGTCAAAACGTTGCTCATCCTAGGCGCCTCGGGGGACTTGACAGGCCGGCTGCTGTTGCCCGGCCTTGCCAGGCTTGTGGCCGGCGGGCTCGCGGAAGGCCTCAAGCTTGTGGGGGCGGGTTCCGATCCCTGGACCCCCGAGCAATGGACAAAACGGGTCCAGGGCGCCTTTGAGGAGGCTGGAAAGGACGCCGATGCCGCAGGAAAGAAAGCAGTCGCGGCCATGGAGGACAGCACCACATACCATCAGCTGGATGTCACGGCCGATGGCCAACTCGCCACACTGTTGGCTGGACTCGAAGCTCCGGTAGCCGTCTACTTTGCCTTGCCGCCACACATCAGCCAAAAGGCCTGCGAAGTCCTCACCGCCGGAGATCTGCCGGCCGGGACGCGGCTGGTGATGGAGAAGCCGTTCGGATCCAGTCCGGAATCCGCCCGGGAACTCAACAAGACCCTAGCCGCCCTGGTCCCGGAAGACCGCATCCACCGGGTGGACCACTTCCTCGGCAAAGCCACCGTCCTGAACATCCTGGGCCTGCGCTTCGCCAATAGGTTCCTCGAACCCGTGTGGAACCGGGACCATATCGAAAAGGTGGAGGTCATTTTCGACGAAGACCTCGCACTTGAAGGGCGTGCCCGCTACTACGACAACGCCGGTGCCCTGAAGGACATGATCCAGAGCCATTTGCTGCACATCATGGCACTCCTGGCCATTGATGCCCCCGCCACCATCGGCGAGCGCGATCTCAGGGGCGCGATCTCGACGGTGCTGCGTGCGAGCAGCATCAGCGCGCCCTACCGGAAGACCACCCGCAGGGCCCGGTACAAAGCCGGCCGGAGCGGTGGGCATCCGGTTCCGGACTATGCCGCCGAGGAGGGTGTTGATCCCGCCCGGAACACCGAGACGCTTGCGGAGGTTGAGGTGTCGATCGACAATTGGCGCTGGAAGGGAGTCCCTTTCATCCTTCGCTCAGGTAAGGCATTGGGACTCATGCGCAAGGAAGCCATCATCACCTTCCGGCCTGTTCCGCATCTGCCGGCCGGGTTCCAAGGCGTGGACTCCCCCAACCAGCTGCGTATCGGTTTCGGTCCGGACACACTCCAGCTCGACGTTGACGTCAACGGTCCCGGAGACATCTTCACGCTTGACCGCGTAACGCTCAACTCTGAACTGAATGCTTCCGAGCTCTTGCCCTACGGAGAAGTCCTGGAGGGGGTCATCACCGGCGATCCCTTGCTTTCCGTCCGCGGAGACACCGCGGTGGACTGCTGGAGGATCGTCGAGCCCGTGCTCAAGGCCTGGGCCAAGGATTCGGTGCCGCTTGAGGAGTACGACGCCGGTGGGGCCGGTCCCGCGGACTGGCCCACCGCCGTCGTGGGCTAGGGGGTCGGAGGCTAGCAGGCCGGTCGACTTCGGAAGCGCAAACGCGAAGGCGGGCCGGGTACCTTTCCAGGTACCCGGCCCGCCTTTGCGTTAGGTGCTTCAGATGGCTGCTGCGCCGCGTTCGCCCGTGCGGACACGGACAGCTTCGTAGACGTCCACGGTCCAGACCTTGCCGTCGCCGGCGCGGCCCGTGTTGGAGGAAGCGATCAGGACATCGAGGATGTCGTCCGCCTGCTCATCCGTGGCCAGGACCTCGACGCGGATCTTCGGAAGCAAATCCACGTTGTACTCGGCTCCGCGGTACACCTCCGTGTAACCCCTCTGCCGGCCGTAGCCGCTGGCCGCGCTGACCGTCAGTCCCTGTACCCCGTAAGCTTCGAGCCCCTCTCGGATGGCGTCGAGCTTCTCCGGGCGGACGATCGCCGTGATGAGTTTCATGCCTGGACACTCTCCTTGCCTGATACGGATGCTTCGTCAGTGGCTTCGGCGGATGCCTTGCCGGTGATGAGGTCGTGAAGCGGCTGGAAGCTGCCTCCGTGTCCTCCGACGCCGAACTCGTACGCCGTTTCGGCGTGCAGGCTGAGGTCTGCACCGGCGATTTCCTGGCGTTCGGAGATGCGGAAGCCCATGAGCTTGTGGATCGGGTAGGCGATGATGAACGTCATCACGCCGGTGAAGACAATCGAGCAAAGCGCCGCGAGGGACTGTGCCACCAGCTGGGTGGTACCGCCGCCGTAGAACAGGCCGGCTGCGCCCTGGGTCGGGGTGGCAAGGAAGCCGATGGCAACGGTGCCGATGATGCCGGACACCAAGTGGACACCGACGACGTCCAGGGAGTCGTCGTAGCCAAGCTTGAACTTCAGGCCGACGGCCAGGGCAGACGCAACACCGGCTGCAACGCCGAGGGCAATGGCACCGAGCGGGGAAACGTTGGCACAAGCCGGCGTGATGGCAACCAGGCCGGCGACAACACCCGAAGCAGCTCCGAGCGAGGTGGGGTGGCCGTCACGGATGCGCTCCACGATCAGCCAGCCAAGCATGGCTGCTGCGGGTGCGGTGAGGGTGTTGATCCAGATGAGGCCCGCCTGCTCTACCGTTGCTGCTGCACCGGCGTTGAAGCCGAACCAGCCGAACCAGAGGATGGCCGCGCCGAGCATCACCAGGGGCACGTTGTGCGGGCGGTGGTTCGGGTCCTTGCCGAAGCCCTTGCGGTTGCCGATGATCAGGACGAGGATCAGGCCGGCAACACCGGCGTTGATGTGCACCACGGTGCCACCGGCGAAGTCGATGACCGGAGCGAACGTCTGGCCGAACCAGCCGTCCTTCGAGAAGAGCCCGCCGCCCCACACCATGTAAGCCATGGGTGCGTAGACCAAGGTGGCCCAAATCGGGGTGAAGAGCGTCCATGCCGAGAACTTGGCGCGGTCCGCGATGGCACCGGAGATCAGGGCCACGGTGATGATTGCGAAGGTGGCCGCGTAGCCTACCTTGAGGAGGTCTGCAGGATCCGTGAAGTTGTGCAGGCCGAAGTGGCTGAACGGATTTGCGAAGAGCTGGAAGAAGTTGTCCGTGTTGCTCGTGGACATCGAGGCGCCCCACAAGACCCAGACGATGGTCACTGTGCCGATGGCGATGAAGCTCATCATCATCATGTTCAGGGCGGCCTTGGCACGGGTCATGCCGCCATAGAAGAATGCCAGGCCCGGGGTCATGAACAGCACGAAGGCTGACGCGACCAGGAGCCAAACGAGACCGGCGCTGAATTCCATGGTCTACGTCCTCTCTGCTCTTTGTTGCGGACTTTGCCGCCTGTCCCAACGCATTTGCGTTCTATGTAAGAGTTTTGCGGGGCAGTGTTTCACCTGCGAAGGTTTTAGATTGCAGGGCTGTTACAAGAACTTCTCGAAGGTAAATGGTGCATATCACGCTTGTTACGGGTATGTTTCGTCAGTTCCACATTCCCTGCGCCAACACGACCCGGAGGATCCCGACACGATGACCGCAAGCCCCAAATCCCGCGCAAATCAAGGGGCCAGGGCCACGAAGGCTGAGATGCCCCGGGACATCAAGGTGATGTTGGTGGCAGCGTTCCTGATAGCACTGGGTTTTGGCCTCGTCGCGCCCGTACTTCCGCAGTTCGCCACCACCTTCGACGTCGGCGCAACGGCGGCCGCGGTGATCGTGAGTATTTTCGCCTTCATGCGTTTGGTATTCGCTCCGGCAGGAGGTGCCCTGATGGGCCGCTTCGGCGAGCGTCCCGTGTACATTGCGGGGTTGCTGATTGTGGCGGCATCGACGGCGGCATGCGCCTTCGCCCAGAACTATTGGCAGCTGCTGGTCTTTCGGGGCCTCGGCGGAGCCGGTTCCGTGATGTTCACGGTGGCAGCGATGGGACTTTTGATCAGGCTGGCCCCTCCCGAAAGCCGCGGGCGGGTCTCCGGCGCGTACGCTTCTGCTTTCCTGATCGGTAGCGTCCTCGGCCCCGTGGTAGGTGGGTTGCTGGCCGGGTTCGGGCTGCGCGTTCCGTTCCTCGCCTACGCGGCAGCCCTGGTCCTCGCGGCCTTGGTTGTACGCACGCAGCTGACGGGCCGTTCAAAGGCTGCGATCCAAGGGGGTGCGGCGGGGCCGGCGATGCACATGAAGGAGGCCCTGGGCGATTCCGCCTACCGGGCCGCGCTGTTCTCCAGTTTCAGTAACGGCTGGGCGACCTTCGGCGTGCGCATGGCCACTGTGCCATTGTTCGCGGTGGTTGTCCTCGCCGCTGGTGCAGGTTCCGCGGGATGGGCCTTGGCCGTGTTCGCAGGGGGCAACGCGCTGGCACTGACCTTCTCGGGCCGTCTTGCCGACAGCTTCGGCCGCAAGCCCATGATGCTGCTGGGCCTGGTTGTCACAGGCTTGGCCACCGCCGCCATCGGTTTGACGAGCAATCTTCCCGCGTTTTTCGCGGCTTCCGCTGTGGCCGGCTTCGGCTCGGGTTTGCTGAACCCTGCCCAGCAAGCCGCCGTCGGGGACATCATCGGTCGTGGCCGTTCCGGTGGCAAGGTCCTGGCGGTCTTCCAGATGGCCTCCGACGCCGGAGCAATCGTAGGCCCGGTACTGGTTGGCCTTCTGGCCGACGGTTTTGGCTACGGCTGGGCGTTCGGCGCAACCGGCGGCATCCTGCTGCTCTCGGCCGTCGGCTGGTCCGTAGCACGCGAGCCGATGCAGCGCCTAGTTCAGCAGGGCAACTAGTTCAGCAGAGCACCTAGTTCAGCAGGGCACCTAGTTCAGCAGGGCGTCGACGAAGGCCTCCGCCTCGAACGGGGCGAGGTCGTCCGGGCCTTCGCCAAGGCCAACAAGCTTGACCGGTACGCCGAGAGCCTTTTGGATTGCGACGACGATCCCGCCCTTCGCGGTGCCGTCCAGCTTGGTGAGCACGATTCCCGTGATGTTGACCACTTCAGCAAAGACCTTTGCCTGGTTCAAGCCGTTCTGGCCGGTGGTCGCATCCAGCACCAGCAGGACTTCGTCCACTTCGGCCAGCTTCTCGATGACGCGCTTGACCTTGCTGAGCTCGTCCATGAGGCCGACCTTGTTCTGCAGGCGGCCGGCGGTGTCGATCATCACGACGTCCACTTCCTGCTCGATGCCGGATTTGACGGCCTCATACGCAACAGAGGCGGGGTCCGCGCCGTCCACATGTGACCTGACAGTTGCGACGCCGACGCGCTGCCCCCACGTGGCAAGCTGCTCCGCAGCCGCCGCCCGGAAAGTATCAGCAGCGCCCAGGAGAACGTCCTTGTCCTCGGCGACGAGAACGCGCGCGAGCTTGCCCACGGTGGTGGTCTTGCCGACACCGTTGACGCCGACCACGATCATGATGGCCGGGTGGTCTCCCTTGCGCTCCACGTTCAAGCTCCGGTCCATGGTGGGATCCACGAGCTTGATGAGTTCCTCGCGCAGGAGGGCTTTGACTTCCTCCGGGTTGCGGGTGCCTTGGACCTTCACCCGTTCACGCAGCGCATCCACCAGTTGCATGGTGGGCTCGGTGCCAAGGTCGGCAAGGAGCAGTGTTTCTTCGACTTCGTCCCAGACATCTTCGTCGATCTTGTCGCTCGCAAGAAGCGCCAGGAGACCCTTGCCGAGAATGTTGTTGGATTTGACCAATCGCGCCCGAAGCCTGTTGAGGCGGCCTTCCACCGGCGCAGGCGTCTCCACCTCGATGAGTTCAAGTCCCGCGGCGTCGTCAGGAACGTCGGTCTCGGGAACGGCAAGGTCGGTGGGCTCGGCGACGCTGCCGGGCGCCGGGCGTTCCCGCACGGACCCGGGGGCGTCGTCGACGATCGTTCCGCCGCCAGCCGACGCCGTACCAACGGGATCGTTGGCGTCGCGCGTTCCAGCGTAGGTCGAGGAGGACTTCCGCGCCTTGAGCAGGACAGGAATCAGCCCTCCGACCACCACAATGGCAGCGACAATGGACAAAATAATGGGGAGGAGATCGTTCACTCCCCTAGCTTCTCATAAAGCTAGACGTCGGCACCGAGCCTCTGACTGATGACGGTGGACACCCCGTCGCCCCGCATTGTCACTCCATAGAGCGCATCCGCGACTTCCATGGTCCTTTTCTGGTGGGTGATGACAATCAGCTGGCTGGACTCGCGCAGTTCTTCGAAGATCGTGATCAGCCGGCCCAGGTTGGTATCGTCCAGCGCGGCTTCCACCTCGTCCATGACGTAGAAGGGGGAAGGCCGCGCTTTGAAAATCGCCACGAGCAGGGCGACGGCCGTCAGCGACCGTTCGCCACCGGAAAGCAAGGACAGGCGCTTGATCTTCTTGCCGGCGGGCCTTGCCTCAACCTCGATGCCGGTGGTCAGCATGTCGTCGGGGTCTGTCAGCACCAATTTTCCCTCCCCGCCGGGAAAGAGCCGCGCAAACACGTGGTCGAACTGTTTGGACGTATCGGCGAACGCTTCAGCGAAGACCTGCTGGACGCGGCTGTCCACTTCCTTGATGATGTCCAAAAGGTCTTTTCGGCTGGACTTGAGGTCTTCCAGCTGCGTGCTCAGGAATTGGTGCCGTTCCTCGAGTGCCGCAAATTCCTCAAGCGCCAGGGGGTTCACTTTGCCAAGCGCAGCGAGGTCCCGTTCGGCCTTCCGGAGCCGTTTCTCCTGCTCAGCGCGGACAAAGGGAACACCCTCCGCGACAGGGTTTCCGTCTTCGTCCACCGGGGCGCGAAGTTCGGCCCATTTGTCAGTGGCGGCTGCGGGCACAGGAACGGGCTGCTCCGGACCGAAGTCGGCCACGAGTTGTTCCGCCGACAGGCCAAGTTCTTCGATGGCTCGCGTCTCCAAGGCCTCGATCCTGAGCCTTTGTTGGGCTCGCGCGAGTTCGTCGCGGTGCACCGAATCCGTCAGTCCAGCCAGTTCCTGGGCCAAGACGTCGTTGGTGCTACGGACATCGGCAAGTTCCTTCTCGCGCTGCTCACGGACCGCCTCCGCGAGGTCGCGAGCGCGGGCGGCCAAGTCCACTGAAACGTCGACAAAGCGCACTGTCTTTTCGACGGCGGAGGCCACTGCCGAGGCCCGCTCGGCTTGGGCTTTGCGCCGCAGGGCCCGACGCGCTGCCTCCTCGCGGGCACGCCTTTCGCTTGCGGCGGCGCGTTCCAAGGATGCAGCGCGGTTGCTGGTTGCCGCGAGTTGCTCCTCGGCACTGCGCAGCCCTAGCCTGACCTCCATCTCGCGGGACCGGGCTTCGCTGGCAGCCATCGACAAGCCGTCCCGGTGCTCTGTGGAAGGCTCTTCTTCCTGGGGGGCTTCTTGTGCCGCGGCCAACCGTTCCGCCGCAAGCTCAAGGGCTTCCTCGGCGACGGCGATGTTCAGTTCGGCCTTGGCTAAGGACTCGGCCAGGCGGTCGCTTTCCGCGACGGCGCTGCGCAACTGGGAATTCAGGTGTCCAAGCCGTTCGGCGACGGCAGCCAGCCGGGCATCCGAGTCGTGGAGTTTGTCCAGGGCCGCATCCGCGCGCTCCTGGGCGTCGGCCCGGCGCGCCTCGGCTCCCGCAAGGGCGAACTTGCCACGTTCAAGACGGGTGGTGAGCTCCAGAAGCCGGGCTTCGGCGTCGTCTACTGCGGCTTGGACCTCAAGGAGCGACGGTGCCGTGGCCGATCCGCCGTCCACAGTCAGGGCCCTAAAGACGTCCCCCTCGAGAGTCACGGCGGTAAGCCCCGGGTTGCCGGCAATGAAGCTTGCCGCTGCGTCCAGTCCATCGACGACGGCGGTGAGCGCCAGGAGGGCTACCGCGCCGCTGGCTTCAGGACCATCGGCCTGAACCAACTCAGTGGCCCAACGCACGCCGTCCGGTAACTCCGGCAGTTTCGACAAGTCGAGCTCCGTAGCGGCGGGCGGGACCACGTCCGCCAGCAAAAGGGAGGCGCGTCCGGCGTCGGCGTCTTTCAGCAACTGCATCGCAGCGACGGCTCCCGCGGCATCGGCCACCACCACGGCGTCGGAGGCACTGCCGAGCGCTGCGGCCACGGCGGCCTCATAGCCGGGCTCCACAGTCAGAAGGGAGGCCACTGAACCCACGACCCCGGGATGGCCTGAAGACAAGATCCGGGAAGAGCCATCCTTGCGGTTGAGGCCGAGCTGCAGGGCATCGCGGCGGGCGACGAGCGCATCGCGTTCGCGGACCTCTTCCCGTTCGGCGGCTTTCAATGCCTCGATCTCGGCAGTGATCTGGTCAAGAAGGGCGGTGGCGTCCTCGTATTCGGCGTCGAGGCTTTCCTCACCGTCTTCAACCCCGGCCACTTGCGATTCGAGGGCCGTGAACTCGCTTTGTGCGTGGCGACGGCGCTCCTCACCGGCAGAAAGCGAGTCCCTGAGCCTGCCCCGTTCGGCCTCGGCTGCCTCAGCCCGGGAACGCGCGGCAGCCAATTGACCCACGAGTTTCGCGAGGCCTTCACGGCGATCGGCTGCTGCCCGCAGCACGGCTGTCAGCCGCTTGTCCTCAGCCGCGGCAAGGTTCTCGGCTTCTAGTTTGGCAGCCGTGGCCTCGAGAAGCGCTGCCTGCTTCGCAAGGATGTCGTGCTCCAGCTCCGACTGTTCCTGCCGGACCCGGGCGGCCTGCCGGTCGAGGTGGTCCGGGTCGCGGCCGGAATCCGGGGCCGCATCCGCGGAGCCGAGGAGGCGGCGACGCTCAGTGGCGAGCGAACCCAAGGCTCGAAGCCGGTCCCTGGTTGCCGACAATTGATACCAATTGTCCCGGGCCGCATTGAGCCGGGGTGTGGCTTCGGCCGCAAGTTGCTCAAGACGGACCTGGCGTTGGCGGCCCGCGCCGAGCTCCGCTTCAACCGTCTCGCGCCGCTCCTTCAACGCAGCTTCGTCGGCGACATCTTTCTCCAACGCTTTGGAGAGCTGAACGAGCTCGTCTGCCAGCAGCCGGGACTTTGCGTCTCGAACGTCGAACTGGACGCTCTGCGCGCGGCGGGCGACTTCGGCCTGTTTACCCAACGGTGTGAGTTGCCGGCGGATTTCTGCCGTGAGGTCGCCAAGGCGCTGCAGGTTTGCCTGCATGGCTTCCAGCTTCCGGACAGTCTTTTCCTTACGGCGCCGGTGCTTGAGGATGCCTGCGGCCTCTTCAATGAATCCTCGGCGGTCCTCAGGGGTGGCGTGCAGGACGCGGTCCAACTGCCCCTGCCCTACGATCACATGCATTTCCCTGCCCAGGCCGGAATCCGAGAGCAATTCCTGGATATCCAGGAGACGGCACGGCGAGCCGTTGATGGCATACTCGGATCCGCCGGTCCTGAAGAGCGTGCGGGAAATGGTGACTTCGCTGTATTCGATCGGCAGGGCGCCGTCGGCGTTGTCGATCGTCAGCGCAACGTGCGCGCGGCCCAGAGGGGGCCGCCCCGATGTGCCGGCGAAGATGACGTCTTCCATTTTACCGCCGCGCAGGGTCTTTGCACCTTGTTCGCCCATGACCCAGGCCAGCGCGTCAACCACATTGGACTTGCCCGAACCGTTGGGGCCGACAACGGCCGTGACGCCCGGCTCGAAGTCGAACGTCGTGGCCGACGCGAACGACTTGAATCCCCGGACAGTCAAACTTTTCAGATGCAAGGTGTTTCGGATCTCCTGAGTGGCTGATTTCCCGTTCTCAATCTACTGCCCGACGGCGGAAATCCCCGGATTTGCGGGGGCATACCCGCGAATCCGTGCTACCAGCGGCCGTTGCGCGGCTTCGGCTGGCAGATGGGGCAGGTGTAGGAAGAGCGGTTCATGAACTGCTCGCGTTTGATGACACCCGGCAGCCCCACAGCGGCGCAGCGCCTGCACGGTTCGCCCGCCCGCCCATAGGCATCGAGGGATCGGGCGAAGTATCCCAACTACACACGTTTGTGACATTCACTCATTCGTCAGTCGAATCGTTAGTCAACTCGTCACTCGATCACGATTCGACTCACTGTCGGGCGGCCCTGTCCCGACGAGTCTTCGCTTCGAGCAGGGGCAGTAACGCATGGCTCTTGGGCAGGCTCGTGTTTCGAAGCCTGCCGGCGGGAGACGTCGTCAGCGCCATGGTCTTCCCTCCCTCATTAATCGAGACGACCATACTGAGGACCACTGACACAAGATGCGCGGAGACAAGCTGAAGGGGATCCGCATAATTAGCCGTCGCTCCTGAGCTCGAGCTTCAGGCCCAGCGCCTGCGCGACCTTCGCGATGGTCGCGGTCGACACGTCGTGGTTCGTCTCGACGCGCGCTATGGTCGGGCGCGACAGCCCGGACTTCTCCCCAAGCTCCGCCTGCGACCACCCCTGCTTCTTCCGGGCCTCGCGGATGACGTCGCCGAAGCCTTGCTGCTCCGCCTCGCCCATGCTCATTCCGCTGCCGGGTCGGAGCCCGCGTCCGCGTCGGGGCGGTGCTGGGCATGGAGCGCGTCCGCCGCGATGTCGGCGATCTGCCCGATGAAGGCCGGATCCGTCATGTACGACTGGATTTCCTTCGACTCGTTGACTGTCTTCAGCACCGCGAGCCCTACGGCACCGCTGAAGCCCTCGGATGCCTTGAGCTGGGAGAGCGTATTGTTCTTCGCCATCGCCACGGCCTCCTCGTTGGCGTCAAGGAAACCCCAGAAGGTCGTGATGAAGCCGGAGACGCTCTCAGGACTCACATCGACGCCTTTGGCCTTGAACATCTCGTTGACCTTGTCGATGGCCTCGTCGAGGGGGCCCTTCTTCGGCGTGGCGCTGCCGCCGTACTCGCCGTCGAAGATCGGGAGCTTGATGCCATCCTGGCTACCTTCGCTGAGCGAGTGGTCCTCCTCGATAGCGGACGGGACGAGCTTGACTCCGGAGAGCTGAACGCCCTCAAGGAAGCTGTCGTCCCGGTCGTCGCCGTCAGTGTGCAGGTTGCGTCCCAGCAAGGTCGCGAGGATGGCGCGGCGGTGCAGCTCCGGGTCCTGGTAGTCGACGATCTGGCTGAGGAACTGCCAGGCGTTGCGGTAGCCGAGGACGTCGGCGCGGAACGACTGCAGCGCCTCCTTCTGCTTCTTGTCCTTCGAGAGCACGGCTTGACGCCACTGGCCGCTCCAGCGGTTCTTGATCGGGGCCAGCGCCTTGGCGATCGCCTCGCCGCCGGCGTCAGTCAGGAACGTGTCGGCGACGGCGTCCATCTCCTCGTGGGTGTACAGCCCTGTCGTGTCGAGCCGCTCGCCGAGTGTGATCAGGGCGTTCGGGTCCACGTCACCGTCGACGTGCGCGTCGGAGTAGTAGAGCTTGAAGTCGGCTTGGACGCTGGCCGGGGTGTTTCGGAAGTCGACGACCATCGGCGCGGTCTTGCCAGGGTAGATGCGGTTCAGCCGCGAGAGGGTCTGCACGGTCGCGACGCCCGAAAGCTTCTTGTCAACGTACATGCCCATCAGGCGCGGCTCGTCGAAGCCAGTCTGGAACTTGTTCGCGACGATGAGGACGCGGTAGACGCCCTGCTCGCGGAACGCCCTGCCGACATCGCTGACGCCGTTCACCGAGATCTCTGTGACGCTCTCGCCGTCCTCGTCGGTAAGCGAGCCCGAGAACGCGGCGAGCGTGTGAAGCTCGTACCCCTTCTCGGCGATGTAGGCGTCCATCTTCCGTGACCAGCTCAGCGCTTCCATACGTGAGCTGGTCACGACCATGGCGCGCGCCTGGCCGCCGAGGAGCGGTTGTACGTTCCGTCGGAAGTGCTCGACCACGACCCGGACCTTCTGTGCGATCGCCGTTGGGTGAAACCTCGCGTAACGGACGATGCTCGAGACCGCTTCGCCGGTGTTGACCTGGACCTCGCTCTCTGACTCCTCGCCCTCGAGGGTGTTCTTCACCCGGAGGAACATGTCATAGGTCGAGTAGTTGGTGAGGACGTCGAGGATGAAGCCTTCCTCGATCGCCTGCGCCATCGTGTACGTGTCGAAGGCCTCCCAGCGCTCTCCGACCTGGTTACCGAACAGACGCAAGGTCTTTCCCTTCGGCGTCGCGGTCAGGGCGACGAAGGTGATGTTGGCCGAGGCCGCGATGGCAGAATCCTTCGCCGCCATGAGATCGTCGGCACTGATCTCCTCGTCGGGGTCGAGGTCGACATCGACGAGGAGCTCCTTGAGCTGATTGGCCGCGGAGCCCGACTGGGACGAGTGCGCCTCGTCGGCGACGACGGCCCAGCGCCGGCCCCGCAGCTCCTCGGTGTCCTCGATGAGCTTCATGACCTCAGGGAAGGTCTGCAGGGTGCAAGTGATGATGTGGTCGCCCTCGATGAGAGCCTTCTTGAGCTGGGGAGACTTCGCCCCGGACTTCTCGCCCACGGCGACGACGAGGCCCGTGCTGGACTGCACCAGGTTCATGTCGTCGCGGATGTTCTCGTCGAGGACAGTGCGGTCGGTGACGACGATGACCGAGTCGAACGTCGACTTCGAGTCGGCGCTCATGTGGCGGATCAGGCGGTGGCTGAGCCAGGCGATCGTCTTCGTTTTGCCCGATCCGGCCGAGTGCCAGATCAGGTAGCGCTTGCCCGGGCCGTTCGCCTCGACGTCGGCGACCACGCGCTCGACGGCCCGCAGTTGGTGGAACCGCGGGAAGACGAGCCTGCCATCACCCTTCTTCCCGGACTTGTCAGGCTCGAAGAGCGCGAAGTCCTTGAGGATGCGCATGAAGGTGGGACGAGCAAGAATTTCGCGCCACAGGTAGTTGGTCGATGACCCCGTGCCCGAGGGAGGGTTGCCCTCGTGTCCGTCGTTGCCCTGGTTGAAGGGCAGGAAGACGGTGTCCCCGCCCTCCAGCTTGGTCGTCATGTAGACGAGGTCGTTCGAGACCGCGAAGTGGACCAGCGCACGGCCGGGAGCGAGGAGCGGGCGGCTCCTGCCGGGCTTGCGGTCTTCCTTGTATTGGCGGATCGCGTGGTTGACGGTCTGCGTGTTGTCGGTCTTGAGCTCAAGCGTGACGACCGGCAAGCCGTTGGCGAGGAGCACGACGTCAATGCTCTCGTTGGTCTTCGTGTCGAAGCGCACCTGGCGAACGATGCGCAGCCGGACCGAGTCTGCCGCCTCGACGACCTCGATCAAGTTCGGGTTCGCTGGCGGGAAGGCCATCATCGGCCCGAACTTCGCGGCGGGGCGGCCGATCTGGGCGTAGGAGAAGCCCTTTCGCAGCACGCCGAGCAGGCCGCCGACCGGGTGCCCTGTCGTCGGGTCCATGCGCGTCGTCTTGGCGAGCTCCTTGGTGATGTGCTCAAGGAGCTTCCGCTCAGCGGCGACCTTCTGCTCGCCTACCAGGTCCTCGGGCACGGCCTTCTCGAATTCGTCGGGGTATTGGGCACCCAGCCAGTGCAGAACGTCGGCCGGCACCATGGCCAGGCCTACGTCCCAGCCGATCGGCTTCCCGTCGTCCTCGTATAGCCAGCCCCGCTCGGCCAGCTCGGAACAGAGATTCTCCTCGAACTCGCGCTCCATCAGCTGCGCGTTGCTCATGCGATTTCCTTCCGTCCGGTTACAACGTCGAGCAAGAAGGCAGACGAGTGCTCCACGAGGAGGTCTCGAAGTCTGGCGATCTTCCCCAACATCTCGTCGATGCGACCAGTGACGTCGTCGAGATGACCTGCAATGCGCCTCTGCTCGTCCATGGGAGGCAGGGGCAGGGGCATCATGTCCAGCGCGATCTTCGTGACCCGCTGGGCATTTGGGCGGACGCCTGTGCCGATGGCCCCGAAGTAGTCCACGTAGCGAGGGCTCCGGAGCAGATGGTGTACGTAGCGGGGGTAGAAGCGGGGCGAAATCCAGAACGCCTTATAGTCAGGGCTGATATAGCCGGTGAGTGACGACACCCCCAGTCCGCCGTGGTTGAGCCACATCATATTGGCGGCAAGTTGGCTAGGCCTCACAACCCGATAGTTTGCAACGTCCTGCGACGCCTGCTGACCGTCGGTTCGAGAGTTCAGCTCGACTCCTCGGTACTCAGAGATCGAGAGCAGAGGTCCTGGCGGATCGTCGCCGTTCCGCTCGGTGCTCTCGGTGAAGTCGTAGCCGAACTTCGTGCGGTCCCAGT
Organism: Arthrobacter sp. 01T419; assembly: GCF_056398865.1. Taxonomy (NCBI): domain Bacteria; kingdom Bacillati; phylum Actinomycetota; class Actinomycetes; order Micrococcales; family Micrococcaceae; genus Arthrobacter; species Arthrobacter sp. 01T419. The sequence goes on from NZ_JBFTQF010000001.1 coordinate 38,016, forward strand.
GCTCAGGCATGCCGGACAGCGGGGACTTTGCGTCCTCGTGCCGGCGCGAGTCATCTTCGGCGAGGCCGAACAGGGCAGCAGTGTCGATCGCCCGTGCTCGCAGCGAGTCGGTGAGTTCATCGAGCTTCGCAACCATGGCGTCGACCTCGTCGAGCATGGCCGCGAGGCGGCGCTGGACATCCAGCGGCGGAAGGGGGACCCGAATGCGCGACATCCGCGTGAAGTTCGTCGACCACAGGTCATCGACAATTCCGGTGCCCCAGCGGAAGAACTCGTCCTGAAACGCGATGCTGCGGAACAGGTGGTGGCCGTACTCGGGGATCAGGAGGTCTGGCCTCGGAGTCATGACGGAGTATACGACCGAGACGCTCCCGTCCTGGCGCGCCAGCCCAGACGCCCCGCGCCTGTCGGATCGCGAGTTAATGACCAAGTCGCCGGTTCGAACAAGCTTCCGATCGCCTTCGGTCTGCGACTTGGCGACGCCGGCAAGCTGGGGCGTGACACCCAGCTTGCCGACCGACAGTGGTGGGTACGCGGTCTCGTCCACCTTCTCGTTCCGCTCGACGACGATAGACCCGATGGGAGCCATAACGAAGGCGGAACTCTCGAGCAGCGACTGGTGAACCGCCCGAACTGTCACTGATCGCTCACCAGCTTGAACATGTCGGCGAGTTCGCCCATGAGGCCCTGCACCTCGGCGTCAATCTCGTCTAACGGTCGCGGGGCGCGGGGCGTGTAGAAGATCCGCGTGAACGGGATCTCATTGCCGTGCTTCGCTTTGCTCTCTTCCCACTGGACATCAGGAGAGAATGGGATCACCTCGCGTGCCATGTGCTCATCCAGATCCTCGCTCAGCGGCACGCGTTCCGTCATCTTCCACCCGCTCGATGTGACCGCATTTCCTTTCCGATCGATGGCGGGCGGCGCTGAGTCATCAGGCACTGCCATCGCCTTCATCACAGCGTCCACCAGGCCCAGCGGGGCCTTCAGCCCGGCTGCTTTCGCTGCCTTCGGGAAGGCTTTTGGCAGGTCGTTCCAGTTCGTACCGTCGAGCGATTCGAGCACGGCCGCGTGGTCTTCCGTGAAGTCTTTGCGCTCGCGAAGGCCCTCAACGACATCGTCGCTGAATCGCGCGGCGAAGTGAGCCTGCTTGTAGACGGGGACGTCTCGGAATCTGAAGTCGTCAGGAGTGAGCACGCGGGAGATCTCAGGATCCGCTTGCTCGAAAGCCTTGTACGCCTCGAGCACCGGATCCCGGTCCGCTGGGCTCATCTCGCGGCGCTTCTCGCCCATCGGCCTGCGCAGCAGAGTCCACTGGTCTGATCCGTCAATCAGCTGGATCTTGCCTTCGCGTTCCGGGTCCTTGTTCGTATCGAGGATCCACACATAGGTCGGGATACCGGTCCCGTAAAACATGCCGGGCGGCAGGGCAAGGATGGCGTCGATCAGGTCCTCTTCAAGGAGCCACTCACGGATGGCCGTCGGCCCCTTGTCTCCGTTGAAGAGCGGAGCCGCGTTCGAGACTACTGCTGCACGTCCTCCCTGACCGTTCTTGCCGGCCGGGCTCAGCTTTGACGCACAATGCGCCAGAAACAGCATCTGTCCGTCACTGATGCTCGGGAGGCCGTGGCTGAACCGAGACCCCAGCTTCTTAGCCTGCTCCCGCACGGACTTCTCCTCGACCTCCCAGTCCATGCCGAAAGGTGGGTTAGAGAGCACGTAGTCGAAGGTCTGCCCCTCGTAGAGGTCCTCGAGCAGAGTGTTGCCATGCTTGATCGCGTCGGGGCGGCCACCCTGGACGAGGAGATCCGCCTTGCCGAGGGCGAAGGCAGAGGCCATGAGCTCCTGACCGTAGAGCGTGACGTCGACCTTCTCGTTGGTGCGCTTCAGGGCCTCCTGCGCGATCAGCAACATGCCGCCGGAGCCGGCCGTCGGGTCGTAGACCGAGCGCGCGGCGTGGTCAGCCGCGATCATGTCATCGTCGCCGCCGACTAGCACGTCGACCATGAGCCGAATGGCGTCGCGCGGCGTGTAGAAGTTACCTGCTGCCTTGCCTTTTTTATTGAAGGCCCGGTACATGACGTCCTCGAAGACGTCACCCATGCCTGTGTTGCTGAGGCTGGTCGGGCTGAGGTCGAGCGTGGAGAAGTGCTTGACGACGGCGTGCAGGCGGTTGGCGTCGGCTAGTACTTTCGCGCGCCGATTGAAGTCGAATGATACCCAGATATCGGCAATGTTGTGGGAGAACCCGTCGATGTAACTTTTGAGAGATTTGTCCACGTTGTCGTCTACAGATGCAATCGTCGCCAAGTCCAGCGGGGACACGTTGTAGAAACCCAAGCCGAATCTGTCCTTGACCGCGATGTCGATCAGGTGCTGGGGCATGTCGGCGAATGAATCGACATACTTTATGACGTCCTCTTTGCTGTCTGCGAGCATGCACTCCAGACGGCGGAGCACCGTGAACGGAAGGATGTAGTCACCGTAGTCCTCCTCGTCGACGATGTTGCGCAGGTACTTGTCAGCGGTGTCCCAGACGATCCGCGCGGTCGTTTTCCTGGATGCCTCTGCCGACTCGGCCATACGTGCTTGCTCCTGCTCGTTCGCGATAGTGTCCTGTATCAAGGACTTTACACGGATCCGTGTATCAGCAACGTGACATCCTGCCTCGTGTCTGAGGCGAGGCACTCCCACGCAAGTAGGTACGCGCCACGTCTACGCGACCATCACTTTGCCGAGCGGCGCACTCGCCGGGAGGCCGGCCACGGTGGCTGTCGCGGTGCCGGACGGAAGGACCGCCAGGGCTTGCCCTTTCTGGTCCGCGGCTACAAGACCGGTTTCACGCTGAGCACGACGACCAAGAAGCCGGCGTTGGCAACCGCGGCCAAGACGCAGGTTGCGAACAGCACGGGGAAAGACAGAGTGGTCGCGGCGCACCTCCCGAGACGGCGTTTTCCCTGGAGAGGGGCGAGTTTGGCCCAGTGGTCCGTGCGTCGCGCGGGGCGATAGGAACCCAGTCAAGAATGGCATGCGGCTGACCGCACTGGCCGCTCGAACACGAGCATCACCGCCGTTCACACGTTTATTGCATTGATGCAGTTAGGCTCAGATACGTGACCCTTGCTGCTGTGTACCTCCGCGTCTCCAAGTCCGACGACGACTCGGACGAGTCGCTGACCCTGGAGACGCAGCGACGACGCATCCGCGCCTTCTGCGAAGCGCGCGACTGGGAGTACGGTCCGGAGTACATCGACGACGGCATCTCAGCGACGAAGGCCCGCGACGCGACGACTCGCTGGGCCTCGATGCTTCAGGACCTGCGCGCGGGCAAGTTCGACGTCGTCGTGGCCCGTGACCTCGACCGCCTGCTGCGGACCTTGCAGGACCTGGTCAAGCTGATCGACCTCAAGGCGAAGGTCGCTACCGTCGACGGCGACATCGATCTGACGACCGCCGATGGCGAGTTCAGGGCGACCATGCTCGCTGCGGTGGCAAGGTTCGAGATCCGGCGCAAGTCCGAGCGAGCCATCCATGCCAACGAGACAAGGCGTCGTCGTGGGCTGCCCATCGGCCGCGTGCGGATCCTTGGCTACGACGATGACGGGGTGACGCAGATCGACGACGAGGCGGCGGCTGTCAAGAAGGCGTTCGAGGACTATCTCAACGGCACAGGCATGGCCCAGATAGCCCGCGACCTGAATGCCCAAGGCTTCACGACGAGCCGAGGCCGGCCGTGGAGCACTCACAATCTGCGCTCGATGTTCGGCAACACCCGGTACAAGGGGATCATCTCGAAGTGGGAGTCTGACGACAAGAAGCGGGCAGCGGGCGCGAGGATGTCCGACAAGTCCTATGCGGGCGACTTCGACCCCATCGTCACGGCGGACGTCTGGGACAGGGTCCAGCTGCTGCTCAACGACCCGCTTCGCGAGCGCGACTGGGGGACCGACCCGAAGTACCTGCTCAGCGGGATCGCCCGATGCGGGCGCTGCGACGACGACACGCGCCTGTTCACGCAGTATTACCAGCGTTCGGCGTACACGGGGAAGGACGGCGTGTATAGGGAGTTCGAGCCGAAGAGGCTGTACGCCTGTCTCAAGCACAAGCACCTGTCGCGGACGGCGCAGCCTGTCGACGACTTTGTCGAGGAGCAGGTGCTGTGGCGTCTGAGCCAGCCGGACGCCATGGCACTGTTCGACATCGCCGAGGACAAGTCGATTGACCGCAACAAGCTGCAAAATGAGCTCGACGAGCTGCGAAAGAAGTACAGCGGGCTCGCACGCCTCTTTACAGCAGGGATCCTCGATGAGGAGGGCGTCCGGGAGGAGTCGGGGCGCATCCGCGGCCTGATGCTCAAGATCGAGGGACAGCTTGCACCGCCGCCCAGCAACCCAGGGCGAGACCTGCTCCAAGGAGGGAACCTCATCGAGGAGTGGAAGGATCTGGAGCTCTCGCGCAAGCGCTTCATCCTGGAAAAGATCGCAACGGTCACGATCCTGCCCGCACCGCCGGGGAGCGGTCGCTCGCGCGGCTTCGACTCCTCTCTCGTGGACATCGACTTCACTCCCCGGTCGGCATAGAGGATTAGCCAGGCTCTCGCATAAGTCATTTGATAGATGAGTCGAATCGTGTAAAGTCATCTATCAGATGACCATTCGATTCGACCCCCGGCTGACTGACCAGGCGGTCCTTCGATCTTCCGAGGGGGGACGTATGCGCCTGGACGTGATGATCGCGGCCGACAAGTACGGCTGCAACCACGAGACGCTTCGACGCTTGTTCAAGCAGGGCGGTATCGAGGGTCGATACGAGACGTACCCCGGGCGCAACGGATCCGTCCAGAAGAGGCTCACCTTCGACGAGGCCGATCTCGAGGCGGCCTTCGCAGGCCCGCTGGCGCACATCCGCGATCGCGCGAACCACACCGTGGACTTCGGCGATGCAGGCCGGCTCGACGTGCGCGAGGCGGCTCAGCGCCAGAACTGCAGCGAGGCCCGGATTCGCCAGTCGTTCAAGCGTGGCGACCTGCGAGGCGAATACGCGATGCTCCAAGGACGCGGAGGCCGGCTGGTGAGGAAGCTCACCTTCGATGAGGCCGCACTGGACGAGTGCTTCGGCAGGGAGATGACGGCCCAGGCCAGGCACGAGGCGCATGTGGCGAAGATCCGGGCGACGGCAGTGCCGCTTACCGATGAGCAGAAGAGCGCGATCGCCTCGGTCTTCATCGACCACCTGCGGGAGAAGCGCGCGGCCGAGCGAGCGGGGGCCGACGGCGCGGCCGACGCCGTCGACGAATCGGGGGAGTTCGACGAGGACGACGAGGACCAGGTCCAGCGCGTTGGCCTTATTGCGGCCTCATGATGCCTCCTAAGCACGACCTTATCGTTACTCGAACTCCTGCAGCATTCTGGCGACACGAGCATTGAGCTCGTCTGCCTGCCTGAGGATCTTGGCTTCCTTTTCCTGACTGATGTGTCTGGCTGGCGGGACCGGAGCTGGCTCGGTCTGCGAGAACTCGATGACAGTAGCTTCGGCGAACGGCACGAGCCGCTCCCCCACAGCGCCATGGCTGCCCTTGCGGTTGACCCGACGTGGGAGGTGCGCCTGGAGTTTATTCAGAACCCGAGCACACCCGCGGAGCTCATCGCGGACACGGCAGTCTCCGTCTTGCGCGACGCACTAAGCATCCGCGAGCTTTATCGTTCCGGTGCAGATCGGGTAGCCAGTGCAGCCGAAGAACTGCCCGTACCGCCCATTGCGTTCCTTTACGGTGCGTTTCTTGCATTTCGGGCAGACCACCGGAGTGATGTCATCGCCTGTGGCGGACCGGATCTTGAGGACTCGGTCTCGGACCAGTTCGAGGAGGAATGCTGATTCTGCGCCGCTGCGGGTGACCAGGAGCGCGGAACGCCGCGCGCGGGTCAGCGCTACGTAGAACAGGCGTCGTTCCTCGGCGAACGGGTAGGGATCCGGTGCCGCCATAGCCAGCTGCAGGAGTCGATCGTCCTCGATGGTGCTGGGGAAACCGCTCCTCTCAAGGCCGAGGACGACCACGTAGTCGGCTTCTTTTCCTTTCGAGGCGTGGACGGTGTTGAACTGGACGGTCAGGTTGGCGTATCTCGCTTCCAGCGCCGAGGTGACATCGTCCTTGGACCGGGAGTACCGGCCGAGCAGCAGCACAGTGGCTGGCTCAGTGAGCTCTGAGTCAAGGGTTGTCAGGTGCTGCCGAACGGCCGATCCGTAGTGGCTGCGCTCCCGTACACTGACGGCGCATACGGTCTCGACAGCCTCCGGCGCTGAAGATCTGACGTTCTTGGAGATTTGATTGGGGTTTTTCATCACGAACCGGCCGGCGACGTCGCACAGGGACTGCGGGGACCGGAAAGTACGGTCCAGCCAAATCGTTGAGCCAGCGCCGAACCAGTCATCGAAGCCGGTCATCACGCTGAGGTCTGAGCCCGCGAAACGGTTGATGGACTGCCAGTCGTCGCCGACTGCATACAGGAAGGTATCGGGTGTCTTCAGCAGCGCCCGTACCAGCGCCGCACGGGCAGAGCTGGTGTCCTGCATCTCGTCGACCATGACGAGCCGGTAAGGGCTCATCCACCGGCCCGACTCGACGTGATCGGTTGCGAGATTCAGCATGTCCTCGAAATCGATCTGGCCCGGGGCTCGGAGCTGATGGTCCCATTCGGCGAGGATGACGCCGTACAGACGTGTGAAGAGCCTGGCCCGCAAGGTTCGGCCGGCCCGTTGCGTCAGCACGTCAGGCGTGAGGCGGTTGCCCTTCGCGTGTGTCATGAAGGACCGCATCAGCGCCACCATCGCCTGATCGCTGATCGGCGGTTCCCCGAGTGCCTCCCTGTAGGGGTCTTCCTCGAGCTGGATTCCGTGTCGGCGAAGCTCCTGTTCGAGGTGCTCGAACCCGGACCCGTCCCGGATGGTTGCCGAGGTTGTCTCGATAAGTCTTGTGCTGTATCGAGTGTGGGTCTGACGCCGCCACGCCATACTTTCGGCATACCCGTCAAAATGTGGCGGCGGGTTGCCGTCTGAACCGAGCGCCCAGTGCTCATGCCAGACGTCGATGTCCGGATAGTAGAAGTCCGGCTGATACTGACGGTGGTGCGCGTCCGCAACGTCGTGCGCGTAGGGTCGCTCGTATTCATATCGGACGCCGTTGAGGAAGAGCCAGTTGGCGATCATCACCTCTTCCTGGCTCTTGACGACCTCTCCAGCGAGAGTGCCGAAGCCGTTACTACCTGTGTTCCTGTCCGACTTCTCAGGATCGGCTTCATCCCCGAGATCCGGCAGCTGCCTGCCGAACACGAGCCTGAAAAGGTCCCAGTCCCGCCGGAAGGCCGGGTCACGGTCGCGCAGGCCATCCACGATCCCCGCAAGCCGTCCCATCCCATTGTCCCTGGGGAGGTCATCGGGGAGGGCGGGTTTGCGCCCGGTCGCCTCACCGACGATGCGCAACCCGAAGGCATGGAATGTGCTTGATGCTACCGAAGCGCCGTCATCGCCGAGGCGGGAGACGAGCCGCTCCGAAAGCTCACCGGCTGCCTTTTTGTTGAATGCGAGGGCGATGATCTCCATCGGCTGTGCGATGCCACGCCGGATCGCATACCCGGCGCGGGCTACCATGGTCGAGGTCTTCCCGGAGCCCGCGGCCGCGATAACACGCACCCGGTTGTCGAAGCAGACCGTCGCCCTCGTCTGCTCTTCCGTCAACGGCGACTTCTCGACCTTGCGGAAGAAGTCCGCCAACTCGTTTTTCTCCCACTCCAGGAACGCCTCGTTCCGCTGGGCAGCCCACCTTGACAAGTCAGTGGTGCGGCAGGCGTCGACTGCGGCACGCTGGTCCTCACGTTTACCCCTGGGAAGCCCGGAGAGCCTCGGATCGCTGTCGGCAGCCAGCCACACAGCGACGTCCGGACGGGAGCCCTCGAGCGCGGCGATCGTGTCCTGGTCCGCCCACCGTAGTCGGTCCATCACATCCCGGACCCGGGACCACCACAGGCTGGCCGCCTCGCCCTGCTCCTCAGCCTTTGAGAGCAGGGCGGCGAGATGCCGTCGCTCATCGAGCTCGGAGTGGTACGCAGCGGCGACCTCACGCACCGCGCGACGAGACAGCCCATTGAGCACTACTTCTGTCCGGCGAGGGAGGGTGATGGAGATCCGCCTCGAACCTTGATCGACAGCAAGCCCGAGGACGTCCAGTACATCGACCGCGAACTCTTGTGGAATTCCGCGGACATGCAGACGGCCCTCGCCGATCGCCAGGACCCATGACCCTGCGCCCATGAACATTCGAGCCCACCAGCCTGGCTTCCATTCCGTCATGCTTCCCCTGAACATGTTCAATAACCGGCCACTTGCCTTCGTTCCACGGTATCAGCGCGAAATTGTGCGTCGTCGAGCGCGTTCAACGGGTTCGTGCCGCGTTCGCAGCCTACCGGCAACACGACCAAACCGACGGACTGGAGTGGGCTGTGCTCGATGAGATGTACCGCCGACTCCCTCGACACGTCATCAGCCCCTTTCGCCTTTCCCAAGCCTGCGGCACACGTCCGCCACGATCGCCCTGGACAGCGGCACCTCGCTGCACGCGTTGCAGGGCCGCATGTGCCATGCCGATCCGCGGACCACCAGAAGATATGACTAGGTCCGGAACAACCTGCTGAAGTCCGCCGGCTACGACGCCGCCAGGGCACTGGCGTAAATCCGCTGGCCAAAGCCTTGGGGCCAAGTAGTTTGGAACCGTGAACGAGATAAATGCGGCAGAAGTGACTCCACCCGCTTCCGAGCCCGTGACCGCGATCTATGAGCTGCCCGTTCCGATTTGGGTGTCCTGTGCAGCTCTAGGCGGGACCTACTCGTCCGGGTACGGCAGTGTTCAGTTTGACGTGGTGATGCCGCAGGACAGGCCCCCCGCAGGTGGTCCCCCTGCGATCGACGGCGTTGCGGTCCCTGAGTCCCGCGACGGGGAGTTGGTCGAGTGGACGATAAAGTCCGCAGGGTGGATTGCTAAAGAGTTTCAGCCGGCGACCGCATTGCGCCGAATCGTCATCACGGCTGTCGAGGCTCCGATTGATGAAACCAAATCATGGCGGGGTCCTGACCAGCAGCTCGGAGAGTGCATCAAGTTCTGGTTCGACCATGTGCGTTCCTGGGTCGAGATTTTCACCGGACAGGATCTCGATCCGGATCATAGGGTCTACGATGCGGAAACGGTCGGGGCCGGACTGACCTTCATTGCTCCACAGCACGAAGGCGCTCTAGGTATTCGACTCACCACCCGTCACATTCAGCCGGTCACCGCTGCTGAATGGCAGTCGATTCTTGCCGCTGTCCGTGACGGTAAGGAGCCGCCCCTGGAGTACCTTCTTATCCGGGACGCGCATGCGGCATTCGCACGCGGATTTTACCGGCGTACAGTGATCGACGCCGCGGCTGCACTTGAGATCGCACTCGTCCGCATTCTGGACGAGAGGATTGGGGATCTTCCGGAGCGACAGCGTGCGCGCCTGGAGGCTCGGCCGACCCTTGGCATTTCCATCGACATAGCGAAAGTCTCTGGGTTTGAGTTCGACGTGACCTTCGAGGATCTGAAACGCCTGAATGATGCCCGTAATGACGCTGTCCACCGGGCCCAGGTGCCTGACTACTTCGATACCGTCAGCTTGCTTCAAGTGGCCGGTGACTTCCTTGGAACCTCCGTTCACACCAAGGATGCGTCAGCCCCTACAGATTGAGGTGTGGGCCTCATCGTTGGCTCTTGGAGCGGTGGCCTCGCCGGTGTTATCTTCGCGCTTATGGCCGCAGCGGGCTCGTCGACCGTGCGGCAACTTCGTGTTGGCCGCCGCGCATGAGGCTCCCCGGCGGCAGCACGATCAGGGTTGCAGGTCAAGCGCCCCTGGTCCAAGCGCCCGCGCAGGAACGAACTGTTTTGGGAATTCTTCCCGTGTCCTGTACGTTGCAGGATCGGTAATCCCCATCAACAGAGAAGAGATGCACCTCCGTGGCAACCGATTACGATGAACTGCGCACCGACGTCAAGGAATCCCAGGAAAACTCCCTGGAGGCCCTGAAGTCCGCCAAAGCCCCGGATGCGAAATCCGTGGTTCAGGAGCTCGACGAGGCTGACGCCCTGGACGGCCTGACCCCTGGCGGGGAGTTCATTGCCGAAGAGCTGGTCGTCCAGGTCATTCCGCAGGCTGACGACGAGTTCACCTGCTGGTCCTGCTTCCTGGTCCGTCACCGTTCGCAGAAGGCCCGCGAGAAGGGCGGCCATGCCTACTGCGTCGAATGCGAAGGTTGAGCGGTTTTGGCCGGCTGTCCCGGAGCATATCTGGAACAGCATCCGCGAAGAATTCACCATGCCGACAGCGGCAGACCTGGAGACGCATTTCCTATCCCTCGGCGACCCGGAGGCCATGCTCCGGGCAGTTCGGGTATTCATCGGCGAGGGAACCTTCTGCCCGGGCTTCCAGCTCAAAGATGGGCTCTTCCACGAACCTGTGCTGCGCCTCTTTGACCAGGCGATGAGCCTGAAGATTCCGCATAACGTGTTCGCCGCCTGGATGGTCAGCCCACTGCCGGCAGAAACCCGTTCCCGGCCAGTGGACATACTGGGCAGCATGACGCTGCTCCAGAGCTCCTTGGTCGCTTTTGGTGACAGGTACCGGCCGGCCGAAAAGCGTAATTAGCGGCTTGGCTCTGCCGTATCCGAAGTCAGTTGGCTTCGTGGAGGGCATGGATAAATGGCTGCACATGTACCCGACCCAGCGGGCATCCTGCCCGCGGTCCAGAATCTGACGAACCTCGCGAAAAGCTCCGCAACGGCGCTTGGCACGGGCTTCCCGAACTGTCGCGACGTCGAGGGGGCCCATGCTTCATCATGGGAGGCTGGGCAGGCGGCCGGACCGCAAATTCACTACCGATCGATGCCTGACTTCGTTCCAGCAAGCTATCCCTCAGTGTGGTTCCGAGCGGCCTGGAACGTGGGCACCTGACTCAAGCAGGCTTGAACCGGGAGGCTAACGACTCATGCACCGCCGCCACATCAACGTCGCCGGCCGACATTTCTACAAGTAGTTTTGCTAGCCGTTTCGGCCAAAGTACATGAACGCCATGGGTCGAGAATGCGCCCCCGATCAGGGGCCAATCGGCTTCGATAAAGCACAGCGCCCCGGTGACCGGAATATCCCCGACGAGGTCTTGCACAACGTCGACCTGTTTGAGCACCCCATCGACCAGCTTCGTGCAATCACGTCGGCCGACGAGGAGCTTCTCCACGCGTGGGCGCAGGATGCCACCCTCGACCTTCAGTTCAGGCCGTCCCTTGTACCTTTTGGCGTCGATGACCCAGATACCACTGCGAGTGATGGCGATGTGGTCGATGTTGGCTTTCGAGCCGGGAATGCGTCGGTCGTGAAGGACGGCCAGGCCATCGGCGGCCAGGGCATCCAGCCGAGCGCCGAGGCGTTCCTCGCCAATCGCGCCTCGATCCCAGGATTTGGTGCTTTGGCGTTCGTCAGAGAGGACGACTGCGATGCCGCCGAATGGACCCCACTTCTCGCGGAGCTTTTCCTCGTCTTTCGCTTTGCGGCGCTCATACTCGCGTCGGGCTGACGAGCCAGCGATTCCAGACTCAGTGGACAACGAGTGATCACCAACTCGTTCCAGGTGGGGGGTTGTTTCCGGGGTCTCGGTGGCACACTCCAAGCATCGGACGGTCTTCGTATCGCTTTCATAGATCGCTTCCGTCCCTGCCGGAAGAGATGCACCGCACAGCCGACACGCTCCGGCGTACCGGAGCCTCATCTTCTTCATGAGGACACAGGGTGGAGCATCGACACGGACCAAATCTGCTTGTAGATCACGGCGGCTAAACCGCGGATGTGCTTTGCACGGATCAATCCTCGCCACGGCAGCGTCCAGACCTTGCAAACTTGCCCCAGGATCTTAGTGGAAATCTCGTACCGCCGGCCTTCCGGCGAGCTGTGATGACCTCGGACGAACGCCCCGTAGGTCACTATGGTGTCTGCTGGCTGTCTGTATCCGGGAATTCACGGAGTGTGGCCGCTATGGCTCTGACTGCCGCCGGGTCCTCGGTCCAGTGCCGTGAGGTACGTGTACAGGCATGGAAGTTTGTCACTTTCGATGCCTTGGCCGCCTCAGTTAGTTCTGCCCACGCTTCCCGCAGTTCCGCTTGGAGCTCAGGTGATATGGGCGCGTCTGGGACACGTCCTGCCGCCACGACTGGACTCATGGGTGCCGCGGTTGCGTCTTTTCGCCGAAAAAGACTTCTAAGACCCATTTCTGTTCCCCCTTTCCCCTCTGCCCAGAGTATCAATGTCCCTTCAATACGTCCCGACACTACGACCGAGCGCCCAGCCCCGACCTCGCGGATAGCTGCAGCTGAATAGTCGCACTATTCGGCTGCGGCGGGCAGCGTTTCCAACGCCGGAAACAACCCTTATCCATGCCCCAGACAACGAGAAGAACAACAACTTGGCACTCCTTCGTTTGACGCCTTAGTCCAGTCGATGTTCCATGCGCGCTGCTGTAGCGTGGCGTGCTGAAGGCCTGCCGGTCCCCCATCGGTGGGCCTTCTTTTTCCCTCGCTGCGGGGCACAATGGGCAAATTCTTGGCCGAAGTTACCCCTGAAGTCGCTATGAGACTGACGAAGCAACCGCTGGATATCAGTCCGCAAGGGTACTGAGCTTGGCGGCGCTGAATTCCTCGTCAGAGAGTGCACCCTTCGCATGGAGTTCTGCAAGGAGAGCCAGTTCTGCCGCTAAGGACCTTCTGCCCCGCATTTTGCCAAACAACCTCCGATGCCCGCCCGTGCGGGCTTGGGCTGCCGCTGGTTCCTGCGTCTGCCGTCGTGATGAACCTTTGATGGCAAATGCGATGAGTAGGGTTATCGCGAGGACGCCTAGCGCGATTCCTAAGGGGGCTCGGAACGGCTCGGTTGCGTTTGCCACGACGGCAATAACCACCGCAGCAACTGCACACGTCCCAGCTATCCGAAGCCACCCTCGGCTGAGGCTGAACGCAAATATGTATTGGCCTGGTTCGGTCGGTACTGCATGTTGGTTCATCTGCCGAGGATAGCCCTACGAATCCTCATAGAACATCTCCTGAACGCGACGAACTGCCGAACGCTGAACTCGGCATAGGCGTCCTTGGTCCGCTTCTCGTTCCCATCGAGGGTGTAGTTCATGCGACCCTCCCAAAATACGAAGTCAAGATCGCCTCGTTGTGGACTCAAGCGTTGTCTGGGTTGTCGAGTTGCTTGCGCAGCCGCCGGACTTCAGCCTCCGCCGCGGCGAGTCGAGCCTCGATCTTCTCCCGATCAAGGTTCGTAGACGGGCGTGGTGCCGGCCTCGTCCTCGAAACGAGCCAGCCGATCCGCTGATAGCCAGTGATCCGCCGCACATGCGTACACGTGAAGCAGTCCCTCTCGGGCTCGGGGCGCGGCCAGCGCAGATCGATCATCTTCCGGATGTGGTCTCGCTCGAAACCCCTTTCAGGCCATCCAGGGTTATCCACTGCCGCCCAGCTTTCCTCGAAATCACGGCGGATCTCCACGATGCGCTCCTCGGACACCAGCTTGGGCCCGTCCTCAGGCTTCCAATCCACATCAGTGCAGACTTGCTCATAGTGCCCGCAGGAGAGCCTGACCCGCCAGAACGCCGACGAGTGTGGCGTGGGTTTCCGGATCTTCGCCCAGTCCTCGGCGTCCATCCAGTCGTAGTCAGGTTCCTCAGCATCAGCTGGGAATTCCGTGATCTTCCTGTCGACCCACTCGACGATGTCACGATACGGCTTGGCAGCGGGCCCATGGTCAGTCGTACACCAGAACTCCCCGGAGGGAAGCCTGCGCTGACTGATGAGGTCGGGGTAGCGGCGATCGTCCGGATAATTGTCTTCGCCGTGCGTGTAGACCTCGTGCGTACATCCGCACTCCAACTGGACGCGCCAGCGAAACATGTTCTTGGCTTCCGGGACGACGAGCGGCCAGAATACCGGGTCGTACTGCTGACGCAACTGGGCGACACCCTCCTCGAACTCCCGGAGGGCCTGCTTCTGGGGCCGTGCCCGCCCCGGTACCCGCGTCTGCAGTCTCCCAGGCTCAGGAGTCTGGTCATCGGAAACAGTGTCAGCCTTGGCCGCGCTCATTCTTTGATCCTCGCCCAGAGCACCGGACAAATCGAGGGAACGCGCGGGGCACCACAGCGAAAACGTAGTTTTGAACAAAAGCCAGGTCCTGCGCAGTTCCAGCTGATGGTTTCTCGTTCGGCTAACTTGTTGGCACCAATCTGCTAGGAGACAGCAGCCTGGTGTGGACGGATAATGAGCGGCTATGGAACCAAATGCTGAGGTTTCCCGTGGTCCGTGCCCGGGGGAAGAGTGGGCCTACAGGCTGCGTGACGATGCGCCGTCCGAGCGGGTGCACATCGTGGCGGTGCACCAGGAGGGTCGAAGATTCCGGGTCGACATCCGTCACTTGGACGGCCATTCACCGGGCAGGGAAGAAAACGTCCCTCGTTCCCGACTCAAGGTGCCGTGGGAAGACGTAGTCGCGTACGACACCTCGATGGATGGCTGGAGGCGGCTCAAGGCCGAGTCCATCGACGAACACGAGGCGTCGGCCCTGTGGGCCGCACTGGAGCTGGTGATACCTTCGGAGGTCGCCGAGCTATCTGTCGCTTCAAGCGACGATTCATTGACGGTCCACGATCACGGTGCCTTCGAAACGCTCACCGGACAGACCGTGGCTGCCTTCCAATCCCGATTTTCTTGGCTGGTTCATGACGGCGAGGTGTTCTTGTCGCCGCGTGCGGCGCTGGCTGTCGTGGAGCTGGCCTGCCGCAGGAACCCGGCCCCGGTCCTGGACCTCGTCATGGCCGAGGAAGCAGTGGCTCGAGAAAAATCCAAACGGGGCGGAACAATTGAAAACTGGGAAACCCGGGAACCGGTAGCCACTTCAGCTGAGTTTGAATACGACTATTACCTGCGCCGCCAAAGACCCATTCATGAGATGCTCCGTCAATGGTGCGGTTACGGCTCGGTGACGGCTCATGAACGGCTCTTGGCTGCAGAAGCGGAAGTCAATCGCCTCGACGTCCTCCTGACATGGGCTGTGGACCACATCCGCAGGACTGACAAGGGCACCGCAGAAATGATCGAGAGGGAGCACGAGGAGGACCGCATCACCCCTTACACCATCCGTCCGGTTCCCCAACGCCCGCTGAAACCGCACGAAATGCCGCGGATAGAAGTACCCACCCGCCGCGGCTGGTACCGCTGACACCTACCCACCGGCTCAAGACCTCAGGTCCAACGCCTCCAGCCTGACGATCAGCCCATCGGGACCTCCATCACTTGACTAGCTCTGGCACACCTCCCCGAAGGTCCCACAACATCGGACATGCAGCCGTGCTACGCGGAGGAGCATGTCGCTGATCGTCGCCTAGCTCGACGGCAGGCCGAGCCTATCGAAGAACGCCCTGTTCCGCTCTGTGGCCGCATTGACGAGACCGTCGAAGCTGATGACTTCGACGTAGGCCTTGTAGGGCTCGATGTAGCCGAAGTACCCGAGCCCGTCATGTGTTTTGGTCAGGGTCGACAGCTTGCACATGCGCTCCATCGTCGGCGTCAGGTCGGCGATGACATAGCAGAAAGCCGGCGGCTCCTGCGCGCTCGACGGGATCGGTCGCCCAGTTGCAGTCGCCGCCTTGCCCTCACGGACGCGCGCGACGTAGTCGAGGCACTGTGCGATGGGGTTCTTATCCTCCGCCGTCGCATCATTGCGCATGGGACGCTTGAGCTCGACGACGACGATCGACTGCAGCGGCAGCTTCTGCCCTTCGGACGCGAGCACGGGCAAGTCCGGCTCGAGCACGCGGGTTGCCAGAATGTCTGGTCTGTTCGTCGAGGCATCGTCCGTGACGGGCATATTCTTGAACGTCTTGTCGGACGCGAGGTAGTCGTGGAAGACGAGCCGCTCGTCGAGGATCCACAGGTTTGACGCGTCGACCCCGACCTCGTTCGAGTCCTGCCGCATCGGGAAGAGCAGCTCATGGATTCGGTCCTCGCGGGCGTACTTGCCGTTGCCGTCCGACTCGATGAGTTTCGCGAGGATGTCGAGGGTCGTTCGTCGTCGGGCGACGTAGTTCGCCAGGTCGGACTGGTTGAAATCCTTCACTGTCACGAGGTACTTGGCGAGGCGCTCGTCGTAATCTTCGGGCTTGTCGCCGCTCGAATCCGCGAATACGGCCTGGCCCTCTGCCAGTAAATCGGTTTCGATCCTCTGGGCATGCTTGTGCAGCTCCATTTCGAGGTCGGTGTCCTTCATCGACGGGTCCACGACGATCCCGGCTGATTCGATGCGCTTTATGAGCGGGCGGTACTTCGGCCCCTTGGTGCTCACGTATTGGTGGATCCGCTCCTTGCTCGCGACCCGCGCCGATGCCAGCGGCTCCGTCAGCGCCTTCGAGACCTCCTGCAGGACGCCTGTACGGATGTCGTCGAGCGTCGGCTCGTCGATCAGGGCGTCGCCCGCCATGCGCTCCGGCAGGTCGAAGTCCGTGCGGTCGGCCCTGACGTGGTCGTTGAGGTAGGTCGAGGACAGGTAGCAGACGTAGGTGAACTCGGTTGAGGTGCCGTCTTTCATGCGCGCGTAGAGGCCCGGCAGCTTCCCCGCGATGCTCTCGTCTTTGACGACCCGGTTCGCGGCGCACCAGTGCAGGCGCGGCGTCGCGTTGCGGGCCGAGGTCTTGAGGCGCAGGTTGAGCATCTCGAACGTCTGGCCCTTGACCTCGAACGACGCTGCCGTCTCGGAGTGCCCGAGCTCTTCGACAAAGTCCTTGAGCGAGAACGTCTCATCGTCGTCAGACACGAACACGTCGGGAGCGCCGCCGTCGCGGAGGAAGTACCAGATACAGTGCTCGAAGATTTCGCGCGCGATGGCCTCAACCGTCTTCGCCGCGCTCTGCTGGTACGGCTTCTTGAAGCCCTCCAGACACACAGAGCTGCCGGCATCGGTCAGTCCGTCGGGCGCGTCGTCGCGCACGACGTCCTGACTGACCGAGAACCTGAACTGACGTCCCGCAAGGGTCCCACCCTCGTAGTAGGCGCTGCGCACCTCGACGCGATCGAACGCCACCAGCCAGAGCAGCCGGCCCACGCCGCGGCAACCCATACCGGCCTTGTAGTCGCTGTCGAGCGTCTCGAAGGACGTCATGTTGTCGGGCGTGAACCCGATGCCGTTGTCCTCGACGCTGAAACCGGTGATGATCTTGAGCGGTGCGCGGCCGGGAGAGCCCGCGCTAAGGTCGAACGCGCCCTGCCGCTCCCGGTGAATCCGGACGGTGAGACGCCCTCGGCCAGCGGCATCGTCGGGGAACCGCGCGTCGATCGCCTGGATGCCGTTGACGACCGCCTCGTGCAGCGGGAGCAGCGCATGGGTTTTCGGCAGTGTCGTGTTCCGCACCCGCCCTGCCAGCGACGTCTTCAGCGCCATGGTACGTCCTCCATTCGTTCGATGTTATGGACATTAGCCGCGACCACTGACGTTGAAACTGATCATGCCTCGTTCCAGTCTGACTCAACCACTCGGCCGGCAAAACATGAATGTCAATGGGAAGAGCAGTCGAGCACGGCCACGTCCGGATCCCCAACGTGACGGTCGCGCGCCCTTGGATCACCATATGCTCATCGGCCTCCGCTGACGCTCAAGCTAGCGATTTCGCTGGCAAACCGGGCAAAAGTGGCTGGAGCGATTCATGAACTTTTCGCGTACGATCGGCGTTTCGCATCGCTTGCAGGGGTGCCCAGCGAGCCAATAGACACTTAGACTTCGGGAAAACCAAACCCAACTTCCCACGTTAAGTGGGCAGCGCTGGAGCGATGAGCACCACGTGCGAGTGGAGGAAATTCCTGTCATTACAGGGAACACATCACGCGAATACTTAAGGACATGTCCCCGGGGGACTGCACACTTAAGTGTGCATGCGCGCTGACCTGCGGTTATGTCCGAAAACGGACATCCCGGCGTGGGAGTTTTGGAGGCTCAGCTCTCGTCGAATGGCAGGCGGACGACCTCATCGCCCGGGTCTTCCGGACTTGCTGGCGGAGCTGCGCTCGGGTGGTCCTGGTACAGCGCGTCCGAGGCGCTCTGGTCGTAGGTGTCGGAGAGGCCTGCACCCTTGGTCCCGAGGACCTGCTCCCAGTTGAATCCCATGCACACGATTTTATTGGCCGTTATCGAATTCGCGAAGGATCGCCTCGACGCGCGCGGTCAGTTCATCGGCGCGCTTGAGGATCTGCTCTTCCTCCTCGCGCGACATCTGCCGCCGGGGGCTGGCCGGCATCGCAACTGCAGCAGGCACCGGCGCAGGTGCGGGGTCCGGACCGTCGAGCAGCAGGGCCGCGGCACTGATGACCGCCGACAGCGAGGATGGGTGCATGGAGCGGTAGGCATCGATCCATCCCCAGCGGTCCACGGCTGGCAGCATACCGACGCAGAGGTGCCAGTCCGGATTGGGGTCCGGCCGAAGGTGCCGGTGCGCGGGGCCGTCTTCGTCGCGGCGGTTCCCCAGGACCCGGACGGAGCCGTGCGACCACCCGCTGTTGGTGCCAATCACATCAAGCCACGACCAGGTGGCGCACGCCGGGCAGGCGCTCGGGTCCTCGGCGATGCCAATCCACTGGCGCAGCTCGCGCATCCTGTCCGGCCTCAGCCCAAGCGCACCTGACCTGTCCAGTCCGAGGCCTCCGTGGGAGCGCGGCGCGAGCAGCACCGCCGCGAACAACATCCGGCGCAGCCGGAGCCGGAAGACCCAGTGGGTGTCCGGGTGCTGGATGATCGCGGTCCCACGCCGGATCAACCGCTGCAGGGAATCAGGGTCCTCCCTGTGCCCGCGCGGCCACGCGGGGGCTGGTGGATCTTTGGGAGCCAGCTGCCGGCGCAGTGTCGAGAGCACAGCCCTGGACGGCTGCACCTGTTGCACAAAGCGAGAGACTGTGGCCTCGTCGATTATTCCGGCGGGCACACCCCTGACCAGGCACCAGTCGGTCCAGAGGTCAGGAAGCGCCGTCGTCATCCTCCTGATTCTTCCACCGTCGCCGTCGGAGGGGCCCGTCAGAACAGTCAGCGCGTCACGCGACGGGTACCTCCCTCCATGGCCCGATAAGCGCACTTACCAGAGACCCGGTTCAAAGCTGCCCCGTCGATCGCGGGTATGGGGAATCGCCACTGACAGACCATTGCGACTTGGATTCTTCGGCCAGTGAGTCGAGACTGGAGTCATGGCAGCACAGGCGAGGCTTGCAGCACTCAGCGCTCCGACGGTCCCGCCGGAGCCGGAGGTGGACGACGAGCTGCGTGAGCTCGAGGAGATCTCGCGGTCTTTGGAAGGACACACGCTGTCTGCTGCCACCCGGCGCGCCTATGCCACGGCGTGGCGTGCCTTTGATGACTTCTGTACCGGCCACGGACTGGAGGCGCTGCCTGCGCATCCGGAAACCGTCCGCTGGTACGTCGCCTGGATGTCCACGCAGCTCGATGACGACGGGCTCCCCCGGTTCTCTGTCGCGACGATCCGCCAGCGTCTGGCCGGTATCGGCGAGAGGCATCTGCGCGGCGGGTTTCTTGATCCCACGGCCCACCGCGGCGTGGTGGATCTCGTGCGCGGGCTGGCCAAGCTGCGGGCCACCAGGCCCCGGCGCAAGCGCCCTCTGCTTCTGGACGACGTGGTCCGGATCATCGCGGTGATGGAGCACGACACATATCCGGCAGGCGTGTCAGCCACCAGGGACGCCCTGGCGGTGTGGCTCGGGTTCGCAGGGGCCCTGCGCAGGAGCGAGGCGGCGGCCCTGACGCTGAACAGGCTCGAGCTGCACCCGGTCGATGGTGTCCACGTTCATGTGGGGGCCTCGAAGGCCGACCCGGAGAACGCGCTGCCGGACGTGGTCGTGCTGCCGTTCGGGAGCTCGCCGGCATCCTGTCCCCCGTGTGCGGTGCACCGTTGGGTCGTGCTGCTCGGGCTCGCCCGGCAGGACGACGCGCGCACACGGCGTCGCGGGATCCTGCAGCAGCTGTTCTCGTACGGTCTCGAGGAGCACGTCTGCGGGGCCGCCGGCTCAACGGCGCTCATCAGCAGCGCCGACCTGGCCTCGGGCGCGCCCCTGCTCCGGGCAACGTACCGCAACAGGAAGGACGCCCGGATCCATGCACGGGCGGTGAGCGGCGACGCGCTGCACACGATGCTGCTCTCGCGCATGGTCGAGGCCGGGATGAACCCTGCTGCCTACGGCTTCCACTCGCTGCGGGCCGGGCACGTAACCCAGGCGCGGCGCAACGGTGCGAGCACGGAGGAGATCATGCGCGCTGGCCGGTGGAGCCGGGCAGCGACGGTAGACGTCTACGACCG
The DNA here is from genome assembly GCF_056398865.1 of Arthrobacter sp. 01T419. Classification (NCBI taxonomy): domain Bacteria; kingdom Bacillati; phylum Actinomycetota; class Actinomycetes; order Micrococcales; family Micrococcaceae; genus Arthrobacter; species Arthrobacter sp. 01T419. The sequence goes on from NZ_JBFTQF010000001.1 coordinate 58,464, forward strand.
CGAGTTCAATCCTGCGGTACGCAACAGCGTCATGCGTCTGGGGTTGTAGACCCCTCGATGCCGGGGGCAACCCGGTGCCCGTGCTGGTCGTCCTCCTCGACCGGGACGCGGGCGTCGATGCTTTCCAGGAGGCGGAAGTCGACGACACCTTTGAGTTGAGCGCCGCCGCCGAGCACTTGAATGGCCTTGGAGAGCCGCAGCACCTCCAGCCTGTTCTTCTCCCACTCGCGCTGGGCCGCTGCGAGGTCGGCGAGGTACTGCTGCAGCTGGGCCTCGCTCTCTGCCTCCGGATCCTCGGCGACCAGGATCGCCAGGGGGACGTCCAGGGCCTTGGAGGCGGCGACCGCCTCGTCCAGGCGGACGGCGCGGATTTGCTGCTCTATCCGGGTCACCGCCGAAGGGTCGACGTTCGTTCCGAGGATCTCGGCAATCCTGCGGGCCAGCTCAGCCTGGCTGATGCCCAGGCGTTCCCTCTCCTGTCGCAGTCGGCGGGCGAAGAGGTCTCCGGGCAAGGCGTTCATCTGGTTTGGGCTCCTGGTCGGGTACATGGGCGCGAAGGGCTCAGCAAGAAGCGTATGCCGAGCCGTGCCGGAGCCGCACACCGCGCGCCCCGTCATGTGAAATCTACACGTTTTTGAGCAGAACGTCAGTCCTACCGCCGACACCTCGTTTGCGCTGGTCTTCGAGCACATTCCGGACTCGTATCCGACTCGTCACTAATACGACTATGACTGATTACTCGAATGATGTAGATTGGTCACTGATGATGTGCACGTATACGAGTCCCTAGAGAGGGGTCGGCCGCATGATTGCAGGCATTTCGTCCCGCTCAACGGGGAGTCACGTCGCATCGGGAGAGACCATTGATAGGGCGCTGTGCTCTGTCTAGGCGAATCGGTTATGCCAGTCGCCTCGTGACACATGTCATGCAAGCGACCATTCGATAGGCGAGAGGAAAGAACCATGACGAAGATTTACGAGGCGGCATTCGAGCGGGTCGCCCTGCCCACCGCGGCGTGGGACCTGACGAGCTTCCTGGAGAACGCGAAGTCCCAGATCCAGCTCTGGGGCGGGCTGCTGCTCATGCTCCTGGGTGCGGTCGGACTGGTCTGGGGCGGCGTGCTCCTGATCAAGAAGCTGATGGCTACCCCGCAGTCCGCGGGCCAGCAGCAGGGCTGGGGCACCATCGCCCTGCTCATCCTGGTCGGCGGCGCGCTCGGTACCGGCGGGTGGTCGCTGATCAACACCATCGGCTCCGGCGGCCAGAAGACCCTCGAGGACCTCGGCGGCGGCTCGGTCCTCGTGCAGACGGTCAGCCACGTACTGACCAGCGGCGTCCTGGGCTAAGCCCGGCGCGGCAGGAATCAACGGCCGGGCACACAAAGCGTCGACGGACCGCACCGGGTCGGTTGAGGTCACCAGGCCTCAACCGGCCCGGTGCGTCGTTTCCGGGGTCGGACGACGGCGCTGACGACGAGCAGGACAGGCAGAGCAAGGAACAGGACGAACGGGAACGGACATGGGGATCAAGGACAAGGCGCTGGCCTTCGGCAAGCGGTTCAAGCTCGACTCGCACCACGCAATCGAGCGCTTCGGGGTGTTCTTCGGCATCTTCGCTGTGATGGGGCTGGTCGTGGTGGCCGGCTCGGGTGCCGCCGCCTTCAAGGCGGGCAGCGACGCGGTGTCGCACACCGCGCTCTACAACACCGAGTTCACCTCCTCGAAGACCCAGCTCAAGGGCACGGTCGACGGGGTCTACACCAATCACACCGGCAACAGGGCACTGGTCATGATGCACTTCCCCGCCAGCGCGGCGATCTCGTACAACGCGGCGGACTACCAGGCCTTCCTGCTGGGCACCAACGACAAGCTGCAGACCGAAAAGGTCAGCACCAGCGGAATCAGGGGCACCTTCCACGTCTTCGGCTCGACCGGTTACGTCGGGGTCCTCCTGGACGCGGACCGGCCCTTCGACCGGCAGGTGCTCAACCTGACCGTCCGCGCGAACGCCGAGCTGACCTACGACGAGCGGCAGCAGAGCAGGGATGACCAGGTCGTGGGCGACTCGAGCTTCAAGAAGTACGACCAGTGGCGCGTGATCATCAACCCGGGTGCGTCGGGCACCACCGACATCCCGGCCCTGGACGCGGCCAGCTTCGACCCGGCCCGGGCCTATTACGACGTCGTGCTGAAGACCCAGGAGCAGCAGACGCGGGACAAGCTCGACCAGAAGCTGCTCGCGATGCGCACGAGCCTGAAGCAGGTCGAGTCGTACACCTCCGACCTGGCGACCACCAAGGTCGATGGGCTTTTCCTCCGTCCGCCGGCCGTTCCGACCTCCATCGCAGGTGATCAGGTGGCTGGTGCCTCGGCGGCCGAGGCCAAGGACGGGAAGGCGACGCTCGAGCTGAAGACGGGCCATGTCGTGCCCGGCGGATTCGACTTCAACTGGCGCGCGGGCAACGTCTATGACGGCTACCTCGACACGCTCGTGCCCGCCGGGAAGGGCTATGTGCAGTTCCTCGCCGACAAGCGCGCCGAGGGCAGCGACAGCACGAGCCAGCAGGTCTCGGACAAGAAGTGGGTCCTCTCCGACGGCACCGACCTGAAGAAGGACTACCGGTCCTCCGATGTGACGATGCGCCCGCTCACGAACGTGATGAACAACCTCTCCCAGGCCTACCAGGACTACGGCAAGGCCAAGTCGGAGTACCAGTCCGGGCTTCTGCTCGAGCTGCTCGGCCTGGACGTGAAGCTGCGCGATGTGCAGTCCAACAGCACTGCGAACTCGGCCGGGGACTTCCTGACCGTCTATCACTGAGCGCGCTCCACGGAGCGGGCAGTCACCACCCAGGCATCGAGCCGGAAAGGACAAGCTTATGGCCATCGACAAGCCGACGCGGCGGGATGACCCGACCCGGCGCGCTGCATCGCCCCGCGGGGACCGCAGGTCCGCCGACGGGGGTGCGAAGGAGGAGTCGCAGCCCCCTCGTCGTGAGGGGTCCGGCGAACGCCGCGCCGGGCCCCGTACCGGAGCGGCCTCCGCTCCTTCCCCGTCCGGGGATGCAGCCAAGGGCCTGCCGAAAACCCCGGGGGCCTCCCCCGCGCCGCAGCCCGTGGACCCGACGCCTGCGGGCCGCGGGTCGAAGCACCTGGGAACCGCACCGGCCCCGGACGCAGGGGCTGCCGCTGGCAAGGCCACAGGTGCGGCCGACACAGCCAGCAAGACCAGCAAGACCAGCAAGGCTGCCAAGGCTGCCAAGGCTGCCAAGGCTGCCAAGAGCCTTGACGGTGTCGCCGCCGGGGCGGCCGGGGGAGCTGCCCGCAAGGCGGTCGAGGGCGACGGCAGCAGCGCGGTCCGCCGCGGTGCCGGCCGGTACGCGGGAGCGGCTGCCTCGGGAGCTGTCGCCGGGGCCCAGGCCGGAGCCGCCGCCGGCGGTGTCGGCGCGCTGCCCGGGGCAGCGGTCGGCGCTGCCAAGAATGTGGGCCTGGAGACCGGCAAGGATGTTGTCGACGGTGCGTCCAAGGTCACCGGCGGAGGTCCGGACGCCGAGCCTGCCGACAAGCGGCTTGGTGCCGGGGGCACCGGCTACGAGCGGACCTCGCAGAAGGAGAAGGACGGCCAGCTGCTGTCCAAGACCGCTAAGGGTGTCGCCGTCGGCGGCACCGCGGCGGCCGCTCCCCCGGCTGCGGGGCTTCTCATGGTCATGGCCTTCCTGAAGTGGCTCAAGACCATGTTCTTCGCGATGCTCGCGATGGCCGCCAACGCGGCCAGCATGATCTGGGGTTTCATCCTCGGGATTGCCAAGGCGGTCGGGCACACGATCGCAGCGCCGTTCATCGCACTGGGCGGGCTGGTCGGCAAGGCGGCAGGAGCCGTGTTCGGGGTCACCGTGACCGCCACCGTCGCCCCGGTGGCCACGGCCGCATCCGGGGTGGCTGCGACCGTTGCCGCGGTGGCTGTGCTCAGCACGGTCCTCACGGGTGTGCTCGACCAGGCCGGCCTCGATGGCGGCCGCGGCTCGACCATGACTAACTGCATTGTCAACGTCAGCCGCAACGGCCCCGGCGCTGACGTCCCGGCGAACACCGAGGCGAACGCCCGGGCGGTCTACTCCGTGCTGAAGACCTGGGGCATGCCCGAGGAGAACATCGCGGGCATCCTGGGCAACTGGTCGCAGGAGTCGGGCGTGGACCCCACCAGCGTGGAGGGCATCTACAACGAGCCCTACCAGATCGGCCCGCGCAAGCAGACCGCCTGGGACGGGAACTTCACCCACATTCCCGGCCAGTCGCACGGCGGCATCGGTCTGGGCCAGTGGTCGAACGGGCGAACCACGATGCTCCTGGACTATGCCAAGTCCAAGAACCTGGACTGGTACACCATCAAGGCCCAGCTGGCATTCATGGCGGAGGGCGACAGCCCGGGGGACGTGGCCGTGTTCAAGGACATGATCAAGACCTCGCAGGGCTCTCCCTCTGCTGCTGCACTGCACTTCCACGACAAGTGGGAGCGCTCGGCCGACAACGCCTCACAGCTGCAGGAGCGTAAGGCCGACGCCGAGATGTGGTTCGGCAAGATGAGCGGCTGGACCGTCGACACCTCGGTCGTGGGCGGGGTCCAGGACATCGTGGGCGGCATTGTCGACACGGTCGGCAGCGGGCTCCGCTCCATCTTCGGCAACTGCGACAGCGACACCAAGGTGCGCCCGGGCAGCCTCGTCGACGGCGGCATGAACGAGGAGCAGGCCCGGCAGCTGATCGACCTGTACAACCAGGAGGGCGACAAGTTCCTGGACGACAAGTACGGCGCTGGCGGACCGGGCTCCTGCGGCGACAACCACGCCATGAACTGCGTGTCGTTCTCGGTCTACTTCATGAACAAGTACACCTCGTTCCAGCAGTACCCGCCGGGCGACGGCATCCAGACAGCCCACGCGATCGCGTCCATGACGGGCAAGCAGGTCTCGAGTACGCCGACGGCGTACTCGGTCGGTTCCGGGCCGGGTACGGGGTCCGCGGGCCACACCCTCGTGGTGCTGGGCGTGCAGGGCGACAAGGTCATCCTCGGTGAGGCCGGCTACTGCGCGTTCATGGGCCGCGTTCGCGTTGACAGTGCGGAGCGGATGAAGTCCGAGGGGTGGGTGTTCGTCGACGTCACGGACCTCATCACCACGGGCGGCAACCTGCCTGCGTAGCCGGCGGAAGCAGGGCCGGTGTCCGGACGATCCGGGCACCGGCCCTTTCTGCGTCCCGATCCGTGCACAGTAACCTGTCGAATGGGGCAGACTCGTTATTGAATGACCATTACAGATAGACTTGGGAGTCATATATGAGGACAACGCGAGAAAGGGCGGGCATCGTGACGAGTGCGGACGATGATGCGCGTGGCAGGGCCGGGGACACGGTCAAGGACGAGGACGGCGCGCCGAAGAAGCTGAAGGCCCCCGCTACCCGCAGGCGGGTCAGCGGGGTCGAACTCGAGGCCCGCTTCGAGGGCTGGCGCTCCGAGCGGCGCGGAGAGCGGCAGGCACGCACTCCGGAGGAGTCGGCGCGGCGGACGCGCCTGGTTTTGAGCGCCGCAATGGGCGTGGCGATCCTCGGGCTCGCGGCGGCCGCGGGATTGAGCGGCAAGGGATTCGAGGCGGAGCACGCGGCCAACGCCGACCGGCTCTCCGCGCTCCAGGTCCAGATCGAGGATGACAGGAGCACTCCCGTCGCCCCGGATCTGCCCGGAAAGATGACGCGGCTGATGGAGGCAGCCGCAAAGGACGCCCAGAAGGTTGCGGAGGCCCAGCAGCGCTTCGCGCAGCTGCACTACGAGGCGGCGACACAGCCCAATGCGGGCAACGGTACGCCGAACGCGGCGACACTGCAGATCGCCGAGCACCGCCGGACGCTGGCACCCCTGTTCAGCCCGCGCTCGTTCCTGGCCGACGAGAAGGGGGCCTACTCCTGGACCTCTGTGACGCCGTTCGACCCGAGCACGCAGATCGACCCGCGGTTCCCCTGGTACGTGCGCTACGAGGGTTTGAAGGCTTCCTCGCCCGGAGCATACGCATGGTCGATCGAGTCGGTAATGCCGGACCTCGCCACCCAGGACGCCACGGGCACCACGGGCACGGCGCGGGTGATCTGGCTGTGCCGGGACACCGCGGGTGGACAGGTGCTGGCGTGGGCGAACGCGGCCTACTCCTACGACGGGAAGGCCGGGACTTTCGCGGATCTCAAGGTCGTGGTGACCGCCGCCGGCGCGGAGCACCAGCAGGGCGCATCGACGACGGGCAACGGAAGCGGAGAGGGCTGATGATGCAGGAGCAGCAGATTGACGGCACGGACGAAACGGCAGCGCCGGAACCGGGCTTCATGCGGCGCAACGCCCTGGTGGTCGGGGTCGCGGTACTGCTGGTTACCGCCGTGACGGTGACCGGCCTGACATGGGGGTCCCAGCGCGGCGCACTGGATCAGCAGCAGCGGAGGATCACGGGCCTTCAGGGTCAGCTTGCCTCGGTCGGGACCGCGAAGTCCGAGCAGGTCGAGCAGGATGTCATGCAGTCGCTCGGCGTGAGCCAGAGCCGGATCCACGACGACACGCAGATCGTGGACCGCCTGGTGAAGACGGCATTCACCTGGGACTCCGGCCAGGCCTACGAGGCCGCTCGCCGGGACCTGAAAGAGCGCTACCACCTGTCCGAGGACGAGCAGTTCCTGAAGCAGTTCATGCCGCCGGCGCGCTTCAACGAAGACGCCTCGGGCAAGCGCTACTACTACATCGACACCCAAGGGCTGAACTCGGCGGTCAATGCCGACGCGGACCTCGAGGTCGTGAAGGTCACCGCGGACGAGTACACGTATGCCGTGCAGGTCGAGGTTGCGGCTACCTCCGATGCGGTGTCCCAGAACAAGGTGGCACCGGATCGGGTCAAGTCGTACCGGACCGTGCTGGTGTACCTCACCGTCGACGCGCAAGGGAAGGTCTCTGGTCTGTCCGCCATTCCCGCTGGCGGTTCGACTCATCATTCCAGATGATCCAACTCCCTTTCGACTCATCTTCTTGATAGAGTTGTACTGGTATTCGAGACGAAGAGCGAGTTGAGGGTCAATGGCATCGACAAAGATCGGCGAGTCGGGTGTGCAGGCTGACAAGCCTGTCCGCAAGACCCGCTTCGTGGCCGCGCCGGACGCCGGTGCGGCACCGGGCGACGCCGACCCCACTAGGGACGGAAATGTCCCGGGTGCACTGATGAGCCGCCGGGCGGCCATCGGGGGGGTGTGCATGGGGGCAGCTGCGCTGCTCTGCTTCCTGGCCGGCGCAGGTCTCTCTGGTGGCGAGGCCACCGTCAGCCACGACAAGGCTCAGCAGATCGTCTCCCTTCGCGAGCAGATCCGCACCGCCGAGGTGCGCACCGACGCCCTCCCGGAGGCCAAGGACGCTGACCGCGCCCTGGTCACCGCACAGGGAGCTGCGGAACAGATCGCCCGGTTGCAGAACGAGTACCGCCACCTGACACCCTCGGTGGCGGACTCGGGCGGGACGCTGGACCAGGCTGCCGCCGAGCCGACGCGCCGGAACCTCACCCCGTACTTCGCCCCCGACGTCGGGCAGGCCACGCTCCAACCCTGGTACCTGCTGGCCTCCGACAAGGACGTCGCCGCGGGCAACGAGATTCCGATGAGCTTCGACTCCGGCTTCAAGTGGGTCGCCCAGCGCCCTTACTCGGTCGAGGTGGACGGCACGATCCGGGTCACCTGGTTGGCGGTGCAGACCCGCCCGGCGGCCGGGCAGGCCCCGGCGGTACTGGCCTGGGCCCGGGCTGACTACGACATGACCCGCAAGAGCTTCTCCGGGGTCCAGACCGGAACGACGACCACGGGCGAGGCCCTGCGGCAGGAGGTGAAGGCACCGTGATCGAGGACGTGAAGGACTGGGTGCGCGCGAGGGCCGGGAAGGTCCTGGTCTGCAGCACCGGAACGCTGCTGGCGCTGTCGCCGCTCTCTCTGGCCCCGGCACTGCTGGCCGACGGTTCGGCGGACGCCGACGCCAAGGCCGACCAGCTCATCGTCCAGCTCCAGGGCAAGCAGGAGGACGCGCAGGCGGCACTTGAGACCAAGCACGCCCGGTTGCTGGCTGCCCTGCCGGGGATGGATGCCGAGCGGGCCGACCGGGACCGGGCCGCAGCGCGCTCGGTGCTGCTGAGCCTGACGGATTCCTCGGCTGCCTCGCGGACCGTCAAGGAGACGCAGGCCGACCTCGACGCCCGGTACGCGTTTCTCGGGACCTCGTCCCGGATCCTCACCGAGTTCATCCCGGAATGGATGGCAGCGACCGGTGCCGGAAAGGGCGCGGGGACGGCGTACCAGCTGGCCGACTTCGACGTCGACGTTGCCGCGGTGAAGGGCCTGGACTACTCCTACATCGGAGTGGCGCGCCTGGACCCGGTCTCCGCCGACGGCAAGTCCACGGCCAAAAGTGAGTACGTGGTCTTCACCTTCGCCACCGGACAGGACGGCACGGTCGCCTCGTTCGAAGCGTACCGGGCCTCGGGCCGGACGCGGGACCAGCTTGTCGCGCAGAGGCCGCCTGCCTCTGCTTCACCGGCCGAGACCGCCAGCCCCGGACCCAGCCACAGCGGCTGACCGGCGGGACACCCGCACAAACACGACACGACAACAACGAAGGACGAGACGAATGACGATCCAGACTCTGGACAAGACCGGCAGCGCGACCGAGCACGAAGCCCGGGTGGAGGCTGCCACTGCAGTCCCCGTCGAGAAGGCCGCGGCCAAGCCGAAGCCCGGGCGTGGCCCTTCGAAGCTGGCCGGCGCGCTGCGCCGTCTGGCCCCCGGGAAGGGCTCCGGCGGATCGCCGGTGCTGATCTGGGCGGTGTTCTTCCGCTCGGTCGTGCTCATCGCCGACTACGTGCTGGCCTCAATGACTGCGATGGTCGTGATCCCGATGCTCGGCGCGTGGCTGCACCGGCAGTCGGGCGCAGCAAGCGGCGACCTGACCATGGCCGGGACCGTCGCGATGTGGATCGCCCCGCTGCTGTTTGTGGTCCTGTTGCTGGCCGCCGCGGAGATCGCCGCGATGCGCGGGATGTGGCGCTGGTCCACCCGCCGGATCCGGGCTGTACGCGACGCCCGCACCCCGGCGCTGGCCCCGGCCACCTCCGCCCCCAGGACCACCCGCCCAAGCAAGAAGACCAACCGGAAGAGGAGCAACTGATGCGCACTGCTGGACTGATGATGAATGACGTGTGGGCCGACCGGGCCCTGCGGGAGCGTGGCGTGCAGGCGCACCGCTACGACGGCCTCGATGCCCAGATCGGGGTGCTGGTCGACTCTGTCGAGCTCAAGCACCGCGGCAAGGAGGAGAACTACCGGCCCTACCTGCACGTCGTGGGCGAGCTGCGCTCGATCACTCCCGCCGAGCCGCTTCCGTACGGGATCACCCAGGTGACCTACTCGCACGGCCAGGGCGAGAAGGTCGACGCCTTCTACGAGTTCGACGACGAGCAGCTGGTCGCACTGGCGGCCAAGGGCTACTTCAGCCCTTCGTTCACTGTGCCCGACCAGCTCACGGGGATCGAGTGGGAGCTGCCCGCCAGGGCGGATGCCCTCGTGCTCACCCCGTCCGGGGACCAGGCCGATGCCCCCGTGGTCTTCATGAACGTGCACCGCATCGCCGATCTCGAGATCGACCTGGCCTCCACCGAGTACGACCTGGCGGCCTACTTCGCTGATCGCTCCAAGGATGGTCATGGTCCGGTCGAGTCCGTCGTTGACCAGCGGGGCCTGCGGGCCCGCTCCGACGCGATCAACTCGCTGTTCAGCGAGGACGAGCTCGACTTGGTCGCGCAGGCGGAGAACCTCCAGCGGCCGGAGGCACAGCAGCCGGCTGCCAAGGGCGTCACCGCGCAGTTACTGGCGGTCGAGGCCGAGATCACCGCGGAGCGCAAGCAGTATCAGGCTGAGCTGGAGCGCACTGAGGGCACGCCCGAGCACCTGTACCACCAGCGTGTGGCCCCGGCCCTGCACCTGGACGGACCGGAGGATGCTGCCGCCCCTGCGGACGCGGAGCCGGATGCCGGCGCGACCCACGATCTGGACTTTGGTCTGGATGAGGAGGCCACCGGGCAGGAGGTGCCCGCGCCGACGCTCGAGGAGCGCAAGCGCGAGGCCTCCCGCCACGCCGCCGACCTCGACTTCGGCGAGGAAGACGGGCACGGTCTGGGCCACTGAGGCCGAGGCGGGCAGAGCAGTCAGGACGGGCCCCGGTCGCTGGAGGACAGCGGCCGGGGTTCTGTGCATCCACACGACGGAGGGATGAGGCGGGATGGGCCTGAAGCAGTCAGTGGTCATCGTCAATGAGTTCAGTGTGCCGCTGCCCGGCGGCAAGGGGTCCCGGGGCGGCACCCCCGGCGACTACGTCACCCGGTACATGGCGCGCGAGCAGGCGACTGAGTCGCTCGCGCCGATCCAGCGGCTGCGCACGGACGACTTCATCCTGCGCTACATGGCCCGCGAGAGCGCGGTCGAGCGCGCAGGGACGAGCAGGGTCGAGGCCAAGACGACAATGCGCCAGGCCCAGGGCGATGGCGGCGTGGCCTTCGGCTACGGCTCAGTGTCGCTCTCCGACGAGCAGCTGCGGGCTGCGTCCCGGGACATCCAGAAACACTTCGAGAGCGGCAAGACGGTGCTGAAGACTGTGCTCTCCTTCGATGAGGAATACCTGAAACGGCACCGCATCGTCGGCGAGGACTTTCACTGCGAAGGCCGCGGGGACTACCGCGGCCACATCGACCAGATGAAGCTGCGGATGGCGATCATGCACGGGCTGGAGCGGATGAGCTCGGGCACGAGCGGTTTCGACGACCTGCGCTACGTCGGCGTGATCCAGGTCGACACCGAGCACGTCCACTGCCACCTGGCGATGGTCGACGCCGGACACGGCCACCTGGCCAAGGACGGCACCCAGCGGGGCAAGCTTCTGGACCGGCACAAGTCCCGGTTGCGGCGCGGCGTGGACGCCTGGCTGGACGAGAAGCAGGCCGTCGCGCACCTGTCCAGCGCCGTCGGTTACGAGCGCAGGAACGTGACGACCTTCATCAAGCGCTGGGCACACGAGCGCATGCGCTCAGAGGCCCTCCCCCAGTTCCTGCTGGCCTGCCTGCCCGCCGACCGCTCGCTGTGGCGCGCCGGAACCAACGATCTGCGGATGCGCAAAGCCAACCGTCTGGTCTCCGAGCTGGTGGCCGAGCAGCTGGAGCGGCCGGGCTCTCCGCTGCCGGCGGCGATGGAGAGGGTCGTGGAGTACGCCAATCAGCGCCGGGAGGCCGAGGGTCTGCCCACCGACGCGTGGCAGCGCCTGGTCGACGCGGGCCGCAACCAGATCACCGAGCGGGCGGTCAACGGGGTCTACCAGATGCTGCGCGCCCTGCCCGAGGAGGAGCTGCGGGTGCGTACGCCGATGCTTGAGGTGATGGGTATGGACTACGCCGAGATGGCCGCCCTGGCCGCAGAGCGCCAGCAGCAGCACGGCAGCTCGGAGGACGATGTCGTCTCCTTCGGCTTCCGGCTGCGCAGCTATGCCTCCCGCCTGCAGCATCACAAGTCCAAGGCCAGCGCCTACCGCGACCTGGCCCGGCAATGGGAGCGTGCCGAGAAGGCCGAAGTGGCCGTAGAGGACTCCCGGCCGCTCTACGACTTCTACCGCTACGAAGAGGACTGGCACCGGCGGGTGATGAGCAAGTACCAGCACTTCCTGCCGTTTGTCGGCGACGCCAGCCAGTGGTACGCCCAGCAGCAGGAGGTCGCCGCGTACGGCCAGCGCCTGCTCTCGCTGATGGCGCTGCGCCAGGACGCCTCGCTGCAGCGGATGAAGGACGCCGACCAGGCCGAGGAGATGGGCCGCGAGATCTACGGCCAGCCCGGCGGACGGCACCTGACCGCGGGCAAGGCCGGACGGGCGGTGCTGGACGCGCGCATCGAGACGATGAAGCAGGTCTACGACGAACGGCTCCAGGAGCTGCGCACCGACCTGGCCGACTCGGGGCTGGTGCTCGTCGCCGGTCCTGCTGACCAGCGCAGCGCCGTCGCCGGCGGGGATCCGGAGGTCTCCACCCAGCTGTCGATCGAGACGGGGACGGTGCACCCCTTCGACGAGGTCAAGGCACTGGACCTGCATCACCTGGGCTACGACTTCGTGGCCGATGTCGAGATCGGCGAGCGGGCACGGCGGGAGTTCACCGCAGCCGCGGCCGAACGCCGCCGGCTGCTGCTGGGGGCCATGGAGTTCCTCGACCAGTCAGGCCAGTCCGAGGCGATCGCCGACCTCCCTGTCGACGACATCGCCGCGATGACCCGGGTCTCGCGGGAACTGGTTCCGGTGGAGGACGGCTCCACGCGGCCGGTTCTGCGTTCGAGGATCGCGGCGCTGCGCGAAGAGCAGGAACAGGCGGCCGGGATGCGCCGTTCGAAGGCCTCCTCGCTCGACGCCGGCCTGGTGGTGCGTGTCCAGCAGCGGGTCGACGCCGCGGTGGCTGGTGCCGGGGTCCTCCCCGGCCCCGAGCAGGAGCCGGCAGGCCGGTCCGACGGCATCCAGCACGAGTAGGGACACGAGTCGAAAGATCATTCCAATGGTTGCGGAATGCTCTATAGGAGTATTAGTGTATAGAGCAGTTCGGCAGGCACTTCGGGGCTTTGCTCGGACGACGTGAATGATCAAGGCCGTTCTGCCGAGTGGCGGACGGAACGACGAAAGGACGAGATCATGGCACTTCTCAAGGGCAAGGGCGCAATGACCGGGGTCAACCTCATCGCCAAGGTCTATGACAACGGCGCGACCAAGGACGGCAAGTCGCACTACGCCGACATCCAGGTCGACGCCCGCGACTCGCGCGGACCGGAGCAGAGCAACCTGCACCTGAAGTCCGAGCGCGTGAAGGGCCCGGACGGCAAGGAGCGCTTCGCCAACACCGCCCCCTACTCGGTGGGCCAGCTGGAGGAGATCGTCAAGGCCGCGGGCCCGAATACGGAGCCGCTGCTCAACAAGGACGGCGAGAAGGTCGGCACCGTCTACGGCTTCAAGGGCAACGTGATGCCGGCCTCGCGCGGCACCGGTCTGGTGGTCAACACCAAGTCCGTGGAGGCCAGCGACTTCAAGGTCGACGCCAAGACCCTGGACAACCAGTTCGCCTCCATGAAGGCGGCCAAGGAGGCCCAGGCGGCTGCCAAGCAGAGCCAGGCCGGTCCGGAGCAGACCGCCCAGGCCGAGCAGGTCGTCGAGGCCGAGGCCCCCGCGGTCGGCTGACACCGATCCACGGCTCAGCAGAACTCATTGAAAGGCCCCCGGAGAGACCTCTCCGGGGGCCTTTCGCATAGAGAGGAACGAATCATCATGGCAGATCTCAGTAAAGGTTCCCAGGGCCGACCGGAGCACGGCCAGCGCCCGACGTCGTACACGCCCGAGCAGCTGGCGGCGATCCGCGGGGCCACCCCCGATACCGGAGAGCAGCGGGGCCCGAGCTCGCAGGCGGGCCTCGGCGCGGTGCGGGGTCCCCGATACAGCGTGCCCTCCTCCCCCGCTCCCGGCCAGCCGGGCTCGAGGTTCAACCCCAACGTGGTCGAGCGGCGGCCGCGCCCGCAGGCTGAGCCGGCACCGGGGATGATCACCTCAGCGGATGTGCCGAAGCCGGAATCGTCCAGGCAGGAGCAGCCCCAGGCGAAGCAGGCCCATGCCGGCGGCACGGTTCAGGGTCCGGTGAAGGTCCCGCTCACCCAGCGGGCCGCCCGGTCGAAGGTCGGACAGGCCGTGCAGTCCGAGGGCCTCCGCGAGGGAGCCAGGCGGCTCGGCACCGAGGCCATGCGGGATTCCGCGGCCCACACCCAACGTGCCCAGCAGTCCGGTGCATCGACCAGGGGCGTCGCCGCCAGCGCCGCCAGGGGAGCTGCCGTGGGTGCAGCCCGCGGGCTGCACACGGAGCTGGCCGGACATGGCGGACAGAAGGCCCCCCAGGGCTCCGCTGCCGGGGCGGAACTGGTCGGGCGGATGGGCTCGGTTGTCGGCCGTGGTGCTCAGGAGCAGCTGCCGGGCACCACGCCGCAGGGACGGAAGCCGGTCAGCGAGAGGTACGACTACCAGTTCGAGGGCCAGGGCGGGCCCGAGGGCACCGAGCAGCAGCGCGGGGCCTGAGACAGGCACGGAGGAGGAGAAGGCTATGGCGACGAACGATCCCAGCCCACTGAGCGGAACGAGCCTGCTGGAGCTGGGCCTGGACGAGATCACGGCCCCGGACGAGGGCAAGGACATATGGGCCGAGGCCGGGCGCGCACTGGTCGACCGCGTGGGTGCCTCGATGCGTCAGCAGCGGGAGGCGAACGAGCGGGCACGGCGCGACCGGGAGTCCAGCAGGCCGCTGAGCGAGCGGTACGACTACCAGTTCGAGCAGGATGGAGCTTCGTCCCAGGAGGACCGCCAGCAGGGGCTGTGACAGCACCCCTACGGAGTGAATGGCCAGGAGGCCCCCGGATATGAGTCCGGGGGCCTTTCGCCGTCCTATCACAGTCGTGCCGAATGGTGTCATGATAGACTTTCGACTGATCTATCAGATGAATTCAAGTCTTGGCGAGAGGTCTTCCACGGCATGTTCCATGAAGTGCACCTGAATGAGGGCTATCCGCTCCTGTCGAAGCTGTCGGACCCGCTCAAGAGGGCCGAGCGCGAGATCGTCGGCCGCGAGCACGAGAAGCTCCAGCTGCTGGCCTCGATGAGCAGGCCGGAGCTGTGCAACGCCCTGCTCCTGGCCGAGGCAGGTACGGGTAAGACCGCTCTCGTCCAGGCCACGATGGCCGCTGATGCCGAGCGGCTCTATCTCGAGGTCGATCCGTCCCGGATGATCTCCGAGGCCGGCGACTCGAACCGCATGGCCGCCATGCTCAAGGGCTTCTTCGACGAGGCCGAGCACTTCGTGGCGGACGAGAAGCAGGAGCTGGTCCTGTTCATCGACGAGTTCCACCAGATCATCCAGCTTTCCGACGCTGCGGTTGAGGCGATCAAGCCGGTGCTGGCGGCCTCCGGGGCACGCGGCATCCGAATCATCGCCGCGACGACCTATGACGAGTTCCACAGGCACATTGCGCCGAATCAGCCGCTGGTTGAACGGCTGCAGCGCATCAACCTGACGCCGCCGGACCAGGAGACGACGATCCGGATTCTGCAGGGCATGGCCGAGCACTACGACGTCGCCGACCAGTTCTACGACGATCACATCTACCGGCAGATCTATGAGTACACCGAGCGCTACATGCCGGCGAGCTCGCAGCCGCGCAAGTCGATCCTGGTGCTGGACAGCATGGTTGGCTGGCACCGCCTCACCAAGCGGGCGCTGGACCGCGATCTGCTCTCGGACGTGCTCCAGGAGTCCCTGGGCGTCAACGTTGCCTTCAAGGTCGACGGCGCGAAGATCAAGGAGCAGCTGGACTCGAAGGTGTTCAGCCAGGACCTGGCCACGCGTGCGGTCGCGCGGCGGCTGCAGCTGTCGGTCGCGGACCTGAACGACAAGGGCCGGCCGGAGGCCTCGCTGCTGTTCACGGGATCGACCGGCGTGGGTAAGACCGAGCTTGCCAAGCAGCTGGCACGGCTGCTCTTCGGTGACGACCAGCGCCACCTGATCCGCTTCGACATGTCCGAGTACGCCCAGGACTCCTCGATGGACCTGTTCCGCTCCGAGCTGACGAAGCGGGTCTGGGACCTCTCGCACGCCGTACTGCTGTTCGACGAGGTCGAAAAGGCCTCGGCGATGGTCACCCGCCTGCTGCTGCAGGTGCTCGACGACGGCCGGCTCTCCGACGACAACAACCGCGAGGTCAGCTTCCTGAACACCTACATCGTCATGACGACGAACGCAGGCTCGGAGATTTACAAGACCATCGCGCAGTACGCGGCCGACGACACGGGCTCGGGCGAGCAGCTGCTGAAGTACGACAAGCTCATCCGCCGCTCGATCACCGAGACCTCGGCGGATAACCGCTTCCCGCCCGAGCTGTTGGGCCGTATCGACGCCATCGTCCCGTTCCAACCGCTCTCTGAGGACACGCAGCGCAAGATCGTGCGCAACAAGCTGCGCCACATGGTGCAGGAGGTCCTCATCAAGCACAACGTGCGGGTGGACATCGACCAGAGGGTCCTGCAGTACCTCATTGACGACAAGGGCGACACCGACTCCAATGCCGGCGGTGCCCGTGGCGCGGTGGCGAAGATGACCGACGAGGTCACCACCGGAGTGGCGACGTTCATCAACGAGCATCCCTCTGAGCGGCGGATCCGGATCGACGTCGTCGGCGAGCTGGCGAGCGACCACAAGGACATGCTCACCTCCGATGCGTGCATCGAGGTGAGCGCCGTGCGCTGATCTGCGCCAGCGGTCATTGTGGGCCATTCGGCGTCGTGTCGAATTGTCTATCATTGCACCTATCGACTCATAAGCGATAGGATACTCATATACCAGACGAACTGCGTTTCATCATCGAAGGGATCGACACCAATGGGCATTCTGGGCACGGCTGCGGGAAGCCGGAACAAGGATCGGAAGAAGAAGCCTGACGAGCTGCTGTCGTCCGTGGTCAGGGAGACGGCGATCCCCGCAGCAGTCGAACTGCTGCGGTCGAACGCGAAGTTCGTCTTCCCCAGCGGCACGGCGTGGGTCATGCTCGTGCTGGCCGCCGAGTCCATCGGCGGGCTGAGCAAGCGGCACGGCCGCGACGAGGCGAAGGGCTCGCTCATCGAGCTCATTGACTCCGACCAGATCAAGACCGTCGCCACGGCAGAGATGTTGGGCGAAGAGGTCTTCGGCATCATCCCCAACACGGAGACGCTTGCGCGCATGGAGGAGTACTCGCTCCTGGCTGGCGCGGAGTACTCCTGGGCCGTCGTCTGGCAGAAGCCCAGCGGCGAGCTGCTGGTGGACCTGGTCGCCGAGGCCACGTTCAAGCAGGCCCAGGAGGTCGCTTCCGGCACGCTGAGCCTCGAGGAGGCTGTCGGAGCGCAGGCCTGGCGCGAACACAGCGGCGTCACCACCGACGAGCCCGGGACCCGTCCCGCGGCGGACGCGGACGCTGTTGCTGCCGTGGATACCGCCGACGAGGGTGACCCGATCTTCGACTCGATCTCCGGCGAGGACGAGGGTGCCGGTGACGAGCCGGTCTTCGACGCTGCGGGCGATGAGCCCGTGTTCGACGACGAAGCCGTCGACTTCGGAGACGAGGACGCGGCCCCGGTTGCGGTGGAGCCGGAGCCCGGCTTCGACGGCACGGCCGGCTTCGAGGAGTTCGACGAGGAGTCCGGTCCCGTGACCGCCGACGATACGGCGTACGCCCCGGCCGAGGAGGAAGCCGTCCTGCTGGAGAACCAGGAGCAGGTGCGCGAGGTCATCGCCCGCCGCTTCCTCTCCGAGGACCTGGACCTCGACGTGCGCCTGGACGAGTTCAATGCGACCTTCGCCATCGGCGCGCCGGTCGTGCAGATCGAGGTGCCGCAGGGTGCGACCGAATGGCTCGGCGACCAGGTCGCCCAGCTCAACCGGCAGGCCAACGCCGACCTTGCCCAGCTGCGGTGGGCGCACGAGGACGAACTGCGCACGCTGTACGTGAACCTCATGTCGTTCCACGTCGAGCAGGTCATCCGTGACGTGGCCACAGACCGCGAGGGCTCGCGCTACAAGGCACTCAAGGACGGCACCGAGGCGGCGCACCGCGAGCGGGAGTCCGAGAAGGAACAGCGGATCCGCACCCGCAAGGCCGAGATCGTCCAGGACTACGAGGCCCAGGCGAAGAAGCTCGCCGAGCAGGCCGCCCTCCAAGCGGAGATCCAGTACAAGGAGCGCAACCGGTCCCGCATGGAGCGCGAGCAGGCCGACGCCGTCGCCGAGATCGAGCGGGTGCTCGAGAACTCCTACTCGCACGACCGCCAGGAGATCCTGCGCGTGCGCCGCTCCGACGCCGCCCTGAAGATGCAGGTCGGTACTACGCGGATCTTCGAGGTCCTGGCCGAGAAGCAGAAGGCCTACCTCGAGGCCGAGGAGCAGCGTCTGGGGCAGTGGAAGGCCGAGATCCAGCGGATCGTCGACGACAACCGCAAGGCGGACATCGCCCAGGCCGAGGCTCTGGCAGAGCACCAGCGCACCACCGACGAGATCGGCGTCCTGCGCCGCGAGCAGGAGGCGCTGCTGGAGTCGATCCGCAACGAGCACGCCGACCGCATCCGCCGGATGGAGGACGAGCTCGACCGCAACCGCAAGGACGCGATCACCCAGATGCAGGCCCGCGAGACGGAATGGCAGCACAGCCTGTCCCTCGAGAAGGAGAAGACGGACTCGGCCACGCAGCGCAACACGGACCTGCTGCAGCAGATGGAGGTTGTCGAGGACTCGGTCAAGCGCCGTTACGAGGCGCGGCTGGAGGAGATGGCTGCGGACAAGGAGTCCTACGCCAGCGAGCTGGCAAGGGCTTCGGAGATCCAGAGCCGCTACAACAAGATGCTCATCGCCCTGATTGTCGCGCTGCCCGTGCTCGGCGGCCTCGCCGGCTTCATCGGCGGGGCAGCCATGGGCGGCTGAACCGACTCGGAGATCGACGGGGTTTGACGGCGCATGGGGCTCGCACCCCGTGCGCCGTCGGCGTCTTCCGGGATCACAACAGGCGCAGGACACACAGACACACGCGGAAACAGGTAGGGAGAACCATGGCAGGCAGCAAGCGCAGGGCGGCACGGCCCAAGGCCAGCGGCTGGGAGAAGATCTCGGCGCGTCGGCCGGAGGAGACGCTGACGAACCGGGACGTCTATGAAGACCAGCAGCTGGACCGCGGCGAGCGGCTGAGCAAGAAGTCGAACACGTCAGGCCTCGTGCTCGCCGGCGTCGCTGGCCTGCTGGTCGCGATCGTGGCGTGGGTGCTGTACTCGGTCATTGCTACGGCAGTGCTCACGCTCGGGGCGACGATGGGCGGTGGCCTGGGCGGAAACAGCAGCGGAAAGCCGGACTCGTACTACGTGGAGGACACCACGACAGGCCAGGGCGGGGCCCCGATGACGTGCTACCGCGCCGTCAACGAAAAGGGTAACCCCGAGATCGGCTCGAAGTGCTACCCGGATCTCAAGGACGTCCCGGTGCCAGCGTGGTGGACCCACGCAGGCAGCGCCGCCCAGGACGCCCCAAAGGCTGACCAGGGGGCCACGCCCACGGCGACGAACGTTGGCGGGCAGCTGGGGTCCGTCACCGGGTTCAAGCTCTTCCTGACGCTGGGATCGGGCGCGCTGGTCATGATCGTGATCTCCACCTGGACCGGACGCCAGGTCGCCAAGCACAACGCGACGGTCGACCACACGGACATCAACGACCACCGCAACGACCAGCACATCGCGCTGCCGGAGGAGGTCCAGCAGAACTACGACTGGTTCCCGGACGCCGGTGCGCACTCGGGGGTGCAGGTCAGCTCGATGATCAGTCACATGATGCTCAGCAAGAAGGGGCTGGGCACGGTCAAGGTCTCCCGGCGCGCAGAGTCCGACGTGATTGACCAGGACGGCAACATCGTCTACTACAAGGGTGAGGTCATGGACGGCGACGACGGCGAGCCGCTGGTCGAGACCCTGCCGCTGATCGACGAGGAGTTCGGCGAGGCGCTCTTCGACGCCTCGGGCCTGCCCCGGGACAAGCGGCTGCGCCGGAAGTATGACGCAACGGTGATCCCGTACAACCCGCCGACCGAGGAGAGCCGGCGCAAGGCCAAAGAGGCGAAGGACCCTGGGAAGCTCCAGGGCGCGAACCGTGACAAGCTCGGGCCCTACCGTACGGTGTCGGACCTGATCACCGATGACTGGGAGTTCCCGGCGTACGAAGTCCAGCGCCCTGCCGGTGCCTACATCGTCGACACTGCTCCCGTGAACACGATGGTGCTGGCCATCACCAGGGCGGGCAAGGGCCAGACCTACATCGAGCCGATGATCGATATGTGGTCGCGGGAGAAGAAGCCCTCGAACATGGTCATCAACGACCCCAAGGGCGAGCTGCTCGTCAAGAATTACATCCCGCTGGTCACGCGCGGCTTCGAGCCGGTGCAGTTCAACCTGATCAACGCGATGAAGACCGACATCTACAACCCGCTGGGCATGGCCGCCGACGCCGCCCGCGAGGGCGACTCGACCAAGTGCGCGCTCTACATCGAGAACATCGGCGAGGTTTTCTTCCCGCTGGACGGCGGTGAGGACCCGGTCTGGCCGAACGCGGCGAACAACGCCTTCAAACGGGCCGCCTACGGTCTCATCGACTACTACCTCGAGGAGGAGCGTGAGCTGCGCGAGTACGCAGCAGCCACCGGCATGGACCCGGGCACGCTGGAGCAGCGGCTGGACGACATGTGGGGAAAGGTCACGCTGTACAACTGCTACCAGCTCTTCGTGCAGCTGACCTCGAAGAAGTGGAAGAACCCCGCTGCCGAGCTGGAGAAGCGCATCAAGAACGGCGAGTTCGAAGAGGACGAGGACGCCCTGGCCGAGGAGCAGGCCAAGGTCGCCGAGAAGGACTTCCTATGGGAGGGCAAGGCCGAGCAGGACCTGCTCACGCTCTACTTCAACGCCACCCAGGCCCTGCCGCGCAACTCGATGCGCACGCTCGTCGGCAACGCCCACAACGCCCTGGTCGCCATGGCCGGTGCGGAGAAGATGATGTCCTCGGTCTACGGCATCGCGATCACGGGCATGAGCTTCTTCACCGACCCGACGATCTCGACCCTGACCTCGGGTAAGCCGAGCCAGAACACTGACCTGGCGGGCCTGTCCTTCCCGCGGCGGCTGGGCGTGCGGTTCTCGCCGAACTTCATGAAGCGCGACCACCTGCTCGGCCAGATGGCGAGCTGGTCGGCGTACGCGGACCCGATGTTCATCCAGAACCTTGGCAAGGACTTCGAGCACTCGGAGATTGTCGGCCGCGTGGGCTGGGCTCGCTACAACTTCAAGGGAATCTTCCCCGGCGACGAGGCCTGGCTGAAGCTGGAGCTGAAGAACCCGCAGAGCGGCATGCTCGTGCGCACTTTCTACTTCCACTTCCGCAAGAGCTACCAGCTCTCCCTCAACGGCCGGCACTTCGTGGTCGAGCCGGTCACCGGCAAGAAGATCGTGAAGAACGGCGTGCTGCGCGAGCTGCGGCCGGTGCGCGAGGGCGGCACCCGCGACGGGAAGATCCTCTCGTTCCAGCCCGGCGACACGACCTTCCCGAGCCGCAAGCTGGACTTCTCCGGTGGCGGGCACCCCGAGGAGGTCGAGGTCCGGGCGCGCGCGATCACGCAGACGATGGCGCGGTACTCGGAGTCGCCCAAGGCGGTCTTTCTCGTCACTCCCCCGCACCTGATGAAGTACGCCAAGCTGATCCTGATCCTGGTCAAGCAGCTGGTGGACGTCTCGTTTGACCAGTCGTACATGACTAAGTCGAACCAGAAGCCGCTCTACCGCACCCGGTTCATGCTCGACGAGCTCGGCAACCTGCAGTCCGACGGCAACGGCATCGCCGGCTTCGAGACCATGCTCTCCATCGGCCTCGGCCAGGAGCAGCAGTTCACGCTTATCCTGCAGACGCTGCAGCAGCTGCGCGACGTCTACGGCGAGTCGGTCGACAAGATTGTGCAGGGGAACACGAGCAACATCGTCTTCCTCAAGTCGACCGACGACTCGATGATTGAGACGCTGGAGAAGATGAGCGGCAAGACTCACCGTACCCACGCCAGCTCGAAGCAGATCACGCAGAACCTGGACAAGGTGGTCGGCGGGAAGACGGACGGAGCGATTTCGCGCACCTGGTCGACGGAGGAGGAGCCGCTGATCAAGTACAACGATTTCGCCTTCCTCTCGCCGCGCAACTCGATCGTGCTGCGCGCCGGCGACGCGCCGGTCTGGAACCGCAACGAGACGATCCTGCCGATGTCATTCAAGCTGCTCGGCAACACGATCACCCACCCGGGGCACGAGTACTCGCTGCAGACGATCCCCACGCTCAGCTCCGCGATGGAGTTCGACGTGCGCATGAACCAGCCGGACTTCGTCAAGATGCTCGACAAGCGCATGGCCCAGGCGGTCAGGGCGGCCGACGCCAAGACGCTCTACCAGGAGACGTACGACTACAAGGACATCGACATCGAGCGCCTCGACCCGGACGTCTACTCGGACGAGGTCATGGAGGTCATCACGCGGATGGTTTTCACCGACGAGAGTGGCGATCCCAACGCCCCGGTGGTCGTGGACCCGGACGACTACGAGGCCATGATGCTGGGCAACGACGAGGAGTTCCTGGAGGACGTGGAGGTGGCCGCGACCGTGGCTGCCCACCAGGCGACGCAGAAGGACCACAAGCGCCTGGTCTACGCCGAGGGCACGGTCAGCAAGGAGATGCTGATCAATCTCGACGGCTCGGCGAAGGTCAAGGCCCTGGACCTTGAGATTGGTGAGGCGTACAAGACCGCGCTGGTGGAGATGCAGCGGGACCGCGAGCACTTCTCAGTCGGCGGGGACGGCGAGCTGCGCAGCGCCGACGGGTCAAAGACCTACATCAGCCAGGTCCGTTCCGATGCCTACACCGACGCCGCCCGCAGGATCAACGGCCAGATCAGCGACGAGGGCTCGCGCGTGTTCGCCGAGCAGGACGTGACCGAGGAGGATCTGCGGTCGCTGGCCACGGTCAAGGTGCACGCCGCCTTTTACACGTACCTGGCCTCGCTGCCCAGCTGGGAGGTCCTGGCCGACGGGGCTTTCGACCGGGCCATGGCCGTAGAGATGAAGTCCCGGGGGTAGTGCCAGCGGGTCTATTCGCTCCGTGCCGGGACAGTCGATGCAATTCGACTGTCCAGGCATTCGTCTTTTGGCTCGCTTCTAACTCGTCTATCGCCTCCATTCGAATCATCAGGGTATGATCTATACATAGTTATGTCCCCGAGCGTCCACAGGAGGCTGAGTAGCAATGAAGAAGGCACACGGACTGAGGCGGTACTTCTACGAGTACGTCTTCTACAAGGCAGTCGAGCAGGCCCGGGAGCAGAGCGGGGAGATCATTCCGATCTCCCAGGCGAAGGCCATCCGTGCACGGGTCGACCAGATCCTCAGCCAGCGCGGAACCGCCCTGGCTGATCCCGGACTCGGCGTCACCGCGTGTCTGACTGCGATCGACACGGCCTTCTCCGAGCGCGTCCCGGACTACGAGGCGCAGTTCGGCGACCACTCCCCCGCCAACGAGCGCTACCAGACGCTGCAGCGCGAGTTCACCCGTGCCACGGGCGTCGGAGCGGAGATCGACCCGCGTTCGGCGCGGCTGCCGATCAGCCCTTACGACCCGGCCTGGTCCGAGCGCGCGACGGTGAAGCGCGCAGGTACCGAACTGCTGTACATTCCCGACGAGACGATCGTGAAGAACTCCGGCGGCGAGGTGGAGTCCTTGTCTGAGCCGCGCCGCGGGAACATGACGCTCTGGCGGCTCGACGAGGACGGTAAGCCGTACGAGGCCGGCCGTGCCATGACCCACGACGACGCCGCAGGCCTCACGGCGCTCATGGACAAGATGAGCCGCCAGGAGTACGACCAGGTCCGCGAGTGGGTCATCGACGGCGGACGCGACCCGCAGACCGGCCGCGTTGACCGCAACCGTTTCATGTCCCAGCGGGCGGTGGCGCGCTCGGCGGCGCTGCTCGAGGAGCTGAAGTCCCAGGGCGTGGCCTACGAGGTCCTGCGCGACCGTGAGCCCGGGCAGATCAAGGCCCGGATCTCCGGGACCGGCATGGAGATCCGTCTCACTGACACGCGCCAGGAGGAGTACGCCGGGGCGCGCATCTACGACAACGGAACGGTGCTGCGCTACAGCACCAATCACCGGGTGCCCGGCGGCATGGCCGTGCCCGCCCCGACTTCCGAGGACGCCGTGCGGCTGTTGCGTTTCGCCCAAGGCCTGCCCATCGAACGCGAGGATCTTCCCGGCACGGTGGTCGGCGTCGTCGGCTCCAGCCACCCCGAGCATGGCCGCGGCCGCTCCCTCATCGACGTGCCGGACAGCTATCACGTCGACCGCGAGAGCATGTTCGTCGTCGCGGACTATGTCGTCCCCGGTGAGAGCGCCCCGCGCCCAGGGTCCAAGGTCATGTTGCGCCGGGATGCCAAGAACCGCTCCCTGCCGACCTTCTTCGTGGACGCAGAGCCGGCCGAGGCCTACGGTCGCGAGGCCGTGGACACCGCGCGGGAGAACCTGCGCGCCGCCCTGGGCGTCGAGGAGCTGATCCTGCGCGCGGAGTCTGAGCTGCAGCGCACCGAGGGCGCGCTCGACGAGATCGAGCCCCCGGAGTATGCCTCTGACCCCGAGGTCGCGGCGATCCAGCGCTCTTACTGGGACGTGCTCACCGGAGCGCGCAGCGAGCTGCTGCGTCCGGGCGCGACCGAGGAGATGTACCAGGAGCGTCTGGAGGAGATCGGCGAGCTGCAGGCCGGTGAGCTTCCGGACCTGGGCAACCTCGTCTATGGTGGCACGGCCGCCGACAAGGTCCGTGCGCACGCTGATGACGTTCCGTTCGAGCTGGTCGGCACCTGGGATGCCGAGCCGCACCTGATCGACGGCGAGTGGCTCGACCAGCGCTTCGACCCCGCCCGCGTCGCCAAGTACATGACCAGCCCGACCGGCCAGTGGTCGAACCTGGACAACCTCGCCTCGGCGCTGCGCCGCTGCGGGGTGCCTCCCACCGAGCTCATGGGTACCAGCTTCCAGGCGACCCGCTTCAAGGACCGGATCGTCTCCTTACACGCGGCCACCGCCGCCCCCATCGCCGAGCATCCCTCGGAGTTCATGCGCCGGATCGGTCAGACCGTCCGGGAGAGCATCGAGCGCAACGCCGCGACGCCGGGTGAGATCCTGGTCGACGCGCAGGGCGTCATCAGCTGGACCGCCGAAAAGCTGCGTCGTGACGGCAAGGCCACGCCGGTCTCTGGTGAGATCGGCCAGGTCTTCGATGTCGGCAGCCATGGGGAGATTGTCACGCGCTTCGCCAGTGGCGAGAACGCGCTGATTGTTCCCGGCTACGAGGCGCGGATCAAGGCCCAGACCCCGGGCGAGGCCCCCAAGTCGGTCGAGGAGCGCACGGTGCTCCGCGGCTACGAACAGCTGATGCACGAGCGCATCCAGTACCAGCTTGCCGGTGACCTCGTCTCCGGCCGCAGCCGGACCGGCGAGCCGGCCTCGCTGAACGCGGTGTACTCGCAGCTCTACGGCACCAAGCACCCGGTTGACTTCATCGAACGGGCCACGACGTATGAGGTCGACCCTGCCACCGGCAAGGCCACCGCACGGCTGGACGAGTGGACGGCCTCGATCCTCGAGACCGAGGCCAAGCGCGTGCGCTACTCCAACGAGATCAAACAGGGCTCGACGATCTACGCTGAGTACCGCGCCGAACGCGATCGCACCGACCCGGCCGACGACAACGTCTTCGACGCCTGGCGGCTCACCGGTGGACGGAACATGACGGTGCTCACGGGAACCGACCGTAACCATGTGACGGCTCCCGGCGGCTTCTTCGATCCGGTGATGACCGGCGGCGCGACCAACCAGGGCATCGTGCGCTACCTCACCGAGGACGCCGCCGTGCGCCCCGACGGCACGATTGAGCCGGGTGACCCGGAGACCGTGACCGGCTCCCGCGCCCCGCTAATGAGCCGGCCGGAGCTGGAGACGCTTCGCTATGACCCGTTCGACCGGCAGCAGATGACGGCCTCGACGATCATGCAGTCTTCCGAGGTGACGAAGCCGACCGGCACCGCTCTGATGACCTTCGGCGGCTGGACGGCCGACGACCCGATCGTGGTGTCGACGGAGTTCTCCGAGCGACACCGCATCCGCGGGGCCGGTGGCCAGCTGCGCGACCTCGTTGTGGGCGACAAGATCAGCGATCTGCACGGCAACAAGGGAGTCGTCTCTCTGGTGGTCGACCGCCACATGGACCCTGACGAGGCCCGTGCCCAGGGCCTGGAGCAAGAGGTGGCCTGGTTCAGGGAGAACCCGGGCATCGACGTGGTGATGAGCCCGTTCTCGCTGATCTCCCGCCGCAACGCCGGATCGGCGCGCGAGCTGATGGGCGGTGCCGTGGGCGACATCCGCCACCCGGCCGTCCAGGGCCCCGAGGCCGGGCCGGTCGACGGAGGGTTGGGCGAGATGCGGTTCGTGGTCACCCACATGGCTGTCGACGAGAAGACCAAGATCTACGACGACGAACAGGTGCGCGCCGGCAAGGGGCGCAAGGCCTCCTCGCAGCTGGCCTGGGCGCTGCAGTCCCAGGACTGCCCTGCGATCATGCGCGAGTTCTACGGCCACAACTCCGGTGCCGAGTCGAACCTGCGTGAGTATCTGCTGGTGGCGGGACTGGACATGGAAGCCGACGGCACCCTGCGTGTCGTGGGCCAGGCCGAAAGTGTCGACGAGCGGCCCGAGCGCCGTCTGATCCCGATGCCGGAGCTGATGCGCACGCAGCCGCGCAGCGAAGGCGCGACGCCGGGGCTGAACACCACGGCCATGCGCAAGTCCTTCGGCGACCTGATCGGCGATCGCGGCGGCGACATGGAAATCCCCTTTCCGCTGACCTACCCGACGGGTCAGCTGACCGAGACGGTCAGCGCCACTTCGTGGAAGCTGCCGGTGCTCTCTTCGCACCTGCGCAGCGGCCAGGAGTTCGACGACGGCACGTCGGTCACGCACGACTACACGCGCAGCTACCAGGACGTCTTCGTCGAAGCCTGCCGCTACCGGTACATGGCCGAGCAGCTGGACGACCACGGCCTGTCGCCGGACAAGCGCGCCGAGGTACGCCGCGGCATGAGCGAGTCCGTCTCGCGGGCCCAGCGTGCCTTCGAGGCCATCACCACGGACGTGCAGAACCGCGTGCTGACCGGCAAGAACAACATCTTCAAGACCGGGCTGATGAGCTCGCGCCTGTCGGACTCGGCAACGATGGTCTGGACCGCCGACCCTCGGCTGGACATCGATCAGATCGCTCTGAGCTCGGTCAAGGCCGGGCAGCTGGGCCTGGCCGAAGGCGATCACGCGCTGGTTTGGCGCGACCCGGTCCTGCGCGACGCCGGCGTGCGCTACATGCGCGTGGCGATCGACGACCGGCTCACCGGCGCGGCGATCAACCCGGTGATGGACCAGTGCTTCGACGGCGACTTCGACGGTGACGCGGTCGCCGTCGTGAGGCTGCACAGCGAGCCCGCCAAGGCCGAGGCGATGGCCAGGCTCTCGGTCGGAGCGAACCTCCTGGACACCGGCGTGGTGAAGGCCGACGGCTCGCACCCGCTGGCCATGCAGGTCTCGCTGGACACCCAGGTGGCGCTGTCCAAGAGCCCGGAGCTGGCGGAGAGCCTTGAGAGTGCCGTCAAGGAGGCGAACCGCCTGCGGTTCGTCAGCGATCCGCACGAGGTTGCCGCCGGCCACGAGGTCCTCGTCGAGGAGCTCAGCGATCTCTATCGCTCGGCACAGCGCGGCGAGTTCGGCTCGGCGCTGACCTTCAGCAGCCGCGAGGCGCACCTGCAGAGCGTGCGCGAAGTCTGCGTCGAGACCGGGGCCAAGGGCAGCGAGAAGAAGCTCGGGGACTACGCCCGCAACCTCGGCGACGAGCAGGGCACGCCGGGCATCACGCAGGAGGACCAGGAGGCCTCGATGTTCGCCACGGCGATCAAGGCCCACGGAACGGGACTGGGTGGCTCGTTCTCCCAGCGTGCGGTGCGCGCCCTGCGTGGCGCTGACCTGAAGGCGGTGCTTGAGGTGACCTATCCGGTGACCCAGTCGATCCTGCAGGCCAAGCACGACGCTGCGGAGGCACGGCACAAGTACGAGATGCTGCAGGGTCGCGGGCGCGATCTGTGGCGCGGCCGCAAGCTCGAGCACACCGGCCCCGGCCAGTGGCGTCCCGAGTTCGCCGACGGCGAGGCGGTCCAGGCCACGGCCGAGGAGTGGGAGGCCCAGTTCGTCGAGTTCTACGAGGCCAAGGACGGGTTCAACGTTTCGGTCAACCCGGACTGCGTCGCCCGTGTGGCCCGCGCGCTGGAGGACCCAAAGTCGGGCCTGGTGCGCAATCTCGAGGAGGACCAGTCCCTGGCGGGCACGGTGATGGACCGTATGGCCTACGGCGGCGACTTCGAGGCGCTGGTGCAGGCCGCGAAGAACCGCGAGAGCGTCTTCGACGGCGAGAAGAACGAGCAGTTCGCCTCAGCGGGCACCCGCCGTGCCCGGGCCGCGGCGGCGCGCGAGCTCGACGCGTTCGCGGCGCACGGCCTCGACGGGCTGGACGGCCTGGACTCCGCGGAGGCCGCCGTGGATGCCTCGGTTCTCAAGCGTGACGTGCTCGCGCAGACCGGGGACGGGGCCGCCAGGGCGCGCGGTGCCAGCCGGCGCTCGGCACACGCCGTCGGCGTGGACGGCCGTCGCCCGGCCTGGACGCCGAGCTACGAGACCGGGCAGCAGCAGAGTGACGACGACTATGGACTGGGAGGCTGACATGACACAGGACACGGAGCAGGAAATGGGTCCGGGCGGCAGGGGCCGGGGGCGCAAGGCACTGCCTGTCGACCCGTTGGGCCACGTCCATCCTGTGTACGGGATGGACGACGGGGAGGAGGACATCATCGACGCGGAGATTGTCGACGAGCCGGACACGCAGGCCGGACACGACACCTCACGCGGGCAGCGCGAGCGGCTGCGCGACCGTGCCCGCGGCTTCTTCGGGGCCACGACGCGGGAGCGGACCGAGGAGCGGAAGCGTCAGCGTGCACGCGACCAGGAGCGCGCTGCAGCCGACGATGACGGCCTCGACGACCGGGAGCGGCTGCTGAAGCTCCGGGCGGAGACGCGGCTGGCGGGCGAGGCGTACATGCAGACGCTGCGCGATTCGAAGCTGCTCGTGCCCGGCTTCAACGACGGTGAGCGCACGAAGGAGTTCGACGCGATGCACGCGGTCTACATGCAGATGATGATGCAGGGCTGCCTGCGTCCGCTCACCCGCGGCGTGAACCCGAACTCGGTCATCCAGGCCGCCGGCATGATGATGGCAATGCGGATGCTCGCTCCTGACTTCAGGAAGGAGATGGACTCCTACCTGCAGCCGTTCAAGGACAAGGTCCAGGACCGGATCGACGCGAAGACCCGGCACATCGGCGAGAGGGCCGAGCGCCAGGCGGCCCTGGTCGGAGATCTGTTCGGGGGCGCACCGGAGGCGCAGGAGGCCGCCGGCGACGACGGCGGGAAGCAGTCCGGGAAGTCGGGCGGGCGGTGGGGCACCAGCAGGGACGACTTCCTTTCCCGGCGCTGGCGTACCCGCCTGGAGGACCTGGAGCGCCGCGAGCGGGGCAACCGTGAGCTGTTTACTCCCGAGTCGGCGGCCATGACCGAGGTCGCGCTCATGGAGAACGCCTTCTGGAAGATGCGTGACCCCGAGCAGGACGCGAAGCAGGTCAACGCTAGCTACAAGGCCCTGCGCAAGCGCCTGCGCCAGCAGATGGAGGACGACGGGCTCGACCGTGCCGAGGTGGTCAAGCGCGCCCGGACGATCATTGGCGAGCGGATGGAGTCCGAGCCGGAGCTGCGCCTGATGTTCAACGGCGTCGCGCACGGCCGCATCGTCAAGGCCCCGCCGCACGAGGCCCGCCTCGCGGGCACCGGCAGGGTACGCGAGGTCTGGACCGGGGAGTTCGACGACCACCTGGGCCGGCGGATCCCCGACGAGGGCATGTTCACGCTGCGCCTGCCGATGGAGCCGGACGAGCACCAGGTGCAGCTGGCGGAAACCATGAAGGCGGCGATGCTGGACGGCGTCCAGCGTGGCGACGGACAGGCCCTCGGCGGAAGTGTCATGGGCTACATGATCGGTTTCGCGGCCAAGAAGCAGGGCCTGGACACCCGCGGGCTGCCCGAGGACCTCCAGCAGCGCCTCGACCAGTCCGAGAGCATGCTCGCAAGCATGGAGATCGATGGTCTCTCCGACGAGGAGCAGCAGCGTGTCTACTCGAACGCCTACGTGGACGCCATCGAGGAGCTGAACAAGGAGGACCCGGACTTCGAGCACGAGCTCAAGCTGGCCCTCGGCGAGGACTGGCAGGACACGATGCGGGCCGCGGTCGACGATCCCGCTACTTTCCTGGCGGCGCAGCGCACGCGGCCCCAGCCCTTCCGACAGGGGCCCGGCCCCTCGGCCCGGCCGGGGCCGGAGGGTCAGTGGAGCCGCGACCGCGGAACCGAGGACTACCAGCCGGCATAGTCCGGAAACGAACGAGAAGGAGACAGGACCATGAGCGACGACCAGCAGGTAGAGAAGCAGGAGCGGTACGGTTCGCGGCTTGCCCAGATGTTCGGGTACGTGACGCCCGAGGACCGCGGTCGCTGGGAGCAGCAGCGAGCACAGAACAAGAAGAACGTCAATGCAACCAAGCAGGGTGCGAAGTCCTCGGTGAGCTCGATGATGGAGTTCGGCGACAAGAACATCAACGCCAAGCTCAACGCGGCCCACCGGATCGCCGACCAGCAGCGGTTCGACGAGTCCCACGACAAGATCGTCAGCACACGGCGCGATCCGAAGACCCGGTCGATTATTGAGTCAGTTGACTACGAGTACAAGGACGACCGCCAGTCCATTGATCCGGATTTCGAGCTTTAGTTGAATGGATACCGACAGGCCTGTGGATCGCTTTTCGACAGGCCTGTCGGATAAACTGGTTTTCAAGCAGGAAGCGGACGACGAGGGACGATAGGACAAAGGTGTGGGCATGAAGACGACGGTTCATCCGCGGATCAGCAAGCGTGGATTCATCTCGAAGGTGGCCGGCCGCAGCGGACAGCCGATCAGGGTGGTGAGTGAGGTGTATGAGTCGCTCATCGCGGAGCTCACCGACGCCGTGCGCCGTGGAGACACCGTCGTGCTCACCGGCTTTGGCCGCTTCGCCCGGCAGACGCACAAAGGCCACAAGGTCCGGTTCGGCAAGAAGGACGTGGATGACTACTCGGTACTGAAGTTCTCCGCGTCACGCAGCATCAATCGACGGCTCGATCCGGACGCTGACCTTGGTAATCCGGAGGCGTTGCGATTGATTGACGAGTTTGACGAGGCTGAGGAGGGCTTGGTCCGGGCGGCGGGATAGACGAGGGAAAGTTGCTCACGGAAAAAAAATAGGAACCCCGGCGATGCGGAAGCATCACCGGGGTTCTTATTTGTGCACGGGGCTGCAGGTGCTTTTGCTGCTTGGCAGCTTTGTGATCGGGCTGGGGGGCGATTCTTTGGTATGTCGGTTGGTTCTGGCAAAGAATCGGCACTGACAAAGCACGAGCTACGTTTAAGGAGTCCCCGGCAGCTGCGCCCCGGTAAATACCGGCAGGTCACAGGACCTTGATGGCGGCCTTTTGCCGTCGTTTGGCACTTGCGGTCCGGGCCGCTTCGGCAATGCTCCAGGCAGCCGATTCAGCAGTTCCGTTGGCCGGATGCACGAGGACACCGCGTGCGCCAGTAATGCTGTCACCTGTACGGGTGCTGGCATGAACGCAGTACCTGCGCTGGTTGTGCACGGTGTAGGTGACTTCCAGCTCGAGCTCGACATCCCAGATGTGTTGCTGGTCCCGCAGAGCTTTCTTTGTCGCCGCCAGGAACATCAGGGCCGCTGCATCTTCAATCTGCTGTGAGGTGGGTTCCTTGTAGCGCCAGCCACCGGCAGCTCCGGCAGACCCAGCGGTGTTCGTAACAGCTTCAGTGGACATGACGGCTCCTGTTTCGAAGGTGGTTGGTTTCCCTGATCGAAGAAGGACCCGGTCACAGCTTTGCTGTGACACTTCCCGGTGCTTGGTGATGTCTCCAGCCGGGAGGAAGCTTTGTTTCCACCCCTGCTTCGCTGGGCTTACGCTGTGCCCACGATGTTCGAAGGTTTACCGGCGGCTCTGCATCCTCCCGTTGCGCTTGCTTTGGCCAAGGCTGTGGAGTCGATTCCACGCGGTGATGCACTGTCCGGCGGTTCAGTTTTTGAGATGAAGTTCGACGGTTTCCGCGCAGTGTGCCTGGTCGGTTCGGATGGGGCGTGGCTCTACAGCAGACAGGTTAAGGATTTGAGCCGGTACTTTCCGGACGTGTTGGCTTCCGTGCGTGAGCAGATCCCTCCGGGCTGTGTTGTCGATGGCGAAGTTGTGGTGTGGTCCGAAGGGCGACTGGATTTCGATGCGCTGCAGACGCGCCTGGTGAGCTCAAAGGCGGCACTTGCGGAGCTCGTGATGAAAAGCCCTGCCTCGCTGATCGCCTTCGACATCCTGGCAGTGGCCGGGCAGGATACCCGCGGGCTCCAATTCCGGAACCGCCGGGCTCTGCTCGAGGAACTGGCGCGCGGGTGGATTCCGCCACTGCATCTGTCACCGGTGACCAGCGACCGGGCCCTGGCGGCCACGTGGTTCAGTGACATGACCGCCACAGGTGTGGAAGGAATTGTGGTCAATTCCCTGTTGAATAAGCGTGTTGATGCGGTTCAAGAGGGGTGTGAGTGGTGCGAGGATGGCGTATTTTTTGGGTGCCGGCGGGGCGGTCTGTCGAGTCGAAGCGATTGCCGGTCTTGGGCGGTTGGGACGGCCTGGCGAAGGACGAGGAGCGGGCGGGTGTGCGTCCTGGGACGCCCATCCTGCTGTCGCCGGACTGCCAGATCGATGGACGGTTGGCCCGTTTCCTGGTCCGTTCGTCCTTCGCCCGGCTGGAGCAGGAGACGAAGCGGAACTATGCGACGGACTATTGCGTCTTCTTCGACTTCCTGTGGCGTCGAGACAAGAACTGGGATGAGGCAGGCCCCGATGACCTGTGGGATTTCGAGGACTGGCGCACGAGGTCGCTGAGCAACCCGCGGCGGGTCGGCGGTGCCCGTTGGAATCGGGGCCTCGCGGCTTTGGGTCGCCTGTACTCGTGGGCGGTCAAGCAGGGATACGTGTCCGCGAGCCCGATTGAAACGCGGGAGGCGATCGGGCGGCACGGGCAGGCGGTGGAGGTGCCTGCCGCCCGGGCTAAGGATGCGAGGTCCAGTGATGTGCGCTGGCTGACGCCCAGGATGTTCCGGCGTTGGGTGGATGTGGGCTTGCGCGGATTCTCCGCGGACGGTGTGCCGGGCGCGGCATGGGGCGGGCGGATGGAGGACCGGAATTCGGCTTTCGCCAATCTGTTGTTCTCATCGGGTCTGCGTCTGACCGAGGCCGCTTCGCTTCTCACCGTCGAGATCCCCCAGTCCGAGGTAGGACACCGACGGTACTATTCGGGCCGGCTGGCCCCGGTGGTGACGAAGTCAAAGCGTGCCCGCACTTTCTATATGGCAGCACCGGTGGTGGGCGAGATCGAGGCGTACTGCGATGCCGGCCGGGCGAGGGTGATCCGCCGTGCGCAGCGGCAGGACCGGTATGACGTGCTGCCGCGGATGCGTCTGGTGACGTCGGTCTCCGGGCACCGGATGAAGGTCCTTCACTGGCGCGATCGCGACGGAATGCTCGGTGAGACGGCCCTGGCACGGGCAAGCGTCGAGGAACGGGCGAATCTTTTCACTGAAGGACCCGAGGGGCCTGAACCCCTGTGGCTGTGGCTCAATGAGTCCGGCCTGCCGTTTCAACCGGCATCCTGGGAGGGTGTGTTCCGGACCGCCACGGAACGGTGCGAGAAGACCCTGTCGGGAGAAAAGGGTGATGCTCCGTTCTGCACCCCGCACATGTGCCGGCATTCCTTCGCGCTCTACATGCTGGTCGCGCTCCACCACGCGATGGATGTCCGGCTCGGCCTGACACCGAAGGAGCGCCGCGACTTCCGCCTCCTCTACGGGGATCCCTGGCGGATGGTCCAGGACCTTCTCGGCCACGCGGACGTCGAAACCACCCGCAGGATCTATCTGGCCCCGGTCTCCGACCTCCAGCTCCACTCGCTTATCTCCTCGCCTGCGCCTGGTTCAGGGGCCCCGCAGGGAGGGGCGGCCGACGATGTCTCCTGGATTCTCGCCCGGCTCGCAGCCGAAACGGGCACGATCCAGGACCTGATTGACGACGAGGCTATCCTGTGAGCGGCCGAGGGCAGCGTGCTGCCCTGCCGCCGGAGCCCCACCACCGGCCGGTTCCGCGGCCCCATGATGGGCTGACGGTCGAGCACCGCGACAGGAAGGGACGGGTGGGCACGTTCAACTTCGACGAAATCCCGGTGGGCCCGGAGCTGCAGCGCGCCTTTGCCCGGTGGTTCGCCGAGAAGTGTGCTCCGGGCGGCGGGTGGGACTCGCTCCCGTCAAGCAAGGCCATGTGGTTCCGCCTTACCGCATTCGGGCGCTTTTGCGCCGAACAGGACAATCCGCCCCAGCGCCTCGTCGACATCACACCGGCGCTGTGGAACAGGTGGCGGATGCGTCGGCCGGAAGGCATCTACGGCTACTCACAGGTGATCGCACTGGGTGGCTTCCTCAGGAGACACGACGAGCTGAGCGAGGCCACGAGGTCCGCGATGGCCAAGCGGCTTCCCTTGGTCACGTCCACGGGACGGGCGTTGGCCCCGGACGAATTCGAGGAAGTGCGCGCCGCGGCCCGGAAGATCTTCCGCTCCGCCTACTTGAGGATCCGGGCCAACACAGAACATCTACGGCGATGGCGTGAGGGATCCTTCGAGCAGCAAAGCCCGGACTGGATCCTCGGAGAGGCCCTGGACTCGCTCGCCCGCACCGGATATGTCCCCTACATACTTCGCGAAAGCGGGACCAAACGTACTATTCACCGTTACGTCGCAGTCCTCGGCGGAGAGGCCCCGCAGTTCACGTGGATGCGGCTATTTCTGAGCCGGTCCGAAGCGTATGCGCTGGCCGTATTGCTCGTAATGGAGTTCGGACTGAACGCGACCGTGGTGTCGGAAATGCGCACGCCGCGGGCCTTGCAGCACGGCGGATCCGGTGGCTTCCCCATCTACCGGTTGGAGCTGGAGAAGCGGCGGCGGGGAGCCGGCCGCCACTTCGAGACCCGGAATGTCCCGGACACCGGCGCCGACACACCAGGGCGGCTGATCTCGAAGGCTCTGGAGGCAACTTCTCACGCGCGGGCCTTTGTCACTGCCGCCGACAGCGCCCTGGACTTCCTGCTCATCTGGCGGAACTCCCTGCCGGGGCCCAGGAACGCGTCCCCGGTGACGCCATTCGGGATCGGCCTGACGAAGAACGCGGCCGACTCCTGGCTCCGGGAAACCGGCCTAACCGGCGCTCCCCTGCAAAGACTGCGGAAGACGGTCAATGTGCTGTACCGCAGGGAGCCCGGCCAGAACAGCCAGGACACCCACGACGCGGTCTATGTCCTCCCCGAACCCCAGGCGCAGCAGGCATCCGTCCCGATCGTCGCAGAGGGCGCCGAGAGCGCACTCGCCCACGCCCGGCACACCGTCCTGCGCGCTCAGCTTGCCGACACGGCCCGCCCGGATTCCCAGGAGACCCCCACTGCCGCCTGCTGCGACTACAAGAGCAGTCCATTCAGCCCCCATGGAACGGGATGCCGGGCCTCGTTCCTGATGTGCACGGCGTGCCCCAACGCGCGGATACACCCGAAGCATCATCCCCGTCTGGCATACCTGCACCGCTCGTTGGCCAGCTTGCGTTCGGTCCTGGGCGAAGAGACCTGGGCATCGGACTGGGGCAACCCGTTCACGCGTCTGGAGGACCTCAAGCGCAGGCT
The DNA here is from genome assembly GCF_056398865.1 of Arthrobacter sp. 01T419. Taxonomy (NCBI): domain Bacteria; kingdom Bacillati; phylum Actinomycetota; class Actinomycetes; order Micrococcales; family Micrococcaceae; genus Arthrobacter; species Arthrobacter sp. 01T419. The sequence continues at coordinate 94,214 of NZ_JBFTQF010000001.1, forward strand.
CGGTGACCAGGTCTGGGCGACCGCCCTGGCCAGCGTGACCTCCACCGACAGAGCAATCATTGGCAGCCTTCTGGAAGGACAGTACGACCTGTGACCCTCGCAATCGAAGAGAGCGCTTCGCACCCGGCACTGCATGCCCACGCCATCCTGCCCGGTCTGGTCGCCGAAGGCTTCACCGGCCCGGTCCCCCGATACGGGGACCCGTCCTGGAGCCTGGACGCACTGGAGCACGGCCCCGGTGTATCGCGCACGACGATCCACTGGGAGACTGTGCCCGCGGCTTTCCGGGAGGAACTGCGGCACCTGACTTGGCTGCTGATCAACACTTCGCTGCCCGCCACCTTCCTGATCGGCAGACACCCTCGGTGGCGGACCACCGTATCACCCCGACATGTGTATCCCACCGTGGCGATATGGAGGGCATTCTGCCAATGGCTGGAAAAGAGGGGAAGCGCATCCCTCGGCGACTGCACTCCGGCAGACCTGCAGGCCTACGCCCTCCACCTCGCAACAGACCGGGCAATGACGCGCAACCCCGCCCAGAAAGTCCTCGCAGCCCTGACCCGGCTCTGGGCGCTGGACTCCTCGAACCCCTTCCCGGTCGGACTCTGCGAACCGCCGTGGCTGATAGAGGGCGCCGATGATTTCCTTCCGGCCGGGTCGTCCGTGGGCGAGAACTCGACAGAGCCGATCACCCCGGAAACCATGGGACCACTGCTGATCTGGGCCCTGCGCGTGGTCGACGACTTCGCCGAAGACATCCTCACTGCCGTCCAACGTAAAGAAGAAATACTCGCCAAAAGCAAGCAGAACGCGGCCACTCCAGAAGGCCAGGCTGCGCTCGAGGACTACCTGGGGCGCCTCATCGCAGCCGGCACATCGCCACCGAGCATGGCAGCCGGGAACAAGAGCGGACTCGCTGCGACGTACATCTCCTACGTAACGGGGGCGGCGGTCCATCAGGTCCACCATCAGGTATTCGCAGGGCGTTGGCGGGAACAGCTCTTGTCCGCCGATGGTCCCGCTCCCGTCTTCACAGAGATCTCGGGCACGGTCGATGGCCGCGCCTGGAAGGAATTCATTGACTACTCCGAGGCGGGGACCCTCAAGACCCATCTGACGACCGCGGCCTACATTGTGGTGTCGTACTTGACGGGAATGCGGCCCCGCGAGCTCCAGGGTCTCGAAAGGGGCTGCTGCCCGGAGCCGGAATCGGGGCGCTACCTGATCTACGGCCGCGTTTACAAGACGGCCGTCAACGACGACGGGAACCACGTCCCGCAGGGAACAATTCGCGACGTTCCCTGGGTTGCCATCGAACCGGTGGTACGGGCCATCCGCACCCTTGAGAGGATCAACCCCGACGGGTATCTGTTCGGAGACCTGCCGCCCGACACCATGAACATGCGCATCGAGAAGTTCATTACATGGGCTTCGAACCTCGCCAAGAGCCTGGACCGCCCCCACGAGACAGTCCCTGGGGACAAGCATGGCTCGATCGGGGTCTCGCGGTTCCGCCGGACGCTGGCCTGGCATATCGCCAGACGCCCCGGCGGGCTCGTCGCCCTCGCGGTTCAATACGGCCACATGCGCACCGCCATGAGTGCCGGGTACGCGTCACGGAGTCGGAACGGAATGCACGACCTGCTCGACCTGGAAACGGCTCTCGCAGCTGCCGACACGCTTGCCTCGCTCAACGAAGACATTGCGAACGGCGCGGGCATCTCAGGCCCGGCGGCGCGCAGAGCCATCAACGCCGCCCGGCACGCCCCCGAATTCGCTGGCACGATCGTCAACGCTAGGCAGGCCCGTGCGCTTTTGGAGAACCCGTCGCTGACCGTCTACGAAAATCCGTCCGCGATGCTCATGTGCGTCTACAAACCGGACCGCGCCCTCTGCAACCGCATCACCGAACGCGAAGCGCCGCGCCTGGACCGCTGCGTCACATCCTGCGCGAACATCGCACGAACCGATGATCACGCACAACTGATGCGACAAGAGGCGGAATCCCTGGAGAAACAGGCCCCGAAGGCGCCCGAGCCCCTCGGACACCGGCTCGAGGCCCGGGCCCGGCGGCTCCGTCAGGAAGCCGATCAGCACGAGCGTTCCCGCATTGTTATCGAGGAGAGACAATGAGCCCCGCGCAAGACGAACGCGCCCACATCCAAGCGGCCATGGAGCGAATCCTTGACGGGTACCCGGAGAGGTCAAACGGGGCCCTGACCGTCGTGGCCCTCGCCGCAGAAGCAGGAGTCCCGCGAAACGCGCTCACTCAGCGGCACCCCGACCTGAAGAACCTCTTCTACGAGCAGGTAAGAGCGTCCGGCGGGACACCAGACAGCGAACTACGCCTCCGGCGCGAGACAGCCAGGCTGAAACGGCTGCGGGAGGAAGACAGAAAAGTGATCCAGCAACTAAAGGCAGACAGCGAAGCCCTCATCGGCGCCCTCCACCTCGCACAGCTCCAAAATGAAGAGCTCCGACGGCGACTGGCAGAGTCCGGAGGCATGATCCATGCCATAGGCAGTAGTTTGACGCAGAAATGAAACGGCTTCCGCTAAACGACAAAGTGAACATGCCTCGCAGCAGCCATGGGAGATAGTCCCCGTACTACTGCGGTACCGCTGACAGGCACCGAAGAACATCCTCAGCAAGTCTGCTCCCGAAATCGGGTCTTGGAAAACCCCTCAACCTGCGCGGGCATCAAGACCGTCTGGGTCCTTACCTGCTCGTATGGCCTTTCTATTGTGGCAGCCACCGTGAAGGTCGGCCCGTTTCTTGTGGTGCTGCTGTTGACTGCCGAATCATGAGCTCTGGAGACCACGCGGCCGGGTGGGTGACGTCGCGGTCACCTTCCAAGGCGGCGAGGAGACTTTGTGCGCCCTGTGCCGCCCTCCGGGCTGAATATTGAATGACCGCCGTCAATTCCAGTGATTCGCCCAGGTCCTGGCCGTCCATTGCCACGATGGACAGATCTTCAGGAATCTTCAGGCCCTTCCGCTCGGCTTCCAACAGCACGCCCAGAGCCATCTCGTCGGAAGCGCAGACGATCGCGGTCGGCTTTGACCCGGGCACCGCCCAGAGACGGCTGAACGCCGTCCGGCTGTTGCGGATTACCCCTGGCCGACGTTCAATCCGGGCTTCCCTCAGCTTGATGCCATCAGCGTTCAGAGCGCTCGTCCAGTGTTCCAGTCCGCCTGCCTGCAGCCGGGTCCGGATCGCGGCCCCAAGTTCGCCATGGAAGAAGGCCAGGTCCGTGTGCCCGAGCTGAACCAGGTGGCGAATTGCGGTGGTTGCAGCTTCTGCCTCACTGTCGTCCTGTTCGCAGTGCAGACCGATCACGATGTGCGGCATCCCGTTCCGTTGCAGTTGCTCGATCTGGTCCTTTTCCAGAGTGCCGGCCCCGAGAACCAGAAGCGCGTCCACGCGTCGGCAGAGCATGTTCAGGTCCATGGGGAGCTGCGGACTGGCAGAGGGTTGCGGGAGATGGAGTAGAACCAGAGAATAATCCCGGCCGCGGAGTGCCCGCTCGGCTCCTTCAACAGCCGCGCTGTATGCAGGGTGACGAAGGGAGGAAGTCACAACACCGACGCTTCGTGTCTTGCCTGTGGCCAGCCCTGCGGCGGAGGCCGAGGCGGTGTAGCCCAGGGCCTGCGCGATTTCGAGAATTCTCGTCCGTGTGGGTTGGGCGACCCTCGGAAGACCCCTGATTGCGCGGGAAACGGTGGCCGTGGAAACACCGGCCGCCGCGGCCACATCTTCGATGCTGGCCTTGGGGTGGTGCGCCCGCGTTGCTCTACCGGCAGGCTGTATCAAAGCGAATCCTTTACAGTGTGGGGCCTGCACCCTCCCCCGGGAGGTCTTCGCGTTGGCCGTTATAGGGACCTAGGCGATGCCGCCTTGACCAACAAGCCGGGCGTGCAGGTGGTGCCGCTGCTAGTCCTGGCTGCCGAAGGCGGCGTCGAAGCTGGCCTGCGAGGGCGGGAAGTCGTATTTTTTGAGGTTGGCGAGGGCTTCGGGGGCGCCGTGGAGGCGGTCCATGCCAGCGTCCTCCCATTCGATGCTGATCGGTCCGTCGTAGCCGATCGCGGTCAGGGCGCGGAAGGAGGATTCCCAGGGCACGTCGCCGCGTCCGGCGGAAACGAAGTCCCAGCCGCGGCGCGGGTCGCCCCAGGGCAGGTGGGAGCCCATGACGGTGTTCCGGCCGGTGGGGCGGAGCTTGGTGTCCTTGCAGTCCACGTGGTAGATCCGGTCTTTGAAGTCCCAGATAAAGGAGACGGGGTCGATGCCTTGCCACATGAAGTGGGAGGGGTCCCAGTTCAGCCCGAACGCTTCCCGGTGCCCGATGGCTTCCAGGGTGCGCACGGTGGTCCAGTAGTCGTAGGCGATCTCGGAGGGGTGGACTTCGTGGGCGAAGCGGACGCCGTGTTCGTCGAAGACGTCCAGGATGGGGTTCCAGCGGTCGGCGAAGTCCTGGTAGCCTGCGTCGATGTCTTTTTCGGGGACGGGTGGGAACATCGCGACGTATTGCCAGATGGAGGAGCCGGTGAATCCGACGACGGTGCCCACGCCGAGGGCTTGGGCGAGGCGGGCGGTGTGTTTCATTTCTTCGGCGGCGCGTTGGCGGACGCCTTCGGGGTTCCCGTCGCCCCAGACCTTGGCGCCGACGATGGCTTGGTGGCGGAAGTCGATGGGGTCATCGCACACGGCCTGGCCCTTGAGGTGGTTGGAGATGGCCCAGACCTTGAGGTTGTATTTGTCCAGGATGGCGAGCTTGGACTCGACGTAGCCGGGTTCGTCCCAGCGCCAGGCGTCCAGGTGGTCCCCGGACACTGCGATTTCCAGGCCGTCATAGCCCCAGCCGGAGGCTAGGCGCGCGACGTCCTCGAAGGGCAGGTCGGCCCACTGGCCGGTGAACAGGGTGTACGGGCGGGGCATGTCAGGTTCCTTGTATCTGTGACGCTGGACTGGCGACGACGGATTGATGGACGGGGGTTACGGTGCTTTTGTTGTTGGCTGACTCTTCGACGGCGGCGAGCACCCGTTGAACCTGGAGTCCTTCTTCGAACGACGGTGACGGTGCCTCGCCGGAGTTAATGGCCAGCAGGAAGTCCCGGATCTGGTGGGTGAAGGTGTGTTCCCAGCCGATGATGTGGCCTTGGGGCCACCAGGCGTCCATGTAGGGGTGTCCGGGTTCGTTGACGAGGATCCGGCGGAAACCTTGCTCCCCGACCGGGGTGGTGGCGTCCAGGAAATTCAGCTCATTCAGGTTTTCCAGGTTGAACGTCAGGGCTCCTGCGGTGCCGTAGACCTCGATCTGGAGGCTGTTCTTCTGACCGGTAGCCACCCGTGACGCTTCGACAGAGGCGCCCATGTCGCCGGTGAGCCAGAATGTCGCCCACGCGGCGTCATCCACCGTGACCTCCTCCAATCCAGACGGACCAGGGCGCTGTACGACGAACGTTTTCAGCACCCCTGAGGCTTCAAGAACGGTTTGCCCCGTGAGGTAGCCGATTTGGTCAATGGCGTGGGAGGCGATGTCTCCCAGGGCACCGGAGCCTGCGGTTTCTTTGCGCAGGCGCCAGGTCATGGGCGATTCGGCGTCGGAGAGCCAGTCCTGCAGGTAGGCGGCGCGGACGTGCCGGACGGTGCCCAGCCGTCCCTCCGCGATCAGTTCCTTGGCGAGGGCGAGGGCCGGGACGCGGCGGTAGTTGAATCCGACCATGGACTGCACCCCTTTTTCCCGAGCGGCCCGGGCTGCCTCAGCCATGGTTTCGGCTTCAGCCAGGGTGTTGGCCAGGGGTTTTTCCACGAGGACGTGCTTGCCTGCCTGGAGTGCAGCAATGGCGATCTCGGCGTGCATCCACCCGGGTGCGGAGATGTCGACGATGTCGATGTCCTCACGGCTGATGACGTCCCGCCAGTCGGTGGCCCATTCGGTCCAGCCGTAGCTCGAGGCTGCGGCGGCGACCTGGGCGGCATCCCGGCCCACCAGGACCTTTTGCTCGAAGACCGGGACGTCGAAGAAGCTGGCGACGTTCCGCCATGCGTTCGAATGGACCCTGCCCATGAAGGCATAACCGATCATGGCCACGCCGAGGGGGCGGGTCTGTTCCTGCCGGCTGTTCTGTTCTGCTGACACGGCGCTCTCTCCTAGAGTGTTTGCGCTGACGGTTCCCAGTCCTCCGGGAGGGCAGCGGAGGCCGGGGCGGAGCTTTCAACGTCGATGAAAGCGCCCGATTCGATGGATTCGGAGATCGAGACCATGGTGTCCAGGACGTGGAAGGCGAGGTTGCCGGTGGCCCGGTGGGGAACGCCTGCCCGAATCGAACGGGCCATGTCCAGCACACCCAAACCGCGGCCGTCTGCGGGGCCGGTGGCCGGAACCGTGGTCCAGTCCTGGTCCCCGGCCCTCCAGATACGGACATCACCGGCGAATTCGTTGGGGTCAGGAAGGGAAATCGTGGCCTCCGTCCCTGTGATCTCCACGAATCCCGTCCGTTCGCGCGGGGATTCGAAGCTGAAGACGCTGTGGGAGGACGCCCCGCCGTCGAATTGGGCCACGGCGGAGACATGGGTGGGAACATCGACGGTGAATTCCGTGCCCGCATTCGGTCCGGACCCGATCACCCGGACTTCCTTTGCTTTGGACCCGAGGGCCGCGACCCTGCGGACAGACCCGAAGGTCTGAACGAGGGCCGTGAGGTAGTACGGGCCCATGTCGAACAGCGGGCCGGCGCCGTACTGGAACAGGAAACCAGGATTGGGGTGCCAGGATTCCGGGCCGGGCGTCTGGAACGTGGTCATCGCAGTGAGCGGCGTGCCGATGTCCCCGCGCTCAATGATCCGCCGCGCCGTCTGCAGGCCCGCTCCCAGGAACGTATCCGGGGCGCAGCCGAGCCGCATGCCCGCGGCGTCGGCGGCCTTCAACAAACCAAGCCCCGACTCCCGGTCCAGCGAAAACGGCTTCTCGGTCCAGACGTGCTTCCCCGCCCGGACCGCGGCGGTTGCCACTTCCACGTGCGCGGCCGGGATGGTCAGGTTCACGATGATCTCGACACCGGGGTGGTTCAGCGCCGCCTCAACCCCGCCCCACCCCGGGATGCCGTACTCCTTGGCCCGCGCTTGGGCGGCTTCTTCGAACAGGTCCGCGATGACATGGACCTTCAGGTCAGGAAAGCCTATGAGGTTGTCCAGGTACTGTTTGCTGATGTTCCCGGCGCCGATAACGGCGACGCCGACCGGCCCGCTGCCGGTGGCGGCGCCGCTCATGCCGGCTCTCCTGCGTTCACTGCCGCGTTCTCCAGATAGCGCAGGCTTTGGGTGATGCCCTCGAAGATGTCCCCTGCGTAGTCGTCGAACTCAACGACACCCACCTCAAGGGACCCGGCCGCCGCAATGACGTCCAGGACTGCGATCCGGCCCCCGCCAGCGGGTTGCTGGGCTTTGATGTCGGCAGTGATCGGGCCGTCCTTGATATGGATGAACTTCACCCGGTCACCGAGGCGCCGGAGGAGGGCTTCAGGATCCTGGCCTCCGACTGCCGCCCAGTAAACATCCACCTCCAAGACAACCTCCGGTTCCAGCAGCCCGGCGAGGTACTCGAGGGCGGTCTGGCCCTCGATCATCGACTCCAGTTCCCAGTCGTGGTTGTGATACCCGACGCGGATGCCGTACGCGGCGCCCTTCTTCGCCGCCGCGTTGAGCTTTCCGGCCGTGGCCCGGATGTCCTCGGCCCTTTGCCAGTGCTCTGCCGGCAGGAAGGGGTCAATGACCGTGGCGATGCCCAATTCCCTGGCAGCCTCAAAGATTTCGTCCTGGTCCTGGCTCATCAACGGTGCGTGGCCGGAAGGTGCCGTCAGGCCGTTCTGCGCCAGTGCGGCACCAAGCTCCTTGGCTGTGGCCACGAAGTCGTACGGCTCGACCTGGGTGAAACCGATCCCTGCGACCTTGCCGATGGTGCCCGGAAGGTCGGCCTGCATGGCGTTGCGGAGGGTGAACAGCTGAAGTGAATATGACATCCGTTTCCTTTTGAAATGGGCTTTGTGATGGGAAGAGACAGCGGCCGCGCCGGGCGCCGCGGTGTGGGCGGGGAGCCCGGAGGGCTTACTTGATGCCGGTCGATGCTACGCCCTGGATGAAGAACCGTTGCAGGGCGATGAACAGGGCCACGATGGGGGCGATGACCAGCACGGAACCGGCCAGGAGCAGGCCGTAGTCGGTTGCGTTCTCGCCGGTCGAGAACAGCGACAAGGCAACGGGCAGCGTGTATTTGTCTTCGCTCTGGGCGGCCACGAGGGGCCAGAGGAAGTTGTTCCACGATCCGAGGAATGTGAGGATCCCCAGTGTTGCCAGCGGAGGCCCGCAAAGGGGCATGACGATCCGGGTGAAGGTCCGCAGTTCGCCGGCTCCATCGATCCTGGCTGCTTCGATCAGGGAGTCCGGTATGCCCATCATGAACTGCCGCATCAGGAAGACGCCCAGGGGCGAGACCAGGAAAGGCAGGATCAGGGCCGGGTAGGTGTTGACCAGGCCCAGCTTGCTGACCATGACAAACAACGGAACGAACGTCACGACGCCCGGGACCATGAGGGTCACCATCACCAGCAGGAACAGGACCTTCTTGCCTGTGAAGTCCATCTTGGCCAGGGCGTAGCCGACCATGGAGCAGAACAGGAGGTTCCCCAGGACCGTGACGACGGCGACGATGATGCTGTTCATGAAGAAGGTGTTGATGTGCAGGTCGGTGAACCAGCGCACGTAGTTATCCAGGGTCGGGTCCTGCGGCCACCAGGTGACGGGCCGCCGCAGGAGCTCTCCCTGGGTTTTGAAGGATCCCAGCAGCATCCAGACGAAGGGCAGCACCGTCGCGGCTCCGGCAAGCACCAGCCCGGTATATACCCAGGCCTGTTTTCCGATGGTGGAATGCTTCCGGCGCGGTGTGACGGCCCGTCGCGTGGCGGGGCGGGCCGGCGCCGCGGGTGCGGTTTTTGTGTTGGTCATGGTCTGCTCGCTTCAGTCTTTGGAGCGGAGGGTGCGGAACTGGATCAGGCTCAGCAGGGCGATGGCCACGAACAATACGTAGCTGGCGGCCGAGGCCAGGCCATACTTGCCGAACCCGAACTGGTTGAAGGTGAAATAGCTCACCGAAAGCGTGGAGTCCAGGGGGCCGCCCTTGGTCATCACGAACGGCTCCTCGAAGAACTGCAGGAACCCGACCGATAGCAGGACCGCGCCCAGCAGCAGGGTGGGGCGAAGGATCGGCAGCGTGACCCTCACGAACCTTTGCCAGGCGTTGGCGCCGTCCACCTCGGCAGCTTCCAGGACCTCGGTGGGGACGTTCTGCAGCCCGGCCAGGAAGATGATCATCAGGGTGCCCATGTTGCGCCAGACCGCCATCAGGATCATCGCCGGCATGGACCACGCCGTACTGTTCAGCCAGTCCGGCCCCGCGATGCCCACCCAGCCCAGCACGATGTTCAGCAGGCCGTCCGGTTGCAGGATGAACCTCCACACGACCGCGATCGCGACGATGCTGGTCACCACCGGGGTGTAGAAGCCGACCCGGAAGGCGCCGCGGAACCGGGTGATCCCGTTGTTCAATGCCACCGCCAGGGCCAGCCCCGCGGCCATCGTCAACGGGATCCCGACGATCACGAAGTAGCCCGTGTTGAGCATGGAGTGAAGGAACTGCTGGTTGCCGAAGAGCTCGGCAAACTGGTCCAGGCCGACGAAGCCCACGCCGAACGGGTTCCGGACGTCCTTGCTCGTGAAGTCCGTGAAGGACAACACAAAGGAGGACAGCAAAGGCATCAGCATGAAGAAACCGAAAATGAGGACGAACGGCAGGGCGAACAACCAGGCGACAAGGCTCTTCCTGCGGCGTCGGGAGGCTGCACTACGGTGTTCCGGCGTCCGGGGCAGGCCGGCGGACGGAGTCCTGCCCGCCTGCCCCGTTGCCGCTGTGACGGCCATGATTACTTCCCGGTACCGATTTTATCGGCGGTGGCCTGCAGGTCCTTCATGGCCGCTGCGGGGTCCTTGCCGGCCTTGACGATCTGTTCCAGCTGGGTGTCTGCTGCCGCGGAAACCTGCGTCCAGGTGGAGATGGTGGGCGGGAAGTTGGTGTCCTTCATCTGCTCACCGAAGACCGCAAGCTTCGCATTCCCGGCCAGGCTGGGGTCCTTCCAGGCGCTTTGCAGCGCGGGAAGGCTCCCCGATAGCTTCTGCCACTTTGTCTGGACTTCGGGCTTGGAAAGCCACTGTGCGAGCTTCCAGGCTCCGTCCCTGTTTTTTGCGTCTTTGAAGACCACCAGGTCCGAGCCGCCGATGAAGGACGTTCCGGTGACCTGCTTGGGGAAGGTCGCCACCATGTACTTGTCCTGGAAACCAGGGCCGCCGGCCTGATCGAGCTGGGCGAGCTCGGATGGTCCTCCGATGAAGACCGGCGCTTCACCGTTGACGAATGCCGCCTCTGCGGCACCGGATCCGGTCGCAGGGTTTTTGTTGGCCAGCCCCTCTGTGAAGAAGCCCTGGTAGTACTTCAAGGCCTGGACGATTTCCGGAGTGTCAAAAGTCCACTTCGAATTGTCCTGGCTGATGAACTTCGCGCCGTTGGACCACAGGAACGGAAGCATGGTCTGGAAGGAGTCCGAGCCGCCCGCGGGAAGTTGGAGCCCGTATTTCACCCCGTCCTGTGACTTCAGGGCCTTGGCCATGGCAGTCAGGCCGTCCCATGAGGTGGGGAATTGAGGGTAGCCGGCCTTGGCGGCCAGGTCTTTGCGGTAATACAGGACCCGGGTGTCGACGAACCACGGCACCCCCAGGCTGGTACCGCTGATCTGTGTGGACTTCACCGAGCTCGGGAAGAAGGCCGAGCTATCGATCTCCGAGGGCTTGGGATCGAAGGCATCACTGAAATCGGTCATCCAGGTGGTGCCCATCTGGGCAATATCGGGCGTGGTGCCTCCGGCGATGGCCGTCTGGTACTTGTTGTGCGCCGCATCCCACGGGATGGCCGTGACATTGACCTTCACACCAGGGTTTTCGGCCTCAAAGTCCTTCAAGAGCCCGGGAAGCAGCTTTGCCTCATCCCCTTGGGCCCACAGATTAATCGTTCCGGTGGCGGCACCGCCTGCGACTGCCTTTCCGGTTTCCGGAGTGCTCGTGGCTGCGTTGTCCCGTCCGCAGCCGGTCAGCAGCAGCCCGGCGGCAAGGCCAAGCGCTGCGATCTTCCTGATGCGGACACGCGTGTCCCCAGTGGTTTGGATCATCGTTGTTCCCTTCGGTCGGACGCCCGGGGCGCCAGGTAGCAGAACGCCAGATTGATGCGCTTAGATGCTTGCAAACCAGGCACTCAATGCGCTTAGATCGGGCTGTAGCTCAATCTAAGCGCATTACTGTGATTTTGACAACAGTTTTCCGTGCGGAACTGCTCAGATCATCTTTTCGCGCAGCCGCAGCTTTCGCGCACCACAAGGTGCACCGGCAACTGCCTTTCAACGAGAGGGGCAACGGGCTGGGAGATGGCGTCGACCAGGATTTCCACGGCCGTGCGCCCCATCAGTTCCATCGGCTGGCGGACCGTAGTCAGTGTCGGGCTGACGAGCCGGCCCGCCACGATGCCATCAAAACCGGCCACCGCTACCTGACCCGGAACCGAAACTCCGGCGGCCTTGAGTGTCTCCATGACCACCAACGCTTCCTCATCATTGGCGCAGACAAAACAGTCCGGAAGGGAACCGGAACCCAGGAGGTCTGCGATCAGATCCGCAGTCACACCGCTGGCGCCGGGCCTGCTTTCCAATGCGGGCAGAACCTCCAATCCGCGGGCACTAAGCGCCGCGCCGAAAGCCTCGTACCTCGCTTCCGTCTCGACGTTGGGGATGCTGACGAACATCAGCTTCCTGAACCCGTGAACGCCAAGAAGATGCTCCATGAGCTGCCGCATGCCCGAGGCATTGTCCACCGTCACGTGATGGAGCCCGTCTATCCCGGACGGGTCGGAGAGTTCAAGAACGGGAATGCGGGCCGAGATGCGCCGGGTTACCTCTGCAGGAATGGTGCGGGGAAAAATAATCAAACCGTCGACCCGGCCGGCAATGTCAGTCACTGCCCTTTCGCTGCTGGCCCTGTTGCCGCCGCCGATCATCAGCGCGTAGCCCCGGCTAAAGCTCTCCAGCTGGACACCCCGCTGGACCTCGTCAACATAGACCGGGAACAGCCGGCAATCATCATTAGGCGCCACGACAGCAGCGGCCCGGTCTTTCTTCATTCCCTCCGCATCGGGCAGAAAATTCAGGAAGTCGAACGAAAAGAGCCCCAGTGCACCGGTACGGCCCTTGGCCAAGCCGCGGGCGCTGGCACTGGGCACATACCCGAGGGCCCGGGCAGCATCAATCACAGCGACTCGTGTTGAGTCTTTAACCCGGTGAGGCTGCGTGAAAGCAAACGAAACCGTGGCAATCGACACCCCAGCCCGCTCCGCAACGTCATAAACCGTCGGACTCTTCGCCACTGCCATCACTCCCCTTAACACGCAGACTATGCGCTTAACAATAGAGGCGAAAGCCGGGAGTGGATCTTGTCCCTCACGGCCGGGCATGTCGGCCCCCGATCCCGCCGGGTGCCTCGACCCGATGCATTCATCAAGGATTTCGGCTTGCACGGCCGGCTGAACGGCGTCGGACTGGGCCCGCAGGGTGAAAACCTCGGCAGTGAACGGGCCTTCTGCCGACTCCTTCCGACGTCGGTGGCGTCCGATTCCCTGGAGCGGGCCCGACGGTGGCCACTTAGTGGCCCATTTGGGATCAGGCCTGTCCTCGTAGCTTCAACACGCTGGAGTTGACAGGGAAGATCAAGGGCGAAGGGCAGACGTACGAGCCCCGGCGCATCTGGTTGAAGGTCAAGAGCAGAAGCGCCCTTGATGTGGTTCTTGCGGCGGTCATAGGTCCCATGGCACACCCGCGGGCAGCGGTGGTGGGTTTGCCGGTCCACGGACGGCTGCGCATTGTCGGCCGGTCAGGTTCCTTGGCAGCTCGTGCGGGAAGGGATCTGGCCACATATCTTCGTCCTCCCCGGGGAAGGCATCCATGGCCGGAGGAAATCAGCGAACGGGTGCTGGACCGCTTCACCAAGGAGGGCGGCACCACTCGCCTGACTTTGGTGGATCCTTTGGTCGTGGAGGTCTCTGCTGACGTTGCCTGGTCGGGTCAGGCATTCCGGCACCCGGTTCGTCTTGTTCGGGTACGACCCGAGCTGAACCCCGCTGAAATCCGCTTCCCGAATCGGTTACACCAGTGATGACGGCTTTCGACGAGGATCACTAGGGATGAGGATCGATGTTGGCGGGCCGTATGTGACCATACAGTAATGGAATTAGTGAACGTCATACCGTCCCTGATCACCGGCTTGATCACTGGCCTGATCGCCTTGGGAGGTGTGGTTTACACACAGCGTCAAGCCGCAGCCCGGGAAGCAGATAAGTGGGCTCGGGATCAGTCGCAATCAGCCGCAGAGCATGAGCGCCAACGTAGGTTGTGGGCAAAAGACCACAGATACAAAGCGCACTTGAGTTTCATTGCTGAGCACCGACGGCTTCAACATTGGATGGCCATTTATACAAGGGTGGGCATCCCTGGAACTGAAACCCCTCAACTTGACTGGACCAAAGACCTTTTTACGAAGCTCATGGACGTCGAACTGTTCGCTAGCGCCGAGGCAACGGTAGCAGCCCGACGTCTTGCGGGCGCTACAGCGAAGCTCCGAGAAGGCACTGTTGGCGCGATGATGGAAGCCGATGAGGCATTTTTCGCGTATAGGAAGCTTGTTCAACGCGATCTTGATCTCGATGAAACAGAGCTTCCGAGCTGGCGGGATGAGATTCAAACGTCAACTGAGGAGTAGGGCGCTTAAGGGGTTATTGTCTCCGAGCTGCCCACCTGGCGGGCTTCGTCAGCTCAACGCACAGTCAGTTGTCGGCGATAACGAAGATCACGAAGATGATGACGATCGGGATGAGCAGCACCCCCGCGCCGGCGGCGAGGTGCTCCCAGCTGAACGGCGAGTTGAGGAGGGCGATGAAGCCATCCCATAGGCCGCGGGCGGAGCCCACGGCCCAGGCGAAGAAGCCGGTAGCCCAGCCGATGACGGCGGTGACCGAGACTCCGCTGAGCGAGCACAGCCCCACGATCGTTCTGGTGTTCTTGAACATGGCCAGTCCCCTCATTTCCGGTCCTCGAACAGCAGGTAGTAGAGCCCAATGTGCGGGATGACGAGCACGGCGAAGGCCATCCAGGCCCGCTTCGGGTCCTCGATCACCCATGTGATCCCGTCTTTGACGGGTTCGGCGTAAGCGAGCACCGGCGCAAGAACATCGGTGCGGAAGACCACATGGAAGATGCCGTAGGCCATTCCCAGGGCGATCGCCAGGGCAAGGCTCCGGCGGATTGTCAGCTGCACCCGTGGGTTCATCCCCCGGCGTGGTTCCGCGACTGCCGGATCCCAGGTCTGGTGGTCCGTGTCGTAGTCGTGCATCACTTCATCCCGTCTCCATCGAATCATCATTCATGTCCATTCTATGAGAAAGGCTGAATGACGAACAGAAACGAGGCCCAATGGTCAGTCGAACTCGAGGTCTGCACCGACTGGTGCGGGTGTGTCGAGCCCCCTGCCCGCCTGCGGGGCATGGTTCTTCGCCGCGGATGCGCGGCGCTGGGCGGCGAGCTGGTCGAGGGTGACCCCGACGGGTCGCCCGAGGCGCTGGCCGGCTGTCCGGTAGACCTCACTGTCGCGCCGTGCGCCGATGGCGACGATCTCGCGCCGGGTGATGCCGCCGGGCGGCTCGGGCCTGATGTCGCGTGAGACGATGCGCAGCGGCGGCTTCTCATGGGGGTCCGCACCGACGTAGGTTGTGTCGCAGTCGGAGAGGTCGGCAAAGCGGGAGTCGTAGTCCAGCGGCTTAGTCGGGTGACGGCGGCCGTTGAGCCGGTGGAGCATGACGATGGTGGCCTCAAGGAGCGCCTCGTCCCGGCTGTGCGGATTCTTCAGGGCGCGCTGGTTGAGCCGTTCGATGTCCTGGCGGGCCCCAGGGCTGAGATGGACCTTGATCCGCAGCCCCTCAGTCATCGTCGAGCACCTTGCGGATCATTGACCGGGCGGGTTCGCCCAGCTCATCGCCGAGCTCATCGAGGGTCAGGCCGGGCTCCTCGGAGGCGTCGGAGGCACGGATGCGGCGGGAGAGCTCGGCCTGGAAGGCAGTCTCGTCGGCGTGGACCCGCCGGAGCAGGTCGACGAAGTCGGCGAACGGGATTACGGCGGCCTCGGGGACGTTCCCGTCACCGAAGATCAGGGGCTCGGCATCCCCGGCGCGGAAGCGCTCGAGCAGGGTGCCCAGGTCGGCGGCGGTAATCTTCTGGGTCGGGGCGACGTTCACGGAGAACTTCGGCAGGGAGCCCTCGCGCGGGGCCTGGGGGGTCTTGTCGTCAGTCATGGTTCCAGTCTATTCGTGGTCGAATGGGATGCCAGTGCCTCATATCCCACCATTCCTGATGGACACTGAGTCGCTGGGGAATGGCGTAGCGGGGCAGTTGAAGAGAAGCAGGCCCGCGCCCTGCGGCCCACTGCGGGTCGAGGGCACGGGCCATGCATCAGAACTCGCCCGAGCCGGGCTGGACGTCGAACACCGGCACGCCGAGGGCCTGCCAGGCGCGGATCACCCTGGGCCGGTCATCCAGCGCGAGCCGGACGTCCCACCGCCCGCGGATGAAGGCCTCGTAGATCTCGGGCTTGACGATGTCGTCCGGCCGGCGGTCGCCCTGTCCGCGCATGAACAGAGGGCAGCTGGCGGTCCACTCCCCCACATGTTGGATGAGCCAGGCGTAGGTCGCGCGGCCGACGTCCCAGCCGTTGTCGTCCAGGACCGGCCTGCCGGAGCAGAACACGATCTCAAGTCCGGCAGCGTGCAGGGCGCGCACGGTTTCGATCACTGGCGGGTTGGGCAGGTCCCAGGGGACGAGCCGGTACTCGTGGTGTCCCCTGATGAAGCGTCCGTCGGGAAGTGTGTGCGTGGCGACCGTCCCGTCGATGTCGACGATCACGGCCGGCGAGAGGACCGCGGTCGTGGCAGTGCTGATTTCTGTCATGGTGGGTCCCTCCTTCCGGGCGGTGAGGCTATTCAGTGGACGGACGCTCGGCCTCGACGTCGAGCGGGACGATCGTCCCGAAAAGTCCTGCAGCATGCTGTGACCCGTGCGGGACTGCCAGCAGGTCGGGACCATCGGGCATGACGCCGGACTCTCCGCATGCGGGACACGTCCATGTCCAGGTGACGGGCGCGTGCACAACGCGCCTGTCGATGATCACCCAGTCGAAGCGGTCAACCCAGTCCTCGCGGCCGAGAGGCTGGCAGAGATCGGCGTCGAAGAGCGCATCGGGCACTGGTGTCCGGCTGCTCATCGCACTCCTTCTTCGGCCGGTGCGGGACCGGGCTGGGCCACCCAGTACTCCCCGAGGGGCTGGATGGTCCCGTTCTCATGGCCATGGCAGGTCAGTTCGAGAGAGCCCGCCCATTCGTGGGGACCCTGGATGATCGCGGTGCCAGCCGGCACCTGCAGCGGAGCGTGGTCGTGGCCGTGGTAGTCGCGGCAGGCCGACTCGTCGTCGTTCACGAGCTTGAGGGCGCAGCACGCGCAGAGGATGAAAACACCGCTGGCCAAGGTCAGTCCCCGCCTTCCTGGTTGTCGTACTGGCTGACATAGCCGATGAGAAAGTTGTCGTCGACCGGATCGAAGCCGTGCCGCTCCGTGAACTCCGTGTGGTACTCGGCAGGGTCCCGGTCTCCCGGGTGCGGCCGGACGGAGCCGATCGCGTTGGCGATCCACTCCAGTTCGTCGGCACCGGACCACTCCGGCTTGGTGCCGAGGCCGAGGGCAATGGCGTCGACGATGTCGGTGTCGGTCACAGGTCCGGGGTTGCCGTTGGTCCGGGACAGCGGCCTGCGGCAGTCGGGGATGAATCCCATGGCAAGCAGGACGGTCACCGGCAGGTGGTGGGCGTGCCAGATCGCGTCGGCGGCGTCGGTGGGGGAATCGCCCGAGGAGAGTTCGCCGGAGAGGTACAGCCGGTAGCCGGCGACCTCGATGGTGTCCGTCTCGCTGGAGTTCAGCGCCTCTTCGAGCTCGTCGATGACCCTGCGGCCGACGCGTTTGATGACCTCCGGGCTCGGCTCGCCCTCGGCGTCCAGGTGCATGTCGGGGTCGAAGTCCTCGACCAGCTCTTCGAGCTGGGACTCGGGGTCGTCGAACCGGAACGATTCAGGGTCCGCGGTCTCCTCGACCATCAGGCGGCCGCGTTCGAAGTCGATCGGCTTGGTGCGGTCGGCCGGGACGGCGATGGCCGCGGTGAGCATATCGGCGCTCATGGGTTCTCCTTGGGTCGGGATGTGGGTGGGGTCGGCTCAGGCGGCGGATTGCTGTGTCTTCGCGGCGGCGTGCTCGCGGTAGAGTCGCACAGCCAGGTCGACGCAGTAGCAGGTGAACAGGAAGTGGATGTCCCAGTCGCGCAGGTCCCACTCCCAGGTGTCGGAGCCGACGGTGTCCTCGTGCTCAGCCAGCCATTTGTGGGCCTCCGACTCGCTGTCGGCGTGCCAGCGGGCGTCTTCGATGATTTCCATGCGCCGCTCGGCAGGGGAATGTCGTGGGACCTCGATGTCGGCGAGCTCCATCCAGTTGTGTTCCTCTGTGAGCCGGTCGAACTTCTCGTCGGGGATGCCGTCGGTGCTCCAGAGGGCAGCGCGCGCGGCAGCGGCCGCGTTCCGGCGCTCGTGGTTCAGCACGGTGCCGGTGGCCGCGAGGTGCTCCTGGGCGTTCCAGTGGGCCTCGAAGAGCGCCAACTGTGCGTCCCCGTCAAGGCCGCGCAGTTCGTGCAGGCGCGCCAGCAGCGCCAACTGCTGATGGTGGACCTCCTGGGCCTCGGTGCCGAGTCCCTCGCTTTCTTCGAGGTGCTCCCGCACCAGCTGGATGAAGAGATCCGGGTCGTACTGCTTTACTTCGCGGGAGCGGCCGCCGCAGAGCTTCTCGGCCCAATAGCGGAAGTCGATGCTTGGTGCACCGTCGGAGTAGTAGCCCTCGCTCTTGCCTGCCGACCCGAAGAACCCGATCATGTCTGGTTCCCGGGTGAACATGTAGCCGTCGGCGATGTCGCCGCTGGTGGCCAGGTGGCCGGGCCAGGTGGTGACGTCCCAGGACCACATGCGGGTCCCTGGGGCCTGGATCCTGAAGTGGCGGTAGAGGTCCTCGTCGTGCAGAACGACGAGGACGTGCTCCCGGGTCTGGGCGAGAAAGTCGGCGTACGTGCGGGCGTACGGGTTCTCGGGCTTGACGGTGTCAGGTGCGGACATGGCGGGTCCCTTCCGGGTCTGCTGGTCAGGGTTGTGGTCGGGGCCGTCCGCCCGGGCGGGGCTCAGAGGATCGGCAGTGGCCGGCCGGAGGGCTTGTAGTGGCCGTCGGCCTCGGCGAGCACGGCCTCGGTGAGGAGCACGGTGGCGGGCATGAGGAACGCACCCACGAGCGCGGCGAGGCGCTGCTCGTCGGCCAGCACCCGCTCGGGGATGCCGCCACGGGAGCTGAAGAACATGTCGGCACGCTCGATGAGGCTGGCCCGGCGGGCCTCTCTGGAGGTGAAGTGCTCGGCGACGGTCTGTCCGGGGCCGTACTCGGTGATCACCGAATAGAGCGCGGCGGGAGCCTCGGTCTTCTTGCGGGTCGTGCTCACGTAGACCTGGACGCCCCATCGGCGGCAGAGCTTGGCGATGGCGTTGACCACGCTGTCCGGGGCGCTCTCCCACTGCCCGGAGCTGGACTGGTACAGCTCGTGCACTTCGTTAGCGGCGGAGGCGTCGATTGCGCCCAGGACGACGTCCGAGGCGGTCAGCAGCTGCGCGCACATGCGCAGCCGGAACGCTGGCGAGGGGTAGTGGTCGTGGAAGACGATCCGGTCGTCGTGGCAGATGACCAGGTCGTAGGCGCTGTCGGGGCCCGGCACGAGCTCCTCTGAGCCGGCCTGGATTCCAGTGGCGGTCATGGCGTGCTCCTTCAAAGCTGCATTGGCTGTGTGTGTGGGATGGGAAGCAGGAGGCGCGGGCGCTCCGACCTCTCGTGGAGGTATGGCGCGCGTGAACGCGACGTAGAACATCCGCTTGGTGTCCTGGGTCATCTTGGCGTCCTCCTTGTAGAGGACGACGACGTTGTCGAACTCGAGGCCCTTGGCACCGTGGATCGTCGAGACGACGAGATCGGCCTTGGACTCGAGGTTCTTCCGCTTGCGCTCCTGGTTCTTCTGCTTGTTCACGTTCAGCTTCTGCTGGTTGCGCGTGATCTCGAAGGACAGGAGGTTGTCGCGGAGCCGGTCGAAGAACACGTTCGCAGGCAGGCTGCCCTGGTTGCACAGGGCCACCCAGCCGTTGATCGCGGCGCTGTTCTCGACCCACCACTCGGAGATGGTGCGCAGGATTGCCTTCTCGACGTTGACGTTTCCGGCATTCTTCGTCAGCTTGCCCATGTTGTCCTTGATCCCCTGGGAGACCACGAACGAGGCGTTGGCCGGCTGCACCTGCAGGACGTCGTTCCAGAAAAACTTGATGTACTTCGAGAAGATGTCCGTGGCGTAGACGCGGTCGCTGACGAGCGAGGCCACGTGCTTATTCGGGTAGGCCTTCTCGAGCACTTCCTGGATCAGCGCCACCTCACGGCGGGCGTAGGCCAGGAAGGCCACCTGCTCGCCGCGGTCCAGGCAGGCCTGAACGTACTCCGGGATCACCGTGTTGCGCACGAGCGGCTGCAGGTCGTTGGCGATGAAGCTGGTCAGGCGGGCCACCTCGTGGTAGTTGAGGGTGACCTTCTCCTGGAAGGAGTCGGCCGTGGGCACCGCCAGCGAGTTGGCCTGCAGCTGGATGTTGGCGAACTGGTTGGTCTCCAGACCGCCAAGCACGACGTTCGCGAAGTCGAGAATCTCCTGGTTGCTCCGGTAATTCGTCGTGAGCCGGAAGGTTGCGAAGACCCCCGAGCCCTCCAGCGTGTTGAGCGCCCTCGGGTTGGCCGAGCGGAACTCGTACAGCGTCTGGCTGGCGTCGCCGACGATGAACAGCGACTGGGCGTGCTTGGTGATGTACTTCAGCACGTAGATGAACTCGAAGACCGAGTTGTCCTGGACCTCGTCGATGATCAGGTACTTGCTCTGCACGTGGGCAGGCTCGGACATGTCATCGATCTTCTGGTAGCAGATGATGATCTGCAGCTCCAGCGAGGTCTGCTCGATGCGGTCGAGCAGCGCGATCACCTCGTCGAAGTGGTTCTCGACGAAGGTGTTCAGGGCCGTGAACGCGCCGGTCTTGTTCTGGTCGACCTCCAGCAGGCGGTGTCGGAACGTCGCCGCGAACTGGCTGTTCGGGTAGAAGATGTCGATCGAGTTGATGATCGTGTCGATGGCCGAGACCTTGTGGGTCGGGTGGTTCATCGAATAGATGTCGATGATCATCTTGGCGATCGTCATCGAGCCGACGTTCGGGTTCTTCTCCGTGATGTTGTCGGCGGCGGCGTTGGTGAACGACAGGACGGTGATGTCGCTGGCGGGCACCCCGCAGGTCTCGAGGTACTTGATGCGCTCGAGGATCACGGTCGACTTGCCTGTGCCCGCGCCGGCCTGCGTCATCACGAGCGGCTCGTGCGTGCTGAGCGCGTCGAGCTGCTGCTTGGACAGGTGCGGCGGGAAGGCCGGGGCCGTGGCCGGCTGGGGCGGCGTGATGAGCTGGCCCTTCATGCGCTCCAGGAGGTCGAGGGTGTGGTTCATCAGCAGGCTGAGGTTCTGCTTGGACAGCTTCGCCGCGATCGGCGCGGAGAACGTGGTGTCCAGCTGCTGGTGGATCCGGCGGTAGGCCTCCAGCGGGACGTTGTAGTTCTCCAGGTAGCGCAGCTGCACCGCGAGCATGTTCAGCTGCTCCTCGGTGGGGCTGGCCGGCATGTCCTGCACGTACTGGCAGACGGTGTCCGAGATGGCCTCGGAGTCCCAGATCCGGGCCAGGCGCGTGATGCGCTCGTAGATCGGGTACTCGTCCATCCAGTCGGCGAGCTTGTCGAGGTTGGTGGCACTCAACCCTGCGGCCGAGAGCACATCCTCGATGACGTCGCGGGCATTCTCTGCGGGGCTGGTGTCCCACTGCAGGAACACCGCCGCGTCGTGGTTGCCGTAGCCGATGGAGCGGGACACCGATACGGCGCGCTCGGGCTCGGCCAAGCCCTGCTTGAGGAAGTAGAGCTCCAGGCGGTACTGGATCACCAGGTCACGGCGGATCTTGTCGCCGGACTTGTCCTCGTACACGGTCAGGGCCTGGGGGGTCATGTCGAAGTGCACGTCCCAGGAGTTGGTCGGCGTGGCGATGTCGAGTTCGAAGCGGTCATCGACATGCGGTACCGGCAGCGTGAACGACCCGCCCGAGAGCAGGGAGCGGCGCGTGATCGGGGCCAGCGGCACCAGCGCGGTGGTGATGTCGTGGTGGGTCGAGCTCTGCTTGACCTCGATGTCGCGGTCAACCGCGTAGGCGGTGTTGGTCGCAGTGTTGATCGGCCGCAGGCTCTCATTGAGCAGGCCGGTCTTCTTGCCGGACCCGGTCAGGCGCGAGGAGAAGAACTTCGGGTCGACGGTCTTCTGGGCAGCGACGGCGGCTGCGGAAAGGTCGATGTCGTCAAGCAGAATAGGCATGGTGTCGTCTTTCTTCGAACGAATCAGTAGGCGGGTCGAGAGGATTTATCGAATGGAAGCCGTATAGACCATTCTTACAGGATGCGAATGGTCAGTCGAATGCTCGTAGACGAGCGCTTGGGTCACGGGAGCGGGCATGAGAGCGGGAGGGCTCGCCTCTGGCGACGAGCCCTCCCGCGCTCCTCTCAACCCACCCGTCAGGGGCCGTGAGGCCCCTGAATCCGGGCGCGGCGGCGTCAGCCCCGCGGACCCGGACACCGCGCGCTACCCAGGCGCGCGGCGGTCAATCGCAGGCTCACCTCTTGGGTAGGCCCGGCGGGAAGCACCTTCAGTCGGCGTTCCAGGGATTGGCCTTGGTGACGGACCCGGAGGGGTCCACCTCGACAAGGCCGAGCATGAGTGCGAGATCACGGCAGTCGGCCGCGTCCGCGGAGTGGGCGGAGACCAGCAGCCGTGCGTCGTCGCAGATCTGCTCGCTCCTGTCTTCGGGCTGTGCCGTACGGACCGTGCCGACGGCGGTGGTGGTCGTGGTGGTCATGGCAGTGACGTCCTTCTTCCTGTGTTCGAAAGCGGTGCGCGCACGCACGAGCGCCCCCACCCCGGGTATCCGGGACAGGGGCGCTCGAACGCAGTGTGGTGCCGGATCAATCGACGGCCAGCGCCTCCGGCTCGTCGGAAACGGCGGCTGCGGGTGGGATGAACGCAGCCGACGCAGCCTGGGCGGCGAGCAGCCGGTCCTCGATCCACACACGCACGGCCTTGCCGGCCGGACGCGCACCCTGGGAGTCGACGTAGGTTTCCTCGGCGACGGCACGCAGCTCGTCGTCGGGGATCGACGCGGGCAGCGTCTGGCCCAGGCGGGGCCTGGCGTCCAGGATCCGTTCGCGCTGGCGGGTGTACTCCGCCGCGAGGATCTCCCGGTAGGCCTGCTCGTCGACCGGGTTGAAACCCACGACGAGTGAGAACCGCCCGAGCAGCTCTGCGTCGAAGAACTGAGCCAGCTCCTTGGTCAGGGACCGGTGGGAGACCGCCGGCGGGGCCGAGCCGAAGCCGACCGGCTTGCGGTTCAGGGCTTCCCGCGCGGCGTTGGTCGTGCAGATCACCAGCGCCTTGGAGAAGTCCAGCACCTTGCCGTGGGCGTTGCGGATGTAGCCCTCGTCGAAGGCCGAGAGAAACAGCCGCTGCACGGCTTTGTCCGCCTTCTCGAACTCGTCGAGCAGGATCACCCGGTGGGGGTTGGACTCGAGCGTGTCGAACGGCAGCTCGCGGTTGGAGTCCGAGCCCACGTAGCCGGGAGGTGCCCCGACGATCTTCGCGGTGTCCGAGGGAGTGTGGAACTCCGTCATGTTTAGGATGATCGGCTCGGTGCCGGTCATCTGCTCCGCAATGATCTTCGCGGTCTCGGTCTTGCCCACGCCCGAGGCTCCGGCGAGCATCCAGGTTGTCGGGGTCGACGTCGGGAACAGGTCCAGCTCCTCACGGGCCAGGCGGTCCACGAGCTTCTCGAGCACGTCGTCCTGTCCGCGCAGGCGGCCCAGCAGGGTCGCCCGGAGGGTTGCGACGTCGAACTCCGGGCGCTGGGCGTTTCCGGTCATCAGACGCTTGGCCACGTCCAGGACGCGCTTCGTAGTCAGCGGCACCTGCGGGATCGACCGCAGGGTGTTCACGAGTGCAGTGTCTCCGGCTGCCTCGGCCTGGACGATGAGCTTCTTCTGCTCCAGCACACGGTCGGCCATCGCCCGGTCCAGCAGCGTGATGGCGCTGTCGGGCCGGTGCTGCCCGGCACGGGAGTTCTCCTCCGCGATCCGGACCGTCTCCGCCAGGACGTCGTCGGAGACCGCGATCTGGTGGCGGTAGTGCGCCACCAGGCCCGGACGGACGCTGCCGAGCACCGTGAGGGTTTGCTCGACGGTCAGTTCGTCGACGATGAGCGGGGTGAAGCGCCGCGCGAAGGCAGGGTCGTCGTCGAAGGCCCGGGACTCCGTGGAGGTGGTGGCACCGATGACGCGCATGTCGCCGCGGGCCAGGGCAGGCTTGAGCACCTGCGAGACCTTTCGCAGCACCGAGTCGGTGTGGGAGGTGGATCCACCGGTGATTTGGTGGATCTCGTCCATGAACAGGATGACCTTGTTCTTGGGGTCTGAGGCGAAGTCGATGACGGCCTGGACCT
Source organism: Arthrobacter sp. 01T419 (assembly GCF_056398865.1). NCBI lineage: Bacteria > Bacillati > Actinomycetota > Actinomycetes > Micrococcales > Micrococcaceae > Arthrobacter > Arthrobacter sp. 01T419. Next base: position 118,137 of record NZ_JBFTQF010000001.1, read on the forward strand.
TCTCCTCCAACTGCCCGACGATGCCGGAGCCGGCGACGAGATTGGTGATGGGCAGCTCATAGACGGTGAAGCCCTTGAGCTGATCGGGGATGAGGGTGTCGCCCAGGGCGATCCGGCGGGCGATGTCCTCGACGATCCGGGTCTTACCAACGCCTGCGGAGCCCTTCAGGAGCACGTTCGGCTTGTTCCGGCTGATCAGGACGGAGAGGACCTGCTCGATGAGCGCGTCGCGGAACATCGTCGGGTCGGCGTTCTTGAACTTCTCGTTGTAGTCGACGAGGAGCCCCTTGACGGCGTCGTCGGACTGGCTGCCCTGGTTGGGCATAGCGCCCATGGGCGGGAAGCTCGGAGGCGTGCCGCCGCTGTTCGTGTCGTCGTCGGAGCCCGACGTGAAGTTGTTGAGGCCCATCGCGGGGTCCCTCCTTCGGTGGGGTTCGCCGGGCGGTGCGCTGGGTGGGCGCGCCGGGATGCCTGGCAGGGTTACGGGTAGGTCTGAGGGAGGAGGAGACGCCGGCCGGTTCGGCCGGTCGGCGTCTCCTCCATGGCTGGAGGGGAGGGTCAGAGGACCATGCCCAGCAGCTTCTGCCGGATGCTCGGGTCGATGTGCTGCATGCCGTTTGCGTACGCCTCGGCGGAGCGGACCATGTACTTCCAGTCCATGGCCGAGCACGGGGCGTAGTAGAGGTTCGCCGGGTGCTCCTCGCGCCTGGACGGCGGAGGCCACTCGAAGTCGGTGATCATCAGCGACAGCTGGCGCTTGCGCTTCGGCGAGGCGTTGATGTAGTCCCAGATCTGCTTGAACTCCGTGCCGCCGGTGACCTTGGGCACTTTCCGGAACTCATTCCAGATCTGCCGCGTCGACTTGTTCTCTACTTTCAGCAACGTTTCCTGGGAGAGGATGTGGCTGAACGAGTTGAAATACAGGTTGACGTTGAGCTTCTTGGCGATCTTGATCAGCATCAGCACCGCCTCCTGGTAGTTCTCCTCGGAGATCGAACCGGAGGTGTCGATGTAGATGTGCAGGTCTGGCATGTACTGCACCGAGGTGATCCGGCCGGGCTTGTTGAAGTCGTCCGGGTTGCGTCGGTTGGCCTTGAGGAAGGTCGTCTTCGTGGTCCGGTAGATGTTTTGCGACTTGTTGACCTTGCCCATGCGCTTGAGCACCCGGGTGATGTCCTTGAACAGGTCCAGCTTCGTGGGCGGGGCCTTGCGGAACTTTACCTGGGCCGAACGCGAGCCGGGCTGGCCCGGCTGCTGCCGTGCGCCCATGGCGGCAGCCCTGGCAGCTGCCCGCGGGAGCGAGGTCAGCTTGGACAGAGCGGCGTTGGAGACGACTTTCACGGGCGAGGCGAGGGACTGGTTGATGAGGTTCCACTCCCCCGTTACCTTCGTGGCGGTGGCGCGGGCGTGGGCCTCGACGTTGACCAGGACCACCGACCGCGGGCAGAACAGCTCCCCAACGGTAAACGGCATGATGCCGGTGTCGAGGGCGGCCGCGCCTGTTGAGGCGGCCTTGCGCTGCTGGTCGACGTAGGTCATCAGCATGCGGATGACCAGCCGGGCGAAGGAGAACTCGTCGTTGCCGTCGGAGTCGTCCTTGCGCAGAAGCAGCGACTCGGTCAGCCCCTTCAGCGAGAGGTTGGCGAAGTCGTTGAGCAGCCGGAGGGTGTCTGCGGGCATGGCGTTCGCGCCGGCCATCGCCTGCACCTGCTGGTTCAGCCAGATCTTGAAGCCGTCGAAGGCGGCAGAGGACTGGAACCAGAAGCCGAGGGTGTTCGGGTGGTAGGTGTAGGCGACGGAGGCGAAGAAGGCGCTTTCGTCGGCGGAGCCGGCGAGCAGGCCCTTGGCCGCGGGGATGACATCGTTCTGGGCTGAGTACAGGACCCGGGCTGACGGCGCGGGCCACTTGTTTTGCTGCCCGGCCTGGACGGCGAACAGCTCACCCACCGGCAGGGGCGTGCCCTGGTCATAGCTGACCAGGGTCTGTCCGAGCAGCTCCTTGGCGTTCTTTTCTGCGGCCGGGTCCATCGTTTCGCCGAGGCAGCGCATGACGATGTCCAGGACGTCGCCGGTGATGTCGTGGCCCGAGCCGTCGACGATGCTGGCCGGAGCGCTGGGGTTCAGCGGCTCCAGCAGCGGGTCGACCAGGACCTTCTGGATGGCCGGCATGGGGTCGTAGTCGCCCGTGCACGAGATCGTGTGCAGGGCGTCGAGCACCGCCGGCTTCTGGTTCGTGACGGTGATCGTCATCGTGGTCTCCTATTGCAGTCTGAGGCGACGGGTGTCGTGGGGTGGCGGGGAACGCTCCGGAACGGAGCCGGTGGCATCCCCCGCCGCCCGGTGCCGGGTCGGCTCAGAGGAAGGCCGACAGGGACGGCTTGACCGCGGCCACGATCGGCGAGTCGACCTCGAGGAACGCCTCCAGGTTCTGCCGGTCGAACTGCCCGGTGGTCACCAGCTCGAACAGGGTACGGGTGTGCTCCGGTTCGATCTGGACGGCCGCCTGGGCCAGCTGCTCGATGAGGCGGGAGTTGTCCTCCTTCTCCTTCATCGCGTAGAGCAGCGAGCCGGAGACCTCGTTCTGGGTCAGGCCCGAGATCTGCGCGGCGAGGTCGGTGACCGTGCCCGCGGACTTGAGGGTTGCGTAGCAATTCGGCTTGGGCACGTTGACGCGGTTGTGTGCCGGGCCGCCCGAGTTCGAGGCAAGGTCTTCGGCGATGACCGCCACGAGCTGGGTGGTGAACATGGTGTCGCCGGTGAATGCCTCGATGGCCTCGTTGAGCAGTGAGGTTTCGCGGCTGCCAATGTGGACCGGGGTCGCGAGGTGGCTCGCCAGTTCCTGGCGGTCGACCCTGTTCAGCCACCGTGAGAGGTGGTCGATGGTGCGCGGCGTGGTGAGCTGGTTCATCTCCTCGCCGCCGTCGAAGAGCTCGGCCATGGTGACGTTGCCGTCGTCATCGTCGTCGTCGCGGCCGTCGGCCACGATGGCGTTCGGCGTCGACTTCTGGAAGATGAGTCCGGGGTGCTGGGTGAGGACCTTCTTCACCCAGGGGTTCAGCGCGTCGCCGAGGACGGACATCAGGGTCGCTGCGTCGGGCTCGACGTGGAAGATCGCGAAGCGCGAGAGCGAGGCCTCATCGAGGGTCGTGACGTTGCCCTTGTCGTTGCCCGCCACGACGAGGCGGACGTTCTCCGGCAGTTCGATGTGGCCCATGCGTCGCAGGGTCACCAGGGTGAGCGCGCCGGAGGTCACGTCGGAGGTCGTGCGGTTGATCTCATCGAGGAAGAGGATCGGCCACTCGCGCGGATTCTCCAGCGCGTAGTCGATGCACTCCTGGATGACCTGGTGCGGGTAGAAAACCTGCTTGTAGGACTGTGTCCCGTCGCTCTTTTCGTAGGGCACCAGGCGCGCGCCGGTGAGGTCGGCCTTGTCGGCGAGCTGGTTGCAGGGCAGAACGAAGGCCTTGGTACCCATCGAGTAGGCGAGGGCCTCGACGAAGGAGGACTTGCCAATGCCGGGCTCGCCCATGAGCGCGGGCGTGGCCCCGACCTCGAGGGACTGCTGGATCAGGGTCGTCAGGGTGTCGTTGAACTTCATGGGAATGTCTTTCTGGTCGTGGGTGAGCTGTGAGCAGGTGAGACGGGAGACGGACCCACGGCAGGGCTGAGCGCCGTACGGGACATGTCGGAAGCAGGGCCACAAGGCCCGGTGACGGGGCGGTCGGGCTCAGAAGCCCACCGCCTCCCCATCCCCGATCGGGCTCCGCCCGATCCAGTCCTTGTTCCACCGCCAAACCGATGGGCAACCCCCGAAGGTTCACCCCGCCTCGGCGGAGGCTTCCCGTGCCGCCACCAGGGCAGCGGCACGGTCCAGCAGGAACGGCCTGCCGTTGCGCATCTGGGCGTGCTTGGGCCGAGGCTCGATCACCGCCAGCGAGGTCTTGTACAGCAGCCAGGCCTCGTCACCGGAGGAGAACTGCGCGCCGAAGGACCGGTAGGTGCGCAACGGCAGCTGCATGCCGGTGTAGAGGACACCCAGGACGGAGAACTCCCAGCGGGAGCGGTCGTTGTCGAAGTCCTCGGGCGTCTTCAGCCGGTCGCGGGAGCCGGCGAGTGTCTGCTCGACGATGGCCTCGGCGTACGGGATGTCGGGCATTTCGCCGTCGGTGCCGACGGCGGTCGAGGGGATGCTGATGCTTGGCTTGGCCTTGGCGGCGAGGTCTGCATACAGGTCCGCCACCGAAGAGAACCGGTCGGAGGCTGGTCGCGCCGCAACGTGTTCGACGATCCGCTGCGGCACCGGGTTGCGGGTGAACGTGCACCAATGGTCCAGGAGGATCTCGTACCAGCCGTGCTCCTCGCGCAGGACGCGCTTGTCAGCGGCGATCGGGAAGTCGTGGAGGTTGGCAGGCAGCGGGGCGACCAGGTGGAAGCCCCGGCCCGACATCGACAGCTCCGAGTACAGGATTCCGGGCACGCGCAGGATGTCTGCGGCCACGTCCGGCGGGCAACCGGGCTCGAGGTCGATCACGATCAGACCGTCGGAGGGGGCCTGCAGGTAGAAGGCAGCGTTCGCCGCGTTCGGCAGTGTGTCGGCCAGCTGGTCGAGGGTGAGCAGGCAGGTCGCGTCCAGGGCGAAAGCTCCGCGCAGGGGGCCTGCGTGGCGGCAGCCCGGATTGCAGCCGTCGAGCAGGTGCCGCACATCGATCGGTGCCTTGCGGCCGGAGTCCTCGTCGTCGAGCTCGCCGAGCCGGCCGGAGATGGTCCAGCGGCAGGCGGTCGCCAGGGCGCGAATCGCGGGGTTGTCATAGAAGCTGGGGAAGATCGCGCGGGGATCGACGGCGGTCACATCAATGCCTTCTTGTCGGGAGCGGATGAAAACAGGGCCGGGTTGCACTCTGGCCCTGAAAGACGAGACCCCCGTACGGCATGGATGCCTGCACGGGGGTCTCGTCTGGGGGTTCGGTCGGTCGGATCGGCCTTTGATCAGCCCTGGTAGGTGATTCCGGCCTGCTGGGCATCGCCGGAGCCGCCCCACGGGCCCTGGCCGGCAGGAGCACCCACGGCCGAACCCGCGTTCTTCAACTCGGCGTTCTCACGCTCGAGGCGGGCGAGCTTCTGCTCGGGCGTCTCCTGCTGCGGCTGCGCCGCGGGGACCGGGGCGGCAACCGGAGCCACGGCAGGGGCCGCCTGCGGAGTCACCGCGACCGGTTCGGTCAGGACCTGCGCGTGGGCCTGGGCGGGGACCGGACCCGCGACTGAAGCCGCGACGGCGGGCTGCGGGGCCGGGAAGGACAAGCCGTCCTCGACCTCGGTGGCGACCGGCTCCTCGCCGTTGCCGACGGCGGAGCCCGAGCCCGGCTGGGCCTGGACCGCGCGGGGCGGGGCATTGAAGACGATGCCGCGGGCCGCGAGCTCCCCGCTGGCGACGCCGCCGGCGTTGTAGTAGCGCGGGGTCTCGTGCACAATCACCTGGTCGAGCGACAGGCCGCGGTTGGCGAAGTTCTTCGGCTTGTAGACGCGGAGCACGAGCGTCACGTCCAGTCCCTGTGCCAGCTCCTGGCCGGAGGTGTCCTGGTCGTAGGTGCCATCACCCTTCTCGGACGGGATCGCGATGATCGGCAGGTTCGTGCCCTTGGAGTCGATCGAGTAGTTCGCGCCCGAGGCTGGGTTCTTCTTCGAGGTGTAGCGGCGCTCGGAGACGAACTGCTCCTCGACCGTGGGGTTCGCCGGGTCGGCGAACTGCACCTCGGCCTCGGTGATCGTCGCCGTGGTGTGCGGCTTGCCCACGGGGCTCATGCCGTTCTGGACCTTGCGCTGGTCGCTGGCGGCGAGGGCAGCGCCCTCGATGAGGCTGGTCAGCCGGGCGAAGGCGAGCTTGCCGCGGATGAAGACGCTGGTGCCCTCGGTGAGCTGGTTGGCGGAGATGGAGTAGTTGGCCATGGTGGTGGGTTCCTTCTGTTGAGTGATTCGGTGGTTCGTGGCGGCCCGTCGGACTGGTCTATGACTCGTCTATCCCTTCTCCTATTCTATCAAGATGCACTGGACTACGAGTAGAATGTGCATGAGGACTCGAATGGTCACAAATGGTGAGCTGGATAGAGAGGGACAGGGATGACGGATACGATGCACAGGCCCGAGGAGAAGGTCGCTGATGCGGCTCCCCCGGCCCGGGTGGCGGTGCAGCGGCGGGACCGGCTTGGGCCCCTGGGCTATGGCGGTGGACCGGTGCTGGCGGCCGGGATCATGGCCGGTGGCGCGCTGCTGTTCGCCGGCTGGGGCGCGACGCAGCTCCTCACTGCTGACCGGAGCCCGGCGAGCGATGCGGCGGCAGCTTCCCAGCACGAGGAGGGCACCGTGACGGTGACCTTGCCGGACCGGGACCGCAACGGGGTCCCGGACGCCTTCGAGGCCAAGGCCGGTAACGGCAACTCTGCGGACGGCCAGGGTTCGGGCACCTCGGCGTCGGGCAAGGGCGACGAGGACAAGCCGGCGCAGGTCCCCGAGCCGAAGCCACAGCCGCGGGTGTATGTGATCCAGTGGGGTGACACCCTCACGGAGATCTCGGCGGAGACCGGAGTGCCGATCGGGGCCCTGGTCGAGAAGAACCGGATCCAGGATCCGAATCTCATCTACGCCGGGGCCTCGCTGCTCATCCCGCCCACGGCGTGAGAGCAGGCCTGGGGCCCGGACTGCGCCGACCTTCAGCGCAGTCCGGGCCTCTTGCTGTGTCCGGAAACGGTCAGTCGGCGGGTCCTGCAAGCATCTGCTGCAGCGATCGCAGCCGCGCTAGCTCGGCCTGCATGCGGACGACGTCGTCCGGCGCGTAGTCCTGGGGGTAGTCGAGCTTGTACTCGGCGAGCAGCTCCATCTTGGCGGCGAGGAGGTCCGGCACGCCGAGTTCGTCGATCAGGGCCCGGGTGAAGGCCCGGAACGCGTCCTCGTGGGTGATCGCCGCGCCCTGGGCCCAGCCGAGGGCTGCGAGGGCGGACTCCCCGTCCTCATGGGTGAGGCCCCGGGAGGTGACGACAGCGGCTGCGGCCTTCTCGGTGAGGCTTGCCATCGTTCCGGTCGGGTCAGTCATCGGCACCGCCGCCTTGCCCTGCGGCGCTGTCGCCGGCCGGGGGCGACGGGGTCTGGATGCCCAGCCAGATCTGCATGGCCTCCAGGACATTCGAGACCCCGTCGCCTTCGTCGAGCGTGATCAGCTCCGTCCATCCCGACTGCGTGAGTGTCGAGACGGCGAACTCTTCCCTGGCCGCAGTCACCTGGTAGAGCCCGGAGCCGGCGACTTCGTAGATGGTCCGGCCGTGCCGGGCGGAGCCTTCGGCCCGTTCGTACTTGACGGGCAGCTGGGCTGCGCGGAGAGGGACGGTCATGGGCTACTCCTGTGGGTCGTGGCTCTCAAGAACAGACGATTCGGTAACGGTGGCCGCGCCGCGCACCGCGCGGCTGCGACCACCACGGAACGACCCCCGGGACCGGCGTGAGCCGGTCCACGGTCTTTTCCACCGGTTCCCCAGGGAAGCAAAAGACCCCGCCTCGGCCGAAGCCGGGCGGGGTCGATCGAGCGCCGGAAGAAGTGCTGCGCCGCGCTCAGGCGGCGTCGGTGTCGGCCTCACCGGGATCCTCGGCAGCGTCGTGCTTGTCAAACAGGAAACCCCGGGCCTGGCCGCTGGCCATCATGTCTCCGAGGTGCGCCAGGAGCACCGCGCGCTGCGTGGTCCGGCGGTCCTCCAGCGGGTCGTAGTCGCGCAGGGCATCCAGGTTGACCACCCAGCCGTTCTCGCGTTCGACGGCTTCCTCAAGTTCGGAGCCAGCGGCGACGGTCATACCGGTGAAGTCGTGGTCGAACTCGGGTGTGACGTCGAGCCGCTGTGTCGGGTCGTCGATGTAAAGCGTGTCGCCGAACAGCAGCCCGCCGGAGCGGTCGAAGGCGGCGAGAAAGACGCGGTCGGCGCGGGAGGTGTTCTCGACATGCACGGCGGCCACGGCGTCGTTGGCGAGAAAGTCCGTCTGGCTCAGACGGGCATAGGTGCGTGAGCGGGCTTCGTAGCACCACATGATCGACCGGGCCTCGTCGAATCCGCGGAACTCGTCGGAGGTGGGCTGCATATCGACCATCTGATGCTCCTTCACGGGCGTATCACCTTAGTCCGGCGGGACATCACGATGTACGGAATCGCCGGGCTGTGGTTCCCATCCTGCCACAGGAGTGGAAAAGATTCCACTCAAATACCAAACGCCGGCACGAGGAAGACTCCGCAGGGTGGTGGGACCCCGCGGCGGGATCAGTCTTGAGCGGAATCAGGGCTCTTGGGAGGGTCGTCGAGCTGCTCGCTCTTGCGCGCCAGTTCCACAATGGCCCGGATGCTGGCCAGTGCGCCGTCGCTGAGCCCGTGCACACGCAGGGCGATGGTGCGCTCCTGCGGGGTCAGCTCCTGCTCGGTGGCGCTGTCTGGCTCGTTCTCCTCCAGGAAGTAGGACAGGGGGACGTCGAAGGCGTCGGCCAGGGCTCGGAGGTGCTGCAGGCGGGGATTGTGGGCCTCCCCCTTGCGCAGTTGCTGCAGGTAGCTGAGCGACATCGAGGAGATGCCGCGCTGCTCCATTCTCTGGACGATTTCCTGCAGGGTGACGGGGCGACCGTGTGGTCCCGCCGTCTCCGCGAACAAGCGTTCTAGTCGCTGGGCGATGGTCACGGAGCTGGATCCTCCTCGTGATTTCAGACATGAAGTCATCGAGGCGAACGGTGCACGCGACGACACCTTCATACTAGTGGAAGATCTTCCAATGCGGTGGCATCGGCACATTTCCGGTTGCGCCGGAGCAGCGGGCAGTCCTAGCCGGCCGTGGGCATGTACGCACTGGCTCCGAGCATCACGGCGGCCGCCAGGCCGGATCCGAGTGTGAGCTCGAGGCGTGTGTGGTGCTTTAGCTTCAGCCGGGCGAAGGCGACCACGGGCAGCAGGGTTGGGAGGGCGAGCAGCCACCAGGGCGAGAGCAGCATCGCCGCGAGGACGACGAAGGAGGTGAAGCAGAACGCGTGCATGGAGACTTTCGGTCCCAGGAGGGTCACTCCCCCGGCAAGGACGAGCCCGGCAACCATCGTCGGCAGGATCCACAGCAGCGTGGGCGGTGCGTCCAGCAGCACCGCCGTTGCCATGCCTCCAAGCACAGACGCCACGCAGACCAGGAAGACCCACCAGCGTTGATCGCGCCGGGTGACGTGTCGGTCGGTGAGCTGCTCGCGCCGCACCGCGACATGGATGGTTGCTGTCGGGATCACTGCGCAGAAAGAGCCGATCAGGATGCCCCATCCGAGACCAACCCATGTATGCGGGTGGCCTGTGACGCCGCAGAGGACGCAGATGAGGAATACGGACACAGCGGGCGCGAACACGTCACTGAGGATCCGGGCGGCCCGGGTCGCAGGATCGCCGGCCGCGGGGATGCGGATTTTCGTTCCGTTCCCGGTCATCGCCCGTCCGTCCCATTCATGGCACTCATCGCCACTCGGATCTCGTAGAGGCTCTGCACAGAGGCGGCCAGGGTTTCGTCGGCTTTCAGCTTGAGCGTGCGGAGCCGGCTCAGGGCGAGTGTGAACCACCCGAGGCTGGGAACGGCGTTCTCGCCGCTGAGATGGCGCACCAGCCCCGCCGACAGGTGCGGATCCTCGGGGTGCTGCCTGTGCAGGGGTTCCAGTGCGGGGTCGTGGTCCTCGCGGATGAGTCTGAGCGCGTCGTGGGTTTCGATGGTGAGCCTCGAGAGCGTCATCAGCTGATCGAACCCCTGCCTGTCTTCGGGCGGAAGCTTTACGTCGGGATGAAGAGTGGTGGTCGTTCGCCACAGAGGTACGACGACCTCGTGCGCGAGGCGGAGCGCGAGCCTCATCTGCGTTTCTATGCTGATGCGGCGGATGACCCCTGTTGCGAGTCCCAGGAAGAAGAAGCTGACAACGGTGACGAGGAGTTGTGTCCTCAGTTCAGTTCCGCCGACGACCGGACTGCCAAAGAGGTCCAGGAGTGATGAGCCGATGAACAGGGCAGATCCGATGGCCCCCGTAAAGACGAATGCAACCGGAAGGCGGGCGGAGAAGGGTTGGTTCTTCTGCGTCATGGTCCGCCAACAGCCGACGGCAACTACGGCAGTGGCCGCGGCGAATGCAGAGAGGTACAGGAAGTTGTAGGAGATCAGCGCCCAGGCCTGGCCGCGGGCAAGGGCGGCGTCGATGTCGACCCGGTCGTAGATGGTGCCGTCGGCATGGACGGGGATGAACCACACCAGCACGGCCTCGCCCAGGGCGATGATCCCGGCGAAGAGGTAGATGAACCGGGTTGCACGTCGTGAAAGCGGAGTCGCGCGGAACGTGAGGATGAGCAGCGCCACGGATACCTGGGCGGTCAGGATGGCAAGGCGCTTGAGGAGGTCGACGGCAGGTCCGTCTAAGGGCGGCTCCACGCCACGGCAGACCGTGGCCACGAAGAGGGCGGCACAGGTGACCCTGAGAAGGTTAACCCGGCGTCGGCGTCCTTGATACAGGGCAGAGACGATGATGATCAGGCCCATGGTGATACCGACAATGATGATCTCAGTCATCAGATCTGCCCGTCCTCGTTTGATCCGGACAGGAAGGCGAGGACCTCGCTGCGTTCTTCCGATGGCCGCCGCTTCCGGTGCAGAGCATCCATCAGCCGCATGCCGGTGGTCTCGGCGCGCTTCTCCACCGGATCGTCGAACATGCTGCGCAGATGGGTGCAGTCGGTGTCGGCCCGGACGTCGCCGTGCAGGATATGGGCGAACTCGTGGAGGATTGTCTGCTCAATGTTGAGGGGCGGGAGCTCAGGGTCGTAGAAGACGTGGGCCACTCGTCCGATCACAGTGGTGAGGCCGCTGACCTCATGATGGCGCATCTCATCCGGGATGGGCCGTATCACGATCTCGAGGCCGCAAGCTGAGGCGATGGCTTTCCCGAGTGCTTCGAGGCTCAACTCGTTCGGCCAGTCGAAGAGGTCGAGCTGAGCGGGCTTCGGGGTGCAGCTGGTGGGACCGACCTTGGCAGCGCCTTTGCGCATCAGTCGGGCGAACAGGGGGTGACGGGGCTGGCCGTTCCGAGGCGTATTGGCGGTCGCAGCGGATGGAATGAAGGCAGGCATCAGCGTTCCTCAAAATAGCGAGAAGAGCGGACACCGCCTGTCGTTTGTCAACGAAGGGGTACAGGTCCAGTAAAGTTCCGTGTCACAACTTTACAACCTGGGAGGGTAAGAAAAAAATGAGCGACATGGGGAGAACTGCCCTGGTGATCGGTGCAACCCGTGGGATCGGGGCGGCCACGGCTCGAGCCCTGCTCTCCGCCGGCTACCGGACGGCGGGTACGCATCGTACCGGGGGGACCGTGCCCGAGGGGGTGCCCCCCTCGAGATGGATGTGCGTGACGGTAATTCGATCGCAGCTGGCGTCAAGGCGGCTGCCGCCGACCTAGGTGGTCTGGATGTGCTCGTCGTCGCAGCAGGGATCACCCGCGACAAGCTGCTCATGCGGATGAGCGAGGAGGACCTGAGCGAGGTCATGCAGGTCAATGCGATCGGGCCGATGCTGGCCTGCAAGGCGGCCCTGGGGCCGATGCTGCGGCAGCGTGGCGGATCGATCGTGCTGGTTTCATCCATGTCCGTGAAGTACGGCGTTGTCGGCCAGTGCAATTACACTGCATCCAAGGGGGCATTGGAAGCGTTTGCACGATCGATGGCCAGGGAGTACGCAGCCCGGAACATCCGGGTGAACGTTGTTGCTCCCGGCGCAACTGATACGGACATGATGGCTGATGTTGCTGAGGAGGCACGGATGGCAATGCTGGAAGGAATCCCGCTGGGTCGGTTCGGGACGGCAGATGAAGTCGCTTCGGCGATCATTCACACCGCGGAGAATACCTACATGTCGGGGGCCACTGTGCAGGTCTCAGGCGGTATTTGATCATGCAGGTCCAGCTGGATGTAGGTTCCTGGGGCCTTTTCTGCGGAAGCGACGGCAAGCAGCTGGTTCTGGTGGACGATAAGCCCTGTGGTCCGGTCTCCGCTCGGAAGCCCACGCGTGCAATTCCCAGGCGTCTTCTACTTGATGAGAACCGCATCGCCCAGGTGATGCGCAGTGGCAATGTAATTTCCGAGACAGTCCCCCATGCGGACGAGCAGTGGGCAGTTGAGGTACGGCCCGTCTTCTCTCCACGTACCTCCACGGTGATCGGTGTCCTCGCCGGCGTGGCCAAAGCGGCTGATCCGCTTCCGGAACCACCGCTGGTCGGTGGCTGGGAATGGGAGATCGAGCGTGACGCCGACGGTCAACCAACACTGCGCCGGCGCACGTACTGGGACCGGAACCTGTTTCGTATCTATAACGTCGACACAAGCGTCGCCCAGCAGCGCAGTGGCTATTGGGAAGCCGGGGAATGGGCGAGCGAGCTCATCGACCAGTCCGACCGGATGCGCGTGAACAGCCTCATCCGCGACGGCATCCAGGACGGGCTGATGGGCGTAACGGGCAAGGTCCGGTGCCTGACCTACAACATCGTCACAGGTTACGGCACGGCTTCACAGGACCGTCGGCACATGCGCCTGGTCGGCGTGATTCCGCCGATCGAGCCCGATCACGACAAGATCTATCTGCAGGGCTTCAGTTACGAGGCCCCGGAGACTTTTCACGATATGGCCTTCGAGCAAGACGCCAATGCGGGGCGGGTGGACGACGTGCTTCGCGGAGTCATGGCCCTGGCCAAGGAACCGATGGCCGTCGTCGACTCTGCAACGCTGGATGTTCTTATGACGTCGCCATCGTGGCGTCGGGAAGACTTCGGGTATGTCGGCGGCCTTGGTGAATTTGCCATTGACGCTTCAGGTGAGTTGCACAGGTTCATCGCGGCTGCGGCGAGGGATACCGCTCGTTCTCAATCGATGGGTCTGGCGCTTCGCCGGGTCGACGGTTCCGTGCAGAATGTGCGCATCACCGCCACCGGAGTCAGGTCTGGGGCTGAAGGGCGGGATGCAGTCATCAGGCTCGACTTTTAGTCGAGTCCACCTGCCCCGCCGTTTCGCAACGGGTTTCGTGCACTGAACACCGCCACGGTACCGATGACGTCGACCTTCACTTGGTCGAAGCTTCGCCGCAGTGCAGCCTCAAGTCCTGCGGCGTCGTCTTCGCCGTTGTGAAAGATGCCCAGGCGGTTGTACAGGGCCATGAAGCCGCGGCCGATGAGGTTGTGGCTCACGCCACTGCCCAGGATGGTACTGCCGAACAGCACACCGTCAGCAGCGAGCCGCTCCCCTAGGTGTTTGAAAGCTACGCCCTTGTCCGCCCAGGAGCCGGGAACGCAGTGGAAGACGTAGTTCGCCGCGATGGAATCGAATTGGCCGAGAGCCTCGGGGATCGGTTCGAGGACGTTCGCGGTCACACCTCTGGTGCTTACGTGGGTGTGGGCGAGTCTGGACGCTGCGTGCTCCACGCTGTTTTCGTTGAGGTCCATGAGTGTGATCTCAGCAGATTCGGGGAGGTCGGCATTGGCGAGGTACCAACCAGTGCCGGGACCGACATCGAGATGGCGGGTGCCGATGCAACGGTTGTACTGGTCTAGCATGAGCTGGCTGGGGCATCGCCAGGCCAGCGAATTGGAGAACTTCACGACGAGCAGGTCGTAGAAGCCCAGCACCGGCTTGCTGTAGATACCTGCGCCGCGGCGCACTTCCTGGTCGTTCATGTGATCGGAGCCTATCGGTCGAGGTCGGCGAAGTGAGGGTGAGCAGGGTGGTTTCACGAAGGAGCAAGGACGGCTGTGCTGGGGTCCGTGTCCACTGGGCAGCTCTGAGATTGCATCCTAGTGGAAGTAGTTCCACTGGTGAAGTCGGGCCGGTGCGGCGTCAGCCGAAGACCAGCTCGCCGTAGCAAGCGGTCTGAAGGATGATGTCAAGGTCTTGGACGCAGCCGAATCCGAGCTGTTCGGACTCGATGGCGGCAGAGCAGCAGAGGTGGTACCCCTTCTGCTTGGCCTTTCGAAAGGCTTCCTTGATTTGGGCGGCCGACAGCTCGTAGTCCTTGGTTTTGGACTCGTCATCAGACTCTGGATCGTCAAGTGTGATGCTCACGTGCAAGCCGTCCTCTGTCAGCTTGCTCCCGTGGTACCAGGGAAGCGCGCCACCGAAGTAGAACTCTTCGACGTCCTGCAGGACTGAAGCTGCTGATTGGGTGAAGATACCGGTGTTGGTCATGTTTCCATTCCTTCGCGATTCCGTGCGATCAGGGCAAAATGACTTCGCGGGAGGCGAGGTCGGAGAGAACGGCCGGATCCGGGACCCATGCATCGACGCTGTCCTCCTCACAGAGGGCATCGATCAAAGGGTGGCCTTCCAGCGCGCTGCGGGCTTCTGTGGGAGATGCGAAGACGACAGCTGTGCGGGGATGGAACTCCCGGTCGATGAGCACGTAGCCTAGTTCGCCGGGCTCGCGGCGCTGCATGCGCAGCAGGTCGAGATGCAACCGTGCCTGCGCTTCGACGGCGGCGACGTCGATACCAAGATCTGCTGAGAGTCGGTCGTCCACAGTCCTGGGCTTGTCGGACTCCGGGGTCTGCCTCGCGCGTTCAGTGTTGTCGTTGATCATGCTCATCCCGTCTCGTAGGTCTTGTGGAAGCCGACGACTTTGCTGGTGATTTTCCATGCAGCGACGATCCAGGATGATGCGGTCACGGTTCTACCTCTGGTCCGCGATCTAGTCGAGGGGGTTCCTGTCCTCCACGGTCATCTGATCGATCGCAGCCAACCGTCTGGCGATGGTTTGTTCGAAGCCATTGCCGGTAGGACGGTAATACTGTGTGCCGCGGACGGCATCGGGTAGATATTGCTGCAAGACAACTCCGTGTTCGAAGTCGTGAGGGTAGAAGTAGCCTTCTCCGTGCCCGAGGCCCTTCGCGCCCGGGTAGTGCGCGTCGCGCAGGTGCACTGGCACGCTCCCGGTCCGGCCGCGCCGGACGTCTTCCAGCGCTTGGTCGATGCCGCGGATGACGGCCGGCGACTTGGGGGCCGTGGCGATTGCGACCGTTGCCTGAGCGAGGTTGAGCCGCGCCTCGGGCATACCGATCAGCTGGACTGCCTGGGCGGCGGCCACTGCGATGCCCAGCACCGAGGGGTCGGCCATGCCGACGTCCTCGGAGGCGTGCACCACCAAGCGCCGTGCGATGAACCTCGGGTCCTCCCCCGCCTCGATCATCCGGGCCAGCCAGTGCAGGGCCGCATCCGGGTCGCTGCCTCTCATGCTCTTGATGAATGCGCTGACGACGTCGTAGTGCTGGTCGCCATCGCGGTCGTAACGCTGCAGCGCAGCGCCGGTGACCTGCTCCAGCACCTCGCGGTCGACGACGCTCTTGCCTGCGGCCTGCGCAGTTGCGACAGCGGTCTCCAGCCGGTTCAGTGCCTGGCGGACGTCGCCGCTGGACAGCCCTGCAATGATCTGCAACGCGGGGTCGGCGAACCCGATCCCGGTGGCTGAGAGGACCGGGTCCTCCTCTAGGGCACGCGAGAGCAGGGTCACGACCTCGCCGTCCTCCACAGGGCGTAGGACCAGCAGGATTGAGCGCGAGACCAGTGCCGAGTTGACCGAGAAGCTCGGGTTCTCGGTGGTCGCGCCGATGAGCGAGATGACCCCGGCCTCCACGGCGGGCAGGAGGACGTCCTGCTGCGCCTTGGAGAAGCGGTGGATCTCGTCAATGAAAACGAGCGTCTGGAGGTCGTCGTCGAGGGCCTTCTGGGCTCCGGCGAGCGCTTTGCGGACATCGGCTACGCCGGCGCTGGTCGCAGAGAGCTCGACGAAGCGGCGGCTGGTTTGGCGGGCGATCACCGAGGCGATGGTGGTCTTGCCGACGCCGGGCGGACCCCAGAGCAGGACCGAGGTCGCACCCTCGCCCTGGGCGAGCAGCTCGAGCGGCGAGCCGGGAAAGACCAGGTGCTCCTGGCCCACGATCTGGTCGAGGGAGGTGGGCCGCATGCGGGCGGCCAGGGGTTGGATGGCACTCATGGTCTACTCCTTGTTTGGTTCGAGGCGGGCGATCTCGGCCTCGACCCGGGCTTCTTCGCTCTGTGCCGCGGCGGTGCGCGCCCTGGCCTCGGCGAGCCGGGCACGCGCCTCGCGCAGCGCCTGCGCGTCCGACATGGCCTCGACGGCGTGGATCGCTTCGAGCACCGGTGCGGCTGCGTACGAGGGCACCCGGACGCTGATCTGCAAGTAGAAGTCGTCACCGTCAGATGCGTGACCGACGCTGGGCGGCCGGCCGAACGCTGTCGTGCACTCCTCGTTCTTGCGCGTGTGGATCCGGCCGGCGAAGACCTGGGCGGCGGTCACGCTGCAGTCCGCGACGGCGGCGTGGATGGCCCGGAGCACCGGCTCGACGAGCTGGGTGTCGGTGCGCTGCTGTGGATTGACGGTCGGCAGAAGTCCGGTGTCGAGGTGGCTGTCTTCGATGCGGGGGTGCATGGTTGCTCCTTTTGCGGCGGGGGTGGCCATCAGCTCTCGATGCGCGTGAACGGGCCGGAGTTGTGGACGAACAAGGCGATGATCGGCGCGTACCGGGCGTCGCGGTGTACGCCGCCGGCGTCGGTCCAGCCGCCTTGGGCGTCGAGCGTCCAGCGGTCGCCCGTTGCGTCGAAGTACTCTCCCGGCTCGGCCGGGAGCCGATGCTGTTTCACCATCCGGTGGAGCTTGCGGTCAATGGCGGCGCGTTTCCTGGCCGGCATGGGCGCGCCTGTAGTCCGTTCAGGGGGATAGGCGTCCCCGGGCAGCAGGTTCTGCTGCCTGAAGCGGCGCGGGAACAGTGGCATGGCGGTCCTTCCAATTGACGGTGCTGCGCTCAGGCGGAGACGGCGTCCTCCCGCTCCTTGTGCCGGGCGAGCACCCGGTAGACGGTGCGGTCGGTGACCTCGGCCATGTCGGCGATGGTCCGGGGGTCGATCCCTCTGCCGGCCATCGCGACGATGAGGGTGTCGCGTTCCTGCTTTTGCGCCTGGGCGGCGCTACGGTGTGCCACCGGTGAAGTCTTGATAAGGCGGTCGCGTTCGGCGGTGCTGAGTCCGCCCCAGATGCCGAAGCGCTCGTCGGCGCTCAACGCGTAATCCAGGCACTGTGCGCGCACCCCGCACTGGGCACAGACCTTCTTGGCGTCGGTGGTGTTGCCGCCCTTCTCCGGGAAGAACGCGTCGGGGTCTGTTTCTGCGCACAGGGCATCCCTGCGCCACTTCTCGTCGGGGTCCTCACCGCTCATGACGGTGCGGCCGGGAGGCGGGTGTTCTGCTGTGCGTGCACCGTGGCTCCTCCTAGAAGTTGTCGTGCGTGTGTCGGTACTTCGTTCTCGGGGTGTGCGGGCACAGAGCCCCGGAGGATCCCATTCCTCCGGGGCTCTGTGCGCGAGGCTTCCGTCCTGTACTCCGGGGCGGCTGCGCCGCGCGCTGCTCCCGCTGTTCCTTTTAGTCACTGAAAAGGTGCGCGAAGTGTTCGTCGCTGAGGTCAATCTCGACACGCTGGCCCTCACGAGAGACCGTGAAGACGCAGCCCTCGTCAGCACTGGGCTGCCATGGTCCGCGCTGGAAGACCTCCCGCCAGACCTTGCTGGCGGCCTCAGCGGGCGATGCAGCATCCTGGTCGATCGTCCATCCGACGAGGTACTCCTCGCTGCCGGTGCCCTCAAACGGGTCGAGCTGATCCCGGGGGAAGACCTGGTCGAGCGCACGCTCGAAGTCTTCCCGGGTGGTGTCGCCGCCGGACACAGCTCCGCGGACGAGGTCGGCAAGGCTGTCGATGTTCAGGCTCATGGGGTTGCTCCCTGGGTTTTGGTTCGGGTGGGGTCTGCTGCGACCAGCGCGGCGATGAGCTCGAGGTCGTCTCCGGTGTCGGGGTCGATGAGGGTCCCGGCGGATCCGATGTCGGCCAGCGGCTGCTCGTGCGTCTTGCCTGCCGTGTCCCGATAGACGAGCGTCACGCCGGACAGGTCCACGGCCGTGGTGCTTACCGGGGAGGACTCGGAGGCCTCGAACGCCGGCCGGATCGCCTCGATGAGCGCGATGAGGTGCTGTACCTCTGCTTTCCGTTCGAGCAGCGCCTTGCGCTGGAGTGCGCGCTGCTCGAACCGGGCCAGGTGCGCGTCGCAGCAGGTGTCGGTCTTGTCGGGTTCGTCCTTGGGATAGGACAGCAGGTAGTGGTCCGTCTCGACGGATTTGTCGACGAGCGTATCGAGCAGGATGTCGGCCTGCCGGGCGGTGATGCTGAGGCCGAGGCGCTGCTGCGCCGCTGCCATCAGGACGCCGCCTTCCGGTCCTCCGGGACGATGCCCTTGGTGCACAGCCGGACGAGGGCGGTGAGCATGTCCTGGCGGTGCCCGCCCCAGTGGACGGTGCGGCCGGAGGCCAGCTTGACGACGATCACGGGTGCCTGGGCATATCCGAGGTCTTCGGTGATGTGGCGGTGGTTTTCATCGCCCTGCTCGATGTCGATTTTGGTGTACTGCATCGCGGGCTGCTGCCGATCGAACAGGCTCTTGGCCTTGTCGCAGTTGGGGCACTCCGCCGGCCCGTAGATGGTGACTTTCGGCGCGGTGTGGGCGGTCCGGGGCAGGTCGCCGATCGTGGTGGGGGTCATGGGACTTGGTTTCCTTCTCTTCCCTGCTGGGGGTCGTTGTGGTGTGGAGGCCCTGGCTCTCAGACGTCGGGCTCCAGGTCAAACAGCCCGGGCTGGGCCACACGCTCGCGCAGCTGCCGGGCGGGTTCCTCGCCGAGGCGCTCGACGGCCTTGTCCAGGTCGCGGTAGGCCTCGGACTCGCCGAGTCCACCCATGGCCTCGATCTGGAAGTACAGCTCGGCGAGCTCCCGCTCGCTCAGGCGGTGGCCGAGCACCTCGGGGGCAGCGAGGTCGGTGTACGAGGCGCTGTAGCCCAGCTCCCAGTCGGACTCGGTCTGCTGCTCGGCTGTAAAGGCCACGAGGATGCCGTGGTCGGGCACGAGCGCGCCGACGAGCAGGTCCGCCAGCTGGTCCGGTGTCGGGCTCCACGGCTGCGCCTGCTGGAGGACTGCGCGGACCTTGGTCCGCAGCACTGAGTCGGCGTACAGCCCGGGCTTCCCGCACGGGCAGGTGCCCGCGAGGGGGCCGCGATCGATGGGCACCCAGAGCCCTTTGTCGTGCTCGAGGTGTTGGTCGGCGTCGTGCCGGGCGATGGCTGCTGGTGTCGACATGACCGTGCTGTGCTGCCAGCTGCACCCGATGCACGCCATGCCGTCTGCGCGCTGCTGGCCGTAGACGTAGACCTCGTGCTTGCCGGCGTGCTTGGCGCGCTTGCCGTCCGGCGTCGCGTCGACCCACCAGTCGGGCAGGGGCGCGTTCACGGCTCCACGTCCTTGGCTGTGCTGTGCATCTCGGCGAGATGGGCGATGGTGCGCCGGCGGAGCCCGTCGTAAAGCGCCCAGAAGGCGTCGTCGCGCGCGGCGAGCTCGTGTATCCAGCTGTTGATCTGTCCGTCCGGGAGCGCTGCGATCTCCGCCGCCTGCTCCGGATCGAGGCCGTGGGCCTCCGGGGCCTCCCGCAGCTCGGCGCGCAGTGACTCTGCGTCGAGCGCGATTCCGGTTGCGGGCCCTCGGTTGTTGTCGGTCATGGGTGGTCTCCTCGGTGTCGCTGCTGGTCGCGGATCGCCTGTCGCTCCCGCTCGCGGCGGGTGCCCTTGCGGGGCTTGGGGGTGTGCCGCTGCGTCGCACTGGACTTGCGGAGTTCCCGCATCCAGTGCGCCTGTTCGGGATTCGCCGACGGCCGGAAGCCCTCGGTGGAGTAGTGCTGCCTGCGCTTTCGGCTCATGGGTTCTTCTCCTCCGCCACGCGGGCGATGTGGCGGGCGCAGCTAGCCGCCCACGTGCGGGCATCGGCGGTCTGCGCGGCGGCCACCGCCTTCGCGGCGCGGTCGGCGTCGATGGGCAGCCGATGCCGGATGAGCAGCGCCAGGGTGACGTCGAGCATCACGGTGCGCTCGTGGTCGCTCAGCTCCGTCTGCTCGGAGTGCTCGTGCACCCCATGGCGTTCGTGCAGGGCACGGTCCGCCCGCGAATCGAGCAGGGTCTGCTCGATCTCAGGGACGAGCTCTTCTGCGGTGGTCGTGGTGGTCTGGGGCGTCATGCGGTTCTTTCCGCCGGGCCGCTTGGCCCGGGATCGAGGAGCCCCGTCGCGCCGCCGTCCCACGGGGACCCGGCCGCGGCGAGGCTGCGGTCGTGTGGTCTGGGTCAGTCCTTCGAGCCGTCGCGGAACTGGAGGTACTCCCGCAGGGTCGGCGCGTCCGCGCTGGGAAGCGAGATCCGGTCGAGGGCTCCGTACAGGTCCTCGTCTCCGATCAGCTCGCCCTCGTGGGCGACGACGGCTTGCGCCAGGCGGACCAGCAGGACCTTCATCTCCTCGGCGCGCTCCTCGTCGGCGGTCCCCAGGCGCTTGATGTCGATGAGGCGCTTCTCGCAGAGGCTCTTGAGGTAGAGCGCGCCCTTGCGCCACTCGAGGAACTCGATCAGCTGTGTGCTGTGATCCAGCGGGGACAGCCGCCAGATCTCGGCGTCCTCCTGGCGGAATGAGAGCTGCTGGTCGATGCTTGAGGCGGTGGTCTTCAGCCAGTGCTCGGTTTGGTTGAGGCCGGCCGGCGTGGTGGTGACCTCGGCCCAGACTGCGTCATCGCGCAGGCAGCTGCGCATCACGGCGTCGAGCGGGTCCTGCAGACGTGGAGGTGCGGGGCGGGCGGTGGTCGTCATGGTCATGGCGGATGTCCTCGTCGGTCGTGTCGTTGATGGTCTGCGGAGCGTCGGCCCCGACAGCGCGCCCGTGGCGCTGGTTGTGGAATTAGGTCTCAGTTCCTGGTGCCGAAGCGCAGGTCGGGCCAGATGGGCTCGACCGAGACGCGCAGCAGCTGGATACGGGGGTCGCGGTCCTTGGCGCGTTTCCAGGCGCGGCGAACGGCTGCGGCCTTGTTCCGCGCCTTCTTCTGGTCGTCGAACGGCCCAATCAGGTGCGAGTAGGTCTGGGGGCTGGCGGACTTCAGGCTCTCGGCCTGCATCATCACCACGACGCCGTAGCCGTTGGCCTCCTCGGCCACCAGGTCCTCCCAGGAATCGTAGGTGCGTTCGGTCTGCGTGCTGTACCCTTCATGGCGAGACCTCCTGGTCGTCGTGACGGATGTCGATGGGCCGCTCCCAGAGCGGCGTCCCGTCCTCGCCGGTCTCGGCCGAGAACTCGAGGCGGACCTCCGGCTGGTCTATGTGTGCGCCGAAGTCCGACCAGCCCGCAGGCGGGAGCCGGTAGATGGGCTGCTCAGCCATGGGACTCGCTCCTTCTCGTTGTGGTGTCGTGGCAATGAGGGGGGACCGGGCCGGGACCCGACCCCCGACATCACTGCCCCGGCACCCGGGTCGGCCCTGCCGACCCCGACGCTGTGCCCTCAGGTGACCAGCACCCGCAGGGTGCCGGTCACCGGTCGGTCATGAACCAGCTGCGATGCGTTCCGTCCCGGTCATCCTGGTCTCAGCCATGGGGCTGTTCTCCTGCGTTTCCGGGTTGGGTCTGCCGACGTTCGGCGGCCCAGGGGAGGCGGGAGTCCTGGTCAGCGGAGCACCAGAGCCCGCCAAGCGAGGCGCTGCGGTGGGTGTGGGGCAGGTGGTCCTCCCGGTCTCCGCACAGCCCGACGGGCAGACCGGCCGGGTCTCCAGTCAGCTCGGCGAAGCGCAGGCGGTACTCGAGCTCGGCAGCATCCGGGCTCCAGGCCTGGATCTCGATCCCGAAGGGCTGACCTGGAACCTCCCAGTCCCCCGCCGGCTCGCCCAGCAGCGCCGCGCGCTCGTCGAGCAGGATCCGCGAGTCGGCGTGCTTCACCTCGGCGGGCATGGCGGGGTCGATGTTGAACTTCTGGGCGATGGCGACCATGACACCGTCCTCGACGGCCCGGTACTCCGGCATGTGAAGCTTCAGCGGGCGGACCATGTCGCCCACGTATGCCTCTGTCGCGTCGTGCAGCAACGCCCAGAGCGCATGCTCCGGGGCGACGAGTCGCGAGAGCAGTACGCAGTGCTCGGCGACGGACATGAACCGGCGGACGTGGCCGTTGTAGCGGCACTGCATGGACAGCGCGTGTGCGATGTCGGCGATGTCCACGTCCTCGGGCCGCGGGTCCAGCGGGTAGAACCGGCGACCCGTGTAGGTCTGCATCCAGTTGCCGCGCGGGACTACGGTCGTGGCGGGCCGGGCTCCGGCTGTGGCCATCCCTGCCCCGTGATGGCGAGTGACGCTCCTTGTCCTCCGGGCGGGGTCGAAGCTGGCCGGCAGCTCGCGGTCGAAGAGGTCCTCGAGCAGCGCGACGTCGGGGTCGACGGGTTCGTGCTCTGCGCTCTGGAGCCAGAGCACGCCGTAGCGTTCCCTGGTCTCGCGCAGCACGACGTCGTGCAGGCCGTCGTCAGTGTTGTCGATCGTGTAGTCCGTGTTCGGCCCGAGGGCCGGTGCGCGCAGCGGCTTCGTTCCGGGCCGCGCCTGCATGGCTTCCCTGGCCTCGGCGGTGAAGCGCACGCGCGCTCCGTCGGGCCAGGCCTGGTGCTTCGGGTCATTCATGGATCGGTCCTCCTCGGGCCGGGTGGCACTGGGTCGGGGTGGTGCGCCGCGGAGCGCCGGCGTGTGGCTGGCGCTCCGCGGCGTCGGAATGGGTTGGTCAGACCCGTTCGGAGACCCACAGGTCGTTGAGGTCGTCCTGGATCTCCTCCTCGAGGGCGACGAGGATCGCCTCCTCGCCGGACACAGCCGAGATGAGGTCGTCCTGGACCTGCTGCTTCTCTGCCAGGACTCCGGGCATCCGCTCGTCCTGAGTGCCCTTGGTGATAATCCGGTGGATCAACACGGGCTTGGTCTGCCCCGTGCGGTAGAGACGGCCGTTGGTCTGCAGGTAGTGCTCGAGCGAGAACGGCAGCGTGTACCAGATCATCGTCGAGCCGCCGTCCTGCAGGTTCAGGCCGTGGCCGGCCGCCGCGGGGTGCAGCAGCATCACCTGGATCTGCTTGGCGTTCCACCGGCGGACCATCTCCCGCGAGCCGTCAAAGACCTGCGCGTCGATGCCCGCCTTCTTGAAGCGCGCCATCAGCTGCTCCAGGTCAGAGCGGAAGTGGTACGCGACCAGCACGGGGTCTCCCCCGCTGTTGCGCACCAGGTACTCGGCCATTTCGAGCTTCTTGTCGTGGATAACCTCGTACTGGCCCTTGGTCGCCGGGTCCTCCGGGTCGGCCGTGTAGAGCGTCCCCGAGGCGAACTGCATCAGTTTGCTGGTGAGGACCGCCTGGTTCTCGGCGACGATCGACTCAACGCTCTGGGTGAGCTTGCCGTCCTCGTCCTGGTAGGTCTTCACGACGTCGAGCACGAGGTCGCGCCTGAACTCCTTGTAGGCCTGCATGAGGTCCGGCGGGAGGGTGACGTTGGCGTCCTGGATCGTCAGGCCCGGCAGGTTGAGGTTGGTGTTCTGCGCGCTCATCACCAGGTGCCTGATGGCCTCATGGATCTCGGCCTCGGCTTTCGGGGTCGGGATCCACTTCGCCGGGGTGGTGGTGCCAGGCACCATCTTCGGGATGAACCACCGGTTGCGGAACTCCGTGATGGTCCGGCCCAGGGCCTCGCCCTGGTCGAGCAGGTAGATCTGGCTCCACAGGTCGTGCAGCCCGTTCGGGCTCGGCGTGCCGGTCAGCTCGATGAGGCGCGTGATGGCCGGGCGGACCGCCTTCAAGGCCTTGAACCGGGCGCTGCTGTGGGATTTGAAGCCCTGCGACTCGTCGATGATCACCGTCTGAAACGGCCAGATGAGGGTGTCCTGTCCGTTGATGGACTGGATCGGCATCTGGTCGACCAGGCCGTAGCGGCACTGCGCGCAGCCGTCGCCGCCGCAGCTGCGACAGTCGTGGCACTCGCGCTCCAGCGCGCCGCGGGTGACGAGCTCGCTGATCGCCTCCTTGACCGCGGTCTTGGTGGGGGCTTTGGTTCCGGACTGCCCGGCAGCCAGCTGCAGGAGGTGTCCGATCAGCTGCTCCTGGGCCATTGGTCCGATCGTCTCGATGAGCCCGCGCAGCCGCACGGCCTCCGGTGAGATCCCGGCGGCGATGGCATCGCCGGTGGGGTCGCCGGTCAGCTGGAGCAGACGCGCACCCTGGGAGGGCTGGGTCAGCAACTCCTGGTTGACGAAGTACATCGTCGGCGGGTCGGAGAAGACTTCCCGAAAGCGTTCCAGTCGCTTCTCCTTGGGCAGCTTCCGGTCGTTCTCGTTGACGATGAGCGACTTGGTTCGGATCGGGAATCCCCATTTGTCGATCTCGTCTAGCCAGGTCGAGCGAGCGATCGCGATCGGTGCGACGACGAGGATGTGGCCCATCGGCCGGACTGTCTGCAGGACGCTGAGGGTCGAAAGCGTCTTCCCGGCTCCGACACCAAGCCAGGCTCCGGCGAAGGGGCGGCTGACGAGGAAGTCGTGGATCTGCTGCTGGTAGGGCTTGAGCACGATGGGCGCGGGTGACGGCTGCGGTGGTGCGATGGTCGTGGTCATGGTGTGCGGCCTCCTCTCGTGGGTTGTCGGTAGTCGGGATCAGGCATGGAATGCCTCGCGGATAAGGCCCAGGCGGACCTCGGCGTCATCGGCCCGGCGTGTCTGGGCGGCGAGCTCTGCCTCCAGCCCGACGATCCTGCGCTGCAGGGCGGTGACACGCGGGTCCTCACCCAGCGCGGTGCGTACGCGCTCAAGCACCGCTTCGGCAGAGGCATCCCCGACGGCCGCATCGGGTATGGGCGTCGCAAACGGCAAATCTTCCTTGGCCTCGGCGGTCATGTCGTCCTCTGCTTCCTGCCCGGGCTCGGGCGCGATCATCAGGTGTCCCCGGCGGCGGGTGGGCCGGGCCGTCGCGGGCTCCGGCTGGTCTTGTTCCGGTGCATCGGGCTGTGCGGGCGCGTCGACGGGCACGGCCTGGAAGGCCGGCTCCCCGGCCCCGTCGAACGAGACCTCGATGAGCTGGTCCGCAGGCAGGCCCTCGGGCTGGGCGTCGAACCAGCGGGAGAAGGCGGCTGGGTGCTCCACGAAGGCCACCGCGACGGTCATCTGCCGTTTCCCGCGTAGCCTGCGGTCTGCGGCGGATACTGCATGATCGGCCCGGTGCCCGCCCAGCAGCCGTTTCATGTCGGCACGGGCGTTCTGCGCCGTGCGGTTGGGTGAGGTCATGTTGCGCGGCACCGAGACGGATCCGCCGGCATTGTTGCGCAGGATGGCGTGGCCCCGGGACGAGACACGCCCAACGCAGCCGGCCTGCATCGCTTCGAGCACGAGCTCCGTGGCCTCGCGATCGAAGGTGCCCAGGTCGGCCCGGGTGAGCTGGCGGAAGGCCGAGGTGGCCTGGCCGTTGCCCTTGGTGACGCGGCCGCTCATCGGGCGGCCTCCGGGGTTCCGGCGTCACCGCGGGCGATCACCGTCCGGGTGCTTTCCGCGGCCAGGAGGTTGAACACCACGGCAGCCGCGTGGTCCTCATCGTCTTCGCCGCACATCCACTGCATGAAGTGGCGGAAGGCGCTGGCGCGGAACTCCTCCATCTCTGCGGCAGTGCTGGCCTGCTCCCAGTCCCGCGAGTCGTACTTGCGCGCTCCACGCTCCACGAGCGCGGCCGTCCTTGTGAGCAGCTGGTCCTGGTAGGGCACCTGAAGCGGTACGAGCAGGTCGAAGCGGGGCTGGCCTGTCTTCACCTCGCGCTGCATGCCGGAGGCGGTGACCCTGCGTGATCCCGAGTCTTTCGTTTCGTAGTCGCGGGCGGCTGTCTCCGGGCCCGCGGCCGTGGCTGTTGCGGTCATGATGCTGCTTTCTGCTGGCTCTCGATCCGGCGGTAACCGAGCACGTGGGTGATGAAGGCGTCGACGGCCTGCTCGTCATCCACGACGTGGATCTCGGCACCAAAACGGCGCATCTTGGCGTGCATGACGCGCTGGCGCTTCTCGAGATCTCCGCCGGGTCGCTTGACCTCGACGAAGACCGTGCCGGTGGGCGTGAGGACGATTCGGTCGGGGACGCCCCCGCGGGCCGGGGACACGAACTTCAGGCAGAACAGACCGTGCCGGCGGCACTGCGTGAGCAGGTACTGCTCGACGGCCTTCTCCCGCTGGTTCTTCTTCCTCGGCATGGGGCCTCAGTCCTCGTCGGTCCCGGCAGCGTCGGAGGCGTCGCCGTCAAGGAAGTGCCCGAAGCCGACGATGTCCTCGTCGTCGATGTAGGCAGCGATGGCGTCCGGGTCGTAGACGAAGCTCGGGTCGTCAGGGTCGACTACGACCCAGCGCTTGGCCGCATTGCCGTAGTTGGAGAAGCCGTCGATGTCGGCGACGGTCACCAGGCCCTGGTGGGCGAGCTCCTTGAGCCGGGTGCGGATGCCGGAGTCCGAGAAGCGCGGCACCTCGCCGAGGCTGGTGACGACGCGGTCGTGGTAAGCGGCGATGAGCTCGTCGTGGGTGAGCGGGCCCTTCTCGCGGACGATGTCGAGCACGATGGGACGGACGCGGGATGCGCCGAGCGCGGCCTTCACGGCGGCGGCGTAGGAGGTCTCCGGGTCAGTGGAGCGGACAGGGGGTGTTGACTGGGACATGATGGCCTCTCGTGGTCGTGTCGTGTCGAGCCTGAATTGCCTTTCGTACTCAATTATGACTCGAAGTGAATGATCTGTGCGGAACCATTCGCAATGGTGCACAGAGTTGAACAAGGGGGCCGCGGCGTGCGCGGCCCCCTTGTGCGGGCTGTGGTCGATCGGCTCAGGCGGCCTCGTTCATCCAGTTCTTGGTGAACGTCTCCTCGAGCATCCGGACGTAGGTGTCCAGGTCCAGCGAGGCGATGAGCCGCTCGATCCGGTCGGCCGGCAGCTGGTGCAGGTCGTCGTTGACGACGACCATCGACCAGGTTGGGCCGATGGCGTTAATGCGCCGCACCACGACGTCCTGGTCGTCTGGGAGCACGGCGAGCCCGTCCGACATGCTGGCCTCGGCGCGGGAGCGGGCCCAGCCGTGATGGCGCAGCACCTCCAGCGCGACCGGGTCGCGCTTGGTCCGGCCGATGTCCTCCTCGCGGCGCTTGGCCTGGCTGGCCGCGGTGACCTTCCAGGCACCGGCGTTGAGCAGGCTCCGGGCGTTCTCAGTGCCCTCGCGGACGATGAACACCCGGTTGACCATCTGCAGCACCTGCGGGTCGCGGACGTTGGTCACGTGACCCTGCTCGCTGTACTTCACACCCACGGCGGGGTCGATGGGTGCAGCCGAGAAGGGGTAGGTGATCGAGCCGCGGGAGGCCGCGATGACGTTCTGGAACAACAGGAGCGACCGGATCGGGTCGTCCTCCAGGACCGCCTCCTCGATCACCTTCCGGCCCAGCATCAGGTCGAAGGGCTCCGCGATCGCCGACTCTCCCCTGCTCGCCACCGTCTGCAGGTAGCGGGCCAGGGCGAAGTCGATCACGGCCGGGTGGGCCAGCGACTTCGTCGGAGTCGGGCCCGCGTGGCAGGCCAGCGTGCCGCCACCGGCGGCGATGATCGGACTGTCTGCCACGGACCGCCCCGGCTCCGGGGCCTCCAGCTCCAGGCGGTTGTTCGAGTCCTTGCTGATGAGGAACATCAGCTCAGGTTCGATGTCGACGCCGATGGCCTCCTGCTGCTCGGCGAGCACCCGGTTGTTGGTCGCTTCGTCGAATCCGTTCTCGCCGCCGACGACCGAGTAGAGGCCGTCGGTGTTGGTGGAGATGATCCGCGCCCCGGCCAGGGTCTGGGCCTGTCCGATCCGCCAGCTGAACAGCTGTCCAAGGATGCGCATCGAGATGATGCGGTTGTTCATCCGGATCGGCGTCCGGTGACTTGCGTCGCCTGCGCCCGAGGCCGAGTTGAGGATCAGCTTCGTGCCGTTGCGCAGCACGCCGAGCCCGGCGATCTGAGCCTTCAGCCGCGCAGCTTCAGGGCTGTCGCCCGGAAGCTGCGCCAGCTGCTTCTTCAGCCCCTTGATCTCCTGGCCGTAGCGCTCCTTGTCGAAGAAGATCTTCGCGTAGCGGTCCTCACCCAGCTCGGGGTTCCAGAACGCCCGCATGTTGCGCAGCAGGTTCGGGTAGTAGCTGGTGAAGTCCTCGTGGATCACCAGGCCAGCCGAGGTGCGTGCGAACTTCGGGTGCAGCTTGTCGGAGCCGTCTTCCTTGGCGATGAACAGCTCCGGCTTCTTCTTGGCCGGCTCATCGCGGTAGGCGGCATTGGTGGCCGTGCTGTTGGCGAGTACCACCTTGCCTTCCAGGACACCGCCGTCGGGCAGGACGACATTCAGCGCCTCCGCCTCGGGCCGCTGGGTGGTCAACAGGTCCGCCGGGTCAGGCACCTGGGCCTGGGCGCGGGCGAGCTGCCCGGCCTGGTCAGGGTCGTCCTTTTTCGACTTGCGGTACTTGACCTTCTCCGGGTCCGAACCCAGCAGGACCAGCCGCTTGTCGACGAAGGTGCCGTCGGGCAGGCGGAGCATGGCGTGCTGACGCTTGGCCTCGGCCACGAAGTCCTTTGCGTCCGGGAAGGCCTGCGCTGCCCGGACGAGCATCATGGTCTGATCGTTGTGCTCGACCTTCTCGGCGTTGAACACTGACAGGTCGGCTTCGGCCCCATGGATGCCGCCGGTGGAGAACGTGGCGAAGCAGGACGACGGCGAGGCGTCCGCCCGGAAATACGGCACGTTGTTCGGGGTCTTGGGCACATCGCGCAGAGACCGGGCCGGAAGGCTGAACTTGTCGCGGTACTCCTCGGAGTCGTTGAAGTTCTGCCCCTCGATCGAGCGGTAGTACGCCACGACTTGCAGGAACTGCCGGTGGGCCTCGCGCTGGGCTGCAGTCACTTCGGAGTGGGTGGCCGGGTCGGGCGCGACGTTCTCCTCGAAGAAGCGCACGCACTCGTCGAGCACGTTGACCGGCTCGATCCCGCGTTCTTTAGCGACCTCGGGGTGCGGATATACGAAGGACACCGCCTCGATGTCATCCAGTGAGGCGTAGGGTGCGAGGATGCGGCCCACGAACTTTGCCGATGAGGAGTCGACTGCCAGCCGGTCCTTGCGCACCGCACCGTTCTTGGTGACCACCGTTTCGGTGAACTGGGCGAGCAGAGCGGCCTTGAGATCGAAGTTGCTCGCGTACGCCGGGTGCCGGAACAGCTGGGCCAGACCAAGGCAGTCCGAGACGTTGTAGGCCAGCAGCTCATAGAGATCCTCTACCGCCTCGATGCTCGTGTCATGGCTGAGCTTCTCGGATTCCTTGATCTGGCGGCCGAGCATCCCGAGCAGGCGCTTGAGGCTGACCTTGGACTGCAGTTCGTTCAGCCGGGCCACGTCCAGGTGCCGGCCCGAGTGAAGCATGGCGCGGCGGATCTTCGCAGCCGCCCCGTCCCAGCCGAGGTAGCCAGGCATGTACTCGATGTGCTGGGACGAGAAGAGCTGGTCGTTGTGGTCGCGCAGAGTACGGGCCGTGGTCGGCTGAAACGGCCGACCGCTGCCCGGGGCCGGAAACGCCTCGTTGAGGTAGAGCGCGACCATGGTCGTGTCATAGTTCATTGAGTTGTAGCCAGCAAGGAACGGATGCAGTGCCGGGTCGTACTCGGGGTCTGTGTCGCAGACCGGACGCAGCGCCGCGGGGTACCCGCCTGGGTCGGAGTGGTTGCACACCTGGTCGGCGTTCGAGAGGCCCATCAGTTCGGCGAGCCGGAGGCTGCCCCGTTCGCCGCCGAGGTTCCAAAGCTGGACGCTGACCGCGGGCAGCCCCGGGTTGGAGCGGATCACGGTGTCGTAGAGGGCCTGGGGGTCGACGGAGGCGACCAGCGCCGGGTCGTCGGCCAGGAAGAAGATCTCCAGGTCGTGGACGGCGCGGCCCGGCCGCGGGGTGTAGGCGCACAGCGTGAAGACGTTCGACAGCGATTCGATGTCGTAGAACGTGAAGAGCGCGGTCTCAGCTGTGACGGGGGTGCGCTGGGTGGTCATGTGTCTGGCCTTTCGGTCGTCACCGGCCGTCACGGCCGGGGTATGCAGTTATCTGGTCGGGGTGCCGGGCGCTGCCGCGGATGGCCTTAGGCGGCGTTCTTCCTTGTGACGGGCGCGGGGACCGGCCGGGCACCGCGGGCCCATCGACCTCCCACCAGGGAGTAGCCGAAGTGCTCACGCTGGCCGGTGCAGTCGGCGCATTCCTTTCCGGCTGAGACTCCCTCTCCTGCACATCCGTCTTTCCAGTTCGGTTCGTTCGGGTGCGGCTGCGTCATGTCCTGTTTTCCGTTCTTGTCTTCAGTCGATCGGGTTGTGTGGAGAGCGGCGGCGCGGGGCGTCCATCCGGCTGGAGGCCTCAGCCACGAGCCGCCGCTTCTCCTCCGGGTCGGCACTGATCTGCGACCGGACGATCAGGTTGGTGATCCGCTGTTCGCGGGCGACATCGGCCAGCGCGGTGCTCGCCCTGCCTTGTTGCTTGGCGAGGTCGGTCACCGCCCGGGCGAGCTCGGTGATGGCCCTGGCGATTGTGGGCATGGTCGGATCAGTCCTCTCCTGTAGTGTCCTCGTCGTCGGCGTCCACCTGGGCGGCGGGACCTGTGTGCCGGAGCAGGCCGCGGTAGTTGGCCTGAAGGACCGGCTGCGACTTCTTTTTCGGGTCCGAGCCGCTGTAGTGCGGGTTCATCCACTTCTTCAGCTCGTACTCGGCGATGGTCGTCTCGGGGGTGGCCATCATCTGGCCGGGGCGGATCTTCTTGTTCTTGTCCGGGCAGTGCCACAGCGGGTCAGGCCGCACGATCGCAACCAGGTCCGTGATGAACTGCTTGTTGCTCACCGGCGACCCCGAGGGCGAGACGTCTGCGAGCCAGGCCTTGTAGAGGTCATAAGTGAAGGTGAAAGGCACCAGGTCCCACACCAGCCGCTCGCGGAACTCTTCCCAGAAGGCGCGCACGGGGTCGTTGGCCTCCTTGTACTCGGCCAGGACGTCCATGGTCGCCACCGGCTCGGAGAGCTGGTAGTAGTTGCCCGGGTCGGCTGCGCCGGCGCGGTTGAGCACGTACCAGAGGGCGTACTCCAGGACCTCGCGGCGCTGGAGGTAGTCGTCCTTGATGTACTTGCGCTCCATGCCGGTGAAGCTCTTGTTGAACGGTACGAACAGCTGCCGGCGGTAGAAGCTTTCGGACTTGTCCTTCACGCGCGGGAACTCGTTGAGGCATTGGACCATGAAGCCGAAGAACTGGTAGGCGATCGGCATCCGGTACTTCCGGTTGATCTGGATGACGTCGTTGGTGACGATCGCCTTCAGGTTGGCCGCTTTGTCGATGAAGGTGCCCACGTCGTTCTCGTCGACGATGATCGCGTTGGCGCGCACGAGCGGCTCGAGCGCGAAGTCCTTCCCGAAGTCGCTCAGCGGGATCGAGGTGTGCGAGCGCGGCCCGCACAGGTTGCGCATGAGCGAGCACAGCGTGCCCTTGCCGTTGTTGCCCTGTTCTGAATAGAACCAGGCAGTCTTGCCCCAGCTGACGTGCGGCCGGATGATCGCGCCGATGACCTCCCAGAGCAGCTCGGGGATACCCTCCTCGTCGGAGAGCTCGCGGATCCAGGACTCGATGTCCCAGACCGAGCCGTCGACAGGGTGGACGATCACCGGGTTGTCCGGGTCTTCGACGTAGTCGATGTGGCACTTGGCCAGGAACACCAGTGCCGGGTCGAAGGGTACGAGCGACTTGGGTTCGAAGTGGAAGGCCTTGCCGCCCTCATGGATGTCCCGGGCCTCGCGGCCGTAGTGGAACACGCCGTTGTTCACGGCGATGAGGTCTCTGTGGCTGCACTGGTGCCGGCGCGGGCTGTCCTCGCGGAGTACTGCAAGGACCTCGGCGAATTCCTTGAGTGTCAGCTGCGTGTTGTAACGGCGTGCCGTGGTGCGGATGTCGTCCTCGCTGGTGGTGTACGTGCCGCGGCCCGGGCCGGTGGCCTGGTACATCGCCAGCAGGTCGTACTCGCGGTCAGTGTCCTTGGCGCTGGGGGCGATGCGGATCACGTGGTGCAGGCTCAACAGGATTTGCGCCACTTGCCAGTAGGTCAGGTGCCGGGCCAGGGGCAGCTTCTCGGCAGCCACCTTGGTCTTGCTGTTCTCGGCCTTGGAGACGCCGTTCACGATCGCGAGCAGCTGCTTCTCGAGCAGGCGCGGTGCCGGCGGGTCCGACGGGTCGATCAGCTGGAGGTAGACCTCGGTCGCGCGCGTGACTATTTCGTTTTGCGGGGCGATGTCGCCGCCGTCGGCGAAGTACGTCATGACCTCGGTGAAGGCGTCGGCGACAGGGTTGGTCGAGGGGGTGTCGAAGTCCTCGTCGAAGACGGGCGTTGGGTCGTCATGAGTCGTCATGCTGCTGTCTTTCTCGATCGCGTCGAGTACCTGCCGGCAGTGAGTGGGAAGCCGATTGGTCTCGTAATCGAATAGGAACGTGCTCACGACTCTATGCCATCCGAATGGTCTTTCGCAACGAGTCGACTGATAGCCAACTCATGGTCCGACATAGGTCCCGGGTGGTACCCGGGTGGTACCCGGGTGGGGCTCGGAGGGGTCGCGCGCGAGACCCGGAGGCCACGGCGACACGACGAGAGCGTGCGGTCTGGAATGAGAAACAGCGGCTCCGGGGGCGTATGCCCCACGGAGCCGCTGGCTTCTCGTGCTCGAGCACTCCCCCGCGGGCGGCGTGAGCCGCCCGACCCCCTGGTCGGGGTTCGGGGAGTTCTTCTGACCGGCCGGCCGGGAACCTCCAGAGCTGGGATCCGGCTGCAACAGCGAGTCGGTATACCCCCTGTGGGTATCGGAAGGTGTACCACTTGACGTGGTACACCTGTTTCCCTTGGTCAGTCGGGGATTTCAGGACTTCTCCAAACGGGGTGTACCACATGGAGATTTGCACGTGGTACAGGCGTTTACCCTGGTCAGACGGGCTTTATATACCCCCTGTACCACTTGTACCACTAAATAAAGACTAGATATACGCGCATGGGGATAAGAGCTCTTACTGGCTGGATGACCGATCGGAGGCGTCCTTCGCGCACATATGTAAACGCTCGGAATCTGGTGGTACTCGTGGTACACCTGCCGAAAACGCTGATCTACCAAGGCAAAACGGCGTACCACGTCCGCTCGGGCACGTGGTACAGACTCCCTCGGCCGCGTTCGCCTGACCCGCCGTTTGAGCAGGCCAGCACTGGGATCGGGAGGTGTACCACGACACGTGGTACACCTCGGCGCTGCGTCCTCCCGTGCAGCGGAGCATCAGGCCCTCACGGCCCTGACGGGAGCGATCGCGATGGGTCCGGCGTCCTGGTCGACCGGGCTTCCGAGTGATTCCGAGTGATTCCGAGACAGACCTTCGAATGGTCGACGGAATGGGATGCCAACTGCATTGCACATGATGAATCGACACTGATAGAGTGGGCATTGGTGTTAGGGCCAGGAACCGTCACCAGGCGTTGTTGTCACAGGAACGTGAAAACAGAAAGGCCGGAGAAGCATCCCCGTGGGAAGGGAGCTCTCCGGCCTTTCTGCGCGTTCACGCTGGTGCGAGGCCCAGGGTGCGCCGGCCGCCTAGAAGGCGGCCGCGCTGCGGCCTCGCCGGTATCCCGCATTGGGGGACTCGGGTATGTGGGCACGGACCCGGTGGCCGTCCTCGACGGCGTACAGGATCTCGTAGGTGATGGAGACGTTGCGGTTGCAGGGCATCACACCCTGCCTCCGGCGCATCTCGAGCTTGCGGAAGCCAGCGACGGACTCGGCGCGTTCGAAGAAGCGGGCGAGCATCTCGCGGGCGCGTTCGTGCGCCTGCTCCGCCGTGCGGCCGCTGGTGCTCATGGTGAAGAAGTGCATGGACCCTCGATCGAAGGTCGGCCTCTCACCGGTGTCGAAGTCGCTGGCGAACCGCGCGCGGCGCACTTCGCTGCCGCTGGGGCGCACGAGCCGGCCTTGCGCGTCATACGTGCACTTGTTGACGACTGCCATGGTGGATCCACCTCCTCTCAGGTCTGGCTGACGAAAATCCTTCAGCCAATCCCCCGGTGACCGGATCACCCCGGTCACCCGAGAGCAGGCCCTCCGGAGCGACCGTCGGCCCACGGCCGAAAGGTCGCCCGGAGGGCACCAGCGTCAGTCCTTGCACATTGAGCCCGGCCGCTATGCAGCCTGTGGCTCGTTTTCCCTGCCTTCTTCCCCGCCGGCTTCCCTGTCGTCTTGTGCAGGCCCGGGCGCGGGTGCCGCCATGCGGTACACCGCCAGGGCGCACGCGAGGAACGCCGCGGTCATCAGCAGTGCTGAGACGGGGTTCGCCAGTGCGCCCAGCAGCTGGGCGGGGACAAGGACGGCCGTGAGGTTGAAGGCCAGGTGGAGCAGCACGCACGGCCACAGGACGCGGGTGCGTTCGTAGACCAGCGCCAGCAGCACCGCCAGGGGCAGCGTGGCAGCAAACTGGACGACGTTGGCGTGCAGCAGGCTGAAGCCCGCGGCGGTGACGAGCACCGCCGCGACGATGCCGACCCTGAACCGCAGCAGCGGATAGAGCAGGCCGCGGAAAAGCATCTCCTCGGCC
This sequence comes from Arthrobacter sp. 01T419, assembly GCF_056398865.1. NCBI lineage: Bacteria > Bacillati > Actinomycetota > Actinomycetes > Micrococcales > Micrococcaceae > Arthrobacter > Arthrobacter sp. 01T419. The sequence goes on from NZ_JBFTQF010000001.1 coordinate 152,791, forward strand.
ACCGGCGCTGCCACCAGTGCGAGCAGGAGGGCCACGACGGGACCGGCGTCCGTCCTGGCTCGGGTCGATTCATCGAATCCCGCCGAGCCGCCCAGGGTATAGAGCCACAGGGCCAGGGACTGGCCGGCGAAGAACGCCAGAGCCAGGCACCCAAGCACCGTTCGGGTAAAGCGCGGTGTTCCGGACATCGGTCGGACCGTTGGCGCGTTGGCGAACCACCGGGGCCGGAAGAGCCTGGCAGCGCCGACGAGCAGCGCCACCAGGCCTCCGAGCACCGCCGTACCCAGGACGGGCTCGCCGACCACGGAAACTACGGCAAGGCCAAGTCCCAGGTAGGCGGCGAGCACGCCGAGGGGCACGAGGACACACCACGCGATGGAGACGAGCCGGGACTTGATGGGTGGAGCGGGCATCCCCGCCTCCTTTCCGTGGTCAGACAGACGCGGGGATCTGCTCTTCGATGACGGCCTGGACGCGGGTCTCGCCGCGGAAGGTGTTCAGCTGCAGCTTCGCGATGAAACGCAGCGTTCCGACCTCGGTGCGGCTGGCCGACCGCGTCAGAGCCGAAATCTCCGGCTCCTTCTCCTCGGCGACGTTCCACCACAGGCAGGACAGCCCCGACCTGGTGACCAGCCGCAGGTGCTTCTTGCACAGGCGGCACACGCGGTAGCCGCGGGCGTTGGTCATCAGGTTGGCGTCGGTGCGCTCATGGCCGCAGTCAGTATCGGAACCGATCCGGTCCACCCGCAGCCCGAGGGGCTCGACAGCGATTTCGACCACCGGCTCGACGAAGCCGTGGCCGAAGGGCCGCAGCGCTTCCACACGCCGGACGAAGCCGACCAGAGGCTCCAGGTCGTCCAGGCCGGCATCGCAGTCCCGGTCCGGGCCCAGGACCAGGTCGGCCCGGCGCTCATCCTGGACGACAGCCACCAGGGCAACCTGCGTGGCCTCCCGCAATGCTTCGACCAGACCGTCGAGCAGTTCCGCCCGGTCGACCTTGACGCCGCAGGCCTGCTGGTGGCCGATGGCGCACATGCCGTCCTGGTGTTCGAGCGTGTCGATGATGCCGAACCACGACGGTGCCCGGCCGGAGCCTCCGACGTAGTCATCCGGCCAGGCGGGACGGTTGAGCACGACGACCGGGTGGCCGTGGCGCTCCATCAGCCGGTTGGCGAGCAGACCGTACATGCCCGGGTAGGCCTCGGAGAAGTAGACCCAGGGGGCCAGCGGCTGATCACCCTCCTCGAGCTCCCGGGTGTGGACCTCGACAAGCTCCTTGCGGCTCTCGTTGGTCGCGATGACCTGGTGTGCCGCCTCGAGCATCAAGTCCTGGTCAGGCGCGGTGAACACGCCGAAGCACGGTGCGAGCGGGTCGCCCGTGCGGCGCGGGGAGTTCATCGCCGGCGCGAGGTAGAACCCGTAGAAGCCCTCGTCGATGCTGTCGATGTCTCGGACCTTGCCTGCCTGGCCGAAAGCCTTCAGCAGGACCGCGAAGCCCTCGAAGGCCCGGACGAAGGCCGGGTGGTGCGGGTCGACGCGCAGCAGCTGCATCAGCGTCGACTGCCCGACGTCGATCGCCTCGGGGTCCGGGTCGAAGCCCCAGGGGGTCGGGACCGTGCGCGGCGCGGGCGCGTACAGCAGCCGTGCGATGGACAGCGAGTCGCGCACCAGCTGCCGGTTCTCGTACAGCACGGGCATGACGTCGGAGACGGTGCCTAGGCCGGCGAACAGGCGCAGCAGGCGGATCTCCCAGAGCTTCTCCGGCCGGTGGACGCGGGCATAGGCCTCCAACACCTGGTAGAGCACGTGCGCGCCGCAGATGCCGGTGTTGGCGTAGGTCTCGTCCATCCGACAGGGGTCGACGGTGACGTCGGCGCTCGAACCGGGTTCGAGCTCCTCGTGGTGGTCGGTGACCAGGGTCTTCCATCCCAGAGCCCGGGCGGCGGCGATCCCGCGGTGGGAGTTCACTCCCCCGTCGCAGGTCAGCAGGACCTTGGTGTCCGGCCACGTCGCGGCGATCTCTGCGATGTCCTCGGGCGTGAGGTCGTGGCCGCGGCGGTAGTCGGGCACGTGCAGCTCGACGTCGAAGCCGAGCTCTGACAGTCCGGCGTAGCCGAGCACACCGGAGGAGATCCCGTCCATGTCGAAGTCAGGGGCGATGGTGACCTTGTGGCCGGCGGCCCGGGCGTCTTCCAGGGCCTCGACCATCTCGGCCAGGCCCAGGAGCTCGTCGTGTTCAGCTGATTCGATCTCGCGGAGGTACTCGTCGGTCCAGCCGCGGCGCTGGCACATCAGGGCGAACAGGTCGACGCCGTCGTCCGTCAGTGGATGGTCGTCGACGGTCTGGAGAATGGTCATGGTGGGGGGCCTCTCGATCGTGTCGAATGGTCGGTTTACAGGGGTGGGGAAAGGCACCCGCTGGCAGTGTGATTTTAGCAGTGTGGCAGGTGGATTATGCTGGTATTGCAGTGTTTTCGGCCTATGATGGAGGCATTCGAAAGATCTGTCGTTCTGGCGCGCCCAAAGACTTCTCTAAGGTGGTTCGGATCGTCTACCATTCAAGACATGGCTATTCGAAATATTGTGGAGTCGGACATCAGTGGCAAGCCGGATGCTGCCACAGTCACCTTCGGACTGGGCGACACCTGGTTCGAGATAGACCTGACCTACGAAGAGCGCAAAGAGCTTGAGAAGAATCTCAAGGAATACATCAGTAAGGGTCGAAAGGCCACTAAGAAGGGCGAGAAGAAGCGACTCGTGCCCGAGACGACGCCCGAGGAACGCGAGGAGATCCGTAAGTGGGCGCGCGAGAACGGTCATGAAGTGCCCGAGTTTGGTCGCATTCCGAAAGCTGTCATGAAGGCCCACGATGAGGCACACGGCATCGAGCGGACTCTCTAGCCCCACCCTTTCCGCAGTCTTTCGGGCCATACCGGAGAGATTTCCGGCCACCTATTCGAATCAAGGATCAACAGCCCTGCAGCACCAGCTGCAGGGCTGTTGTCATGTCCGGGGTGTGCACTTGTCAGAACGGAGGCAGGCGCGGGTGGATGATGTCTTCGACCTCGATGCTTGCAGCCAGGGCGCGGGAGCGGGCGTGCACGGTGCCATGTGAGAAGTGCCCTGGCGTTCCGGGCATCAGCTGCTGCTGGCCGGTGCGTTGGTCGCACTTGCTGCAAAGGTCCAGGAAGACGGCGACGCGGACCTGCGTTCCCCCGGCGCGCATGGCGACGAGGGCATCGACCATCCGTTGGTTCCGGGTGAAGCCCGCCGCCTTGGGCTCAGCGCTCCAGTCGGCCGGGAACTCAATTACTTCGAAGCCAGCAGCCCGCCACAGCCGCTCGGCCATGGCGTCAGCACCCTTGGGACAGTGCCCTGACAGGAGCACGGGTCGGGCGACCGCGGACGGCCCCCAGGCTCTCCATGCCTCGTTCAAAGCCGCCTTCATGGCCTCCGCGGCGTCCCAGGTTCGGGAACCGGTCGCGAGCAGGGCATGGCTGAATCCACTGGTCATCGTGATGCCTCCCGGCTGGTCATCTTGGTCATCGGCATAGATCCCGCCGAGGCCGCCGCGGTGGCAGGCCGGATTGTGATACTCGTCTGTCGCTGCATCATTCGCGTCCTCTTTCGCCGCAATGTTTTCCGGAATGATTCCCGGTGTTCCTTCTCAGTCGGCAGGTCACTACGCGGCAGCTGCCGACGCCTGGGCACCGTTGACCCTGGCAACGCCGCGTTCGTAATGGATTGCCACCCGGACCTTCCGGTCCTCGCTGAGCGGTGCGACGTGGAGGGTGTATCCTCCGTCCATGTCGCGCTCGAGGTAGGCGACGCAGACCGTGCCGCTCTCTTCATCGTCGAAGTCGACCTTGCCAAAGCTCTCCGCCGGATTCGCCGCAGTGACTCGCTCTCCGTAGGGGATCCACGGCTTGGCCTCGCACCTGGCTCCGGTGTCGTAGGGCGAGAGCTGCGGCTGTGGCCGGCGTGCGGACCTGGATGCCTTCCGGGCGTGTGTCATGACGATGCCTCTTCTGTTTCTCGGGATGCAGGTGTCGGGCATCGAGTGCAGGTCCCGCCAGGGGTCCGCGGAGACTCGATGTACGGTCCAGCTCCCGCGCCAGCTCCGCTGGCCTGACGGCCCACTGGTGAACCGTGTCGGGAACTGCTCCGACTGGGCCGCGCAGCGGGCCGGCCGACGGGCCGTCCTCCTCGGACAAACCTGGTGCGCAGCGCCAGGTGATCCACCGCCTGGCTGCACCCTTTGCCGCGTCGTCCACCTGTGGACAAATGCGGCGGGGCAGGCGGGGGCGTCCTCCCCCTCAAGCGCAGCGCTGGGCATAGCCGGAGGGAGCGCAGCGACTGACGGACCGGCGAGCGAAGCGAGCGGTGGAACCTGTCGGCTATGCCGACCAACAGCGTCTCGAAGCGCAGCGAGAGACCGGAGCGAAGCGGAGGGTCCGCAGGACCGCTGTTGCCAGGTTCCCTTATGCCCTTTTCCTCTCTTGCCGCCATTTCGCCATTCCACGGCTGGAGCGTTAGCGGAAGCCTGGAATATCAGGGGAAACGACCCGTACACCCTTGACCCGTACACCCCCTCTCCATCCCCGCAGCGGGTGTACGGGTCACGTCGTTTCCGCTGGATTTACGGGCTTTTGGGTGTACAGCCCTTTTGCCGTCCGCTGCAACGCCGTACGGGTGCATCGTCCGCATCACCGCGAGGCACGAGCGGGTACCCGTACGGGTCCTCACACATAGCGTCAGCGACGTCGGGCGCAGCCCGGTCCGCACCCTTGGTGCATCCTGCTGCCGCAGGCGCATCAGACGCCGCGCGCAGCAGTCCACCACTCCCCGCGACCTGTCGCGTCAGGCTGTGGAAACCTCTGGAGTGACAGCACTGCACTGATCTGTTGGTGCGCTCGTCGCACCGGCCTGCGGGGGTCGTTCCCACTGTGTTTCACCGTCGCGCCAGCACCTGTCGCACCGCGTCCGAGGCGGGCCCACAGCGCTCCTTTGCCGGGGCCTGTACAGGCCTGAATGCCGCTCCCCCTGGTGGCAGCTGCACGAATGGACGAGCGCCGGCGAGTCCTCGACGTCCACCGCCCGGCCGGTCCCTCGTGGACGCATCAGAAGAGGAGCTTGCCCGGGAAGCATGAAGCTTCCCTGGATCCACCGGAGCCTCTGGTTCCGCAGCGTCGCCGAGCCGTCCGGGTCTCCCACCAGGTGTAGCTTCCTGGAGAGGCTCACGGGTTCTCACCTTCTGGACTGCCACCGTCCGTGAGGCACGGATGGATGCGGAGTTTTTGCCCTTTCGCTCCATGCGGGGCCCTACTACCCAGTTCGCCTTTTCCCTCTGCTCTCCCTGCGGCCCCCGGGCGGGTCGGTGACGCCATCCCGCAGCCACAGCTGCTCCACCATGTTCCGACAGCTCTGCCGCTCGCTCCAGGACTGTCGCCGGCGGGTGTTCCAGGTACCGGTCCATGCCGCATCGCTGGACTCCTTCTGGTCCCGGTGTGGACACATCATGTCCCAGCATGGCCAGACAGGAACACAGACAAGACCCATACAAGACCCGAGAGGGTCCAGAAAGGCCAGTCGAACCCCATTGAGTGCCGGATGGCGCGCATCGGGGCTGCTTCAGGCGCACGTCTGGTCCCTTGGTGGTCTTTTGCGGGTCTGCCATGGCACGGCTCATGGCGGTGGACTGTTGCTGGTCCCTTCGAGGGCTTGCCTGTGTCCCAGCCGGGACCACTGAGCTCCCGCCGATGCGCGGTGGCCTGATCGAGGTCTCTTGGTGGTCCGCAGCGGACCGCGTGCCGGTCCCGGGTGGGCCCTTGAAGAGTCCAGTGTCGCCTGACTCCGTGGCTGCCCCATGGCCTTCTGCGGGTCCCGCCGGTGGCTCCCACGGGTCCCGCCGTGGCCATGGGTCATTCCGCACGATCCAGGCTCAATTCACTGGTGGCCTTTTGCGGGTCTCGACGTGGTCCTTGCAGAGACCATTGAAAGACCAGTAGAATGATGACTGATAAATGAGTCGAAAGGTCCCCGACTGGCAGTAGCGCCTCGGGGACCGCGCATGAGAGGGGGCCGCGATGACCGAGGACAGTGTCCATCAGCACGAGGGCGCAAGGGGGTGCCCGCGATGACCGATAAGGCCGAGCCGCGCCGTCTGCGCTGGAGCGTCCCGCGGGCCGACGAGTCGACGAACCGGTGGCTCGACGAGCAGTACGACATCTCGAGGTCGCTCCAGCTGTTGATCCGCGAGTCCATCCAGCGCGACGGCTACATCGACGTGGTCAACCGTCCCGTCGAGCAGCTTCCCCGGCGCGGCCGCCCGCCGCAGGGCGAGCAGGACCCTGGGCGCAGCGAGGCCCATGAAGGAGAGGAACGTGGCGATGACGGCCGTGACGGGAGTGAAAGCCAGCACGAGAGTCGCGAGAGTCGTGACGAGGCTGCCGTGCCTGTTGCTGCTCCTTCAAAGCCCGTGCAGCGCGTCGAGGCAGCCCAGGCTGTTCAGCCGCCGCCCGCGCCTCCTGTCCGCGAGCCCCACCCCGTTCCCGCCGATGAGCCTTCGGTCCCTTCGGGGCTGGATGCCTTCCTCACCCGCTGATCCGCACCGTACTTCCTGAGACACCGACTTCCTGACCGAGAGGGACACAACCATGAGCAACACCCGCACCGCCGAGAAGACCATCCAGCTCACTGGCGGCATCGACGTCGGCAACGGATACGTCAAGGGCGTCATCCGCGGCGAGGTCCACGGCAAGGAGGTCTTCGACACGATCGACCTTCCTTCGGCCGTCGTGAGCACCTCGCGCTCCACGCCGAAGGTGCCCGAAGCTGACACCGATGCCTTCAAGATCGTGGTGGAGGACGACTTCTACAACCGCGTCGCCGCCTCGTTCACCACCCCCCTGATCGGGCACTCGGACCTGCGCACCTTCGGCCGCGCGGCGCTGAGCACCCCGGGGTCGAAGTTCACGCAGTTCGAGGTCGTCGGATCCCGTTCGAAGGCCGACCAGGAACTGAGCTCGGTGCTCGTCCTGGGCGTCTTCGCCGCCAAGGCCCTGCGCGACTACGTCCGCGAACACGGCGCGCTGCCGGACCGCGAGCTGCGTGCCACGGTGCGCGCAGGCCTGGCCCTGCCGATCGCCGAGTACGTGCAGCGCCGCAGCGCCTACGCTGCGCAGTTCGTCGGACTCCTGGGCGCGGCTGACCCCACGGTGCACCTGGTGACCGTGAAGAACTTCTCCACGCCGGTCACCGTGCGCCTGCAGTTTGAGGATGTGCAGGTCCTGCCCGAGGGCGCGTCCGCGCAGTTCGCGATCACCGACAAGGGCGCGCCGCTGGCGCAGGCTCTGCTGGACGATCTTCGGGCCTCGGACCCCGAGGCGGCCGCGCGCCTGCAGGGTGTCACCGCGGAGCTGCTGGTCGGTGTGCGCAACACCGTCGGCGTCGACGTCGGCGAGGGCACCGTAAACTTCCCCGTCTTCACCGACGGCGGATTCAACTCCGAGGCGGCCAGCACGCTGGACCAGGGCTACGGCACCGCACTGACGAACGCGCTGGACCGCATGAGCACGAGCGGCGACAAGGACCTGCGGTTCAAGAACCGCAAGGCGCTGGCAGACTTCCTGCAGCAGGAGCCCAGCGTCTTCCTCCAGGGCAGGTTTGATCGCGCCGCCGGCTACGTCTCCGAGGAGGCCGAGTACCTGGCCGAGGAGATCGGCGCACGCTTCGAGGACGTCCTCGCCGAGGTCGGCGGCACCACCGAAGTGGTGTACGTCTACGGCGGCGGCTCCGGCCCGATCAAGGAGATCCTGCGCCCTGTCCTGCAGAAGGCCGCCGGCGGCATCCCGGTGCTCTACCTCGACGCCGCGTACTCGCGCCACCTGAACCGCGAGGGCCTGTACCTGGCGGCGAAGGCCGTCGAGGTCCAGAAGCCCGAGGGCAAGCGCAGCAAGGCCGCGGCTTGATAGTTGCGCCTGGCCCCTCCGTGGCCGTGACCGAGCTGCTGGCCTTGCAGGACGAGCAGGGTCAGCTCCTCGGTCGGCTGGCTGAGCTCGATGCGCGCCGCGCCGAGCTTCTCGGCTCGCTGGCCGGGGCTCCGGCCCCGGCCGCCGGGACCCACGCCGCTGACTGTGACGACGAGGCGGAACAGTCGCCGGAGGTCCTCATGCACAAGGGCGTCGAACTCGGCGGCCGCGTGATGCTCGATGAGGACGTCTGCGAAGGCGTGCACGCGCCGCCGCGGGTCTACGTCTTCGAGGAGTATGACTCGGAGGCGACCACCGGGTCGAACTGCACGCTCGTCAATGTGGCGAGCGGCGGCTGGACGGTCCGTGGCATTGGCGAGCTGGTGCCCGTCGACGACGCCGCCGTGGACGACGACCAGGAGAGCTGAGCCGTGGCTGCGCCGTTCAACTACACGACGAAAAGCGCGCAGAGTGGACCATCCGGGCCCAGGCTGAGCGTGTTGCCTGGCGCGTGATGAAGACCTGGCTCGAGGCGCAGCTCGCGCTTGTGGCCGCCGGGATGATCGACGTCGACCAGGCGCTGCTGGCGTTCCTGCAGGTCGACGCGGCGGGTCGGACGCTCTACGAGGTCTAGCTGTACTTCAGGTCCACTCTTGCCCCGGAAAGCTGCCTTCGACCCTGTTCCATACCGCGCACTGATCGGGGCCCACGTAGGCCGTGGCGTGCGACTTCTTTCAGAGGCCTTTGCTGTGGGTCATGAGTACAGCCTTCGCAGCCGCGTACGCCAGCGTTGTCTCCCATAAGGTGCCCGGGCGGTTTGCTTGCCGGTCCCTTTGCCTATACGTCCTGTTTTACTGCGAGGGAGGCCGACATCCATTCGACGATGACTTCACGGGATATGGCCACGTCAAGTACGAACACGCCTTTGTCGTTTTTGGCGAGCCAGTCCTGGAGGATCTTCAGGTCTTCGAGCGTCGTTGCCTTGTGGCCGGCTGCGCCGAGGGCGCGGCCGATGGCGGAAAAGTCTACTTCGTCGATGAGCATGGCGGTCGGGTCGAGGCCTTTGGAGGCGTACTGGTGGAGTTCGGCGCCGTAGGCGGCGTCGTTGAGGGCGATGACGACGCCTCTGCGGGTGGTCCGGAGGAAGGTTTCGAAGTCTGCCAGTCCCATGAGGCCCCCACCGTCGCCGGTGATGAAGACGGTGGTCCGTTCGGGGTGGGCGATGGAGACGCCCGGTGCGGAACTGAAGCCTAGGCCGATTGACTGGAAGGCGGTTCCGACCAGGACCATCGCCTGCGGATCAGGCACAGAGAGGTACATAGGGGCCCATCCCATGAAGTGTCCGCCGTCCATGACGATTGACCTCTGCGCGGGGAGGATCTGCTCCAGGGCGGCGACGACGGTGCGCGGGTTGAGGCGCCCGTCGGGGCCGAACTCTTTCGGGTCCTCGTAAGGCCCGATCGAGCGAAACTCATCCTCCGCCACCTCGGCCGCTGCATGCCGCCATGTCCGGTGCTCGTCGACGGTGGGTATGCGGCCTGTGAGTGCTTCGAGAAAGGGTGCGAGGTCGGCCCGGATGTACTTGTCGACGTGCGGGTGGTCGCTGGGTGGCTCGTTGTCAATGCGGATGACCCTGGCATCGGGCCCGAAGAGGGTGCCGTAGCGGTGCTGGAAGGAATTCATGGAGGCTCCGGCTACGAGCACGACGTCGGCTTGCCGGGCGAGGTCGAGGCGGTGCTCGCGGGCGAAGCCGCCGGCGATACCAAGGTTCCATGGGCTGTCGACGAGGTTCGTGGCCATGACGGAGGTCATGAACATGGCCCCCAACCGGTCGCCGAGTTCCTTGAAGGGCCCTGTGGCGTCTCCGAGCAGCACCCCTCGTCCGGCGAGCAGGAGCGGACGCTGGGCGTTGCGCAGGATACCGGCGACCCGGTCGAGGTCCTTGCCGGACGCATTCCAGACGGGTTTGGCGGGCATGGGTTCGAGGTCAGACTGCCCGTCCAAGGGCTCGGTGGCCAGGTCGTAGGGGATGGCGAGGACGACGGGTTGGACGGTGCGCAGCGCGAGGTCGAAAGCCCGATGGGCAATCGCTACCGCGTTGGCGCGGTGTGCTACGAGTGTGACGACTCCTATCGCTTCTGCGGATGCGGTCTGGTTGATGTCGAACGGCCGCGGTCCGGTGCTTGGGGCGTCCCCGACGATGAGCACCAGGGGCACCCTGGCGAGCCTTGACTCGGCCAGAGCCGTGTACGCGTTGGTAAAGCCGGCCCCGTAGGTAGTGGTCGCGGCCGCAATTCGCCCGCAGGCCCGGTAGTAAGCGTCAGCCATCGCGACCGCGGCGGCCTCGTGCCGCCCGGAGGTGAAAGGGAATCCATGGCTGGTGAGGTGGCTGATGAGGTGGGCGTTGCCGTTACCCATGAGGCCGAAGAGGTGGCTCGCGCGCCCGGCCAGCACGTCCGCGATTGCGGTGGATACGGTTGGGCTGGTGGCAGGCGGGAGGTGCGTCGGCATTCCGGTTTTCCTTTGGTTTTCGTGTTCTGGTGGGAGAAGGGGGGGGATGGTTGAAGCAGGGCAGTCGCAGTTGGCCGGCGGAGGAGTGTGGGTGTTGGAGTTAGCGGTGAAGCGGTAGGTTAGCAGGGTGCCGGGTATGACCTTGCCTGGCCAAGGACCGTGCAGGTGTAGAGCAATCCGCTCCTCTCCGCGGGGCAGCGGACACGGAGAGGAACGGGGCAGCTGCTCAGTCGGGGTAGACCACCCAAGGTGAATCCATGTCTGATCCTTCGGCGTCGAATTCGTGGGTTTCCAGCGTGTAGAAACGGATTGCGAGGCCGTCGGGATCATGGCAGACGAGCAGCCAGCCCACGATACCGCGAAGAATGGAGGAGTTTGGGACTCCATGCTGGCTCAAGTGCTGTTCCCACAGTTCAAGGTCCTGGAGCGTCGCAACGCTTAGGACTGTTGGATCGAACCCTCTGATGCGCTCGGCGACTTTGGGCGCCAGGCGAAGTTCAACGTATGTGTCAATTCCCGGGATCGTGACGATATACGCAAAAAGCTTCCCATGCCGGTCGAAGTGATCAAATTCCGGGCATCGCTCGGCTCCCAGAGTCTCTTCGTACCATTTCAGGCTCGCTTGGAGGTTGGTGACGGGGATTTTCAGGTGATGAATCCCAGCGAGAGCTACTTTTGGTGCTGCGGCGTTTCTTTCCATGATTCACCTGGTTCCTGTGGTCGTGGCAAGAGGGCTTTCCGCCGGGGGGATTGGCACCATCGGTTGAAACACGTGGCCGGGATCGTATTGTGCCTTGACATCGCGGAGCCGGGCATATTTGGCTGCCCCGAATATGCTTGACAGGTCGGCAACTTCGTCGGCACCGAGAAAGTTTATGTAGGCACCTTCGGCCGCCAGACGGTTGAGGGACTGGTGTGCCATGCGACACCAGGAGACATGTTCCTGGTCCAGTGGTTCACTTTCCCAGCCGGCTGTGACGTTGTAGGCGAAGCGTGCTGACCGCTTGGGGTAGGCTGCTTCGCCTTCAGCCACGTCGTCAATGGCGCCCCCGAGCAGGAGAACCTCAATTTGGGCGTCCTCAGCGGGCATTGTTTCCACTGCCTGGAGCATGGCGTCCACAACTTCTCCCGTCAGCGCGTTGAAGTGGCCAGGCTTAAGGAAGTACCTGAAGCCGTGCGGATACCGGTGGTCCTGGTAGCTTTGAACTTCCGCGAACCGTTGGGTGGATACCTGGGCGGACCCGAAGTGCTCCAACCCGAGCGATTCCTGTGCTGCCTGCGCGTCAGCCTGATTGCCGGACCATATCCACTCGAAGGTGACCACTGGTTCACCTCGCCGATGGTTTGGACCTGACTGGCTTTCGGCTTTCTGTACCTTGACCATGACCTGGAGTTCACGGGGAAGCGTGGGGGCCCGGACGCCATATTCAATGAGCGCTGCTCGCGCCTGCTGCATATGTACGGTCCGCGTCCCAAACGTTACCCACCCGATGGGGGCGGCTTCATAGGTGAACTCCGTAACGACACCGAAGTTCCCGCCACCTCCCCTGATGGCCCAGAAGAGGTCCGAATTCTCGGTGCTGCTGGCGAACCTCTCCCGGCCTGTACCGTCAATGATGCGCGCTGAGACCAGCCGATCGCAGGTGAGTCCCCTGCTGCGCGAGAGCCATCCAATGCCCCCGCCCAGGGTCAGTCCTCCCACTCCAGTGTGGGAGACAACGCCTGCCGGAACGGCGAGACCATACCGGGATACGGCCCTGTCGAGGTCGCCCAGCAGTGCGCCTCCACCCACTGACACGGTGGAACTCTGCTTGTCCACGTTCACTGAACGCATGCCGCTGAGGTCAAGAACGATGCCATCTTCCACAAGGGCACCACCGGCGATCTGATGTCCTCCGGCGAGAACTGAAATTGGCACCCCTGCTGCCACGGATTCGGTCAGGGCGATTGATACGTCTCGTCCATCGGCGCATTTGACGAGACCAAGGGGCCGTTTCTGGATCATGCCGTTCCACACTTTTCGCGCGGAGTCGTAGCGCCGGTCCTCCTGTGTCAGGAAGCGTTCACCGAAATACTCTGAAAGGCTTGCTGTCAGGTGTCGTGTTGTCATGCTGGAAGTCCTTCTGCTTTCTGGTGCTGGGCCCGGTTATCATTTTCTTGGAGCCATGCAGCGGTCAGGGGGTTCGTAAGTTCTCCGATTTGTTCTACGGCGACAGTGACAGTGTCTCCGGGAGACATGAATTCAGGTGGGTTGCGGAAAGCGCCAGCTCCGCCGGGTGTTCCCGTTGTCACGACATCACCAGGTTGCAGGGTGACGCTCTGGGTCAGGAATTCGAGGAGCTCGGAGATTTTCACGAGCATGGTGCCGGTGGTCGAATCCTGTTTGATGACGCCGTTGACCGTAGTGGTGATCCTGAGCCCGTAAATATCGGAAATTTCGTCACGGCTTACTATTTCCGGGCCAATTGGACAAAACGTGTCCGGGCTCTTGCAGAGCATGATTTGCATGGCTTCGCGTTGCATGACGTCCCGCGCGCTCACATCGTTGACCAGGGTGTAGCCATACACGTAGTCCCATGCGTCAGATGCCTTGACTTTGCTGGCGGTCTTCGAGATGACAAACGCGAGTTCAGCTTCGTAGTCGACGGCGCTCTTCGGTTCCGGGATGACGATAGGGTCACCAGGACCTATGACGGACGACCAAAGACCAGGGAAGAAGACTGGTTCCTTGGGGGTTATAAGGTGCGCGACTTCCTCGAGGTGGCTGGCGTAGTTGCCGCCGGTGTAGATGATCTGGCAGCGTTCGGCCACTGGTGCAAGGAGTTTCTCCGGACGCACAGGTTGGCTATGGCTGGCGGCCTTACTGATGATGTCGGACCTATCGGCAGGAGGAGCTTCCAGGAATTGTCTCAGGTCAGAGAATCCACTGTCGGTGACGAGTCCATCGCCGGCTCTAATGCCGAGGCGTATGTGGTTGTTATGCAGGTACTTGACCAGCCTCATGGGAGATACACACACTCTTTCTCTATATTCGTAAGGCTTTGGTCAGCCAAGCGGCGCCGGGCATCTTCGCCAGCCGGGCATGTTTGCTAAGTTATGCTGCACAGCCTTTTAGGTCCCGATGAGCTTGTGCACTTGCGCCCGGAGTTCAGCGAACTCGGGCCGTGCCTTGGTCTGAAGCTGGCTACGGGAGGAGCCCAGCGGAACCGGAAGGTTGGCGCGGACACTCGCAGGTCGGCCACCCAGGACAATCACCCTGTCGGCGAGGTAGATCGCTTCGTCAATGTCATGGGTGATCAGTACAACGGATTGCCCTTGGTCTTCTCTGATCCGAAGCACCAGGTCTTCAAGGGTTTCTCTTGTTTGTGCGTCCACCGAGGCAAAGGGTTCATCCATGAGCATGACTCGGGGTTCGCATACAAGGGCGCGGGCGATCGCTACCCGCTGTTGCATTCCTCCCGAGAGCTGCCAGGGATAGCGACCTGAGGCCTCCTGGAGTCCGACTTCCTGCAGCGCTTTTTCCGCTCTTGCCAGCCGTTCACGCTTGGAGACGCGCCCTTTCAACGGCAGCATCACGTTATCGAGGACGCTCAGCCAAGGCAGCAGGGACCGGCTGTAGTCCTGGAAGACCAAGCTGATCGCTGTCGTTGGGCCAGTAAGCGAATTGCCGTCAACCGCCACGTGTCCGGCAGTTGGTCGCTGGAGCCCGGAAAGGCAGCGCAAGAGAGTGGTTTTGCCTACCCCTGATGGGCCAACGATGCAGATAAATTCCCCCGGGGCCACCGAGAACTCGATGGAACCAAGGATTTCCGCGCTACCCGCGGACGTTTGGTATGAATGCCCAAGGTTGACCGCTTCGATCACGGCGTTGACGCTATCTGTGCTTTCAGTTTCCGCAGCTATGATTTTGGCGGCAGCATTGGTGCTGTGTGGTGTAGTCACGGCTTCAAATCCCGTTCGGTCTGATTTAGGTTTTGTCTGGTTCACAGGGGAACAGCTCCTGAGGTGGCCTGCCGTCCAGGTGCCGCAACTTTCGGTGCCGCGGCTTTCCCCTGTGACTGGTTTTGTGTTCGATAGCTGGGGTGCCAGTGCAACAGGCGGGATTCAAGAACTCGGAAGCCAAGATTCAGCAGGTAGCCCAGGATCCCAAGGACCAGCATGCCGGTCCACATTTCGGTGATGGCGTAGTTGCGCTGGGCTGCCAGAATGAAGTACCCAATGCCGCGGTGCGCCCCGGTCATCTCGCTGACGACGATCAGGACCACGGCTATCGAGAGCGCTGTTCGCACCCCCGCCAGAATTTGCGGAGCGGCCCACGGAAGGCGGACGACGAACAGCCGCGTCGATGGGGACAGCGAGAATGCTGTGCTCATGTCTTTTACTACCGGGTCGAGAGCTCGGATGCCCGCGATGGTGTTGAGCAGGACCGGCCACACGGCCCCGAAGGCGATGACAGCGATTCTCATGTCGTCGCCGAGGCCCATGGCTATGATCGCGATCGGCAGTATTGCCACCGCGGGGACAGCCCGCAGAAATTCCAACTCGGGTTCTACCGCTTCCAGAACGGTGGGCAGCAGTCCCAAAGCTGTGCCTATCACAACTCCTGCGAGAACCGCGATCCCAAAGCCGATCAGGAGATTCAAAAGGCTGGGGAGCAGATCAGTTGTGAGGCGTGTGTCTGTGATCCAGACTTTCACTGCCTTCGCGAGGATCGTCTGCAGCGGTGGGAAGAAGGGCGACTTGCTGGAAGCACTTAGTGCCAGCCAGAGGGCCACTGCTATCACCGGCAGCCATAGCTCAAGCAACAGGCCCTTCAACGCTCTGAGAAAACCTCGTCGTGTCCTGTTAGTCATGATGGTTCTCTCACCTTCCACGTACTGAGGGATGCCAAAACAGAGCCTTCCGCTGACCAAAGGCTGTTCCCAGATTGACCGCGACCCCAAGAAGCGCGGCGACCACGACGTATGCGTAAGCCGCAGGTACTTGCGCGCTCATTTGCGCCAAAGTGATCTCGCGCCCGATTCCAGGTGCATTCCCGATGAGTTCGGCGGCCACCGCCAGCAACAGCGCGATCGTGCTGGCGATTCGAAACCCCGTCAACAAAAAGGGCGCCGAACTGGGCAGCAGAACGTTCAACCACAGGAACCGCTTCCGCAGGCGGGAAGCGTAAGCGAAATCGCGAAGAACGGGCTCAACTTCACGAATGGCATACGTAGCCTGTACAAAGAGGGGCCATACGCAACCGAAAACGATGAGGACAATCTTCATCCACGTGCTTGGACCGTAGAGGAGGACGATCAGGGGAATAAGCGTGACCGGCGGGATTGTCCGGAGGAAATCCACGGAAAGCCGTGTACTGGCCCCCAGAAAGGAGCTGCCGCCAACCAACAGCCCGAGGGGGACTGCCAGGACCGCAGCGATAGCCAGTCCAATAAGCAAGCCGCTGATCGTCGCCCACATCGCCGCCCAGAAAGCCTGCTGGGGCAGGAGCTGTAGCAACGCGGCAGCGACGACTGCTGGGGAAGGAACAATATCCTGCCCGAACCGCAAGGCCTGTACCTCCCAGAGACCTATGAAGACCACGAAAGCGACAGCTCTCAAGATCACCTTTTTCCGATCGCGGCCCCGGCCGTGTCCAGGGGACATCGATGACTTCGCTGTAGTGGAATCGTTCTGAACCATGTCTCGCCTCCGGCCCTACTTGCCGCCGAGCAGCAGGGAGTCAAGGTCTGGCTGATTATCAAGAAGCTTGTACTTGTTCATCAGCTCTGCGAGCGTCCGCATACCCGAGGTGTCGGCGGCATCTTCCGCGTATATAGGCAGCGTTATGACGTTCAGGAGTTCCGGCGCGATTTTCGTGTACGTCGCCGTGATCCGGCGAGTGCCGGCGGCATCAGCATTCGCGCGTTTCGATGCCTTGCTCATCGCCGTCTGAAATTTCTTAACCACGTCGGGATTGCCCGAAGCGAACTGCGATGATGAGACGAAGATCGTCGACGGCAGGTTCGCGACTGCATAGGCCTGGGGCGCTATCACCGTGTGAAGACCCTTGGCCTTAGCTCCGGACAAGAAGGGCTCAACCAGGAGTGCCGCGTTGACTTTCCCTGACGCCACCGCGTCGGTCATCTGCGGAAATGGCAACTCAACAAACTGGACAGCTGCCGAGTTCCCGCCCCGGTTATCTATCGCAGCACGGGCTGTGAGCTCGGAAATGCCTTTTAGCTGGTTCACCGCCACCGTTTTTCCTTCAAGGGCCTTTACGTCGGTGATCGCAGGGTCTGCAGCGATGATGCCTGAATAGTCCTTGTTCGGATCCGAAGGCGAAGTTGTAGCAACACCGGACGCCACTATGCCTACTCCGTTCGCCGCTGCTGTCATGGTGCCGGCGGCGTCACCCAGCGCGAAGGCCAACTCCCCGTTCAGGAGGCGGGGAATCGCCTCCGCTCCGGACTGGATCGTGGCCATTTTTACATCGAGGCCCTGCTCCTTGAATTCCTGCTCAGCTGCCAGATAGACGGCTGCCGAAGCTGTGGATGGGCTGACCCCTACGGTTATTGAGGTCGGGCCTCCCGCTTGAGTTGCTGAGGGGGCCGGATTTGCTCCGCAGGCAGATACCGCGGAAAGTGCCAGCACGGCCAAGGTCGCCGCAAAAGGCTTAATTTTCATGGGGAACACACTCCATCGTGTTTTACAAGTTGGCTTCAAGTATCCGCCGGAAGAGTTAATCAGTCAAGGTGACTGGGTGACTTTCAATTCCGTTTTGCCTTGCGGAGAGTCACTGGGTGACTTGTAGGCTATTCTTGCACCATGCCTACTCAAAGAGCGGCCTCCCGACCCCCAGCCGTTAGCCTTACAGCTGCCGGCACGCTGAGAAGTACCAACACGGCCGACCGGATTGTTGAAGAACTTCGCGGTCTGGTCGCTACAGGAAAGATCAGCAAAGGAGCGCGCCTGCCGACCGAGCGGGATCTGGCCGCGACCTACGGCGTAAGTCCCTCCACGATCAGGGAGGCCATCCGAGCGCTTGCAGTAATGGGCCTCGTGGAGGTGCGGCACGGAAGCGGCACCTATGTAGTCGAA
The DNA here is from genome assembly GCF_056398865.1 of Arthrobacter sp. 01T419. Taxonomy (NCBI): domain Bacteria; kingdom Bacillati; phylum Actinomycetota; class Actinomycetes; order Micrococcales; family Micrococcaceae; genus Arthrobacter; species Arthrobacter sp. 01T419. Next base: position 170,352 of record NZ_JBFTQF010000001.1, read on the forward strand.
GATACGAGCGCCCTCGTGAGGTCATCGCTGGTAACCGCCATGCAAATGGAGGGTGTCCAAATCAGCGAAGTGCTTCGGCTTCTGGCGCTCATCAACGAACAGGCAGCGGTCCTGGCTGTGGAAAGGGCTACCCCCGAGAATCTAGAGGCGCTGACCGGAGCCAACAAGGCCGTGGCCCACGGTTCCACTTCCCGTGAAATCCTGGACGGCGTTGTAGCGTTCCTCACCGCACTGCTGGCATGCGCCCGGGAACCACTTCTGAGAGTTTTCGGCGGCTTCCTCGTGCAGCTTCTCGACCGGATAGAGAGCGATCTGTTCCCCGACGACGCGCAGTTCTGGCGGACGTTAACCGGAAACGCTGATGAGGACAGGAAAGCAATAATAAGCGCCATTTCACAGAAGGACGCCGAGGCCGTCGTTCAAGCTGTGCGCAAGTATCATGAGGGCGCAATCAGCTTGCTGGAAAACAGTGCCTTTGAGCCCGGACCGGGATCCAAGCTTTCAGATGAGCGCTTCGCGCCACTCATTTCGTCCCTCATCACAGCCCGATAGCGGGCATTGCGGCTCCTGAACATCGACGGCGATGCGTTGACGGGCGGGGAGCGGTGGACCGACCATTCCCCGCCCGTCTGTTCATAAGGGGCGCCTTGTAATTGGTCCTAGACGGCTGCGAACTCCACATGGTTGGTTCCATGCAGAAGGTATCGGGCGTAGGCGGGCAGTGTGAGGAAGGTGGGGAAGTCACGGCCTAGGGCGACTTCTCTGAAATTGCCGCGAGTGCCAGCCAACCCGTCTCAGCAGCAGCGCCCGCACGTCACCGCGTGAGGCGGCGGCAGCAGCGTCGTCGTACGCCTGGGTTAAATCCCGCAGCGCCTGCTCATCGAGTGAGTTCAGCTTGTGCGGGGCGTCCAGGACGACCTCGGCGATGCCGTTGCTGATGGAAAGGGAAATCATGGGGCTCCTTGGTTGGGGCGGAAAACGGATTAGACGTCGAAGTCGACCGTGACTTCCTTGCTGGTGGGGTGGCTTTGGCAGGTGAGCACGTAGCCCTTGTCCAGCTCATCCTGCTCCAGCGCGTAGTTCTCGTCCATGGTCACGCTGCCGGTGACCACCTTGGCCCGGCAGGTGCCGCACACTCCCCCGGCGCACGCGAACGGCACGTCCGGGCGCACCCGCAGCGCCGCGTTCAGGATCGACTCGCGGGCGTGCGTGGGGCTGGCCACCTCGCCCTGCAGGCCGTCCAGCTTGAACGTGATCTTGTACGTCTCCTTGGACTCGTCCACCACCACAGGGCGTCCAGCCTGCCCCTCCGGGCGATCCGGCTTGCCCGACGTGAACAGCTCGAACCGCACGTTCTCCGGCTTCACCCCGCGCTCGGCCAGGGTGTCCCGGCACAGCTGCACCAGCTCGAACGGCCCGCACAGGAACCACTCGTCCACATCGTCCGCGTGCAGGGCGGTACCCAGCAGCTGCTGCAGCTTCTCAGCATCGATCCGGCCGCTCAACAGCGGCGCGATCCGCTGCTCCCGGGAGAGCACGTGGTGGATGGCCAGCCGCTGCGGGTACTTGTCCTTCAGGTCCGCAAGCTCCTCCAGGAACATCACGTCCATGGCGGCCTTGTTGGCGTAGATCAGGTCGAACCGGGTCTCCGGGTTGGCGGCCAGCAGCGTCCGGGCGATCGCGATCACCGGGGTGATGCCGGACCCGGCGGCGATGGCCACGAAGTTCCCGGCCTCCCCCGCCAGCTCCTCCGGGTGGTTCATCGAATTCATGACGTTCTGCTCCACGGCCACCCCGTCGCGGCCGTGCTTGGACACGAAGGCGCCCATGGGGCTCATCACGTCCAGGGTGTCCCCGGCCTTCAGCTCGGCGTTGGCCCAGGTGGAGAACAGCCCGCCCAGGTCCTTCTTCACGGCCACCCGGATCTCGCTGCTGCCGTCCTCGAAGCTGCGCGGCTCGGCGCAAATGGAGTAGCTGCGGCGGATTTCCTTCGGCTCGCCGTTCTCATCCGGCAGCGTGGTGCGCAGGGCCACGTACTGGCCGGGCAGGTAGTCGAACTTGCCGGCGAGCTCCGCGGGGACGTGGAAGCTGACCTCGATGGCGTCCTCGGTGAGGCGGCGCACCTCCTGCACGGTGAGGGTGTGGAAGGACGGACGACGGCGGCCGGTCACCTCAGCCTCTTCGGCGGCGGTTTGGCGGACAACAGGCATGGGGGTTCCTTACAGGACTTTGAAGTAGTCGAACGGTTCCTTGCAGTCCTGGCACACATACAGCGCCTTGCAGGACGTGGAACCGAATCGGGTGAGTTCCTTGGTGTTCAGGCTGTTGCACTGCGGGCACTTCACGGCCATTTTTAGCCTGATTGCACCAGTGTGGCCGCCCGCCTTGCTGTTCCCGGTGGGCGGGGCGATGCCGTACTCCTGCAGCTTCTGCTTGCCGGCCTCGGTCATCCAGTCCGTGGTCCACGCCGGAGCCAGGACCAGGTCCACTTTTGTTTCCTGGTAGCCCGCTTGTTGGAAGGCGGCCTGGAGGTCATCCCGGATGGCGTCCATAGCCGGGCAGCCCGAGTACGTGGGCGTGATGGTGACCGTGACGCTTCCGTCCGTGCCGACGTCGACCTTCCGCAAAATCCCCAGGTCCGCGATGCTGAGCACCGGGATCTCCGGATCCACCACCGTGGCGGCGATGTCCCACGCCCGTTGCTGCGGGGTCCGGGTGCGGGTTTCGAAGTCCGAAATGTACATGGCTGTCACCAGCTCGCCCCGGGATGCTCGCGGGCCAGGACCTGCATCTCCGCGAGGAGGTAGCCAAGGTGCTCCGAGTGCTTTCCATACCGGCCGCCGCCCGGCGCTGCGGGCACGTCCGGGACCTCCAGCTCGGCTTCCGTGAGGACCTCGGTGGTCAGGCGGTCAAAGTCTTCCCTCAGGCTGGAAGGCGCGACGGCGGCACCCGCCTCAGCGAGCCGCTGCGTCAGGTCATCGTCCTGGAACAGTTCGTTGACGTACGGCCACATGAGCCGCAGGCCGTGGATCATGCGTGTGCGGGACTCATCGGTGCCGCCGGCCAGGCGCAGCACCCACTGGCTGCTGTGGTCCCGGTGGTAATCCACTTCCTTCACGGCCTTGGCGGCGATGGCTGCCAGGGTTTCGTCCGTGGATTCGGTGAGGCGGCGGTACAGCTCGTACTGGTAGTAGCTCACCACGAACTGGCGGGCGATAGTCGCCGCAAAATCACCGTTGGGCTGCTCGAACAGCTGGACACTCCGGAACTCGTGCTCGCGGCGAAAATAGGCCAGCTCATCCTCTGACGTGGCAGTACCGTCCTCCTTGGGCATGCCGGCACCGGCGTAGGTCAGGAAGCTCCGGGCGTGGCCCAGCTGGTCCAGGGCAATGTTGCCCAAGGCGATGTCCTCCTCAAGCTCCGGTGCACGCGAGATCCAGTGGCCCAGGCGCTGGGCGAGGATCAGGGCGTCGTCACCGAGCCGGAGGGCGTATTCGGCGATGTCCTCGGTCGGTTTGACCAGGCCGGTTTTGACCTCCAGGGCGATGTCCTCCGGGCGGAGGGCGTTGCCGGGGGTGATGCGGGTGGCACTCGCGTTGGAGTCCCCGCCTGCGACGCCGGTGGAGATGTCACCGTGGCCGGTTGTTGTTTCTGCCGTGGTTTCAGGGGTGCTGGTTTCGGGGGTGCTCACAGGTGCTTCACCCCTTCGCTCTTGGTGTGGTACGTGGCGTGCCGGTAGTCCTTGCCCTGCGGGGACTCGAAGAAGGAGCCCTTGGAATCGGGATCGCTGGCCGCGATGGCGTCCGCCGGGACCACCCAGATGGAGACGCCCTCGTTCCGGCGGGTGTAGAGGTCCCGCGCGTTGCGGAGGGCCATGGCGGCATCCGGCGCGTGCAAGGAGCCGGCGTGCACGTGGCTCAGGCCGCGGCTGGACCGGACGACGACCTCCCAGAGGCCCCAGGCCCCGCGGTCGTGGGTTTCGGCCGGGGCTGGCGAGGCTTTCGGGGCTTCGCGGTTGATTTCGGTGGCGGCGCTGGCGGGGGCGTCCGGGTTGCCGTGGGGGCTCATGCTGCGTGTTCCTTCGTCTTCATTGACTCTTTTGCCTGCTGTTTTGCTGCGTAAGCCGCCGCTGCCTCGCGGACCCAGGCGCCGTCGTCGTGCGCTGCCCTCCGGCGCTCGAGGCGCTGGGCGTTGCAGGGACCGCGGCCGGCCAGGACTTCCTGGAACTCGTGCCAGTCCAGGGGGCCGTGCTCCCACTTTTTGGTGTCCTCGTTGAAGCGGACCTGGTCATCGGGGAGGGTGAGGCCCAGGACCCGGACCTGCTCCACCATCATGCCCACGAAGCGGCTGCGGAGCTCGTCATTGCTGAAGCGCTTGATGTTCCAGGCCATGGACTGCTTGGAGTTGGGCGAATCGTCATCCGGCGGGCCGAACATCATCAGCGCCCGGGCGTACCAGCGGTTCACGGCGTCCTGGGCCATCTGCTTCTGCGCGGGCGTGCCGTTGGAGAGTTCCAGGAGGATCTCGAAGCCCTGGCGCTGGTGGAAGGACTCTTCCTTGCAGACGCGGACCATGGCGCGGCCGTAGGGGCCGTACGAGGCGCGGCACAGCGGGACCTGGTTGCAGATGGCTGCGCCGTCCACCAGCCAGCCGATGGCGCCCATGTCCGCCCAGGTCAGCGCCGGGTAGTTGAAGATGCTGGAGTAGCGGGCCTTGCCGGCGATGAGGTCGTCCATCATCTTGTCGCGGTTTTGGCCCAGCGTTTCGGCGGCTGAGTAGAGGTAGAGCCCGTGGCCGGCCTCATCCTGGACCTTGGCCATGAGGATGGCTTTGCGCTTGAGGCTGGGGGCGCGGGAGATCCAGTTGGCCTCCGGCTGCATGCCGATGATCTCGGAGTGGGCGTGCTGGGAGATCTGGCGCAGGAGGGTCTTGCGGTACGCGGCCGGCATCCAGTCACGGGGCTCGATCCGGGAGTCCTCGGCGATGATGCGGTCGAAGTGGGCCTCCCCGGCGGCGTCCGCTTCTTGGGTTAGCTCAGCCGGCACTGACTGTGGGTTTTTCTCTTCCATGATTGCTCCTAGTACGTTCAGATCTCTACTTTTCGACGAGGGTGAGGACGTCGTAGGTGGCCACGATTTCGTCGTTCTGGTTGGTCAGGACCGCGTCCCAGGCCACCTCGCCGTACTCATCCGTTTCGCGCGGGGTGATCTTCTTGGCGGTGAGGGTCACCCGGATGGAGTCACCCGCGGCCACCGGCTTCGTGAAGCGGCAGTTTTCCAGCCCATAGTTGGCGAGGACCGGTCCCGGTGCTGGCTCCACGAACAGGCCCGCGGCCCAGCTCAGCAGCAGGTAGCCGTGCGCCACGATGCCCGGGAAGATCGGATTGGCCTCCGCTGCTTCCTGGTTGGTGTGCGCGTAGAACGTGTCGCCGGTGGACTCGGCAAAGGCGCTGATGTCCGCCAGCGTGACCTGCCGCAGGTCCGAGCGGACGGCGTCGCCGATCCTGAGCGTGGAGAGTGACTTCCGGAACGGGTGCGTGCCTTCGGTGTCCACGATGAAGTTGCGGTCCGCGCCCGTGTGCCAGACGCCGGTGACAGCGGTGAGCATGTTGGGCGAGCCCTGGATGGCGGTTCGCTGCATGTGGTGCAGCACGGACCGGATGCCACCGAGTTCCTCGCCGCCGCCAGCGCGCCCGGGGCCACCGTGGACCAGGTGCGGCACGGGCGAGCCGTGGCCTGTGGACGAACGCGCGTCTTCCCGGTTGAGCATCAGGACGCGGCCGTGGTGGGCCGCAATTCCGGTGACCAGTTCCCGCGCCACGTCGGGGTCGTTGGTGCAGACCGAGGCCACCAGGGAGCCTCCGCCGCGGGCGGCGAGGCGGACGGCGTCGGCCAGGTCCCGGTAGCCGATCACGGACGATACCGGCCCGAACGCTTCGAGCGAGTGGATCGCCTCCGCCTCAGGGTTGTCCCAGTTCAGGACCACGGGGGCCATGAATGCCCCGCCCTCCACTACCCCGGTGGTTCCGTCGGCTGAGGTGACCGACGGCGAATCGAGGGTTCCGTACGCAAGCTCACCGCCGGCGTCGAGCATGGACTGCACGGCCGCACGGACGTCCTCCAACTGTTCCACCGAGGCCAGCGCACCCATGGTGACGCCCTCGCCGCGGGGGTCGCCCAGGACGATGCGCTCCGAGATGCGCTTGCCGATGGCGGCGGAGACGGCGGGAACCAGCTCCTGCGGCACGATGGCGCGGCGGATGGCGGTGCACTTTTGGCCGGCTTTGACGGTCATTTCGGTCACCACGGACTTGACGAACGCATCGAATTCCGGCGTACCCTCCACCGCGTCCGGGCCAAGGATGGCAGCGTTCAGGGAGTCCGTTTCCGAGGTGAACCGCACCCCACCCTCCACAACGTTCGGGTGCGCCTTCAGGGATTTGGCCGTAGAGGCGGAACCGGTAAAGGCCACCAGGTCGCGGTAGTCCAGGACGTCCAGCAGTCCGCGGACTGAGCCTGAAATCAGCTGCAACGACCCCGCCGGCAGGATGTTGGATTCAACGATGGCCTTGACCACGGCTGCGGCGACGTAGCCGGTGGGGGTGGCCGGCTTGACGATGGTGGGGACGCCGGCCAGGAAGGCGGGGGCGAACTTCTCCAGCATGCCCCAGACCGGGAAGTTGAAGGCGTTGATCTGCACGGCAACGCCGGGAATGCGGGTGTAGATGTGCTCACCGGCGAAGGACCCGTCCTTGGACAGCACCTCCATGGGGCCCTCAACCACTACCTGGGAGTTGGGCAGTTCGCGCCGGCCCTTGGATCCGAAGGTGAACAGGACGCCGATGCCGCCGTCGATGTCCACCATGGAGTCGATCCTGGTGGCGCCGGTCTGGAACGAGAAGCCGTAGAAGTGCTCGCGGCGGGCATTCAGGTACTGGGCCAGTTCCTTGAGCTTGAGGGCGCGCTGGTGGAAGGTCAGCTTGCCGAGTTCCTCCTGGCCGGTGGTGCGGCCGTACTCGACGACGGCGGCCAGGTCCAGGCCCTCCGTGCTGACCTTGGCCAGGATCTCCCCGGTACTCGCATCACTGACGGGCACCCCGGAAGCCGACGAGCCGGCGTCGGGCGTCCACCAGGCATCCCTGACGAAGCTGGGCACTGTCTCCACGGTGTCGACCGTGGCCTGGGGAGCTGTGGCTGTGGTGGTCATCGTTGACGGGTCCTTCCAGGAAAAAGGAAAAAGGGAAAGAGAAAAGATTTACTGACCGTTCGTTCGGTAAATAAAAGGGTACATGATTGCTTCGCCCCCGTCGCGACATTTCTCGGCGTCCATAGGAAACCGCGCAGGCCTACCCAATTGATTGACCAGCGCTGAGGCTGGGTGCTACCTTAAACTTCCTGACTGAACGGTCGGTCTAAAATTCGATTCCACCGGTCACGCTTTCCCACTCGTCTCGAGCCAACTCCCTATACCTCTCGGAGGAATGTCATGGTTCCATCTGCCCCTCTCACCCGCTCCAGGTCCGTTGCGGAGTCCCAGGCTTTCCTTGTTGGCGGCGTGCGAACACCGGTTGGCAAATACGGCGGAGCACTTTCGTCCGTACGGCCCGACGACCTGGCTGCCCTGGTGCTGCGCGAGGCAGTCACCCGTGCCGGTCTTGACCCGGACGGCATCGACGAGGTCATCCTTGGCAACGCCAACGGTGCCGGCGAGGAGAACCGCAACGTTGCCCGGATGGCCACCCTTCTGGCCGGCTTGCCCCTTCAAATTCCTGGCATCACGGTCAACAGGTTGTGCGGTTCCGGCTTGAGCGCGATCATTCAGGCCAGCCACATGATCAAGGCCGGCGCCGCGGATGTCGTCATCGCGGGCGGCGTCGAGTCTATGAGCCGGGCGCCCTGGGCCCAGGAAAAACCCAGCAGCGCCTTCGCCAAACCGGGACAAATTTTCGATACTTCCCTTGGCTGGCGCTTTCCCAATCCGCTTTTCCAGCACGGATCGCTGTCCCGCGGCGGCAAGATGACCTACTCAATGCCGGAAACCGCGGAGGAGGTGGCCCGGGTGGACGGAATCACCCGCGAGCAAGCGGACGCCTTCGCCGTCCGCTCGCATGAACTGGCCCTTGCCGCCATCGAAGCTGGGCGGTTTAGGGACGAGATCGTCCCTGTGACGGTCAAGACCCGTAAGTCTGAAACAGTGGTTGATACGGACGAAGGCCCTCGAGCCGGTACAACCATGGACGTCCTCGCGAACCTGAAGCCAGTAGTTCATGGTGGCACCGTGGTCACGGCGGGTAACGCCTCGTCCTTGAACGACGGTGCATCCGCCATCATCGTGGCCTCGGAGGCGGCCATCGAGCGGCTGGGCCTGAAGCCGCGGGCGAGGATCATCGACGGCGCCTCAGCCGGGTGCGAACCTGAAATTATGGGCATCGGCCCTGTCCCTGCGACACAGAAGATCCTCAAGCGGTCGGGCCTTAGCGTGGGAGACCTATCTGCGGTGGAGCTTAATGAAGCGTACGCCACCCAGTCGCTCGCGTGCATCCGGCGCCTGGGCCTGGAGCCCGACATCGTGAACCTTGACGGCGGTGCTATCGCGCTCGGGCATCCGCTGGGTTCCAGCGGGGCACGAATTGCCATCACACTGCTCGGACGGATGGAGCGGGAGGACGCGAAAATCGGCCTCGCCACCATGTGCATAGGTGTCGGGCAGGGAACCGCCATGCTGCTGGAGAAGGTCTGATTCGCGGAGCCGGTGACAACTTGACCTGGAAGTGGATCCAATGAACGATCAACAACATTCTCCCGTCTGCCCTCGAAGGTCGGCGTCCTAGGTGTACTCAGCCAGTAGGTTGGTTGCACCTGCTGATGGGTGGCTTGCCTCCGAGGCTGCCGTGTGGCCGGCGGTTGTTGTAGAAGTTTAGCCATGGCTGCAGGGCGTCGGTTCGGGCTTGGTTGGACGTGAAGGGTTGGCGGTAGGCCCAGCCTTCTTGGAGGGTGCGGTTGAAGCGTTCTGCTTTGCCGTTCTGCCAGGGATGGCGGGGCTTGATCAGAATGTGTTTGGCCCCGAGCGCAGCGAGTGCGTCTTGGAAATCGCGTGAGAGCCGGTAGGCGAACGCGTTGTCAGTCATGACGCGCTTGACCGGTGCTCCGTTGGCCGCCATGGCCGCTGCCGCCAGGGTGAGGAACCCGGCGCAGGTGGGGCCTTTCTCGTCCGGCAGGACCTCGGCGTAGGCGAAGCGTGTGTAGTCGTCCACGGCGACGTGGACGTAGTCAAAGCCTAGGTTTCTGCCCGAGGAGCGGTGGTTGGCCGGGCTCTGGGCCGGGTCGGTCCGCCAGCCGCCTCCCTCCGGGATGCGCCCCAGTTTCTTGACATCGACGTGGATCATGCCGCCCGGGGCGTCGCGTTCGTAGCGGCGGTTCGTGGCACGGGAAGCCCGGATCCGTACCCCGGTCACCGGGTCCAGTTCCCACAGGCGCGGCATGCCTGCACGGGCCAGAATACGAGAGACCGTCCGGGCGCTGGTGCGGCAGCGCAAGGCCAGATCCATTGGGCCTTCGCGGTGCTCCACGCGCTGGGTCAGGACGTCGGCAACGACTTCCACCGGAGTCGCATGCGGGCACGACCTTGGTCTGGAGCTGCGGTCTTCAAGCCCGCCCCAGCCATGGGTGCGGTACCGGCTGATCCAGCGGTGGGCGCACGTCCGCGAGATGCCCATTTCCTTGGCTACATGAGCGATAGGACCGCCGCTCAAAACGCGTTCGACAAGGATTCGCCTACCGGTCGGGGTCAGACGGGCATTACGGTGGACCATGAAGACCTCTTAGTCGTTGGCTGTGTGTGGTAACCACCAACCTAAGAGGTCTTCACCTATTCACGATGTAACCAACGTCCTGACTCAGTACACCTGGTGGCGGCCGCATGGGTGCGGGAATCGCGCACGCCGTCCTGGTTAATGGCGCAGACGTGCTGGTGGTTGAGCGCGACGACGTGTCCGCCGAGGCCGCCCGGGAAAGGGTGGAGGCCGCGGTGCTGAAAAGCATCGAGTTGGACGTTATTGACGGCAGCTTCGAAGAGTTGATCACTCGACTGGTGTGTGCACCGACCACGATTCCTTCGCGGACCGGCAGTTGGTGGTGGAAGCCGGGCCGGAGGACTGGGACCTGAAGGTCACCGCCCTGCGCAGCATCGAGGCGCGATTGTCCTTCGATTCGTACTTGGCATCCAACACCTCTTCCCTCTCGGTAGACGGGCTGGCGAAAGAGCTGGACCGCCTGTTAACTTCTCAGGCCTGCACTTCTTCAACCCCGTTCCGGCATCCACCCTCATCGAAGTGGTGCTGGGTAAACGCACTTCCCACGCTCTTTCCGCGGCGGCCAAAGAATAGGTTGTCGCGCTGGGGAAAACGGCCGTCGTCGTCAATGATGCTCCTGGTTTCGCATCTTCCAGGCTTGGCGCCCCGGGGCGAACTGGGACGCAAAACGGGCAAGGGCTTCTTTGACTGGAGCGTTTAGGACTCATGCCCAGCCCTTGCAGAGGGTTAGCAGCCGGAGCGTTAGTTGTAATTCCCACGGAGGTTGTGAATAGCGTGGCGTGATGTAAAAAACGAGAGCCTCCGGTATCGATTTGTTCTACCACACTCATCTCGATGCCATGAGGCTCTCGTGTCCTACGTCACCCATGCCAACGCCGACCTGACACCCAAAGCCAGGGGAAAGCTTGCACGCCGGGTCGTCGAGCAGGGCTGGACTCTTCGCCGGGCCGCGGAGCGGTTCCAGTGCTCGCCGGCCACCCCGAAAAAATGGACGGACGGGCACCGGGTCCGCGGCGAGGAAGGAATGCAGGACATATCCTCGCGGCCTCGTCGGAGCCCCGGACCGCACTAACGTCCGCACCGAACGGCGGATTGTGGCACTGCGTTTCACCCACCGCTGGGGTCCACACCGGATCGCAGCCGCCCTGCATCTGGCACGCTCAACCGTCGGAAAGGTCCTCGCCAGATACCGGATGCCCCGGCTGGCCTGCCTGGACCAAGGCACCGGTCTGCCCGTCCGCAAGTCGGCACCCCAACGCTACGAACACGAGCAGCCGGGAGGCCTGATCCATGTGGATATCAAGAAGGTCGGACGCATCCCATAGGGCGCCGGGCACCGATCATTGGGACGGGACAAAGGCAGGAAGAGCCGCCAAGCCGGGGCCGGATACGCCTACGTGCACCACGCCGTGGATGACCACTCCCGCCTGGTACACACCGAAATCCTCGCGGACGAAAAGAAGGAAACCACAACAGCGTTGTGGCTCAACGCGGCAGCGTTCTTCGCCGCCCACGGCATCACTGTCAGAGTCGTGCTTACCGATAACGGAGCCTGTTACCGCTCCTGGGCCTTCACCACTGCCTTGGGCCCGAGCATCAAGCACCGCAAGACTCGCCCCTACCGACCACAGACCAATGGCAAGGTAGAACGCTTCAACCGCACTCTCACCACGGAATTGGCCTACGCTCGGCCCTACACATCAGAAGCCGAACGGGCAGCCACGTACTCCCATTGGCTACATCAGTACATCCCAGGACCCATACCGGCATCAGAGGAAAAACTCCCATCAGCCGCGTTCACAACCTCCGTACAGTTAGTGCTGGGACGCCACAGCGCTACGCTCATCTTTGCGGCTAATCGGGGCGGCGAGTTCGCCCGGCTCCCATGAGCTGCGGCTCAACCTTGTCAGTGGCGGGCTGCGCGTTCCCGGCCTCGTTCACGCGGACGGTCCCTGGCGGAGGCTCTTCCATCGGATGACCCCGCGCCTTTCGTGGTGACCGGGGTCCACCAAGTGGCACGTAGGGGCTATGGAAGGCAGCAACAGATAGGCGAACAGGGCATATCGAAGGCACGCAGGCCTCGGCGCCAGGCGCCGGATCCTGGGCGGGATGGGAATCACCGCACACCGCCGACGCCTGCTGCAGAACTACTGGCGGGCCTGGAACCCAGCGACAACCAGTCGGCGATGTTCTTGCCGGTTGCCTGGCGGTTTCCCGGCTTCGGGAAGTCGGCAATGGCGGGCGGGTTTTATTGTGCGTGCTGCTTTTCGAACCATTACGCCTGACTGACATGGTCTGCAGCAATCCGTCTCCGCTCACCGGCGTAATGTCAGTCACAAAAGACAGATGTCGCCAAGAATCGCGAGTTTCGAGGAAAAAGTCCTGAATCATCCGCGTTCGTAGATACGAAACGGGATGAATTGCATAATTGTGCAAAATAGTGATCTACCCAAGGACTGACCAATGACGCTCTCCACCGATCAAGCCCCGCCCGCGCAGCCGGTCAACAACCGGGCGGCCCAGGCTATCCAGAAGTTCGGCATTTCAGCTGAGGATTACATGCTGCCCGCGCGCCATCAGATTCAGATGGTGGATCCCGACGGCCACCTCAAAGACATCAGCGAGCAGGGCACCGAACCGGGCCACGAGTATCCCCTGCCCAGCGATGAGGAACTGCTGGCCGCGTACGAGCAGCTAGTCGTCGGTCGGCGGGTCAACGACCAGAACTCGGCACTCGTCCGGCAGGGGCGCATGGCTGTTTATCCATCCAGCCATGGCCAGGAAGCCTGCCAGGTCGCCGCGGCTCTTTGTCTGCGTGAAACGGACTGGATGTTCCCCACCTACCGCGACTCCGTAGCAGTAATGGCCCGTGGTGTTGACCCTGTTCAAACCATGACGATATTCCGCGGTGACTGGCATGGCGGATACGATCCCGCGAAATACCGGGTGGGCATCCAGTGCACTCCCCTGACGACCCAGTTGCTGCACGCGGTGGGGGTCGCTCACGCCGCGAAGCTCCGCGGAGAGGACACCGTCGCATTGGCCTTGTGTGGTGATGGGGCGACCAGTGAAGGTGACTTCCATGAGGCGTTGAATTTCGCTGCAGTCTTCCACCTCCCGGTTGTCTTCTTTGTCCAAAACAATAAGTACGCAATCTCGGTCCCCCTGACGCAGCAGTCGGTTGCACCGTCGCTCGCCCACAAGGCCGTCGGCTATGGAATGCCCGGTGAATGCGTCGACGGAAACGACCTGGTGGCGCTCCTCGCCGTTCTTTCACGTGCGGTGAAATTGGCGCGCGACGGCTCCGGCCCACTCCTGGTCGAGGCCAACACCTACCGCATACAGGCCCACACCAATGCCGACGATGCCACCCGCTACCGCCAGGACAGCGAGGTATCCGAGTGGCTTGCAAAGGACCCTGTCGCTCGAATGAAGACCTATCTCACCGATAGAGGTCTTCTTGATCAGAAGACCGAAGCCCTGCTCAGTGAGAAAGCTGAAGCCGTGGCATCGCAGCTTCGAGACGGCCTGGGCCAGGAGGTGCCCGTGGACCCGCAGGATTTGTTCCGTCATGTCTTCACGTCGCCGACACAGCAACTGAAAGAACAATCCGCCATGCTCGCCGACGAACTCGCCCGCGAAGCATCATCCCAGGAGGCCGCAAAGTGAGCCCGACTATCACCAAATCCTCCGAGGCCGACGGCAACGTCAGCGCTGCGACTGCCCGCGCCTTCGCGGCCACCGCAGGGGCCGTCGGTCCCCAACCCCTAACAATGGCCAAGGCACTGAATACCGCCCTGACTGACGCAATGAACGCTGACCCCTCGGTCCTAGTGTTCGGAGAAGACGTGGGCATGCTCGGGGGTGTCTTCCGTATCACTGATGGGCTCACTAAATTCTTCGGTGACCAGCGCTGCTTTGACACCCCGCTGGCCGAGGCCGGAATCGTAGGGATGGCTGTGGGCATGGCCATGAACGGAATGCGCCCCGTTATTGAGATGCAGTTCGACGCCTTCGCATACCCAGCCTTTGAACAGATCGTCAGCCATGTCGCGAAAATGCACAACCGTACAAGAGGCGCCATCAAACTGCCCATAGTCATCCGCGTCCCGTACGCCGGAGGCATCGGCGGAGTGGAACACCACTGCGACTCCTCCGAGTCCTATTACGCCCACACGGCCGGTCTCAAAGTGTTCACCCCTGCCACGGTGGCCGACTCCTATCGGATGCTTCGCGAGGCCATCGATTCAGACGACCCGGTGATGTTTATGGAACCGAAGAAGCTCTACTGGTCTAAAGACTCCGTCGACCTGCAGGATCTGCGCTCCCAACATTCCACAAACGCGAAGTCCGGGACGTCCTCTGAAGGTCAAGCGGCAGTCGCTCGCACCGGTACCGACGCAACCCTGATTGCGTACGGTCCATCGGTGCCGACGGCACTTGCCGCGGCGGCAGCAGCAGCCGAGGAAGGCCGGTCTCTGGAGGTCATCGACGTCCGAACCGTCGTGCCGTTCGACGACGAAACAGTGGCCGCGTCCGTTCGGAAAACGGGACGGGCTATCGTTGTCGCGGAAGCGCACGGGTTCGCATCAGTCTCATCCGAAATTGTCGCGCGGGTTCAGGAGCGCTGTTTTCATCACTTGGCAGCACCCATCCGCCGCGTGGCCGGATTCGACGTCCCCTATCCGGCACCCAAACTCGAGCACTACTACCTGCCCGGCGTGGACCGCATTCTCGACGCCGTTGACGACCTCCAGTGGGAAGCCTAGAAATGAGCGAAAACAAAGTATTCCTTCTTCCTGATCTCGGCGAAGGTCTCACCGAAGCAGAACTTGTCAACTGGCTCGTAAGAGTCGGTGACGAAATTCGGGTCGATCAACCCATTGCCGAGGTTGAAACAGCGAAGTCGATGGTCGAAGTCCCTTCGCCTTTTGCTGGCAAGGTCGCGGTGCTTCACGGAGAACCGGGAGAGACACTCGATGTCGGCAAGCCTCTGATTTCCGTTACGGCTCCGGGGGCCGCTGCTCCCAGCGTGCAGGATCCTGCACCGGCAGCCGAGACTGCCGCAACCGCCTACCGCGAGGAAGAAAAGGCCGGATCGGGAAATGTTCTTATCGGCTACGGCACCCCAGGGGGTTACGGCCAAAACAAGCGAACACGCCGGCGTAAGTCCTCGTCGAACAGTAAAGCCAGGCCAGCACCTTCGACACCGTTTCCGGCAAAGACCGTAAGCGTCATGTCACCACTCGTGCGCAGGCTCGCCAAGAACAACGGGATCGACATCAGCGCCCTGCACGGATCGGGAGCTGATGGGCTGATCACCCGTCGGGACGTTGATGCTGCCATCAGTGCAAGGGCATCCAAACCAGCTACCGCTGACATCCCCCAAGCCGCCGGTGGCATTACCCGCTCGAGTGATGGGTGGGAGAAGCTAGATGCCCGTACAGGGCTGCCCGTTTTGTCACGAACCCCAGTGAAGGGCGTTCGAAAGGCTGTCGCTGCAAACATGACCCGCAGCCGGACTGAAATCCCCGAGGCCACTGTTTGGGTTGACGCCGATGCCACCGAGCTGGTGGAATTGCGCGCCCGCCTGAAACAACGCAATCCCGAAAACACTCCCGGTCTACTGGCATTTATCGCACGGTTTGTCATTGCCGGGCTCAAGAAGTACCCCGAACTGAGCACCCGCTACCAAGATGCCGACGACCTTGGCGAGTTGAAGGAAATTCTTGCCTATGACGGCGTCAACCTGGGTTTCGCAGCCCAGACAGATCGCGGGCTGGTTGTTCCTGTCGTTCGCGACGCCGATGAAAAGAGCGCGCGAGAGCTCGACGCGGAAATTCGCCGGCTGAGCACCATTGCGCGTGCCGGCAAAGCATCGCCGACCGAGCTCAGCGGCGGTACCTTCACCCTGAATAACTACGGCGTCTTTGGCGTTGACGGCTCGTCAGCCATCATCAATTACCCGGAATCAGCCATACTCGGCGTTGGACGCATCATCGACAGGGCGTGGGTCGTGGACGGTGCTCTGACCGTCCGCAAGGTCGTCGAGCTGACACTTGTCTTTGACCATCGTGTCTGCGACGGCGGCACTGCCGGTGGGTTCCTCCGTCATGTCGCCGACTCGATCGAAAACCCGGCTTCGGTCTTGGCCGATTTGTAGAACAAGACATTCGTGCGGTTGCCGTTCGCAACCTCATGGAGGACGACGCCGCCGAGATCTCACGGTCCCAGCCCAAGCAATGCATTTTCACTCGAGCCATGACTGACCCGCGGCGAAGTCATAACACATGGCCGTGGCCCAGGCCCGGGACTATCCCTCTCGCACCGGCGACAATTTTGCGGATCCGCGCCAGTACCGACAACGAACTGGTACGGGTTCCAACCTAGATAGCAGCCCCACTGCACCGAAGCAGGAGGAGGTACGCATGCCCACCAAGGAGATCAATGATGACTGCAGCATTTGAGCCCACCCAGCACACACCCGAAGAGCACGCCGCGGCACTGGAGCTCGAGTGGGCCGCCAACCCCCGCTGGGAGGGTGTGACCCGGGACTACTCAGCTTCCGACGTCGTCCGTCTCCGGGGCCGTGTCTCCGAAGAGCACGCCCTTGCCCGCCGCGGTTCCGAGAAGCTGTGGAAGCAGCTCACCGAGGAGCACAAGGAAGGCAAGTACACCAATGCCTTGGGTGCCCTCACCGGCAACCAGGCCGTGCAGCAGGTCAAGGCCGGCCTCCGCGCCATCTACCTCTCCGGCTGGCAGGTGGCTGCGGACGCCAACAACTCCGGCCACACCTACCCGGACCAGTCCCTCTACCCGGCCAACTCGGTCCCCACCGTGGTCCGCCGCATCAACAACGCCCTGCTCCGCGCCGACCAGATTGAATTCTCCGAAGGCATCCAGACCGTCGAGGACTGGATGGTCCCGATCATTGCCGACGCGGAAGCCGGCTTCGGCGGCCCCCTCAACGCCTACGAACTCATGAAATCCATGATCCAGGCCGGCGCCTCCGGTGTTCACTGGGAAGACCAGCTCGCCTCGGAGAAGAAATGCGGCCACCTCGGCGGCAAGGTCCTGATCCCCACCCAGCAGCACGTCCGCACCCTGAACGCCGCCCGCCTGGCAGCCGACGTCGCCGGTACCCCCACCGTCGTCATTGCCCGCACCGACGCCGAGGCAGCCACCCTGATCACCTCGGACGTGGACGAACGGGACCAGGAATTCATCACCGGTGAACGCACCGCCGAGGGCTTCTACAAGGTCCGCAACGGCATCGAACCCTGCATCGCCCGCGCCAAGGCCTACGCCCCGTACTCCGACCTCATCTGGATGGAAACCGGCACCCCGGACCTCGAACTCGCCAAGAAGTTCGCCGAAGCCGTCAAGGCCGAGTTCCCGGACCAGATGCTCTCCTACAACTGCTCGCCCTCGTTCAACTGGCGCAAGCACCTGGACGACGACACCATCGCCAAGTTCCAACGTGAACTCGGCGCCATGGGCTTCACGTTCCAGTTCATCACCCTGGCCGGCTTCCACGCCCTGAACTACTCGATGTTCGACCTCGCCCACGGCTACGCCCGTGAAGGCATGAGCGCCTACGTCGAGCTCCAGGAAAAGGAATTCGCCTCCGAATCCCGCGGCTACACCGCCACCAAGCACCAGCGCGAAGTCGGCACCGGCTACTTCGACACCATCTCCACGGCGCTCAACCCCAACGCATCAACCCTCGCCCTGGTCGGATCGACCGAAGAGGGCCAATTCCACTAAAACCCTCGACGGCGAGGGACATCTGTCGGTCGTAGCCCCTGACCCCGCCTGCCTGCTATCCCAAGTCCGGCCCCGGCTCAACAACGATGCCGAGGCCGGACCCGCGGGTTACCTGTGCAGCAGGGTGAGGCCATGCCGACGGTCTAATACGCCCCCGAATGCCGTCAAGTATCTTCTTGCTTTTAAGGAGCAATACCAATGAACAGCTTCACTGACAGCCCAACAACCAGCGGGATTACGTTCACCGCTCCACCTGTAGCTCGCCAAGACGAGGTCCTCACACCGGAAGCGGTGGAATTCATCGCAACGCTTCACTGGGCAACGGAGGGTCGGCGTAAAGAGCTGCTCAAGTTCAGGCAGGACCGCCGAACTGAGATCCGGAAGGGCCAGGACCCGCGATTTCTTCGGGAGACTGCGCACATCCGCAATGATCCGTTCTGGCGGGTCGCTCCCCCGGCCCCGGGCCTAGAGGATCGCCGAGTGGAAATCACCGGCCCGGTGGACAAGAAGATGACCATCAACGCCCTGAACTCCGGGGCCAAGGTGTGGCTCGCGGACATGGAAGACTCCTCCACCCCCACCTGGCGCAACGTCATCAAGGGCCAGCTGAACCTCACCGATGCCCTGGAACGCCGGATCGATTTCACCACCGAAGAAGGCAAGGAATACAAGCTCCGTCCGGCCGGTGACCTGCCCACCATCGTGGTCCGGCCCCGCGGCTGGCACCTGCCCGAGAAGCACATGCTCATCGACGGCACCCCCATCGCCGGCGGCATCGTGGACTTCGGGCTGTTCTTCTTCCACAACGCCCGGCGTCTCCTGGCCCAGGGCAAAGGCCCGTACTTCTACCTGCCCAAGATCGAGAACCACCTCGAAGCCCGGCTGTGGAACGACATCTTCGTCCTGGCCCAGGACCTGTTGGGCATCCCGCAGGGCACCATCCGCGTCACCGTGCTGATCGAGACCATCACGGCCGCTTTCGAAATGGAGGAGATCCTCTACGAACTGCGCGACCACGCCTCCGGCCTGAACGCCGGTCGCTGGGACTACATCTTCTCCCTGATCAAGAACTTCCGCACCCGCGGACCCCGTTTCGTCCTCCCCGACCGGGCCCAGGTCACCATGACCGCCCCGTTCATGCGCGCCTACACCGAACAACTGGTCCGCGCCTGCCACAAACGCGGCGCCATGGCCATCGGAGGCATGGCCGCAGCAATCCCCAACCGCAAGGACCCGGAAGCCAACGCCAACGCCTTCAAGAAGGTCCGCGCCGACAAAACCCGCGAGGCCAACGACGGCTTCGACGGCTCCTGGGTGGCCCACCCCGACCTGGTACCCGTCTGCCGGGAAGTGTTCGACTCCGTCCTCGGCGAAAAGCCCAACCAGCTGGACCGCACCCGCGAGGACGTCACCCCGGATGACCGCGCGCTGATCAACATCGCTTCACTGCACGGCACCATCACCGAACAGGGCATCCGGAACAACATCGAGGTTGGCATCCGCTACATCGAATCCTGGCTCCGCGGCAACGGCGCGGTGGCCATCCACAACCTCATGGAAGACGCCGCCACCGCCGAGATCTCCCGCTCCCAGCTGTGGCAATGGATCTACGCCCGGGCCATCACGGACCAGGGTGAAATCATCAGCCACGAATGGGTGGAGGAACTCCTGGACGAGGAATTCGCCCGGCTGGAACGCTTCGACGGCGACCGGTTCGACGACGCCCGCGACATTTTCAGAGAAGTCGCCTTAGGCCGTGACTTCCCCACCTTCCTCACACTGCCCGCCTACGCCCGCTACCTGGCGAAGCACGATGAGGAGACGGTAAAGGAGGAGCTGGCAACCGCCTGAGTGTCTCTCAATCCATAGACCCCGTCGCCGGGCTGCCGCCACTCTCCGCGACAAGTACCCCGAAACCTGGGGGAGGCAGCCTGGCGACAGCCCATCATCATCCAGTGGTGTATTTGAGCGGCCTAGGATTCGACAGGCGCTGCCCCTGTTCAAGGGGTAGCTCTGCTTCTCGGGTTCGATTTGGGCGCCCGGGCGCACCACCAGCGTAACTATCAGCCAGACGAGCAAGTTTGGAGTTGCCGCCTTAAATGGATAAGTATGTTGCAGATTGGACCTCTCTGACGTGGCGCATACCCAGGCGCCCAGGCGTCTTCTTGCGCAAACAGAGCCGCCAAGCTCCAGCGCGCTACGCGGCCGCCCGCTCCGAAACCACCGACAGGTCGTCGAGGGCATCGCTTACCGGTACCGGTGCGGAATTGCATGGCGGGACCTGCCGGAGCGGTTCGGTGCATGGCAGACGGTGTGGAAACGCTACCGCCGTTTCGCGGTGGACGGGATTTGGGACCGGATCCACGCCGTCCTGCTATCCGAGGCTGACTCCGCCGGGGAGATCGACTGGACTGTGTCGGTGGACTCGACAATCAACCGCGCCCACCAGCACGGGACGAACCTTCCCCGGAACACAGGGGGACGTCCGCGAATTACAAGAAACTCTGGGCGGAGCCTGAGGACCAGGCCGTCGGACGGTCCCGGGGCGGACTGGGCACCAAGATCCACCACGCGTGCGACGGGAAAGGCCGGCCGCTGGCGTTCATCATTGGACCGGGCCAGGGCTCGGACTCGCGGATGTTCCTGCACGTCATGGCGCCATCAGCGTCCCGCGCCCTGGTAAGGGGCGGGCAAGGACCCGCCCCGACCCCGTGATGGGCGATAAGGCGTACTCCTCCAGGGCCAACCGCGCGCTCCTGAGGGCCCGGAAAATCAAGGCGGTCATTCCCGAGCCCCGGGATCAGATCGCCAACCGCAAACGTAAAGGTACCCGCGGTGGCAGACCGGTGGACTTCGACAGCGAGGCCTACAAGGGCAGATCCGTCGTTGAGCAGGCCTTCAACATCTTCAAGCAATGGCGCAGCATTGCTACCCGATACGACAAGCTCGCCATCACCTACCGCTCCGGGGTCGCCCTTTATTCCGTTCTTATTTGGCTACGCCAATAAGGAGACACGCCCTAGGAAACTGCTGAAATATCCGTTGGTTTAGGCGCGTCGGCCGGACTGGTGAGGCTGGTGATTAGGACTGGTCTTATGCAGGGACGCGAGGACGCGCAACGCGGGTATTTGGATGTGGAGGCATTGGCCGGGGAGTTGTTGGCTCCGGGCAGTGTCTTCGCTTTTCTGGCCACACATCGGGGGCGTCTGTTTCCGGATTCGATGATGGAGGACCTCTTCCCATCGCGGCGGGGCCGGCCTTCAGTTTCCGGCGCCGGTCATCGGCTCGGTGCTGGTGTTGCAGGCATTGTAGGGCCTCTCGGACCGGGAAACCGCCGAGGCGTTGACCTTTGACCTGCGCTGGAAAGCCGCGTGCGGATACGGGCTGACCGACACGGCGTTCCACCCGAACACGCTGACGTACTGGCGGAGGCGTCTGGCCGGATCGGGAAACCCGCACCGAATCATGGAGGCCATCGCCGAAGTCGCCGCGGAGACGGGGTCCTGAAGGGCAAGCGCCGCAGGGCGGTGGATTCAACGGTCCTGGACGACGCGGTCGCGAGGCAGGACACCATCACGCAACTGATCGTCGGGATCCGCCGCTTCGGCCGTGACGTCCCTGACGGCCAGGAACTGCTGAGCACCCACGCGGTCGGGTATGACTACACCCGCACCGGCAAACCGGACATCGCCTGGGACGACCAGGACGCCAAGGACGGGCTGATCTCGGCGCTGGTCACCGACGCGCTGGCGCTGCTGGCCGCGGTCGATCCCGAGACGTTGGACGGCAGGGCGGCCGATTCGTACGCGCTGCTTGCACTCGTCGCGGGGCAGGACGTGGAACCGGCCGAGGACTCGGACGGGACCGACGGGCGGTGGCGTATCGCCCGCAAAGTCGCCCCGGACCGGATGATCTCCACCGTGGATCCGGACGCCCGGCACGCGCACAAGACCCAGTCCCGGCAACAGGACGGATTCAAGGCCCACATTGTCATCGAACCCGACACCGGGCTGATCACCGCCGCGGAACTGACCAAGGCCTCCGGACCGGAGAACAGTGACGGAGCCGTCGGCGCCCGGCTGATCGGCCTGGATCCCACGATCGCCGGCACCAGCGTGGACGTTCTGGCCGACTCGGCCTATGGTTCCGGGGAAATGCTCGCCGCTCTCGCCGGCACCGGCCATACCCCGGTGATCAAACCATGGCCGCTGCGCCCAGCCGTCGAGGGCGGGTTCACCCTCGATGACTTCACCGTCGATGAAGCAGCCGGCACCGCGATCTGCCCGAACGGCATCACCAGGAACATCACCGCCAAACGGCGGTTACGTTCGGCGCGGTATGCGCGGGCTGTACTTTCAGGGACCGGTGCACCGCCTCACCGCGGGGGCGCAAGCTTGTTCTCTACGAACACGACGCGTTACAGCGCCAACACCGGCAACGCGCCACGGAACCGGCCTTCAGGGATACTTACCGCACGCACCGGCCGATGGTCGAGCGGCCCAGCGCCTGGCTCACCCGCGGCAACCGCCGCGTTCCCCACCGCGGCATCAGCCGAAACAACGCCTGGCTGCAACTGAGGATCGCGGGACTAAACCTGCGACGCCTGCTCAACCTCGGACTGACCAGGAACGCGGGATCCTGGGCGCTGGGATAAACCCCCGCAAGAACCCGGCCCATCGATAAAACCACTGGATGACGCCTCAGATCTGAGGCAAAATGAAGGCACGCGGGCGGAATGACCCCGTTGTCGCACCCTAGAGTGCTGACCTGAACACGCCGTTTGACGGCCATTGGTGGCGTTCCGCCCGCCCGAATACCCCTTTTTCAGCAGCCTCCTAGAGCGTCGCTGCGGTCACGCGGTCACGCGTGACGCTACGCACTGTTGGCGCACCGATCAGACCCATGATGCTGGTCAGTTCCGACCGAAGGACATTGACGAGTGCGCGAAGTCCGTCGGATCCCCCTGAAGCGATGCCCCAGGTGACCGGCCGACCAATCAGTACGGCGCGGGCACCTAACGCAAGCGCGACAACGACATCGTGGCCTCTGCGGATACCGCCGTCCACGTAGACTTCGATCTGCCCATCGACCGCTTCGACCACTTCGGGGAGCGCATCCAACGTTCCCCGCGAGGTATCAATGGCCCGTCCGCCGTGGTTGGAGACTATCACCGCGTTTACACCGTGCTGCACTGCGTGGGCGGCGTCCTCCCGAGTCATGATTCCCTTGAGCACGATGGGCAGCATCGTCTGCTTGCGAAACCATTCAAGATCGGCCCAAGTCAGCCGGGCGTCATGATCCCAAGCGCCGTCGTTCAAATGCTGCTTGCGCGGCGTGACATACATCGGGGCGAGATGGCCGATGGCAGCAACCCCGGCGCGCATTTCCGCGCCCATTATCGGACGAACCGGAAGATCGACCGTGATCACCAGGGCGGTACATCCCTGCGCCTCGGCCATGCGTATTAGCTCTACAGTTTGGCCGCGATCACTGCCCCAGTACATCTGGAACCAAGTGGTACCGGCTCCGGCTGCCTGCCGCACTTCCGCCATGGGCTTTGTGGTAGCCGCGCTGAGTATCATCACCGTGTCCTCCGCCGCCGCTGCTACGGCTGTCACCAATTCCGCATCAGGGTGGGACATGCTGTGCATCCCGGAGGGTGCGAACAAAATTGGTAACGATATCTCTGAACCAAGCACTGAGGTCGTTGTGTCGATCCGGCTCACATCAGTGAGAATTCGTGGACGAAGGGCCCAACGTTCGAATGCTTCACGGTTGGCTCGTACTGCACGGTTCGCGCCCGCTCCCTCCTGTATCATCGCTCGGGCGCCGGAAGACCAGACCTCGAGGGCAACTTGCTCAAAATCCTCCAGTGTCAGGCAGTCCTGAAGGCGCTTCGCCTCACTCATAATTGCACCTTCCCAGAAAGGCCAGTGTCAACGATGTTGATCAGCCGCTCGCCGGTACACCACCGGCGAAGTTGCGCTTCCACCAGAGCCACCGCCCTGGGCCGGAAAGCGTTGGAGTTCCCGCCGATATGCGGAGTTATGAGTGCTCCGCTCGCCCATAGAGGGTGCTCAGGTGGAAGCGGTTCGGGATCGACGACATCAAGCGCCGCTCTCAGCCGCCCGTTCGCGACCTCTTGCGCGAGTGCTTCCGCATCTACCACCGATCCGCACCCGACGTTTACGATGAGCGCACCGTCGGGGAGGATGGCGGGGGCTTTCCCGTCGATGATACTGATCGTCGATTCGTCAGCCGGAGCACACGCAACAAGCACCTCCGTACGGGGAAGGATTTCAGCCAAATCGGTGAAACCCGCCACGCCTGGTCGTGCCGTGCGGCCGACCAGAGTCAAGCTGCACTCGAACGGAGTGAGTCGTGCAGCTATCGCATAACCGATGCCTCCCGGACCGAGAATCGTCACCGTGCGATACGCCAACCCTGGAACGGAACGCCTCTCCCAGCGGCGATCCAGTCCGTCGATGACGAATCCAGGCAGGCCCCGCAGTGCCACCAGTACCGGGGCGACTGCGTGTTCGGCAACCGCGTTATTGTGGATCCCGCGTTCTGAGCACAGCATGACGCCGGCGGGCAGTACTTGCAGGTAGTGCTCGAAGCCGGCTGTGAGCGCCTGCACCACGGCCAGCGCGGGAAACTTCGCCATAAGTGCGATGGGTTCAGATGTCATGCTGAACTCCGGAACGTAAAATTCCGCCGACTCTTGATCGGAAGTGGTCATGTGGTCGGGTCTCACAATGCGTAACCCGCGTTCTGTCCCCAAGGGAGCGAAGTAGTGATCCCAAGGAAGTATGACAGTCCTCATCAACATTCTCCTTTGAAGGTAGGTGGCGCTATTCGAGTTGCCGGCTCTTCGATATCGATAAAGGTCAGGGCCAGCCAGCGGCACACCCTCAAGGAATATCGTGGAAGGCCCAGTACCAGTAGTATGTCAACAAGAGACTTAAGCAGTGCGGGACGCTAGCCAGGCAGTCTCTCGAACGTATGGAGGAAATGATGAGCAAACGGGAAAATAGTTTTCCCATGCCCCCCACCACTGTTGGCAATGCTCAGTCGCGCCCACGTGCCGCTGATCAGATCGTCGACGAACTGCAGCGCCTGGTTGCGAACGGTGACCTCAAGCGGGGTGGGCGACTGCCCAACGAGCGGGACCTCGCTGCCCACTTTAACGTCAGCTCCCCGACCGTGCGCGAGGCCGTCCGAGTACTGACCTCGATGGGGCTCCTCGAGGTCAGACACGGCAGTGGAACTTACGTTGCCGAATCATCTCGCGGCATTCTCGACAATTCCCTTGCTGTACTGGTGCAGTGGGAGAAAGTTGGTGCGCGCGAGCTGCTTGATCTGCTTGGCGTACTCCACCTCCACGCGGGCGATTTGGCGTGCACTGCGGCGACAGATGAAGAGCTTTCGCGGCTGATCACAGTGGCCAGGGGAACCGCCTCCCACGCTAGCACCACAAAGATTTCAGACAGTTTTTACGATTTCCTCGACAGCTTTGTCGCGGCTGCACATCAGCCGCTGCTCGACGCGCTGTGCAGCTTCCTGACCCGGGTGCTAGTCGATTTGGAGAATAGCTTTCATCCCGATCAGTCGAGCACTTACTGGCATGCGTGGGCCGCCGACAGCTTGCCGCTTCGCCTTGAAGTCGCGGAGGCGCTCTCTTCGCGCGATCAAAGCCGCATTGCAAGGGCTGTGAAGCTCTTCCACGAGGGAATTCGGGCTCGACTGATGGGGCTGCCTGGCTTGGACGACGCGCGCGTAGTTCCAAACTAGCGACCCACCGCGTGCCCAGCCAACGTGCTGAGATCGCCCCACCACGCCCAGCGCTTAGGGGCCCCACAGCCTTCCGCGGTGGCTGCAGGGCCCCCCTTGCTGCCCTTCTTGCTTACTCAAGCTCCAACGCACTCGCGTGGAGCTGCAAGGCGAGAAAACGAGAGTAGAACCTGCCCAGGTACAGTGGCCCGCCCATGAACCAGAGGCCTGGATGGCCACTCGGACGCCAGATTCCACTGATCTCGCCGTTCTCGTCCAGACCCCAGACTTTCTTACAGCGGTCTGCGGCCTCGTTGCCCAGTACCTTTCGCGCCGTGTCGAGCATGGTCGTATATCCAGTCGCCAGCACCACGAGATCAAAACTGCCAGACTTTCCGTCTTCGAACACGACGCCCTCGGAGGTGAAGCGGCCCACCCCGGAATGCGTCATGGCGATCTTGCCATCGGCGATCAGCTCGGCACAACCTACATCAATGTAATATCCGCCCGGCCCATTAAGAATTTTCGAAATGGCGCCGGCACCGTCGACTCCTAGGTCATATCGATAGCCTGCATGCGTGAGACCGTCGAGCATCTCCCGATCCATCTCCGCCGCTTTTGCTGTCTGCGCGACTGCACGCTGCAGCGAGAGGTGGAACGGAATAGAGGAGCCCAGCAGGTCGGCATCCTCCGTTCGCATTCCACCCTCGTGGTAGAGCCTTCCGATCGTCAATTCAAAGTTAGTCTTCTGCGAAATTACGTAGGTCGACGATCGCTGGATCATCGTCACCTCGAAGCCACGTTTGTGCAGATCTTGGGCGACGTCATGGGCGCTGTTTCCCGCACCGACTACCAGGGCGCGCGTGCCGGCCGGAGCTTCCTCTCCTGTATACGCGCTTGAGTGAACGATCGTTCCGCGATACTCATTCATTCCGGGAATATTCGGCGTTTTCGGAGTTCCATGCACTCCGGTGGCAAACACGACGTGGCGGGGCGAAATAATGCGCTCGGAACCATCAGCCCGCCGCACCCGCACCCGCCAGCTGCCGGTTTCGTCGTCATACTCCGAATCCAGTAATTCGGTTCCGCTCCAGACATTCAGCTCCATCGCTGATGCGTAAAATTCCAGCCAATCGCCGAGCTTGTCCTTGGGCAAGTACACCGGCCAAGAATCAGGAAAATCCAGACCGGGCAGGTGATCTGCCCAGATCGCATCGTGAAGAACCAGCGAACGGTAGCGGCTACGCCAATTATCTCCAACCTTTGCATTCCGATCGATTACGAGAGTTCCGACTCCCCAGAAGCCAAGATGGGCAGCTGTCATGAGACCACCCTGGCCCGCGCCGATGATTAGTACCTCTGGTTCGGTGTCCGAGAAATTGAATTGTCGCTGGCGCAGGTCATGCCAGTTTTCTCGTGAGCCAGAGGAATTCAGTGGTGAGCGAAGTGGCCTTCTCTCTCCGCGCGCCTGCTCATGCCCCGTGATGTCTTGAAGAGTGGTGAAGAGTATCCAGGCCTTCCAACGCCCGTCGGTGTCTTGCCTTAGTCGCAGCACGCCGCGTCCGGTTCCTACCGTGGTTCTTAACAAAACGAAGGCGAGGATGCACTCGCCTTCGGGATCCGTGGTTTCGCGGGAAGGCGCCGCCGCATCGGGATCGATCCCGATGCTGAGGTACGCAGTGCGCCCGACGTCGGAGATGAGTCCAGCGATCTCTGAGGTACCATGCACCGTACCAAAGTCCCACGTCAGGGTGAGCAGGTCACGCCACCAAGCATCTGTGAGAAAGAGTTCCTCCACCCCTCCTGCGTCGCGAGTGATCATGCTTTTGCTGAAGGCCCCAAGCCAGGACTCCACCACGTCCGCTGTCTCGGCGCGGTCCCCAATTTGATCATCCAAAGCTGTAATTGTCATCATGTCTCCTTGTTACTTAGTGTCTTTTTTGGTCGTGAGTTTCCCCAGCCGTCACTGCACGGACGGAGATCCTCGGCTAGGCGGGAGGCGTAGGCAAGCTCAGTATGTTCAGCTAATGGCCACGGATTGGCCGGCTATGCGGCCTGAATACAGACTCGGACCGAACATGGTGCCTTCAAGTCCGGCGTTGCCGTTTATAGCGCCACCTGCCATTCCGGCGACCTCGCCCGCAGCGTACAGCCCCGGGATCACCCTGCCCTCCGGGGTGAGCACTCGGCATTCGAGATCGGTACGGACGCCGCCGAAATTCTTTTGCGCCATAGGCCACATTCGAATCGCAGCGAACCCGTTCCGCCCAACTTCCCCCAGGCCGTGCAGCGCACGACCGGTCAAAGTGTCAGAGGCTCGCCCGGCGCGCACATCAGAATTGAATGATTCGAGGTCTTCCCGCAGACTCCTCTCCGGTAGACCGGTCAGCTCAGCCAGCTCCTCGACGGTCCCAGCTAGAACCGCATACGGTGATTCGGCCCAGAACTCCTCCATCGGGCCAGGGAGTGGGCCCGCAGGCGAGGCATAATACTCGTTGTCAATTAGCAGCACCGTGCTCGCCTCTGATCTATCGAACACTGCCCAGCAGCTCTGCTCGGGCTGCTCCAGCAGGGCGTCGGTGCCCGACTTTCCACCTCTAAGCGACTCATCGTGGAAGCGCCTGCCTTCCAGGTTGAACCACAATTCCGTGGCAATGTTGCGCACCCCGATTCCCCGCTCCCCAGCCGCGTCCTGTGGATCTGGTGTACCGACTGGATACACCCAGACATGGTCAAGATTGGTCATCCCTGCACCGACCCGCTCAAGCATCTCGTGCCCTGACCCGCGTGCGGTATGGGACCCGCCCAGCAGCAGACCTGGCATGGCTCTGAGCCGTTCGCTCACCCGCATCAGCATCGCGCGATTGTTCACGAAGCCCCCGCTCGCGATGACCGTAGCACCCGCTCGGATTTTCATGCGTCCTTGATTACTCTCAGCCACAATGCCTGATACAGCGCCAGATTCGAACAGCAGCTCAGTCGCGGACGATCCCGTCAGTATTCGACCGCCGGATGCTCGAAGCTCCTCCGCAACTGACTCGACGATGCCCACGCCGTACTGGTCGGGGGCGTGCCAACGCGCGACCGAGTTGCCCTCTTGCCGAGTTGGGGGCCCCCAAGTGATGCCCAGACGCACGCACCAGTCATACACGTCGACCCTGCTGTGCTCTAGGTAGTCACGCGCCCACGTAAGATCAGCTGTCGGGCCGCCGAAGGTTTCCCAATCACGCAATGCGATCGCGACTGAGTCCTCGATATGGGCGGCCGCTTGCTCCGGTGTGCCCACGATGCAGCAGCCTGCCCCGCTCATCGCCGAGGCACCGCCGATTTTTTCTTCGCCCTCGAGCACGATGACGTTGGCACCCCTTTCGGCGGCCTCGAGACCAGCGGCGAGACCGGCCACTCCCGAGCCCACCACTACAACGTCACATTGATATACCACCATGTTGCTGTCCTTCATTCTGCTCGTCTGGGCAGCCGGCGAAGTTTTCACTTAGACCGGCTGTGCGTGCTTCGCTTCCTGAATCAGCTGCATGACCTCGGCTCTCCTTTCGACGAATTCCGGTAGTGACTTCGTTGCTATTTGGTCTCGGTCACGACCCAGGCTGACTTTAATCGACCTTCGGACTCGTGCCGGTGCCCCAGACAGCACGACTACCTCGTCTCCGAGGTAGACCGCTTCGTCAATATCGTGAGTCACGAAAAGAACGGTCATGTTGAACTGTTCACGGACCTGCAGCATCAGATTTTCCAGGTCCGCACGGGTCTGGGCGTCTACTGCGGCGAACGGCTCATCCATTACGAGGGCGTCGGGCTGGTAAGCGAGGGCTCGGGCGATGGCGACACGCTGCTGCATTCCGCCGGAGAGCTGCCAGGGGAATCGAGACTCATTTCCCGCCAATCCGACTGCCGCCAGAGCGAGCTTCGCGCGCTCCAAACGCTCCGCCTTCGGCACGCCCTGAGAACGCAGCGGCAGCATGATGTTCGAGAGGACGGAAAACCAAGGCATCAGGGAGCGACTGTAGTCCTGGAACACCACGGCCAATTTAGCTGGCGGCCGGTCTACCATCTCGCCCTCGAAGTAGACAGCACCCGAAGTTGGCGCGAGAAGTCCCGAGATGCACCGCAGTAACGTCGTCTTGCCGGCACCCGAGGGGCCAACAATACACAGGAAGTCACCTGCGTAGACGTCGATGTCAACACCGCCGAGCACCTCTTTCGTTACCTCGACAGACTGGTAGGTCTTTGTTAGGCCTCGGATGGAAATAAGCGGCTCGCAGGAACCGTGCTCAGCGGCAGCAGATGGCATCGAACTCATATCACGTTCTCCTATCGATTCCTGGCACGCATGCCGCGGTGCCAGCGCAAAACTACCGATTCGAACCCCCAGAACAGGAGGTTCAGGGCAAAGCCGATCAAGCCGAGGAACACGATCCCTGCCCACATGCTCGGGATGGCGAAGCTCCGCTGGGCCTGCAGGATCTGGAACCCGATGCCGTTCGTGGATCCAATCATCTCGGCAAACACAATCACTGTGACACCGATTGCGAGTGCTGTACGCAGACCTGCGATAATTTGCGGGCTGGCAGCCGGAAGCAGGATCAAAAAGAGTTTGTCCCGGAACTTGATGCGATAGCTCGCAGAAACGTCCCGCACCGCGGGGTCGATACCCCGAACACCATCAATCGTGTTAAGGAGTATTGGCCAAACGGTGCCGTAAATGATGAGAGAGATCGGCATGGCCGGTCCGATACCGAAGAGCAGCAACGCGGCAGGGAGCAGTGCGACTCCCGGCACAGCGCGCAGGAACTCCATGACGGGTGCGACAATTTCGCTGAGCACCGGCATTAGCCCAAGGATCACGCCCAAGCTCACCCCGACGACTGTTGCAATCCCGAGTCCCGCGGCGAGCCGGAGTAGCGTAGGCAATGCGTCCGTGAGCAGGATTGGAGAGAACCACACCTGCACAAATGCATCGAGAATCCTCGATAGAGGAGGAAAATACGGCGCTTTGCTTCCTGCGCTGAGCATCCACCACCCTCCGAGGAGCAGTACGGGTACCACGGCTTCGACGAAAAAGCCTCTCGCACGTCGTCCGGCCTTGAGTTGTTGCCTGGGACGGGTCACCGATACGATGGATGCCATTTCAATGCTCTCCTTTCGATTTCGAGCAATCCCACGTTGATCAAGAACCCGAGTACACCGCAGACCGCTATGTACGCGTAGACGTTGGCTATACGGGCTCCCTGCTGGGCCATGTCGAGTTCGAGACCGATTCCAGGAGCACCACCGATGATCTGTGCGCCGATAGTGAGGAGCAGACTCATAGTTGCCGCAATTCGGAACCCAGTCGCGATGAATGGCGTTGCGCTCGGAACGATCAGGGCGGCAAAAACCCATCTGCGCTTGAGGCGGTATGACTGAACCACATCACGGCTGACCGGGTCGACCTGGTGCACGCCGTACATTGTCTGGATTAGCATCGGCCAGACCGATCCGAATACGATCAATGCGACCGCCATCTTCGGGGTCGCTCCAAAGAGAAGTAGCACAAGCGGGATCAGTGCGACCGGTGGGATCCCCCGGAGGAAATCAATCGTGTTGCGGAACATTCGATAGGCGAGGGACGAGATACCAAACGCAACCCCGAGCGGAAGAGCGATGCCAGTTGATATCCCGAGCCCCACCGCCCAGGTGCCGAGCGTTGCGACTATCGCCACCCAGAACGCCTGGGTGAAGACCAGCTCTGAGAGCGCTTTGCCAATCTCTGCAGGGGAAGCAATCGCCGTGGTTGGGATGAATCCGTTGAGACTGCCAAACTGCCACAGGACGAGCAGGCCGAAGATACAGCACAGCCGCAAGATTGTTTTCAAACCCGGCCCGTAGCTGAGCCTGTGACGCCCTAGCGGGTACTGGGCCGCGGCAACTCTTTTGTCATGGAGCACGTTCTCTCCCGTCTTGGCCGTGCGATTCGTTCCAATGGGATACGACCGTGCATCCGCAGTCGATGAGGCGGCCCGAGTGGTGAGTGTGGCCGGTGGACCAAAGCTGCTCCCCTCCTTTTGCGACTGCATCTAGTTGGGCAGGTAGACGTGGTCGGACAAATCATCAACAGGTTTCTTGATGACCGCGTACCGCACCATCATCGTTTCCAACTCGTCAACCTGGTCCATCGTTAGCGGACCGAACCCAGGCACCAACATCTGCTCGATCTCTGAAGGCTTCACCGAGGTTGAGGTCTTTGCGACTGTGCGCACGAGTCTGGGATCTGCCTGGAGTTTCCCTGCCGCCGCGTTGATCGATGAAACGAAGGCCTTCACGGTCTCTGGGTTCTTTTCAACGTATTCGGTCGAGGCGATGTACACGAGTTGTGGGAGACCACCCGCCGCGGCCGCGAATGCTCCGCCATCAACCGGGCGGACACCTGAATCCGAGGCCTTTGCCCTGGTGACAAATGGTTCGGTGGTAATTGCCGCGTCGACTGTGCCCCGGGCAACGCTGGTCTGCATCTCGGGGATGGGCAGCTCGATCCACTTGATCGAAGCTGAATCGCCCCCAGCGTGATCGACCGTTGCTTTGTAAGCCACCTGGGCGAAGGCGTTCAAGGCATTGACTGCGACGGTCTTACCGTTGAGGTCGACCGGTGAGGTGATCGCGGAATCTTTTGCGACAATCGCGCTGTTGGGATCGGCGGCGGCATCGTGCGGCACTACACTGCCGTTCGCAACGATGGTGAGGGGAGTGCCCTGGGAAATGGCCACAATTGCTGAGACCGGGTCTGATGCTGCGAACTGAAGCTGACCATTCAGGAGCAATGGCACAGCTTGAGCACCGCTCTGCAGTACTTGCGGAGTCACCTCGATACCTGCTGCCGCATAGGAACCATCGTTAATGGGCAAATAGAGGGAGGTATTACCCGCAGACGGGCTGGTGCTTACAGCGATCTGGGTGAGCCCTCCATTTGCAGAGGATTTGGTTGAGTCCCCAGCGGGTGCCGGCTCGGAGCATCCTGTCAGGGACGCGGCCAACACCATTGCGGATGCGGCGAAAATTTGGGGTTTGGTTAGGTGCATAACAATTCTCCTTTGAATAGTTACTCAAACATGGCGTGAGCATGCGCGCGCAAGAGTCGGGGCGCCACCCCGCTATCTCACCAACCCTTGACCACGGAGTTGGATAGCCTGCCGACTGTTTCCACCACCGCTTCGATGGTGTCCCCCGGTTCCATGCTCTCCTGCGGATCGCGGAAAAATCCGACGCCGCCAGGGGTGCCGGTGGTGATGATGTCACCCGGCTGCAACGTGACATACCGCGTAATCGCCTCAAGTAGCTCAGGGATGCGCACCGTCATGTTGCCTGTATTGGAGTGCTGCCGAGTCTCGCCGTTCAGAACAGTACGGATGTCGAGGTTATAGGGATCGGGCACCTCATCGACTGTCACAATCGCGGGACCCACGGGAAGGAAGGTATCGGGCGACTTGCTCAGCATGACTTGAAACATTTCGCGCTCCATCACATCGCGAGCACTCACGTCATTCACTATGGTGTAGCCAAGGACGTAACCCATGCCATCTGCCGCTGCTACGCGACGAGCGGTCTTCCCGATCACAACAGAGAACTCCACCTCGTAATCAGTGAAGGTATCGGGAGTAGGAATTTCGATCGATGCCTCAGGGCCAATCACCGCAGAAGTAAGGAACGGTATGAATACGGGTTCGCGGACCTTGAGTCTTGATGCTGCCTCGGCAGCGTGGTCGGCATAATTGCCGCCAGTTCCGATGATTCGCGTATTCTGGCCAATCGGCGCCAGGATCTTCTCCGGATTCACTAGAGGCAGTTCGTCAGTATTCACAGCTCGGAGCGTGGCGCCAACATCGCCCGATGAGTAGAGCTCGTCCAGATTGCGCCAAGGCAACACGCGAACCAAACTGCTCGACTCCAACTTGCCAATGCCTTCTTCTCCATTGCTGAAGTACCTGACAATCCGCAAGGCGAACCTCCTCGTTCATATATCGGAGCCCACATGGCCTGCCCGATCGCTTGTTGCGTTCAGCCAGTATTCCTCCACGCCAGATTCAAGTCAATAGGAGATTTGGTGACTTTATGATTTGTGTCTGAGGCATGCCGCTCGCAGCAGATAGGTTCAATTAGCTGCGCCTTGGAGAGCCCGCTTTGGTTAAGTAATCCCGCGAGACACTGCCGTGTAACCGATCAGTTGCGGCAGGCTCAAATGCTCTCCGGAGAGGGCCGCTCAGACGATTACATGATTTAGGAAGACGCCGACATGGTGGGCGGCAGGAACTCCTACTTTCGATTCCAGAGCAGAAGGCGCTGCAGAGATTGGTTTGCATCTATCTCATGAAAGAGTGCGCTTCTATGATCGGCCGGTCACCCTTCCGGGTCCAAGCAGTTCCCGCCCTTGGCGCTAGGAGGAGGCTGCACTCAGGGAGTCCTACCTTAGGAATAGATGGGGTCTATAGGGGTGAAAGGAATATCTATTGGGCCTATCGGCCTCTTCGTATATACCCTTGTGAGACGCCACACATGAAGGTAAAGCTCCTTGCCGGCACAAAGTCAACAGGGCGTCTGCTGTATCTGCAATGTTGGAGCGACCAAAGAGAAGAAGCCGCGGCGATCCCGGCGGCTGCCTAGAGCTCAACCTCATCCGGTGGCGTTACGTCTTCTTAGAAACTCGGCCAAGCCGCACGTCGCGCGATTTCCACCCCCTAACAGGAGTAACAACCGATGACCATACCCACGCTCGAAAGCACCGCAACTTTTGCCGGTCTGCCAGTCTCCCAACAGTTCATCGCCGGTGAATGGCGGGACGGTCGGTCGGAGAAGACTCTTACCGTCACGAACCCCTACGACGACTCGGTACTAACTAGGATTCGCCAGGCCAACAAACAAGACCTTGACGAGGCGTACCGCGCCGCCGAGGCGGCGCAGAAGGAATGGGCCGCACAACCGCCCTCCGCCCGCCGGCAGGTTATTCTCCGGGCTGCGCAAATCATGGAGCAGCGTCGGGATGAGATTGTCGACTGGATCGTAAAGGAATCCGGGTCCACTGTAGGGAAGGCGCAGGTAGAGGTTTCACTGGCCGCCGGCATCACGCTGGAAGCATCTTCATTTCCCACGCGCGTCCATGGCCGCATCGTCGAATCCAACAATCCTGGCAAAGAACTGCGCGTCTACCGCCGCCCGATCGGTGTTGTAGGAATCATCAGCCCTTGGAACTTCCCGCTGCACCTGTCGGAACGCTCAGCAGCCCCGGCCCTTGCCTTGGGCAATGCAGTTGTCATCAAGCCTGCCAGTGACACCCCCGTCACAGGAGCGCTTATCCTCGCCAGAATCTTCGAAGAAGCTGGCCTGCCGGCCGGAGTACTGAATGTCGTTATCGGGGCAGGATCCGAGATCGGGGAGGATTTTGTAACGCATCCTGTCCCGGGCCTTATTTCCTTTACGGGTTCCACCCCTATCGGCCAGAACGTCGGAAAACTCGCTGCAAGTGGCAAGCACCTGAAGCATGTTGCCCTAGAGTTGGGTGGAAACGCACCCTTGGTTGTTCTCGCTGATGCAGATCTCGCTGCGGCAGTGGAAGCGGCGGTTCTGGGCAAGTTCCTCCACCAAGGACAGATCTGCATGGCCGTCAACCGCATCATCGTTGAGGCGCCCCTTTACGACGAGTTCCTTGCCCGGTTCACCGCCGCCGCCTCAAGCGTTCCCACTGGTGACCCTGCCTTTACCCAGACTCTGGTGGGACCGGTAATTAATGACAGCCAGCTTGAGGGGCTGAAAGCTAAAATCGCTGGGGCAAAGGCAGAAGGTGCGCGTACCGTCCTCGAGGGTCAGATCCAGGGCAGGGTCGTGCCCCCGCACGTCTTCGCTGACGTTACCGCCGACATGGAAATCGCGCGTGAGGAGATCTTCGGACCCTTGGTGGGGGTAATTAAGGCTGACAACGAGGCACATGCCCTGGAACTGGCCAACGCCAGTGAATTCGGTCTTTCGAGCTCTGTCTTCACGCAGGACCTCGACCGAGGCGTGCAGTTCGCCCTAGGCATTAAGGCCGGGATGACTCACATCAACGAAATGCCCGTTCACGACGAATCCCACGTCCCATTTGGCGGCGAAGGCAACTCCGGTCTCGGTCGGTTCAACGGCGACTGGGCAATTGCTGAGTTCACCACAGATCACACGGTGGGCGTCAAGCGACTCTGAGACGTGTTGCACTCTCCCTGCCATGGCGCACCGCTCGTGCCATGGCAGGGCAATTCCTCCTGCCGAGGGCTGCCTGAGGGCCCCGATAGTCTCAATCGGTACGGTTTTGGCACGAATCAGTGTTCCCCGTATCACCGTTTACGGGCCATATATACGGAGAAGGTGCCTAGATGATCATTCCTGCGCGACTGCACTCGGATCTGTCCCGCCTCGGTCGGGAGACTGAGACGTTCATGGCCACCGTCGAGTCTTTGTCCGACGAAGAAATGACCGCTGCTTCCCTATGTGGGGGACGGACCCGGGCTAGCGTCATAGCCCATATCGCCTCGAACGGGCGCGCCCTGGTCAAACTCATCGATTGGGCAACCACTGGCGAGGAGCAGCAGCCTTATGTCTCGGCCGCGGCGCGCGCTCAGGAGATTTCCGAACTAGCCGCCCTGCCAAGAAAGGAACTGCTTGGTCATGTGCTTGAGTTCGCACAATACTTCGCTGAGCAGGCCCAGAGGCTGACAGGTGATCTTGTCGTCGAAGAGGTCCACTTGTACGGCAAGCAGATACCAGCGACGTCTATCGTGGCCTTGAGGATTGCCGAAATTGTCGTTCACCACCACGATCTTGATACCGCCTGGACGATAGAGGAAGCAGATCCCGATTCCGTGCTTAACGCCATCGAAGCTGTTGTGCGGGCGCTGAACGCT
Source organism: Arthrobacter sp. 01T419 (assembly GCF_056398865.1). Classification (NCBI taxonomy): domain Bacteria; kingdom Bacillati; phylum Actinomycetota; class Actinomycetes; order Micrococcales; family Micrococcaceae; genus Arthrobacter; species Arthrobacter sp. 01T419. Next base: position 206,622 of record NZ_JBFTQF010000001.1, read on the forward strand.
AAGGGAGCACCGGGCATGACCCTGGTGACAGAGGAACGCGACCAGTGGGTGGTCGGCGACGGAACCCTGCATGTTTCCTCCGACCGCACTGGGCTACTCGAATGGTTAGCCCGGGGCAATGAGGAAAAGATCGAAGCTGGAGAGCCCCTGCCTTCCCTCCCTTCCTGGTAGGATCCGGGATGGGGAAGACTTACTGGTGATGAGGCGCTCCAGATGGCAGAGCCAAGCACTGGTTAGACGTGCTCCACAGTCGACTGAACAATAAATCGACGGCTGAGTTCCGCCGCCGTCACAATGCCTCGCTTTTCGACGGTCACCGACATACTGCTGTTGGGTAGGAGCTGGCGGCTGCCTCTTACATCCACGGTGCCCCTCCCCGACCATTAGAGCCTGCGGAGATGCGGTAGAGGCAGAGGATTACAGTGTCGTGATTAGGAGGGGTTCCGCGCTGACGCCGCGGAGCACGGCAGTGGGAGACGTTGCATAGAGTTGATGGGCCCTGTTACTACCGACGGGGCTGATACGGCGCGTCCCCCGTCGTTGATAAGGTTGGTGTCGCGATCGTCCTCCTGGACTGGACATCGTCCACGAGTGTCTAACCGGACTAGATAGCCGTTGGGCGCTCATATGACCATGAAGGGACTGTTGGGAGAACGTGCCCCTGCCGAACATCGCCCACTTGCCGCATCACCCCTCCCCGGAAGACTCCTGAAGGGCGTCACGGATAATCTTGCGCAACCACTCTAGAGCGGGTATGGGACCGGGCCGACGGTAGGTATACAAGGCCACATTTCCCTTGGCAACCGAAAATGGCAACTTAAACATCTTCACCTGGCCCTCTGCGGAGAAAATCTGCGCAACTACTTCCGGGACGATGCCCAGATAGTCCGTGGTACCCAAGATGTGAGGCATAGCGGAGAAGTGGGGGAGCATGACCGCCGGAATCTGGTCGTAGTTGAGCTCCCGAAGCCGCTGCTGAATGTGCTCGTGGCCGAGCTGATCGCTGACCATCACCCGCCGTTCCGCCAGGAATTCGTCCACAGTTGGTTCAGCTCCTATACGTGGATGCGAGACCGAGCAAATGCCCCAATAGGGCTGCACCAGAAGCTGATCCCGGACCAGACCGGGTGCATCTATACGTGGCGTACAGATTGCCGCGTCAGCCCTCCCTTGAGTGAGGTCCTCCCGTACCGTCCCATATACCAAAGGGTGAACCTCGAGGGAGACAAAAGGTGCCAGGTCCTGAATCCGTGCAAGAACGGCCGGAAGCAGTGCAAGTTCTCCGATATCCGTGAGCAACAGCCTAAAGTTACGATTTGAGGTTTTCGGTTCGAACACCGTAACGCCATGCACCGCCTCGTTCATCAGCTCCAGGGAATGGCGCAACTGGGGGTAGATCGCTGTCGCCACACTTGTCGGTGCCAACCCGTCCGATCCCCTGAGGAAAAGTTCATCCCTGAAGATGCGTCGGAGCTTGCCCAAGGCGTAGCTGACAGAAGGTTGGCTGATGAACAGCTGTTCTGCCGCCCGACTGACACTTCCTGTCTCATAGATGTGCACGAATGTCCGCATGAGGTTCAGGTCATAGTTCTCGGAAGGCGTTCCTGGTTGCATAGATATAGTCTATGGCGGACCGGCAAATATCTATTGGCTAAATGGCGGTGGGATTTCTAGCCTTTAACAAAGTGGTACATATCATCTACTAAGAAATGAGTCGATCGGTGACGCGAACCATCCGAGCAGAAACGATAGAGATCCTCCGCCAGAACAACATGACCACGGTTTTCGGCAACCCCGGCTCCAATGAGCTCCCGTTCCTGCAGGACTTCCCCGACGACTTTCAGTACATTCTTGGCCTGCACGAAGGTGCAGTGATTGCCATGGCGGACGGATTTGCGCAAGCCTCAGGCAATCCTGCCTTCGTAAACCTCCACGCCGCCTCGGGCTCCGGCAATGCCATGGGTGGACTGACCAATGCAGTATATTCTCACTCCCCCTTGGTTATCACAGCAGGCCAGCAAGTCCGATCAATGGTGGGGCTGGAGGCCATGTTGGCCAACATGGCCGCGCCCTCCCTGCCACAGCCGCTTGTGAAGTGGAGCGCAGAGCCGTTGTGCGCAGAAGACGTACCCCGGACCATCAGCCAAGCGATCCATATTTCACAGCTGCCGGCAAAGGGGCCGGTGTACGTCTCCATTCCTTATGACGACTGGGACAAAACCTCGCCCACGGAAGCACGTCATCTTGCCGGACGGACCACTGTCTCGGCGCAAGCACTTAGGGCGGACCAAGCCCGAGAAATTGTCGAAGAGTTGAACTCGGCCACCAACCCTGCGATCGTCCTCGGGCCCGAAGTTGACGCAGACTATGCCAACGATTTCGCGGTTACGCTGGCCGACAAGCTCGCAGCACCGGTATGGATCGCGCCGTCGGCGTCCCGCTGCCCGTTCCCAACACGCCACCGTAGCTTCCGGGGGGTCCTTCCGGCAGCTATCAATAGTATCTCGGAAATACTGCACGACCATGACCTTGTTCTTGTCGTCGGCGCACCGGTGTTCCGGTACCACCAGTATGCCCCGGGCGCATACCTCAAGGACGGCACCCGTATCCTCCATGTGACAAGTGACGCAGAGGAGGCCGCCAGGGCACCCATGGGCAACTCGTACGTGGCATCCGTGCGGGGAACGCTGCAAACTTTGTCTGAAAGTGTCGAGCAGACCAGCAGGCAGCAGTTGCCCGAACTGTCAGACTTCGCCGCACCTACAGCAAGCACTTTCGATGCCATCCACCCAGAGGTTGTTTTCCAGGAACTGAGGATTACGGCGCCGGATGACACTGTCTACGTCAAGGAATCCACGTCAACGTCCGATGTTTTCTGGAAGCAAATGGACCTGAAGCACCAAGGCAGCTACTTCTTCCCCGCCTCCGGCGGGCTTGGCTTTGGCCTCCCTGCCACGGTAGGAGCGCAACTCGCGCATAAGGATCGGCAGGTGATTGGCATCATTGGTGATGGCTCTGCGAATTACGGCATCACGGCTCTGTGGACCGCAGCCCAGTGCAATATCCCCTGCATTTTCCTCATCATGAAAAACGGGACCTACGGCGCTCTGAGGGGCTTCTCCAAGCTGTTGGGAACGGGCGAAACCCCCGGGCTCGACGTTCCTGGCTTGGACTTCGCACAGATCGCCAGTGGTTACGGCGTGTCAGCGGAGTCCGTGTGTACCCGGGAGGCTCTCCGCGCCGCACTGCTCAAGGCCCTCGAAAGCCAGAAACCGGCCCTTATCGAAATCCACACTCAGTTCGAGTCGTAGACCCACAACGATCTACAAAGTGCAGACATGTCCACTATCAGCGTTTATGGTTCTGGCACCGCCAAGGCATCAGTCATGACTCCTCCATTTGGCAGGCAAGGATCTTTGAGGGAGCTTGTGATTTCGAAATGACCACTAATCACACCGTTCTTGAACCTGCAAACGGGGAGTCGCTGGGAACGATCGGCTGCGCTTCCGCAACCGACATCGACCAAGCCCGCAAGCGCTACGCGAAGCAGCGTAGATGGCATGGTGCTGAAGCTCCATTCGAAGAGCGGGCAGCGGTCCTGCGGCGTGAGGCGACACTCCACGAAGAGCACCAAAAATTGGCGGCTGGTTATTCAGCAGGCGTAGCGCAGTCAGAGCACACCGGAAGAACCGCCACGCCGCGCGTGTTGTTACGAGGCCTCTGCCCAGGATCAGCGGAAATTTGAAGAAGCCGAACGGAGGGCGGGGAAATCATCGAAACCTGCGCAAGGCGCCGGCCGTAACGCCCCCTAAACCAGAAAAGATGACGACGCAGGCAGCGCTCCCGGGCGAGACCCTGAAACAAGGCCCGCAACATCCAAATCTCCGCGTGGTCAAGGAGGATTCGGTTCCGATAAGTATTGCAGCTGTCTTAATCCGGCCCCATTACAGTGTTTTGATTGGAATACTTGCCGCTGAGGTCAGCCATGTGGGACAGGGGAACGGCCGAGATCATGGAAATTCGCCAGTTGAACTACTTCATCGCCGTAGCTGAAGAACGGCACTTTGGGCGTGCGGCGAAGCGGCTGCACATGGCCCAGCCACCCCTTTCCCAGCAAATCCGTCAGTTGGAGGAGCAGCTGGGTGTGCGCCTCCTGAACCGGACCACGCGCCGGGTCGAGCTCACAGCGGCAGGCCAGGAACTACTGGACAGGGGACGGCAGATCGTCAACGCGGTCGGGACCCTCCGAGCAGACGTCTACCAGGTGGGGCAAGGCGCCGCGGGGGTGCTCCGCGTCGGCTTCTCGGGCTCGGCAACGTACGGCGTCATGCCCTCCATTGTTCGAAGCGCCAAGCAGGCCCTGCCGGGGCTTTCGCTGCAAATGCACGGTGAAATGCTTACTCCGGCCATGGAGAACGGGTTGCGCGAGGGCACGTTGGATGTGGCGCTCCTGCGCCCGCCGATCGCTGCCCCTGGGATTGATTTTCGTGTTCTGTCGCGTGAGCCACTAATTGTCGCGTTGCCGGCGTTCAGTGCGTTGGCGGTCGGCAGGCCGGTGGCCATGCACGAGCTGCAGGACCAGGACTTCATTGCCTACCCGCCAGATTCGGTGTTGCACCGGACAACGGTGAGCATCTGCCGTCAGGCAGGTTTCCAACCGCGCATCACCCAGGTGCTCAGTGAGACGACCATGATGCTCTCCTACGTTGCAGCCGGTGGTGGAGTTGCCCTCATGCCGGCCAGCATCCGCGCCCTGCAGCTGGAAGGCGTCGTCTATTGCGATATCGAGAAAGCTCCCGACGTGGAGCTGGCGGTCGCATGGCGGAGCGAGGACAGGTCAGCGCTCTTCCAAAGCTTCCTCGATACCGTAGTTGCCGTCACGACGTCCCGTCCCCGGCCTCTGTCTACCGACCATGGCCAGGGCAACGGATAGCCGTTGGAATGAGGGAGAGCCCTTACCGTCGCCCTCTCACTGCGGAATGAAGCAAACTTTACGTTCAGCGGTCATTCCGGTGCCCGGAACCTTGCGGCCAGCTCACTTCTGGACCGGATTCCGAGCTTTCCGTAGATGCGGGTCAGGTGATATTGCACGGTCTTCTCAGCAATGAACAGGCTACGGGCAGCTTCCTTGTTGGTCGCTCCGGCCGCGACGAGTTCAGCCACTGCCTGCTCCTGTGCCGTGAGCTGGGTCTGCGGCCGCGCGACCGCAGCGAGGACAGCGTCAGACGGATCCGGCACATTCCCGGCGTCAAGGCCCGTTGCCTTCAGCTCGCGGTCACACCGGTCCACATACGTCACAGCACCCAATGAATCGTACAGATCCCTTGCGACACGCAGCACAGACGATGCCAAACGTCTTTTTCCGGCTCGCCGCATACTCTGCCCGTAGGCGAAGCTCACCCGTGCACGGAGGTACGGCCGGTTCAACCCACGCAGGTGCGCCAAGGCCGTCTCGAAGTGTTCCCGGGCGCTCTCAGGGTCACCCTGCGCCGCCACCAGGCGGCCCCGCGCCCAGGCCATGCGGGCCAAATCTGACGGCACCGCCCGTTCTCGCCGCACTTGCTCGAACTCAGTCAGAAATGAATCAGCCCTGTCCAACTGGTCGGTCATGACAAGGGCATTGACGTATGTGTCCTGCCACGGCCAGAAGGAGACATGGTTTTTCGTCCAGGGGTCCAGCTCCGTCAGCGGCTGCAACACCGATAGGGCGCTATCATAGTCCGCCCTTGCCTCATGGAAGCGGGCGCGTGCCAGGCTGGCCGGTACCTGCATGGCTCGGTACGTTCCCGGCTGCACCGATGCCTGGGAAGCGTAGTATCTCGCCCGGTCCCAATCGCCGCGCATTGACCATAGTTCAGCGGCAGTCCAGTACAGCAAGGGGCGGACCAAGGACATCCTCGAGGCCTCGAGGCGAACTGAACCTCGGGCCACAGTCGCGGCAGCGGCGTCCCAGTTGCCGAGTACCAAGTGGGTCCGCGCCAACCAGGCCTCCGCCCACAAGGAGATCCGCAACGAGCCGCCGCGGAATTCGGTTGGTGCAGCGGCTTCGAAATGAACCTGCGCTGTCTCAGCGTCATCCAGGCGCAGGGCAAGCCAGCCGGCCCCTATCTGCACGCGCTGCTTTTGGGCGTTTTCTGAGGCGTTCTCGAAAGCCTTTCGATAAGACTCCTCCGCCTCGGACAGCCGACCCTGGGCGTAGAGGCCCAGCCCGTAAATAGCTTCCGATTCGATATAAGCCGGGGTTCCAGGTTTCGTCAGAGACATGGCACGCTCAGCCCAGCGAGTCATAAGGGGGCCATCCCAGGAGGCCACTCCATGCACCACCAGGCGTTGCGCCACTTGCGCGGCTGCGGCCGGATCTCGTTCAAGATTGCTGGTCCGCCACGCCATCTCCAACTGGGTCTGGGCGCTGTGATTCTGCCCTGACACAGTCGAAAGATATCCAAGAACAGAGGAGCGCAACGGCGAGGGGGACATGGCGTCAACGGCAGCGGCCCACATCTGCGCCTGCGCCATGTTGCCTGCACCCACCACCGCATCCACCGCTCTGAGCAGCCGATCGTTGCCGGTACGGATGTCGTTTGAAAGCCGAGACGCGGAAAACAGCGCAGTCGAGGCATCGCGCCAAGCGCCGACCAGCGCCTGTTGGCGGGCATACTCTTCCAGCTCGGCAGCCAGATCCTCATCGGCACCCGGGCACGCAGACACCCGGTGACCCAAACGATCGCCCTCCACCCGCACGATCTCCGCAGCCCTGCGGTGAAGTTCTATTCGCCGGCTCGGCACTATGTGCTCGTAGACAGATTTCGCGGTGCCCACTTCGAAAAATGTCACCACCGAGCGCGCCTGTTCCACCGACAGGCCCAGCAGTCCGGCTCTGTGGCCGTCGTCCAGGGCATCCATTACGTCTTTGACCCCGCTGACGTGGGAGACCTCTGCAATTCCTGCGCTTCCCCTCAGCACTGATGCGGCCTCGGCGACGGCGACCAGATCAGCGGATGCACCCTTAAGAAGGCTTCGTACCTGGGCCCGGACACGGGAGCTCGGCGGCAAGGACGAAAACCACGACTGCCAGGTTTCAGGGGGCAACTCATCCAGAAGCTCAACAACAGGTTGCGGCAATCCGCCCGTATGTTGAACGATGCCGTGGGCGGCCGTCGCGCTCAAATCAATACCAAAGCGATGCCGTGCAAGGTTCTGGACCTCCTGGGGCGACAGTGGCTCCAGCCGGAGACGGGAAACCTGATGCCCTGTGAAGAACGCCAGGATGCCGGCCGGAACAAACTCGGAATGCGCGGGGTCCAGAGTGACAACAAACAGGATGCGTTTGTCGCGCAGCCGCCGCATGCTGAACACGAGGACATGCAGGCTGTCTGGGTCAAGGTTCTGGACGTCATCGATGGCGACGACCACGGTGCCGTGCGCATGTAACGCTTCGAGATGCGCCATGAAGGTTGATGCATGCTTGGCTACCCGAGCGGGGCTGGGAGTGTCCGGGCAAGCAGGCGACGGTGGGGCCGCCGCTGCCGCATTGTCGGCAGCGGTGCGCAACGGCGGGGTGGCCATCAGCTGGGAGTAGCCAGCCAACGGGAACTGCGACTCCCACTCGTCTCCGGTTGCCGATAGCACGCGTACGCCGCGGGCCGCCGAGCGGCAATACTCCAGGAAGCGGTCGAGGACAACGGTTTTCCCGGAGCCCCGCAGACCACCGAGCACGACGGTCCTCACAGCACCCTTGCGCACCGCGCGCAGTGTCTCCAACAGCTCTTGGTAGACCTCGCCCCGGCCCAGGAGTGTCAGATCCTCCTCCGCGTTGCCTTGCTGGGAGCCGGAGATCATGCTGCCAAGCTTACTTGAGGGCAGCATGATCCCTGTTAGACTTCCGGGTCACAGTCGACTCAACCGAGGTCTCCGCCGGCCACCGGGAGGATGCTTCCGGTTACATAAGAAGCCTCGTCGGATGCCATGAAGACAATCGGTGCGGCCTGTTCATCCAGCGTGCCGTACCGCTTCATGAAGGAGGATTCCACGGTCTGGTCCACGATGATCTTGTACCAGGCCTGCTCTGTAGCGGATTCGGCGTCGGGGCCCCGCTTTACCTTCCGGGGCGGAGCTTCAGTTCCTCCGGGGGCTGTGGCGATCACGCGCACGCCGCGTCCGCTGACCTCCATCGCCAGTGACTGGGTCAGAGCATTGACGCCTCCCTTCGCCGCGGCATATGGGACGCGGTGCATTCCGCGGGTAGCGACCGAGGAGACATTGACGATAGTGCCCGAGCCTTGTCCCAGCATGGACGGTAGCACCGCCCGGCAGGTCCATAGAGTGGGAAAGAGCGAGCGGCGGATCTCCTTCTCGATCTTGTCCTCGTCGTATTCCTCGTAAGGACGCGCCCAGATGGTGCCCCCCACGTTATTGACCAGCACATCGACCCTGCCGTGGGCGGCAAGCGCCGCCTCGACGGCCTGCTGAGCGCCCGCGAACGTTTCGAGGTCGGCAGTCACGGACGCGGCGGAGCCGCCGGATCCGGAAGCTTGTGCGGTACCGTCGATTTCCTGTGCCACTTTATGGACGAGCTCGGCCCTGTCCACTAGAACGACTGTGCCGCCCTCTGCTGCAATGCGTTGGGCCACCTTCTGTCCGATGCCCTGGGCTGAGCCCGTCACCACGGCAATCTTGCCGGCAAACCGGCTGGGCGTGACGAACTGGCCCGCGTACGGCAGCGCCATCAGGGGGCCACCGTCTTGGCGTCGATTGCTCGGGCCATAGATTCCTTGGCTGCCTGAGCGTGGCCCGTAACGAGTTCGCGGACCCGGGCCTTATCTTCGCGTTCGAAGGCGTCTACGATGTCAAGGTGGTCCTTCGTGACCCGCTCGAAGATCCGGGTTCCGGTTTCGAATGTCGCAGCCATCTGGGCATGGACGTCGAGCCTCCGGTAGGACTCGAGCAGTGTCGGGTTGTCACAGACCATGAAGAGGTATTCGTGGAATTCTTCGTTCGTCCGCGCAAACTCCTCCGGGTCCTGGACGGTCCCTGCGTTGACGGAGCGCGTGGTTGCCTCGGCAAGGCGCCGGAACTGGCGCAGCTGTTCCTCGCTGAGGCGGCCCAGCAGCAGTTCGCTGACGGCGAGCTCAAGGCCCATACGGGCATCGAGCTGTGCGAAGCTGTCTTCCTTGCGGAAATTCAGCCTACCAGTCTCAAGCGACGAGACCGCCTCTGACCGGGTGATGCTATCGCCTCCGGCCTCAATCTTCTCGGTGGGAGCGGGGGCGCCGGTCTCGGCGTCGCCTCCGGTGCTCTCCTTCGGAGCGAAGCGCTCGAAGTAGAAGTTGGCAGCGTGGATGTTTTCGCGGTCCAGCCACTTGGAGACCGCGTTCACCATGGGTGGCGGGCCGCAGAGATAGACATCGACGTCACCGTTGTTGAGATGTGCGGGCTGGATGATCTGGGTGACGTAGCCGGTGTGCGGGGCGGACGTGCCCGGCTCGGAGGCGATGTAGTCCCAGGTGAAGTCCGGCAGTTTGGCTTCGTAGGCGCGCAGCCAGTGGAGCCCTACGATGTCGGCTTCCCGGGAGACACCGTAGATCAGGTGGATCGGGGTGGACGGCGGGTTCTGGGAGAGCTTCTCCAGGATTGCCAGCAGCGGTGCCAGTCCGGTTCCGCCTGCAAGCAGCAGCAGGGGACGCTTGGGGTCCCGGAGGAAGAACGAGCCATAGGGGCCGGTGAACTCAATGGTGTCGCCAACGGCGGCCCGGTCACGGAGGTACTCCGACATTGCGCCTTGCGGAGTAATGCGCACCATGAAGGATGCTTTCTCAACCTCGGGTCCGTTACTGAAGGAGTACGAACGCTCGGCATCAGTGCCCGGAACCTTGATGTTGACATACTGGCCGGGCAGGAACCCCAGGGCCTCCCGGTTCTGGACATCCAGGGCAAAGGAAATCGTGGACTCCGAGTGTTTGTCGAGCTCAATGAGGGTGGATGTGAACGTGGTCGCGGAGGTCTTCGCGGACTCTGACGTTGCCGGGATTTGGAGGGTGAGGTCCGATTCCGGGACGGCCTGGCAGGTCAGCAGGTAGCCCTTTTCGAGCTCCTCTTCGGTCATTGCGTCGTCGATGTAGTCTCCGGGGTCGAAGGAGCCGGAGTCGCAGAAGGCCTTGCAGGTGCCGCAAGCACCGTCACGGCAGTCCGACGGGATGTTGATGCGCGCTTTGTACGCTGCGTCCATGACGGTCTCGTAGTCGCCGACCTTGATGACCTTGGTGACGCCGTCCTCGAAGCTGAGGGCTACCTGATGGCCCATGATTTCCTCCTGGCGGGGAATCGCGTCTTCACGACCCCTGAAAGTTAGTGCTGTTTTCTCGTATGAGGTGATGTCCGCAGGACGCTTAGACCGTGGCCTCTGGCGAGAAACCGCCGACGGCGTGGACCGTCAGATCATGTAGACATCCACCACGTGGTGGATGTAGTCGTTCTTCAGGACGACCTTCTTCTTGAGGATCACCGGCTCAGCGGCGGAAAGATCGATCGTATAGAAGCTCGTGCCGAAGTACGTATCCGTGGTGTTGTAACGGAAGTACAGGGTGAACCAGTTGAAGCGGACCTTCACCTGGTCGCCATCGTGTTCCATGATTTCGATATCGGTGATGTTGTGCCCGGTCCGCGGTTCCGGCAGCGATGTTGCCGACGAGCGGTCGGTCTTGATGCGGAAGACGCGGTCTTCAATTCCGCCACGGTTGTCGTAGTAGATGAGCGAAATTTCGTTCTGGGGATCCGCGGTGAGGCGGTCGTCGACGTCCCAGGCCGGCATCCAGAACTCGGAGTCCGGGTGGTAGCACTGCAGCCACTCATCGAACTGGCGGTCGTCCAGCAGGCGGGCCTCCTTATATAGGAAGGCACGCACGGTTTCGAGCGTGGCGATTTGCGCGGCGGTCTTGAATGAGGTCGCGCGTGTAGTCAGGCTGGTCATGGGTTTTGCAGCTCTCTCTGGTTCCGATGGTCTGATCAGGCAGTGACGGGCATGGATTCCAGCGCTGAACGCTCTTCCTCGGTCAGGGCCTTGTCCATGACTTCTTTCCAGTACCCATGCTGGATCGGGTACAGGCCTTCGTCTTCTGTCCGCAAACCTGAGGCGATGACCCGGGTCATGCCCAACGCCTGTGCCTGTTCGTCCGGGCCTTGGATCTCGTGGGTGGAGCCGCGGGTCATGTCGTTCCACGGGGCACTGGTGGCCCAGTAGGTTTTGTTGCAGGAGCGGAACTCTTCGAGGTCATCGGGAGTGGCCATGCCGGTGGCGTTAAAGAAGTCCTCGTACTGGCGGATGCGCTTGGACCGGTTCTCCTGGGACTCACCTTTAGGGGCGATGCAGTAAATGGTGACTTCGGTCTGGTCGGCGGAGATCGGACGGAAGTGCCGGATCTGCGAGGAGAATTGGTCCATGATGTAGACATTCGGGTATAGGCAAAGGTTGCGGGAGATGTTGATCATGAAGTTCGCCATTTCCTCGCCGTACTTCTCGACGAGTTCGTCGCGGCGGTCCCACAGCGGGCGGTCCTCGGGGTTGGTCCATTCCTGCCACAGCAGCAGGTGGCCGTGGTCGTAGGAATAGAACCCGCCTTTGACCTTGCCCCATTTTCCGGCGTCCATGGCTTTGGTCTTGTTGGCTGAGTCGCCGGCGCTGCGGCGTGCCGTTGTTGCTGCGTAGTTCCAGTGAACAGCGGTTACGTGGTAGCCGTCTGCCCCGTTTTCCGCCTGGACCTTCCAGTTCCCGTCGTAAGTGTAGGTCGAGGACCCGCGCAGGACCTCAAGCCCTTCGGGTGACTGGTCCACGATAGAGTCGATCACCTTGGTGGCGTCTCCCAGGTGTTCTTCAAGCGGGAGGACATCGGCATTGAGCGAGCCGAACAGGAATCCGCGGTAGGAGTCGAAGCGGGCCACCTTGGTGAGGTCGTGGGAGCCTTCCTTGTTAAAGGTCTCCGGATACCCGGCATTGCGGGAGTCCTTGACCTTCAGCAGCTCGCCTGAATTTTTGAAGGTCCAGCCATGGAATGGGCACGTGAAGGTGGTGCGGTTGTCCGTCTTGCGGCGGCACAGCATCGCGCCCCGGTGGGAGCAGGCATTGACGATGCAGTTGATCTTTTCGTCTTTGTCCCGCGTGATCACAACGGGCGTGCGTCCGATGTAGGTGGTGAAGTAGTCCCCCACGTTGGGAACCTGGGACTCGTGCGCCAGGTAAACCCAGTTGCCCTCGAAGATGTGCTTCATCTCGAGTTCGAAGATCTCCTGATCGGTGAAGATTTCGCGCTTGGCCCGGATGACGCCGTTTTCACGATCATCGATCACGGCGTCTGCAAGGACCTCCCGGACCCGGCTCAGGTTCTCGGTCATGACGTACTCCTTCTTCGGAGAGATTGGGGCTGGCGGGCGGCGTCTCGAAGACGATTGGCTCCTGCCGAAGGAAACATGTATGCGAGCCAGTCTGGCTCAGGGCGATGGCTCTCACATCAGGCAAATCCCTAGGTTCGACCAAGGGCTGGTTTAGGTAACTCTCTTGACATAATTGGACGCCAATCAATATTTGTTGCGTCCTTATGCGCCGCCTAATCTGAGGTTGGATGTCACGTGAAGCCTAGGTCCGCGCGCTCCCGTTGCCGCGGCTCTTCACGACAGATGAAAGCCCTGCCCGTCCCCCGCTACAAAGATGAGTGGAGATCACCATGACTGAAGTTCAGAACGACACCCGTACAGAACATGAGGGAACTGCTGTAGAGGCCGGTTCAAAGGCCACTGAGCGCTTCGCGGCCTCTGGCAAGGTTGCAAGCATCGGGGTGTCCAAGGAGCGCGTAAACCTGCTGGCCGGCGACCTCATCGAGGCTGCCAATCAAATCGTCAAACAACACCATGTCACGTACGAGGAATACAACGTGCTGAAGGCGTGGCTGATCAAGGTCGGAACCGACGGCGAGTGGCCACTGTTCCTCGACGTGTGGCTCGAACACACCGTTGAGGACGTCAACTCCCACGACCGGCCCGGCACCAGGGGAACCATCGAAGGCCCCTACTACGTCCCGGACTCGCCCGTGCTCGAATCCCCCGCCACCGTCGAGATGCGGGAGTATGAGGAGGGAACGCCACTGCGTTTCAGGGGCCGCTTCACCGACACCGCCGGCAACCCGATCCAGGGCGGACAGATTGAAATCTGGCACGCCGATGCGGCCGGTTTCTACTCGCAGTATGCACCGGGCCTTCCAGAGTGGCTCTTCCGCGCAACGGTGAAGGCGGATAACGAAGGCCACTTCACCATTAACACCATGCGTCCCGCTCCATACCAGATCCCTACTGACGGAGCGTGCGGACAGCTTATCAGCGCAGCGGGGTGGCACGCCTGGCGACCGGCCCATATCCACATCAAGGCTTCTGCCCCCGGATTCCAGCCGGTGACCCAGCAGCTCTACTTCCCCGGAGACCCGCACAACACCGACGACATCGCTTCCGCAGTCAAGCCCGAACTGATTCTCGACCCCAAACCGCGCATCGATGGCGTAGCTGGCGAGGAAGCTGTCTACGACTACGTTCTCGCCCGCGTCGGGGAGTCCAAGTAAGCAGCTGACGCGCCTGCCCCGGTCAAGGCCGGCGGTCCAGATGAAGCGCCCCGGACCGGAAGGCTCCGGGCACTTCTGAAGCGGCGAATTCATTCCCTACCAGCCTGCTGGCCGTGAGGCCTTCAGCGTTGTGGGTTGATAACGGAATCACGAAACTCCTTCAGCGGATTTCCATCGCTATGCCCAGCGCCTGCAGCATTGCCCCGTCTACCATGACCCTTCCCCGCAACACATGAAAGGTGCCGTGCCGTTGAAAATCGAACGGATTGAAGTGATTCCCTACTCCATTCCCTATACGCATCCTCTCAAGTTTGCCAGCGGTGAGGTCGTAAATGCTGACCACGTCCTGGTACGCCTGTACACCGACGATGGTGTTGTAGGTATTGCAGACGCACCTCCCCGCCCGTATACCTACGGCGAGACCCAAGAGTCTATCGGGGCCATCATAGGGATGACCTTCGCCCCGCAATTGATCGGTCTGGAGGTCACAGACAGGGCACAGATCCATGCGGTGCTGGGACGGACCATCCACAACCAGGTTGCGAAAGGCGCGGTGGATATTGCGGTGTGGGATGCGATCGGAAAGACACTCCGAACGCCCGTCCACAGACTCCTGGGAGGATTTACCGACAGGATGCGGGTCAGCCACATGCTAGGCTTCCGGCCCCCCCACGAACTCCTGGACGAGGCCCTGCGGTTCGGCGAGGAATACGGCATCACCACGTTCAAACTGAAAGTGGGCCGACGGCCGCTGAAACTTGATGTGGAAGCATGCAACGTACTGCGCGAGGGCCTCGGCGACGATGTGGAAATCTACCTGGACGCCAACCGGGGCTGGACCGCCAACGAGGCTCTCGAGGTACTACGCCGCACCGAGGGGCTGGGACTCACCCGGCTCGAGGAGCCATGTGATGCCAAGGAAGCAATGAGCCGCCGGCGCCTAGTCGACAAGTCACCTATCCCTGTGGTGGGGGACGAATCCGTCCCCACGGCAGGGGACGCATCTCGGGAGCTCCTTTCCGGCGGTTGTAATGCCATCTGCATCAAGACCGCGCGATCAGGTTTCACTGAGGCAAGCCAGATTCTGGGGCTCTGCACGGGACTTGGGATCGACGTAATCATGGGCAACCAGATCGATACTCAGGTTGGCTCGCTCGCGACAGTAACATTCGGTGCCGCCCACGAGGCCACAAGCCGCCAGGCCGGAGAACTGTCCAATTTCTTAGATATGTCCGATGACCTGCTCGCCGATCCACTCAGGATCAGGGGTGGCACGATTTCCGTTCGCGATCTTCCCGGAGTGGGAGCTGAGATCGACGAGGACAAGCTCGCTAAATACAGGTTGTCCTAGCCTCGACCATCAAGGAGGGAAGAAGAATGCTGTTCTTGACGCGGATGGACGTGCAGTTCCCACCGCATCTTTCAGAAGCGGACGTCGTCCGTTTGCAGGGACTGGAGAAGGAATATTCCCAGCAGCTGCAACATGAAGGCCGCCTTGCGTCAATATGGCGGGTTGTCGGCGAGTACGCCAATTACTCGGTGTTCGACGTCGCAACCAACGACGAGCTGCATGGTGTTCTCAGCAGCTTTCCGATGTTCCCCTACATGAAGATCACGGTCACCCCCTTAGCCAATCATCCCAACTCCATCCGCTACGACGCGCCCGCAACCCCTTCAGGAGCAATATGCGGAATCCCGTGAATGGCCGCTACCAACGAGGCAGACTCCGCCCGCCAAGCAGGATCCCAAACGCTTGGGGGACGAGGTGTCTGCCCGCTGCAATGCTGTTCAGCGTGACCATCACTTTGGAATGGCGTGGGGCGTTTCGGAACGAAGATATCAATCATTTGCACGCCGAAGGCTTCAACCATGCGTATTTTGACGACGATTGGACTGATCGGCTCTCGCCGCCTCTGCCTGGGATGGGTCACCGCGCGCTACCATCAGGGGCTCGTAGCCTTCGTCAACGTAATCTGGGACGGGCGGGTCAACGCCTTCATCGAAGACACTTTGGTGGCGCACCGGGCGCGCCGGAAGGGAGCTTCGCTAGCTGGGCGGGGGGTGATTCAACCGCCATTGCCGGCTGACAGGCACATTCAATGAGCCCGGAGGATCATAACGTGAATACCGCTCTCCAGTGGTCCTCGAAGTCAACATGCAGCCATTCGCAGCCTGCTTGTTTCTACCGGCGATGGATGCGGTTTCCGTCCTACCAATGCTGGACTAGTACGCCTTGCAGAACATCCAGAAAGCGGTGCTGAGTGCACCCGCCCTTCACGGCATCAAGATCGTGGGAATTGATGGGCCTTCCGGGTCCGGCAAGAGCACGTTGGCCGGGGAAGTCGCTCCCTTGCTAACGCCCCTGTCATCCCAATTGATGACTTCATTTCCTGGAACAATCTTGCTGGCTGGTGGCCCAGGTTCGAGGAACGGGTCCTGAACCCTCTACTTAGCGCGCAATCAGCCCACTATCAGCAAAGGGATTGGGGGCGCGATGAGTTCGGTGATTCCTTGGGAGCGTGGGCAACGGTGAACTGGTCTCCGGCGGTGCTCATCGAAGGAGTCACGTCCACCAGACGCGAAAGCATCAGCAAAATTGCCATCGCGATATGGGTGGAGGCTTCAAAGGATGAGCGTCTGCGACGCGGCATAGATCGAGATGGAGAAAGTCACCGGAAACTTTGGCATCGTTGGATGGCCGAGGAGGACAAATTCTTCGCCGCCGATAAGACACGTCTCCGGGCAGATCTCATAGTTCCTGGAACTGAGGGCAGGTGAATTCTGACCATTGCCAGTCTCGGGCTGCCCGCCCGCCCAAGGGCACCACTCCGCTGCCCTGTCCTTTGGAGTGCGGCATCATTGACCGGCCGTCACGTGTGGGTCCATCGCTCGGCGCCTTATTGGGCATTGAGTGGCTTCTTAAAGAAGGTCGCTGCATCCTCGTACGCGAGGGCAAGATAGAAATCACCGGCACGACGGCTTGCCAACGACACATAAGCAGCGCCCTGCGCCTTGGCCCACGACTCGGCTGCAAGCATCAAAGCCTGTCCCACACCATTGGGGCGTGCTCGCTCGGCAATCATGACGGCGGCGATGCGGTCCTCGACCTCGTCCATCGCTATGACGGCGGCCGCGAGCTGGACCCGGACCTGCCCCTCGGCACGTCGCAGCTCCGGATGAAAGGCTTTGCCCATCGCGAGCCGGTGGACGACGGCGACGCGTTGAGCTTCAGCCTCATGGTCCAGCTCGGGCACTGGTTCGGAAGTGGTGGCAGTGGACACAGTGATCCCCTCCTGTTTGATAAGTCGTTTGTTCGATGCCGGACCTGGATCAGCTGCGCTGGTTCTTTAGCCCTCGGCCAGACGGCGGGCGGCCGCCTGGAAGTCCGCGAAGGTGATCTTGCGGTGTTCTGTGGCCGTGCCATCGGCCAGGAACGCCGTGCCGCACCATCCGGTGAAGTAGCGCTGGCACAGCTCGCGATCGACCTGGCGGGCCTGCTCGTCGTAGACGGGTGCGCTGGCAACGAGAAGATCCGAGCCGAAGTCGAACGGCAGCGCGTCCTGCATGGGTGCGGCGATGGTGCTCATGGTGGTTCTCCTCGGAATCCTGTGGGGCACGGCGCTGTGCTGCAGGCCGTCCTTCGTCGATGACTCCTCCGTGACAGCTCCGCTGTCACCTCCACCGGTTGCATCTGAAAAACGAAGAAGAAGAACAACAAGAAACTTCCACAGGTCCTCGCCGGCAAAGCGCCGGCGATCCCGGATCGACACATATCCGCCCCGCACACCCTCTGGGATAGGCTTTCGCCGAAATTCAGAATTCAAAAGGGGAGGAACTCGTGGCGGGAAGCGCGGTCTATGGCAAGGGGTATCACGCAGGAAAGCAGGATGCCCGTACAGAGGACCTGATCGCGGCGGGGGTCGTGGTGGTTGCCGGTCTTGTCATCTCCGGTGGCGTCAAGGTCTACCGGAAAGCCAAGCAGGCCCACGCAACCCGGCTGGAACAGCGGATGAAGGACATCGACGACGCAGGCAACTCCGAAGATTCCGACCAGCAGTAGCCTTCGGACGCAGAAAAAAGAGACCCCACCGTCCGGAGCATGGGCTCCCGCGGTGGGGTCTTCTTCAGGCGAACGTCCTGTCTGCGGCGAAGTGCCCGTGCACGGCCTCGCGGGCGGCAGGGTACTCCTCGTACGGATCCGGGTAGGCAGCATCGAACCGGGCAGCCGTGGTGATGCCCTGGAATCGGAGCAGCTCCAGGAGATCCGGCAGGTCCTGTGCACGGCCGGAGAACTCGGCGGTGTCCGCGGCGATGATTTTGGCGCGGGTCAATGTGGGAATGCTGGCCAGCTGCAGCCTGATGCACTCGTACGCCGTGTCGTCGTCGATCCAGCGTGCCTGGTAAATCGAGGCCACGAGCTCAGCGTCGTCGCCGTCCATCACGTTGTCGTTGTTGATCCAGTCGCGCTCCAGGTTCAGTTCGTCGGCCACCTCGTGGATGGCCGCCATGACCTCTGGCGCGATATCAGCTGTGACACTGTCGATGTCGACGGTGAACGCACGGTCGGCAGCGCGGATGCCGTACTTCATGAGCGCGAAACCGCCGATCGCACGGATCTGCACCGGGGCGTTCAGCCCCAGGCGCTTCAGCTTGCCGTCGAGCACCTCGAGCGCCCGCTCCAGCTGGGCCAGGCTGCACTTGTGGTCGTCGTGGCGCATCGTCTGCTCCTTCTGGTCGGGAAGGAGCGCGTGCCGTCCTTCGAGGCCAGATCCGGATCGGCTGTGCCGATCTGACGAGCCGCGAGGAAAGAGACGAGCCCGGCACCAGGGGCTCTCCCCCGCGCCGGGCTCTGTTCAAGCTCAGTGCATGCGTTCGATGCGAGTGGATCCGGACCCGTCCTGCAGGCCGGTGGCGCAGTCGTACCAGAAGCCGTTGGGGAGGCGGACCAGCGTGTGCGCCTCACGTCCCGGCCAGTTGCCGGCAGCTGCGATCGCGGGTACCGCCCGGCGGTCCATCACGCTGCTCACCCCCAGCTCCTCCACGACCTGTGGGTCGAGGACGTACTTCGTGGTGGAGCCATTGCGGGGATCGCACGGGACCTGCTTCATCCAGGCGGGGTGGTCGAGGACCCTCTTGACGAGGACCTTGTCGCCGACCTGGAGTTCGTCCAGCTCAGAGGGTGCTGTAGGGATGGGCATGTGGTTCTCCTGGTTCGTAGTCTGTAAGTGCAGCAGCTCAGCCGCGGCCGATGGAGGAGCACTGTGAGTGCGCACCGGCGTGCAGGGCCACGGCGTTGTCAGCCGCCGTCCGGTACTCGGGGATCCGCTGGGGCTCCGGCTCGCCCTTGGGGAACCAGGGCATGGCGTAGCCGTCGGTGACCTGCTGTCCTGCGGCGTCGTTGTTGGCCGGGGTGGTGACGTAGGCCAGCGACCGGCCATAACGGTCAGTTCTGTCTGCCCCGGGGTCGAACTCGATGGTCACTGGCATGCCCTGCGGCAGGATGCCGCCGAGGTGATCAGTGGCCGCCTTCGCACCGCACTCGGTCCCGGCGTCCTTGTGGTGGTTCATCTCCGGGGCGTCGATGCCCAGGAGCCTGACTGTGTGCTCGGGGACGTCACCGCGGGTGTCAGTCACCTCGAGCACGCGGGCCACCGGCTGCACGGCGACGGTGTCGCCGTCGATGACGCGGATGACCTTGGTCTCCACGGTCGCTGGCTTGCCCGAGGACACCTGTGCCGGGTCCTGGGCTGCCGCAGTGCTGGTTGACGGTGTACCCGGGACGCCGGGGGCCATCGGCAGGTCCTCACAGCCGGTCAGCGTGACGATACAGAGCACGGCGGCGATGAGGCTGCCGAAGACAGATCCGGAGGGGGTGCGCTTCATGGTGGGATTCCTTGCTGGAGTGGTCGTCGGGCGCTCTGCCCGGGGTGGCAGGCGTGCTTCTCCACGGGCACGCCCGAGCCAGCTGCGCTGGCTGTTCCGGAAAGAGAAAGACAGGACCCCTGGCCCTGAGCGATGCGCTCGGTGCCAGGGGTCCTGTCAGAGAGATCAGTTACCTGCCGCGACGGATCCGGAGTCGATGGGTTCGACAATGAGGACGCCGTCGGGCTCGCCGGCGAGCTCAGCAGCGAGCCGGTTCAGGGACCGGGCGTGGTCGGGCCTGTTCCGGCCCAGACGCGGCGGCCTGCGTTAAACTGCTCGGCGGCCCTCTTGGTCTCGTGCTCGGCACCGAGCGAGGCGATGTGCGCAAGCGTCCTGCGCACCTCGGGGCTGAGACCGCCACTGAGTGCCTTGCGTTGCTCCGGCGTCATGTTGAGCAGCATGCCGTTGCTGATGGGTCCTTTGTGCACGGCTGTTTCCTTGCCGGGTCAGTGCTGCCGGGGATCGCGGGTGACGAGGACCAGGCGCGAGCCGCGGACGAGGTGCGCCTCCCCGCCGGCGGTCAGCACATGGACGGTGCTGTCTACCGAGGACCGCACCTGCGCGACCACGGCCGTGCCGCCGTCCAGGTCAGGGTTCAGGTCGCGCAGGGCGACCCGGTCGCCCGGGCGCAGCATGCGCGCGCTCTTGCCACCGAGGATCCGGTGGCGCTCCGAAGAGCAGCAGAGCGTGTCAGCGTCAGCCGTACCGTCGTCTTTGACGATGTCGAGGAAGGTAGGCGTGATGGTGTCAGTCATGGCAGTGCCCTCCTGGGCTGATGGGTCAAGGTGAATCAGGACAGGGTGAATCTGTGGCGCGCACGGGAATCGAACCCGTGACCTCCCGTGCGTCGCCGTGCTCGTGCCGTCCGGAGGGCGACCATCGAACGTGACCTGTTGCCTGGATCCGCCCTCCCGGGGATGCATGCGCGCGCGCCAAGAAAAGGGCGCAGGCACAGGCGCTGTGGAGTCGAACCGCGGGCAGTCAGAACGCCGGGTGCTCTCCCGCTGAGCTAGAGCGCCGAAGACGGCTTTCCCTGCCAGAACCGGATCGGCTGTGCCGATCGAAACGCCGCCCTCCATCCTCTCCGGGTAGGGGCAGCGGCGGGACCGAGCGAATAGCATTGAGTAGTTGGAGCGCCCCCGAGCCGTAAAGGATCCTTACTGTGGCCGACCAGCATCACGACGCTGAGGGCAACTCATTTGTCGAAGAGTACTCCGGGCTCATGGATGAGCTGACCCTGGACTTGGAAAAGGCAGGGCAGGGTTATGACAAAACACTGCCTTTACGGGAAGCGTTCGGTGCCCATTGGGACATGCGGATTCAAGTCGCCCACTTACCCGCACCCAGGACCAGCGTGGTTTGGGTCCACGAGTTTTTCCTCGTTGGTCTCGCTCGGGACGGCGAAGTGCACTTTGCCAAGCGGTGCGATTGGCCTTGGGAAGTCATCGAAATCTTCAACGATCTGAACTTTGGTGACTTGGGAGAAGACGTTCCGGCGGCAGATGACGCACATATGGATGTTCCCTACAGCGCAAAGAAATATCCAGTTTGGCAGTGGATGCGCGCAGAACTGCCGGTTCCCTTCCTTACCCCGCTGTACGACGAGGCCTTTGAGACGCGCTCCCAGCAGGAACGCGAGTACGAGCATCGACGAAGTCTTCGCGGCTACGGCCAGCCAGGAAGCCAGCGGTAGATTCTGCTTATGCAGAGGTCCGCCCCCGATACCGTGCACTCCGTACGGAGAACCCTCGCTCCATGACGCAGATCAAGCGTTCTGCACCGCACCCTGAGTGGTTGCTGATGTACCGGCAGGGCATCCCTGCACCCAAGATCGCAGCTGGCGCAGGAGTTGCTGAGTCAGTTGTGCGCTACCACCTGGCGATCGCAGCCAAGCAGGATCCGAACCTGCGGGCTGCCCATAAATCAGCGCTGCCTGCTCCTGCCCCAAGAGAGACAGATGTAGGCCAGCGAAACGCCCAAGACATTGTCGCCTTCTATGAGCGTGAGGGCCGGCTGCCCGTCGTTGGGCGCTCGAAACATGAATCGACGCTGGCCGGGTGGCTGGCGCGACAACGCAAGCGTGCAGCTGCCGGCAACCTCTCCCCCGTCTACGCTGCGGCCCTTGATCAGGTCCCCGGCTGGCGGGACTACCCGACGAAGCGCGAAGCCGACGCAGTTCGCTGGACGCAGCGCCTAGGCGAAGTGACAGCGTACTTGGCCGCCGGCAACGAGTGGCCCCGCCACAACAAGACCGACGACCAGGAAGAGCGCACACTGGGTGTCTGGCTGCACACCCAGCGCATCGACTACCGGGCCGGGAAGCTCACGGCTGCCAAGCAGAAACAACTCAATAAGCTCATCCCCGGCTGGCGGCAGGGCAGGAAACGCCCGGGAGGCAACGGCGAGCGGTGGAATGGATGAGGCAGCCTGCGATCTCTACAGTTTTCTGCTGAGTACAGAACCGCACACGTCAGGGCTATTCGGAAACGGCCGCAGTCAGGTCGACAACACGAGTTGTTGTAGCAGTCCTCTGAGCGCGCTCAAGCCCCTGCTCCGCTGAGGCTTTGGTCTTATAGCTCTCGGAGGTCATCACGATGTCGCCGTTGGAGGCCTTCAACCGGAACCTGAACCCGCTCGACTGGTCTGAATAAAGCTCGTACTTACCCGACATATTGCCCCCTGACCTTGATGGACCCACCAGGTGGTTGGCTGGTGAAGCATCAGACTACAGCCTGTCGTCGTTCGACTTAAGGACTGTTTGACATGGTGCGCCCGGCCACCGAGAGTATGACGGAGCCGCCAGCCGTGTCCGCAGTGTTGCTACGCCAGCGAAGGTCAGAGGGCCGAACCCCTACCGTCGGCTGCCAATTTCTTGATGCCAGTACCTGGCGTCCTGGCTTCCGACGCGGAGTATGGCATCCGGCTCCCAGTCTGCGGGCCACAGTTGTAGAAGATAGTCATCGACGGTGCCTTCAGCGAACTCCCCAGCCTGTCCTTCGTCCCGCCCCTTGGCACTTGCACGCAGCCGATAGGAACCAGGCGGAATGCCTAACGACCCGGTGCTCTCGCCCGCCCAACTACTCCACACCATCTCACGGCCTTCCGGAAGCGTGATGGATACCTCGACGACGTCCTCCCACTGTCCGTCAAGAGTTCCCGGTGCAGCGTCGAGCAGGACCACGCGAACAGATGAGCCGCCCGATCGCCTGGCGAGGTTGACGTGCACCCCGTTCGGATAGGCAGCGCCCACCAAACCGTTGACCTGTCCCCGGTACATGCGCTCAAAGTCGCCGTCAAAGAACCCGTCCTCTTCCCAGGCCAAGTCCAATTGCCCGTAGTCGGTCTGGATTACCTGGTCCAGCAGCACGCGTTCCACGGCATCAGCGTAGCTCCCTCAATCGTCGTTCAACGACATCCCACCCGCCGGCGGGCAATCTACAGCGTGACCGTGGCCCTGCTCGGGGTGGGGCAACTGTTGGGCTTGATCGGCGGATCCCATGGCACGGGATCTACGGTTGTTTCAGATATCGGGGTTTGCCCACCTTTTTCGAAGACAACGATGTGTACCTTGGTGATTCCGGGCCAGACTTGGACTTCATGATCGGTCGCGGCGTTGAACAGCTCCCCTGCGGCCCTGTCGTAGCATTCGCTCTTGCCCGGACAGTCGACCTCGAATTCGAGCCCCTCAAGGGGCTGCGGCAGGGACCGGAATTCAACCGTCAGAGTGCTCGGTACCAGCAGGGTGGCACACGAAACCTTGTAACAGGCAGTGAGTGGCGGTGCGCCCAGAAGCAGGACCACGAGCAGCACAGCATGTTCGGCTGACCGGGCCTTGGCTTTGCTTGCGCGCGCTTGCGAACTGCGATGGCCAGTGGCGCTCAATAGTCCAGGGGGCCGGGCCGGCGGTCACTGGAGGCGTGCTGCGGGCGTGCCTTGGCCAAGACCGCCGTCGTCAGGAGTGCAAAAGCACCGGCGAGGAGCAGATCGAAAAAAACGTTGTCCGCTCCGGCCCCGGTGATCACGGAAGTCAGCGCCGAAGCGACGAAATAGCCAGTCCCCATCAAGCCGACCGCGGATCCGACCCGGGCCCAGTATGGAAGCGCCGTGAGACTAACCACATTTCCCCCTAATGTCGTATCCGGAGTCTAACCGCGATATCCGTTGCAGACCACACGAGCTCCGGCAATTCCCGCGCGTACATCCGCGGGTTTACTCGGTCAGTCAAAGTGGTGGCGATTTATGAGCGGTTCAACTCATCGGGAAAATTGGTGTAGGACTTGAGAAGAGTCTTTATACGTTCAGCTCGTGAAAAAGGCACTCCAACTCGGTGGCGCTCCAACGCCTGGACGTCCCTACGTTTGCTCTTAAAAAACAAGACAGCCGTTGGTCCCGTGCGGGCCTCTGACTGCAGGTCAAGAAAACTAGCTACTCCTGAGCCTCGGATTCAGCTCCGTCGTCGAGCTCGCCGGCGGCGATGCGCTCCGCCGTGCGGCGGTAGGCCTGAGCGATGTAGTCTTCAACGTCCTGGCGGCCAATGCGCCACATGCCCCTGCCACCGACCTGAAAAGCACGCAAATCCCCCGTCCTGATGAGACCTTGAACGAGGCTTTGCTTTACGTTCAACTCGTCGGCGACCTGGGCCAAGGTCAGAAAACGGGGCTGGTTTGCTTCGTTGGACACCGGGCCATCATATATGTCGCCTCGCTGCGGGCATTCCCAGCCATAGGGAGATGGAAAAGGATATGGCTGAGGATGCCATACGCTAACTGTCTGCATCAGAAAATAGTGTCTGACGCGTCTCTTAGTATTTGACCATGACTTTCACCTACACCTCGGCCGAATTGACCGCTGTTGCCGCCAGTATTCCAACCCAGGCCGACGAGGCAGGTCTGTTGTTTCTTCCTGGGGCGAAGTTTGAAGGTGAAAATTACGTCGCGCTGGACGGAAAACAACTTTCTGCCAGCGAAGTGGTGTCTGTCGCTGCCCGGGTAGGATCGTCATTTGTCAGTGTCAGTGCAGTGCCTTTTGATCTGAATGGGCTTGTGGCCGAGCTGGTCGGTGATGACGAGGACCTGCCTGACGCAGCGAAGCGGGTTGTTGGCCGCGCCCAACCGCACGATGGTTCCACGGAGGGTGTCTCGATAACATGGGTCGCCCAGGGCCTTGCCTATGTCTGGCACGCACAAACGGAATGGACTGACTCTTTCCTGAGCGAGTTGTATGCGGCGCAGTCGGAGTCCGAGGCCGGTGAAGACGCCGAGCAACAGGAAAGCCTGGAGAGGGAACGCCGGTATATAGCCGACGCGGCAGCAGCCCTGGTTGATTCTCCGGAGTACCGTGCCGAGTCCCGAAACAAGCGTGGCGTTCTCGCTCCGCGCATTCTCGCCGATGCAAGCCTCGGCGAAGCACATCCCGCCCTTTTGAGCGCATATGTTTTTCCCCTGGCAAACCGAAGGATCGCAGAAAAAGTGTATGAGTACGAACAAGACTTTGGCGGCCGGAAGAAGGAACTGGCGCTTGAACTGATCTCATACCCCGAATGGTTGAAGGAGACCACGAAGGTCAGACGCAAGACTGCTGCGATCAAATTCCTGACTCGTAAAGCCGATGGTTACCGTCTAAGCACTGACTTGGCGGAGGAGATCAGTGATATTGCCGCCTTGATTCCACCCAGTATGGTGCGGCTGTAGAGCTGAACTGCTGTAATTCGGCATCAGCAACGAATGCCCGGGCCTCGTAAAGGCAAGTGCCCCGTGATTGCAGGACCATTCTTGGGCCGGAGGCTTCCGCTTCTGGAGCACCCCGAGAGATAAGGCATTCACTCGCTCGATAAACTGATAGCCTTAATTCATGGCCCAGAAAACAGTAGTAATTCTTTCCGATGACCTTGACGGCACGGAAGCCAATGAAACCATCACCTTCGGCCTTGACGGGTCGGAATACGAAATTGACCTGAATGAGGCTCACGCCAGCGAGCTGCGTTCAGCCTTGGAACGCTTCGCCAATGCCGGCCGCAGGATATCCGGCGGCCGTGGACGTCCGGCGGGACGCAAAGTCGGCGGTTCCGGGGTGGATACCAAAGCAGTTCGGATGTGGGCTTTGGATAACGGCCTCAAGGTAAACACCCGCGGTCGTATCCAGCAGGAGATTCTCGAAAAGTATAAGGCAGCGCACTAAGCGGCCAAGCAGTCAGCACCAGCCGAATATGGGGGGCCAGCGGCTGGTGCTGATAAGTCCCACCCTAAGCTGCAGAGTCAGAGCGTGCCAATAAAGGAAATCAGGGCAGGAACTATATGTGTTCCTGCCCTGATTTCTCGTGTTCAGCACGACGGGCAACCATACGGGAAGTGTCGGTAAACCGGTCAGCGGCGCTTCTCGACCGGCCGGTACTGATCGACGAAGGCACTCAGTGTGTTTTGGAGCAGGGGCATGTTGTCGAGCATGTCGACTGGTCGGCTGCTGGCCGGCGGGGGCACCGGGCTGACCATCCAGGCCGCGAACACATTGTGCGGGATCTTCAACTCAAGGGCCTGCTTGAACAGCCGCAGCACCGACTCGTTGAACACTCCGTCGCGGAGTTGGAAGCCCGGGCAGAACGTCCCTTCCCCGATGAACACCCGCACTGCACACTGCATGGCATCGGGCTGGTTGAGCTCCTGGAAATGGACCTCAAGGTCTGCCGCCGTGGGCAGCATGAATTCCTCACGGATGCTGTCCCAGATGTGGTCCGGGACAGCTGGCCAAAACTTCTCAGCCCTCACATTCGATGCAGTAGGCATGGCCGTCCTTCTCACGGGCCTTCTGCGAACGGTGCCGGACCAGGAAGCAGGAGTAACACGTGAACTCGTCGTCTGCCTGCGGAATCACCTGCACAACGAGCTCTTCGGCAATGAACTCACCACCAGGAGTCAGGCCGTCGAAGGCATCAGCCTCGTCCAGCTCCTGCACCACGGACTTGGCGTCGGGCGCGTTGGCTGTTTTGAGGGCCTCCAAGGAGTCCTCCCGGGACTCCTTGACGTCGGTGCGCAGTTCGTCGTAATCGGTTGCCACGAAGGTGCATCTCTTCTCTGTTGATGGTCGGCGACTGCAACGTACCGGAGCCAGCAGGAATTCCCTAACTGGCACCGACCGGGCAGGGCGGTCCTCTGGATACCGTGACATCATGTTTTGATGCCCTCCGGACGAAGTCAGCACCGCAACCAGCACACGGTTCAGCGGTCCTACTTGAAGCGTTTTGCTAACAGTCAAGGGAAGCTCTGGCAGTACGACAAGCAGACCAGGTTGATTACTGACGTGGCTGCTTCGCGGGCGACAGCTCAATCTGACTTTTATACGTTGCGGCTGCAAAACGAAGAGGAGTCTCTGTTTTGGGAAACAGAACTTCTTGGAAGGAATGTTGAAACGCCGGCCGCACGAAGCATTGAAAAGATCCTGAACTCGCCTGACGATCCGATAACAGAGCAGGACCGCGAGTACGTGGCCCTGTGGATTGCAATGTCCGCGCTGAGAACCACGCAAATTAGGGACGTGATAGCGAGTGGAGTTTCACAGCTGCTTGAGCATCGTTTCAGAGACCCGGCCGCCCCTGCCGCTCTCCGGGGACACTCAGCAGAAATCCTGTCGCGGAACCCCCACATCATCAAGAACTTTCACATCCGAACGATGCACAGCATGTTCGAAGGTATGACGCGCGACATCTATCGTCGCGGTTGGGGTACCGTGCGCTTCGAGGACCGCCAGCTCTTGACCAGCGACAACCCGGTCGCCAACTACCACGAGGTATTCACGGGACAGCCGCGGGGCGATGATGAACCCCTATTCGTCGTGCCGCTAAGTCCTCAGGTCGGTTTACTGATCTCCGGCAGACACTTTGAGGACTATACGATTCCGGCAAGCAAAGACACGGCGAACTGGTTCAACAACAAGGTCATCAATAGTTCGCACAGGTATGTCTACTACAACGCAGACGATGACAGGCAGCGCTATTTTGCCGAGTTAACGCCCGCGGAGCGTAGGGCCCGCTTTCAGGAATAGGTCTCATCCAGGGAAGAAAACCGCGTCGGCAGTAGGATTCGGGTGGCCGATTAATGTTCATGTGATCCAGAACCGATTCTCTTGCCACCAATCCCGCTTTCTCCCGATAGGAGCACCAACGTGGCCGGAATCCACGAACCGAACGTGATCGACCTCGTTACACACGACCCCTCAAGTGACGAGTACAAGCTCATTATGATCGAAGAGCGTGCATGGTCGGACGCCCCCGAACACCTCGGACAACTGAGCGAGAAAATCAACAACTACGCGATGTTCGTCCTCGATGAGGGCCTGCTGCGCGCGTACCCCGAGACCGCCGGGCATTCTGTGTGCATTCAGCTGGATTGCGCGACAACACCAACTGCGCAGGCCCAGGAACTCATCGATCTGGCCTCGGAGCGTCTCCTCGACTATGGCATCCGGTTCACTGTCAATCTGCTGGATTGAGCGCCGATACAGGGAATCAGCCAGCCGTCTTACGGGGTTTTGAGTATCGGCCTGCCCTTGTCATCCACCGGAAAGCTTTCAATGACCTTTCCTGTCGCGGTATCAATGATGACCACTGATTTTGCCGGCCAGCTCGGATCAGGCACGACGTCGAAGTGGACATCCGAGACCGAGGTGGGCTGGTGAGCATCGTTCTTTGCCCTGTTGAAGGCGTCCACGATCTGTCCGGTGGTGGTGTTCACAGCCACGGTTTCCTTGGGCAGATCTTTCCCGCTGCCGTCTGCCGGTGTTGAATTCCACCAGCCTTCGTACCCCATGACCACCGTCCTGGATTCCGCCACAGCCGCGTAGTCAGTCTTTGGCTGTGCCGCGTTGATGCCGAGGACGGTCCCTCCGACAGCGACCACGCCTAGGCCGAGCAAGCCCATTGCAATCTTCATGTTTTTCCCCCTTGTCAGATGCGACAGCAGGACGCTGCCGCGGTGCATTGATTCGTGAAACCTGGCAATGCTGGAGGAGCAAAGCGCCCCGACCAAAAGTGAGAACTCCGAGATGCCCAGGTCCGGGCCGTCCCGCAGGTCAGCCCTCCATTGTTCTTCGCGCAACGGCCGGAGACGCTCCGGAGTCAACGCCACGCATACAGCCAGGACCAACTCGGTGGACCTCATGCTCCGCACCACATGCCCTCGTTCATGGCAGGCGACGGCCGCGACGGCGACGATGGAGCCTTTGCGTTTTGGGTGTTCACGTAGTCCTGGGCCAGTGGCCGGGCATCGGAGACCAGGCGGTAATACCTCCGGCGCGGCCCTTTGCGATCCTCGGTGGTGTCCCACTCCCCCACAATCCAGCCCGCCGATTCAAGACGGTCCAGGATCGGGTAAACAGTGCCGGGCTTCTTTCCGACGTCTTTCACGATCTGCAAACCCCACACACTCTCTGCCGAGAGCAGCACTTCAAGGACCAACGCTGTAGCGGGAGTGATGCGTCCCAAGTTCTCCATGGCATAAATCTAGCTATATAGATTTAGAAGTCAAGCAGGCATGTATTCTGGGGACTTCGCGGCCACAGCTGCCGCACGTTCACTGAAGATTGGGGACTTCACAATGGCATACCGTGTCGACGACAGGGAGACAGGCAATGCGCCTCAGGTCCTTCGCGCATCATCGTACTTCTGGCTGGCCAGTGCCCTCGTGTCCGGTGTCGTTCCGGCCATCGTGATGTTCCTTCGGCCGCAGGCCTCATCCTCGTTCGCGGTCAGCATGGGAATGCTTCTCCTGTTCACGGCACTGCAATGCTGGGCTGCGTTCAGCCTGCTGCGGGGCAGACGCTGGGCCAGGAATGTGCTGACCGCCGTGGCTGTCCTGTCCATTACCGGTGCCATTGGTGCCCTGAACGATGTCCTGGTCGTTGCGGGTCTGATTCTCAGTCTTGCCGGGGCAGTACTGATGTGGCTGCCGGCATCCAGTGCATACATCCGGCACAGCCGCTCCCCCGTCGGCTGAGCCCGATCCCGGGCATCCGTCCTTATACTCTGGGCGCAGCGTACCGGCACTTGAAAGCGATCCCGGAAGTCCTGGTTGGGCCGAGTCACGGCTCGCGCGCGACCGTTAGCAGCTCACCGACCTGGCAATCGAGCACTTCGCAGATGGCGGTGAGGGTCGAGAACCGGATGGCCTTCGCGCGGTCGTTCTTGAGCACCGACAGGTTTACCAGGCTGACTCCGACGCGCTTGCTCAGCTCTGTCAGCGTCATGTGGCGGTCCGCCAGCAGGTCATCCAGGCGGCAGTGAATGTTCGACGGCTCCTCAGACGGCATCAGACAAGGCCCTCGGTATCTTTCTGGAGCCGCCGGCCGCACTCGAAGACTCCCGCGATCAGAAGGAGGGCGATACCTACGATGAATGGGGTGAGGTTGATTTCAGCCGAAAAGATCTGGGACTCCCCCGCAGCCCTGGCGTTGGCGCTGATCATCTCGGCAAGCCGGCTTCGGCCAATGCCGTCGAGAATCTGACCGGCCATACCCGCGACGGCGAGCACAACTCCGGCTGCCCCGACGATGTGGGCAGACCGAGCGGTGAAGAGGAGCCCGCTTTGGAGCCGGTAGGCCAGCAGGAACACCAGTGCCAGGGCCGCCAGGACCCCGACCTGGTTTAGCACGCCGGCCCACGCCAGACTCTCGGCGGGCCCTGCTGGCAGAACCGGTACCATCGCTTCCACTGACTTGAAGTGTCCAGTAGCCCCCAACGACAGGCCGGCGGCTGTCTGGTGTGACGTGGCTACCGGAAGCTCCAGCGTCACCGGCCCGGTAAACAACGCGGCGGTACTGGATACGGTCAGCCATGTAGTCAGGAGGGCTGCACCCGCTGAAGCGACCATCAGGAAGATCGCATCGACCCTCGACACAACCCTCTTTTGACCGGTTTCAGATGACCCGCGCGTTTGTTTCATTGTTCCCCCGGTTATCGATAATCATTAATAATGACTATCGATAAGCTACCGAGCGCACCAGCTTCCCGTCAATGAGAGATCACCTATCAGCTGGACCGGCCTCAGCCAGACACCACCTTCTGTTGACGGCTCATCACTTTTTGATCACCTCAGCCCTCCACCCGAAGAAACCCCTTCATAAGGGGCCGACTGCTCCTGCGACGGGATCGTGACTGCAGGGCCTGGTTGGAGCGCAGCGAGAATGGGCAGGAACGGGCACGTGAGCAAAAGAAGGTCCCCGCCCGGGCAGCTCGAGACTGCTCGGCCGGGGACTGTCGGCGTGTGTAACCCGCCTCTCCGCAGCACGTCCAGCGCGTTGCGGGATCGAACCGCTCCGCACGAAAGTTTTCAGCGCCTGATCCCGACGGCGGCCTTGCACTGCTTGGTGAGGACCAGGAACTGGAAGAAGGCGACGGCAGCCGACTCACCGAGGAAGTAGTGCGCTTCTTCGATCGTCATCCCACTGGGGTCGAAGTCGACGATCTGGGGATATGCCTCGGCGAGGATCCGCGCCGCCCCGGGAAGCCCGGCAGCCGGCTGGACCTCGGCGGCGGGCTCGAGCTGCTGGACCAGGCTCATTCCGGGTCCTCCAGGTCCATCCGCCCGGTGACGGTGCGGAAGCGCTCCACGGGGCGGGTGCCGCCGTGATCGGCGACGAAGACCTGGCTGGCGTGAAGGCGCAGCTTCTGGATGACGGCAGTGACGACGTCGTCGACCATGGCCTCGACATCCGGTCCGGGGTGGTCGGTGATCACCGAGCCGACGACGGCGGTGAGCCCTGCGTGCAGGGCCTGGTCGTGATCGGTGGCCTCGACGTTCGCGTCGGCGACGATCTGCATGGCGGAACTCCTTCTCTTGGCTGATGACGTTGGGGGCAGGGCAGGGCGGCGGCCAGCCGAAAGCAGATCCCCGTCCGAGCAGCGCGAGGCTCCTCGGACGGGGACTGTCGGCGTGCGTGACCCGCCTATTCGGTTGTTATTCAGTTGTGGGTTGTGCTGGGTGCGGGCCGCGCTTCTCAGGAGAAGGGCAGCTCCTCGCTGTGGACGGCGCTGGCGACGGCCGGCTGCGATGCGGCAGCGGCTGCGACGGGAGCCGGAGCCGGCTGGGTCTGCAGGGCCTGGTTCTGCGCCTCGGCGGCAGCGACGCGCTCGTTCACGCGGGCCTGGGTCACCGAGCGGGGCTCGAGGAACGTGATGTCCTCGACGACTGCCTTGAGCTCGAAGACCTCGACGCCGTTCTTGGTGTAGCGGTCCTGGCGCAGCTTGAGGTTCACGGCCACGAGGTCACCCTTGTGGATGCTCGCGAACGGGCCGATGCCGTTGGTGGTCGCGCGCACGAAAGCCTCGACCGGCACAGCGTCAGCGCCGCGGTTGCCCTGGCTGTCGGTGTAGTTGTGGTCGGCCATCAGGGTGAACGCGACCTTCTTGGAGCCGTCCTGGTTGTTGAAGACGACCGGGTCCTTGGTCAGGCGGCCGATGACGGTGGCGGAGTTGCGGGGGTTCGACATGAGTGTTTCTCCTCGTTGTGCACGAAACGCGCGGGCAGTGTCCCTGCTCCGCGCGCGATGGTGAGTTGAAGTGTTCGGTTGTCTCTCAGACCCCCATCCGGATCAGCTGTGCTGATCAGACGATGATCTTTCGAATGAAGACTCGGATCAGCTGTGCTGATCGAGCGCTCCTCAGTGCTCCTTCCGGATCAACTGCGTTGATCCCAGATGCCCTTGCATCACGGGTCCGCATCAGCTGCGCTGATCGAACCCGGTACGCCCGGCCCCAGGCCAGCCCGGTGCTGCCCCCAGATCCCAGAGTTCAGCCTCGATCTGATCGGCCGCGGCCACGTCTCCGCTCTCGCAGGCCCGCCGGTAGTCCTCCTCCAGGTACGCGATCTGCCCGTCCCGGTTCGGGAACCGTCGCCGGAACAGCAACCAGCCCAGCCACGCGAGGCAGATCATGAAGGCAAGAGTGGCGATGAGGACTCCGGCGCTATCGATGATGTTGTCCATGGCGTTTCTCCTGTCTGCTTCAGATTCGCAACCGCCGGCGGACCAGGTCCACGAGCGTCGGGTCGGGTGTATGCCCCTGGGCCTGCTGCAGCTGCAGCCAGGCGAGGATGTTCTACGTGTCCTGGGCCTCGAGCTGGCGGCGCGCGACCTCCAGCTGTTCCTCGCCGAGGGCGAGCATCCGTCCCTGGAGCTGTTCGATCTTCTCGAGGTGGCCGGTGCTCAGCTTCAGGATGCTCAGCGCATGGGTGTCCGCGGCCATCAGAGCGTCACCTCGACTTCGTGGGCGGTGGAGGCGAACGGGCCGACGGTCACGGAGCGCATGATGCGCACGAGCCCCGCCTCCTGCAGGCGCTCGGCCAGGCCAGCGTGTTCCGACCAGTCCTTGATGAACACTCGCCCCTGGCCGGCTACGAGGCCATATGCCTCGAGGTTCACCGAGATGCGCTCGGGGGCCTCCTCAGTCAGGAGTACGAGGCTGCGCTGGGCGTCGGCGTGCTGAAGGGTGCCCGTGAGCTCGATGACGCCGAAGTCGACGGCGACGCTGTGCTTGATGAGGGGCGGTGCGATGGTCTGGTCCATTGTCCTTCTCGCTTTCGATGCCTGCACGGGCAGGTGAATGGTTGTTGACCCCGGGCCGCCGTGGCTTCGTTGCCGGGCTGCGGCAGGAACGGCGTGTCCGGCGCTTCTCGCGACGGCCCGGGGCTGTTCGTGGTGCGGCGGTGGGCCGCATGAAGTCTTGACCCAGCCCCGCAGGAGGCCAGGGGCCGGAAGGGGTCTCTTTAGATTCCCCGGCGGGCCCAGTCGTAGACCTCGGCGGGACCGCGACGGGACCTCGCGGAGGCCTGGCCCTGCCCCTGGATGAGACGAAGGGTCGGGCGGGCAGTGGGTACAGGAACAGAAACGAGTGAGCTGCCTGCCTCCTCGGCCTGCGGCTGCTGTGCCGCCGCCTTGTCTGTATGTCTGCGCCGGAGCGCAGCCTCGGCCTCGGCGTAGAGCCAGATAAGCCCGAGCACAAAGACGGCGAGGAGCACAATGAGGGCCCAGCTCTGCAGTGGTGTCAGGGGCATGAGCGGGACGCTCCTTCACTGGTCGATGGTTCAGTCGATGAGTCCCCCGGCGCAGCTGCGCTGCGTCGCTGCATCCCTGCCCCGGGTCAGGAGGACCGGCGGGCAACGGTGTGCCCACAGGCGAGGTAGGCGATGTCGTAGAGCGGGGCCGGGCCCCAGGCGGGCTCCCAGTCTGCGGGCAGCGGCAGCGGCTCCGTCGCGCGCAGGATGACGTCCTGCGGCATGCCCGGAATGCTGTCCCTGAGGTCGGGAACCGGGTCGTCATCGGGAGTGCAGCCGGTGCACCATTCCTGCTCCGGCAGGAGGGCTGCCAGGTTCCGGTGGTCCGATTCGGAAACGGATGCTTCCGCTTCGCTGTCAATGACTCTGTCAGCCTGGATGGGTAAGCCGGTAATGGTCACCGGGTCGTCATCGGGAGTGCAGCCGGTGCACCATTCCTGCTCCGGCAGGAGGGCTGCCAGGTTCCGGTGGTCCGATTCGGAAACGGGTGCTTCCGCTTCGCTGTCAATGACTCTGTCAGCCTGGATGGGTAAGCCGGTAATGGTCATGAGAAGTCCTCGAATCGGTAGGAATGGTGGCGGAGTGATCACGACGGATCAGCTGTCCTGCGGCAAAAGTAGTTGTTGTTCCTGGAATGCCGGGACTGTAAATTGCCTCGGGATACTGAATGCGTGAATTTCCTGGAAGACTCACGCTCGGCTGGTACCGTGGCCTTTGTCCCGCTGGCATTCATCAGCGGGATATGTCTTTTACTGGGGGTGCAGAAGTGCGATTACGGGATGTCTTTGGCCGACGCCGGACACAAACGGCACCAGAACCGTCTCGCCTTGTGGTGGAGACGCCCACGGAACGGGAGCCCCTGACAGCTGCACAACTGTCTGATCTGGAAGAGGCGTGGACGGAGCTCAACAAGGCTGCCGGCGACGCCGGGGTTCGAACCATCAGCGCCTGCACGCGTGACGGGAGTTCCTGGAAGGACGACCCCGAGGTTGTACGCGCAATGACGGCAGCGATCAGGAATTCTTCGGGCGCAGCTGACTCAACGGACGCGAATCCGGGTCGCTGAATCCCGCAGGACCCGCAGTTTTACGTGGGGCCCTGGATGGTGTCCAGGCCGGGCGTGCTCCAGGGCAGCCTTCCAGGAGCCGAACCGGCGCTCCAGCAGCGGCGCGGACGGCTCATCGTCGTGCCTGTGGTGGATGTAGTCGTTGCGAGGGAGGCTGTCCTGGGCACCAGCGCAGCGTAGGAGCGCATCGAGCATCTGCCGGTCCGTGTAGACCAAGGGTCCGCGTCGTCCGGGTCCGGCAGGCCACCCCGGCCCGGTCCACCCAGGGACCGGTGACGTGCGCGGGACGCGTCGAGCACCCGTCCGGATCAACTCCGTTGATCCCTTTCCCAGCCAGCCGCACC
Organism: Arthrobacter sp. 01T419; assembly: GCF_056398865.1. Taxonomy (NCBI): domain Bacteria; kingdom Bacillati; phylum Actinomycetota; class Actinomycetes; order Micrococcales; family Micrococcaceae; genus Arthrobacter; species Arthrobacter sp. 01T419. Next base: position 241,588 of record NZ_JBFTQF010000001.1, read on the forward strand.
TGGCAATACCGACCGCCAGTCGCGGCCCCTGCATTGCATCATTCAATAGATCATTCAATGAACCTATCCGATAAGATGTACTCGAAGACCAGTCGGATGCGAGCTGTGTGTCATCCGGCGCAGACACCGAACCAACAGGAGAGGCCATAGCGATGAAGACGCCGATGACGAGGAAAGCAGCAGCGTCCGCCGCCGCGGTGGCAGTGCTGGGCAGCCTGCTCGCCGGATGCTCCGGCGGCTCAGAGACGGCCCAGCCGTCGCCGAGCCCGAGCGCGGGCACGGCGACGGTGACCGGCGAGGACCTGGGCAAGGCGTTGGACCGGCTCGTCTTTCAGGGCACCGGGGCCAAGAGCAACGACGGCGGCGCGTGCCTGGTCCGCGCCGTGCAGGACAAGAAGCTCTCGGACGCCGGGCAGGCCTACATCGCGGGCAAGGGTAGCGACGACATCGCCGCAGTCGCCGATGGCCTCCGCGAGGTCAGTGCGATGGACGCGGCAATCCTGCTCTCCCCCGAGCTCCGCGACAAGTTCGACGCTTGCGTCCACGCGGTGATCCCACCGACCCCCGCCCCGGGTGCCACGACCAGCAAGGACAGCAAGGATCAGGTCTACGCACCGCCGAAGCAGGGACAGGAGCTCCCCCAGGCCCGGCAGCCGGATCTCACGCCGAAGTTTCCGGTGCTGCAGGGCACGAGCATCAACTCCTCCTCGCAGCTGACCGCGGGGCTCGTTTCGACGTTCTCCTCCTATGCGCTGAACGAGGATCAGAAGAAGACCTACGCAGCCTCGGGCGCTTGCCTGGCGGGCGTTGTGTTCCAGGCGGGGTTCTCACAGGAGACGCTGCGCTTCCTGGCCGGCGGTGCGCCGATCGGGACTGGCTCGATCGCAGACTTCCTGCCCAAGGACGAGGACAGGACGATCTGGAAGTCGAAGGACTTCACTGCGGCTCTCGTGGACTGCACCGCCAGCGCCACGCCGAAGGACAAGAAGGCCTGACGGGTATCAAAGCCTGAGCCGAGGCGGCGGAAGACAATGCACCCCGGGCAGCAACAGCTTCCCGTGGTGCATCTCTTTTCATGGGGCCGGCCGGATCAGCGCCGCGCCGGGAACTGCCCGCTTGCTGCGGTCTTGAGCGCATGGGCAAAACGAACGTTGACCGGGTCGGCGGCGTCGAACCAGCTCACAGCCTCGAGCGCTTGGCCTCCCTCCACGAAGTACGACTGCCAGTTGGTTCCCGGCGAATCGGCGTTCACCGGAATCGCGTGGCTTATGGCGTAGCCCTTGATAGGAACCGGTTCACTGCCCAAGAAGTCCAGTGTCGACCAGAGACGATGGCGGCCGTCGGTAAGGGATGCAGACCAAGGATCCATACACACGGATTGGCACGCACCGAACCACTCTTCCATGATGTTCTTCTCGCTGTCAGTCAGTTCTTCGACGTCAATCCCGACCAGGCCATAATTGTCCCGGTCGGACAGCTCCCATTCCCCGGCGGCCAGAGCCCGCGATACCTGGGTGACCGCCTGGGCAACCAGGTTCCAGCGTTGCTCGTCGCGGTCACCCCAGCGCTGGAGGCCCTCGTCGACGTCAGGGTCGACGGGCACGAACTTCCGGACCTGTTTGGCGTCGGCGCGCCACCAGAAGTTGGGTTCGTAAATGTAGATGTCAGTCATGGTCCCCCTCATGCTGTGTTGTTCCCGAAGGCCTGTGCTGCCGGTCGTCTTTAGCTTTGCACGCACCTAAGACACTGCAAATTTGCGCCACGGTCATCGGCGCGCGATGACGGGCTGGCCAGACTTCCCGGTCGGACACGCGAAGCCAGGGTGTCCCGGTTTACGGAGACACACAGCTGACTTCTCATTGAAGTCATTACCCGGTAGTGTCCAGCCCGGCATATCCCCAGCAAATGGATTATGGCCTGCGCTTTCAAAAGGAGACAAGTTGCACCAGGACGAATACAAGAGCCTCGTTACCCCGCTTGCGGAGCGCAACAAATGGCGGGCAGCGTACTACAGCGCCTGCCTGCAGACCGACGGCGACGATGATGAGGATCAGACCAACAGGAAGGCCGGGGCCTACTACCGGCTCCAGACCGCAGAGCAGGAAATTCAGTACCAGGCGGCGAGGATTCTGGACGAGGACCAGAGAAGCAACCTGGACAGGCTGCTGGGTTATGACTTCGAGCAGACCACTCCATGGAATGTGGACGAATGGGGAGCCGGGGGCAACCCCGAGGAGGGCGGCCGCGTTCCGGTGCTCCCGTATCTGCTCGCCGGCGACTTCGTGAAGGCATGCGGAACCACAGTCGTGCGCTCGATCAGCGGGTTCCGTTCCGGAGATGTGCTGATGCGCAGCGGCTTCCACCCACAGGCCTTCAGGTACCGCCATCCGGACAAGTACCTTGTGCCGCACATGCTCTGGCAGCTTGGCACCGATGAGTGGATCGGCATCGACGGTGTGAATTTGGGTTATAGCGGCAACGGTCCCGACTATGCGAAAAAAGCACTCCGTAGCGCCGGCGTCTCCGAGACTGTCGCCGCCCACATCGTTGGCTTCCGCTTCTGCGATGTGAGTGCCCTGGACACAGCCAATCCTGAATGGGATACCAGTGTCCGCTGGCCCGTGGAGCCCCGGCAAATGCCGGAGCTCCGGGAGGACGGCGCTCTCATCGTTCATACCGGCAACCGCTTTGCCGGCCTGTCAAAAACCGATGGACTTCGGCTGAACAATGAGGGCCCCGACCCGGACGAAAGCGGCTTCTACCCGTCGACGCACGCGGTGGACAGCGTGACCGCCTGGTTCAACTTCCTGGATCAGCCCCAGGATGCGTTGCCGTCGTGGGCGCGGGGTGACCGGGTCATCACTTTCTTCCTCGACGACCATTCGGCCGGGCAGCACGGTTACGTGAAGGACGCGAGCGGGTACGGCGCAGGATTCCAGTCTTTCCCCTCCGTCGTGGTGGTGCAGGGAGCCGTGCAGGTGTGGGGACATTACTATCACCGGGACGAGCTGCGGCCCTTGGATCTGCAGGTCCGTAAACTCGCCGCGGTGGCCGGATTCACCGGAGAGGTCCCCCTTGTCGAAGGTGATCCGTACACCTTCCTGGAAAAGGCCGGAAGGTTCTTCAATCCCGAACGGAAGTACACCGGTGTCCGGACGGCACTGGTCAAGGAAGCTGGGTGAACGGCCTCTTGACTGCCTGGCATCGAAGAACCCCACCCGGCTGCAGCCGGGTGGGGTTCTTTTTCGCCGTAATGCCGCTACGCTTCCGACCTTTCGGTGCGGATGACGATTGGCCGGGATCCTTCCGGTACCTTCGCTTTCGCTTCAGCCAGGGCAGTGTCATAGTCGGAACCCGTGGCACTGACGTAGGTCAGTGCACCCTCCGCATCTTCAACGGTCAGCGTAATTTTCACAGCTTCGAGCATAGTGCCGGTGCGGTTTTCGTCCCGGCCAGAGACAAATGCCCATAGGAAAGGACCCCAGCGCGCAGGCAGCGTACCGGGGTCCTTTCCTCTCGCCGGAGGCGGGATCGAACCATGTACAGGGCGCCCCCGGCATCGGGGCCGAGGTCCCGGGGCCGCCCTTTGGGGGACACGCGATCAGGCGCTGACCGGGTGACGCAGACGACTCTACCCGTCCGCCTGACCATTCAGCAAAGATCTCTCGCATGTTCATTGAGCAACCATTCGTGACACCGAGTCGAATAACGATAGAATGGACTCGTACATCAGTCGAATATGACAGGAGAGGCGAGACATGACCGTTGTCGATGAGCCGAAGGCCGCGCCTCCCTCTGCGCGGGCTGTGACAGGGTCCAGCGGACCGGGCCCCGACCAGAACGGCAGCGACCGCAGGGAGCGGATCTTCACCCGACTGTCCTCGGACGAGAAGCAGCGCGCGGAGTACTGGGCGCAGCGGCGCGGGTACCCCTCCGTAAATGAGTACTATGCCGAGGCCATCGCCGAGAAGGTCCGGCGCGAGAACCTCGACTTCGACATCCCCGAGTTGCTCACCGCGCGCATCAACCAGGTAGTCGACGAGCTCAAGGCACTTTCGACGAACAACGCCAATCTCGAGCGGGTCGTGACCATGGGCTTCGACAGCTTGCTCGGGTTGACCAGGGGCGACAACTATCTGCTGGACGAGGAGAACGGGGAACTGACGTGAGCCAGGGGCTGAACGAGATCATGCCCTCCACCGACGACTTGCTGGACGTCGACACGTCCTTCCTCGACGCGTACCGGACCGGTGGGAACGAGGGTCTGAAGCGGGCACAGGAACGGGCACAGCAGCCTGAGCCGGAGCAGGACACACCAGAGAAAGCTGAAGCCCCGCAGCAGAGCGCCGAGAACCTTGACCGGGACACCGGTGCCGGCCAGCGGGGAGGCTCGGGAGCAGGCAGCGCCACTCCCCCGGCCCAGAGCGACGCCGTCGCCGTGGACACAGCAGCGAGGCCGCAGGTGCACGACGACGCGGACGCCGAAGCGCACCCCGCGGCCCTCCCGGTGACCCCGCCGGAAGATGCCAACCTCCTCCCGCCCGTCCCGCTCCAGCACACCGACCATCAGGAGGCCGTGCAGTCTGCGGCGGCCAGGGGCGGCTCCGGCGGAGTGGACGAGGGCAACGAGTCGTTGCCGCAGACCGGCTTCCGACTCGACGGTGTGAAGAGCCAGCCTGCCGTCCGGGCCCTGCCCGAGGCCATCGTCGGCGCGCTGCGCGAGCAGCTGCGCTCAGCAGCCGTCCGTGAGCTCGGTGTCGGCGACACGGCAGCCCGCGAGTTCGCCGAGCGGTTGAGCCAGGCAAGCCTGGTCACGGCCTTCCTGCTTGCCCAGCTCGACCTCGGACTGGCGACCGATGCCGCCACCCGGCGCGCGGCGCAACTGTTCCGCTCCCGCGATCCGCTGCTGGGCAGCATCGCGGCGCGCATGGAAGCCCTGGAGCGGAGGGGCCGTGAGCAGTCCCAGGGCCTGGCCGTGCTGCATGGGCAGCTGGGTGAGGTAAAGGAGACCAGCGCGGCGATCGAGCAGGCCCTCGCGTACTCGATCGCGGACCGCACGAGTAACTTCCTGCGCGGCTCGCACAATGTCCACGAGGCTCCGATCACGCACAAGGACGCGGTCTTCGTCCGGGACCGGGTGCGGGAGGCGACGAAGAAGCAGGCGAAGCTCGAGTGCGAGCGGGAAGGGCGGCCGATCCGGTGAGCACCGCCACGCACAGGAGTACAGCGACCGACGCCGAGCGGTTCTGGGAGAAGGTCGATAAGGAGGCTGGGCTGGCCCGACAGCACAGGCTGCTGGGTCTGGACCGCCTCGGGCCGCTTCGGCCTGTCGAACGGCCTGTCCTCGGTCACGCCGCGCCGATACGCCTGGGAGGCCCTGCAGCAGGAGCTCGGGCTCGGGTCCCTGACGCAGGACGAGATCCTGCGGATGACGTGTGGTTGCAGTGCCTGCGTCAACCCCGGGCACATGCAGAAGTGGGCCAAGCCGCTGCGCCGGCCGGGCAGCCGTACCTGTGCCCCCGAGCACACGATGGACGCCGACAACGGCTACTGGGCTAAGGACGGCACCTGGGTGTGCCGTCTACCACAGTGGCATCACTAATTGTCAGATAGATACTGCTGATAGAATCCGTCAGACTTACCTGAACCGACTATATTCAAATCCATGAATGCCACCCGGTATTCTTTCAGAACAGGGAGGCTTTCGAATATGCTCCTGATCCGAGCGACGGCTATGCTTGATAGCTGACCCTGAGTCGCTACTGTGATGACACTTGATCCCGGTGAATAATTGACCTGAGGATTGTTCGCAGAGATGTCAGCTCCAACAATCTCGTGGACCATTCCGTCCAACGCCCGCAGCGTAGTCGAATCCAGTTTGGTTGGCCCAACAAGTGTGGTTACGAGAGCAGAGTTGTAGCTCGCGGTCCGCGCCATTCCGCGAACGGTTTCTAAAACCTCTTCCATGATTGCTTCTGGAGGTCTGCGAGGAACAGCCTCCTCTACAGGCTGGTTTGTAACCTGGGTCAAGATTTCTTCTAGGTCGGGCCACCACTTGTCGAACGCTGTCTTGAGGGAGGCTTCAGAGCGGCCTCCCTCATCAAGTGCGGCGTTCATCGTCATCAGGATGTTCCACAAATCATCCTTGGACGTCATATGAGCTTGGAAGTGCCCCAAGGGAGGTTCAAGTTCTTCCATCCTGTCAAACCCGATTAGCAGCGGGATCGCGTGCCCCACAACACCCTCAGTGGCTTTCGACAAAGCCCCGGCCTCAAATTGCAACCAAGGCTTGTGCTGATTCTCAGGGGTAACACAGATGATCCCAAACCTGGTGACACCCAGCGCTTCGGTGATCTGTGGAATTGAAAGTTTGCCAGCCTCAATGCTCTTTGCACTCATCCACGGCTCGACGGCGTTAATCACCTGAGGAAGCCAGCCGTCGAGAGCCTTGGCAACTTGAAGGCTTCTCTTACCGGACCAACTAATAAAGACCTTCATGGCTCACCTCATGTTCGCTCAGACACTCCGGTAAGAGTATCAACGACATCATGCGCTATCAGCCGCTGAGACCCTAGGCGCGGGAGGCGATTGGTTCGAGTCGTCGGCCTCCGCTTCCCTCTGCATCTCTTCGAACCACGCTTGTTTCTCACGATCTCTCTTCTCGCCACTTCTGACGACGACGCTCATGCCGTCGTTGATACCTTCAGTCCAGTTCTTTACATGGTCACGCATCTCACTAACCGCCAGGGCGAGATCGTTGATCCCGTGGACTTTCACCCATGTCTTGTCTTTGTAAGCTCCCCAGTCCAGGACGCAGGGTGATTCGCGCTTGTCGCCGTCAAGGCCTTCGTAATAAGCGGTTCCGTCATAGCGCAAGGGGAACGCCTTGTTGGCCACCCGCTGACGACCGAAATCAAAAAGGGTGCGCCACTCTTGCCCGGGGGCAAGGAACGGTATGTCTGGAATGAATACATCCCCCTCCTTGTAGGCCCGCGTTAGCTTCGGCTCGAACTCCAGGCGAACGTTCGAAGCGGCTGTCTGTCCGTAGTTGCGTACTACTAGATCGAGAGCTTCCGGACCGATACCTGATTCCGACATGAAGGCGACGACATATGGTTGAGCTTTTTCGCGCTCCAGATCACGCGTCTGAACCCTCGACTGTTTGGCCTCACCGAGCTGATAAAGCGCTACCCACGCCGCACCGCCAGCAAACAAGAGGGTGATCGCTGACAGCCAGAAGGCACCTTGCTCAGCCCAGTTTGGCGAATCAACGGCCTTGATAAGTTCTTTGGCGAGTGCAGCCCAGTCGTCAGGAGTCATAGGTTCAATTCTCTCAGTTGACTGACGGGCCACACACGCCTCAACGACGCCTTAGCGGCTGCTCCATAGCTAGTTCATGCAGCCAGGTTCGGAATTTCACTTCCTGTCCGCGGAACACCTCCCGCCCAAAGACATGACGCCAGACCACATGGTCAAGCCGCCGCGCCTGGGTCGGGTACAGCTCCCGTGCTCGACCAACTGACCAGCTCGAATCCGGTGGACGGCGGAGATCACTCTGGCTTCAAGATCGATGGCGCGCATGGGTCCAACGCTATCTAATGGCAGTGACAACCTCTCTCAAGCCTTGACCGACACCGTGGTATGTCCTAAATTTGACGCTTCGTCCAGGAAGAGCACGCCACGGTGCGCGCTGGATGCGGCACCCGGCCGCGGAAGCCCTGAACCACCCCAAATAATGGCCGCCGCGGTGGCCGAGTGGTGCGGGTTTTCGAACGGTGGCCGCCGCAAAAGCTGCACCGCGGACGACGTCAGACCGCACAGCGAGTGGATGGCCGTGACCTCCATGGACCCCTGGCCGTGATCGCATACCTGCGCGCGCCATCGACCCGGACACCGGTTGGTCCGGTCGGCTGGCGGCTTTGCTTCGCCAATTCCCGGTCTCACACGCCCTGACCATTGAGTCGATGGGCGCGCCTGTGGGCTGGGAGTCGCTCGAGCTCTGGCGCGGCTGAGGCGGAGCTAGGACCGGACGGTGAGCCGGCCTTCCTTCATGTCATCGCGCAGCTGCGACAGCATGTACCAGTGCGCGCCCTTGGGCTTGAGTGAGATGTAATGCTCGTGCTGCTTGCCGTCCTGCTCCCAATCCAGGACCATCTCCGGACGGCGCAGCAGCCCCTGGTATTCGTCGACGTCGGCACGGATCTCCACGCGCACGCGTTCGTCCGCCGACGGTACCAGCAGCACCGCGACATCGCCCTCGTAGCTCAGTGAGACCTCCTTAGCGAAGAGCCGCCGTACGTCAGCCGTGCAGATCTCTCCGCGGGCGACGTCGAAGACGTTCTTGCCGTGCGTGGCGCTTTCCCAGGCGTCGATGCACTCGATCAGCATTGAGCACCCCTGGGCGATGCGGATGACGTCCGCCTCGTCCGGCGGCCAGCTGCCCTCCTGCATCTCGATGAGCATGCTGCTGAAGTCCTGTGGTGTGCGCAGGAAAGCGTGGTCGATGGCCATGGGATTCGTGCTCCTGGGTCGGGCGTGAGCGGGTGGCGATTCTATAGACGTTACCTCGATTCGGGGTTGCCGTGAATGATCCAGGTCCTCTCTGACCGTCGTGCCGGCGCGGGTCCCACCGCTCCCATTCGACTCATTCCGTGACTCGCGCATACTCGCCATTCGACTCACTCTATCGATAGACTTGTAACTGATTTATGAGTCGACTGGTTTATGAGTCACCGACGAAAGGGAGTCATGATGGTTGTCGGGATCCTCACCGAGAAGCCGAGCGCGGCGCGGCACTTCGCCGCAGCCCTCGGCGGCATGAACGGCACGTACAACGGGGAGCAGTTCGTTATCGCCCATGCCCGGGGGCACCTGTACGAGTTCGTCGATCCGCACCGGATGGTCGCGAAGCCGGACGTGGCCGGGAAGTACCGGACCTGGGACCTGGGGAACCTGCCCTGGGACCCCCGCCAACTTGACTGGAAGCTCGAGGTGATCAAGGACGCAGGGCAGGTCGCGCAGGACGTCAAGCGCACGCTGGCCAAATGCGACGAGATCGTCATTGCCACCGACGTCGACCCCACGGGCGAGGGCGGCATGATTGCGGTCAATGCCTTCCTCGAGCTGGGGCTGAAGCCGGGCAAGTGGTCGCGCATGTACTTCACCGACGAGGCTCCGGCTTCGCTGCAGAAGGCCTTCGGCGCACGCAAGGTCATTCCGTCGCTCCTGGACTTCGACGAGTACCGCAAGGCGCGCTACCGCTCGCAGTTCGATCTGCTCTCGATGCAGTTCACCCGCATCGCCACGAACATGGCGCGCCAGTCCGGGCAGGACACGGTGCTGCGCCAGGGCCGGCTGAAGTCGGCGATGGTCAAGCTCGTCGGCGACCAGCTGAAGGAGTACAACGACTACGTCAAGAAGCCGTTCTTCCAGAACCGGTTCCGCGACGAGAACGACGTGATGTACACGAACCCGGAGGAGCCTCGGTTCGACCGGAAGGACCAGGTGCCGGACCAGTACGGCCCCTCCCCCGTGGTGCTCGACGGCAAGGCCACGAAGCAGACCGCTCCGCCGAAGCTGCTGGACCTGGCCGCGCTGTCCTCGCTTCTGGTCGGCAAGGGCATCAAGGCCCAGCTGGTGCTCTCGACGTATCAAAAGATGTATGAGGACACGAAGCCGTTCAGTGGTTCGGGCACGCCGTCCGGCGGCGTCGTCTCCTACCCCAGGACCGAGGACAAGACGATCACGCCCGAACAGTTCAAGGAACTGCTTCCCCACATCGATCAGATCGCCAAGGTTGTCGGGGTGGACGTCAGGCACCTCACGCACCGGACCGAGCGGAAGACCCATGTGAAGCCGACAGGTGCCCACGGTGCCAACCGTCCGGGCCCGAACGTCCCTCCGTCCCTTGACGCCGTCGAACAGCGCTTCGGCAAGGCCGGCCGCCTGATCTACGAGACGCTGGGCAAGAACTACCTGGCGATGATCGCCGAGGACTACGTCTACGAGCAGCAGAAGGGCCACGTCAAGGACTACCCGGACTTCGAGGGCATCGCCAACGTCCCGCTGTCCGCGGGCTGGAAGGCGGTGTTCGATCCGGACGCCGGCGACGACACCGCCGAGGGCGACGAGAACGAGTCGGCCAAGGGCCTGGGTACGAACGCTGAGCCCTTCGTCTTCGAGGGTGCGAACAAGCGCCCCGAGCACCCGAGCATGAAGTGGCTGATGAAGCAGCTGGAGAAGCGCGACGTGGGCACCGGTGCCACCCGGACCTCGACGTACTCCGAGGTGACCTCGACGAAGACGAAGTACCCGCTGCTGCTGGAGAACGGCCGCAAGCTCACCCTCGCCGGGGCCGGGGACATGAGCTGGCGGCTGCTGCCGGGCACCCGCATCGGCGATCTGGCGCTGACCGAGAAGGTCTATGCCGACATGAACGAGCTTGCCGCGGGTACCGGCCCGAGCGCAGAGGAGCGCCTCGCGGTCGTGGCCGACTGGGTGCGCGAGGACATCGCGACCATGCAGAAGAACGCCGCGGCGATGCGCTCCGCCCTGGGGCTCAAGGAGGAGGCCGTCACCCGGAAGGAGCGGGCGCAGGGCACCTGGGCCAGGACGGGCCAGGATACGGTGTTCGCGCGTGAGTGGGGCGGCCACCGCTTCACCGACGACGAGGTCGCCCGGCTGCTGGCCGGGGAGACGATCGAGTTTTCGGCGAAGAGCACCACGGGCAAGGACTACGAGGTCTTCGGCGAGCTTGGCGAGGGCACCTTCAAGGGCCGGGAGTTCGTCGGGTTCCAGAAGCTCGGCTTCGGCCGGCGCGACGCCAGCGGCAACGCGCTGCCGCCGGCGTCATGGTGCCACTACACCTTTACGCCCGAGGAGATCGACCGCCTCATGGCCGGCGAGGGCGTCGAGTCCAGTGACTTCGTCTCAAAGAAGGGCAACCGCTTCCAGTGCAAGGTCTTCTTCCGCGAGGAGAAGAAGGGTGAGGGTAAGAAGATCGTGCCTGACTTCGAGGCCTCCCTGGACTCCCCGCCGAAGAGCTGGTGCGGGGTTGCCTTCACCGACGACCAGCTCGCGGCACTGGCCGCGGGCAAGACGATCAAGGGTACCGGCTTCACCTCGAGCAAGGGAAAGAAGTTCGACGCCGAGCTTCAGTGGAGGAACGAGGGCGGCAAGAAGAAGCTCGTCCCCTCCTTCGGCTGAGGTTGCGCGGACTCATTCCTGAATGATTATTCAGGGGCCAGTCCGATAGACTGCTTGTCCCCGTAAATCAGCACGCCACGGTACCGCCCGACGGCATCGGATCGCACGTCCGAGTCGTCACGCGGGTGCCATTCTTGCGTCAGCCGCACTCAATTCGATAGGTCTATCTAAGGTAGACTGGTCATGTATCCCTCATCTATGAGGGCATTCGGACAGAGACTTGGAAGGGGAAGGTGATCAAACATGGAGAACGCTCGTGAACTGAATGTTGCATCTTCTCTGCTCGTCGATCGACGCCCCGATCTGGCTGCTGAATGGTCGGAGACCAACACTCTGGAGCTCGGGGAAGTCACTTGGCAGTCGAATCGGAAGGTCGACTGGGTGTGCGCTGACGGGCATCGTTGGACCCAGTCGGTCCAGAGTCGCATCAACCGCTCCGACGGCTCTGCTCGCCCTTGCCCGACGTGCCGCGTCGAGCGTCGCTGCTTAGCTAAGGTATTTCCGGAGGTGGCAACTCAGTGGCACGCGGACAACGGTCGGTCGGCGGACGAGGTCAGCTGTTCGAGCAGATACGAGGCGCTGTGGGTCTGCGAGCAGGGACACCAGTGGACCGCCACTGTCAACACGAGGACGAGCATGCGGACAGGTTGTCCGTATTGCGCGGACAATGGCCGAGCTCTCGCAGGGCTCAACGACCTGGCCTCTCGTTTCCCTCTCATCGCTCAGGAATGGGACCCGGAGAAGAACGAGTTCGCGCCGGCTGCTGTTCGAGCTGGTTCTGACAAGCCTGCGTGGTGGATCTGCGCCGTTGGTCATTCGTACGAAATGCCTGTCGGTCTGCGAACACGTCGTGGCCAAGCTTGCCCTTACTGCGCAGGTCGTCGTGTGCTGGTCGGATTCAACGATCTGGCCACACTTCGGCCTGGGCTGGCGGACGAATGGTCGGATCGTAATGACTTCGCCCCGACCGATGTCACGCTGTTCAGCTGCCGGTCGGTCGAGTGGCTGTGCGTGAAAGGACATCGCTGGACGTGCACCGTCGCCAGTCGTACGTCTCGTCAGCCCGCGACGCAGTGTCCGCAATGTTGGCACGGACGTTGCTCAGTCGTCGAGACCATGTTCTGGGACGCGCTGCGCGACGATTACGGCTTCGCTCACCTGCTGACCGGTGAGCGCACGCCTGTGCAATGGGGCCGTGCGCGCTTCTCCGAGGTCGACGCAATGCTTCGGGATCAGCGGGTTGTCATCGAGTACGACGGCTGGTATTGGCACAAGGACCTGCGGAAGTTCGAGCTGGATCTGAAGAAGACCCATGCCTTGCTGGCCGCCGAGTGGTCGGTGATTCGGATCCGTGAGCACCCTTTAGCTCCGTTGGATCTCCAGCACGACAGGTATTCCGAGATCTCTTTCATCAGCACAAATTATCAGCAGACCGATGTCAACGTCGCTGTCGCTGAACTCGCCTCGCTACTGAACCGATTGGATGGATGATCCATGGCGAAGATGTCCTACAAGGTCCCCACGTCTCTGAACCGAAGCTTCCTCGACCATGAGATCACGCTCAGCAAGGGCGGCTGGGCGGCCAAGCCCTCCCCCATCAAGCAGCTGTTCTTCTTCGGCGGGGGCGCGCTGGCGCTGCTGTGGGCTGTGACGCAGACCTTCGTGGCGAGCTCGGGTCCGGTGTTCATCACGCTCTTCGTCATCTGGGGCCTGGCACTGATCGTCTACTTCGGCGGCATGACCAAGACCAAAGAGCTGCGGGCGATGAACGTGCCCGCCCTGCTGGCATACGCCCCGTCCCGGGCACGCAACGTCTTCACCCGCCGCAGCTCGGACCCGAGCGACTTCTACTCGATCGTCGGCATCGACGGCATCGAGGAGGACGGCCGGATCCACTTCTCCGACGGCGGTGAGGGGCAGGTCTACCTGGTCGTCGGCTCAGCGTCCTACCTGCTCTTCGACGAGGACCGCATCGGCATCCTGGACCGGGTCGACGCCTTCTGGCGCAAGATCGATACGAACTGCGAGTGGGCCTTCGTCACCACGAAGGAGCCGCAGCGGATCTACCACCAGGTGGCCTCGCTCGAGCACCGCAACCACGCCCTCGAGGTCCGCGATCCTGACCTGATCGAGCTGCAGAACGAGCAGTATGACATCCTCACGCAGCACGTCGGTGGCAAGTTCACGTCGATCCACCAGTACCTGCTGCTCAAGGGCAAGAGCGCTGACGCTCTGCGCCGGGCGCACATGGTGCTGCAGTCCGAGGTCGAGGGGTCCGCGCTGATGATCAAGGAGGCTACGGTCCTCGACCGCGAGGAGACCGAGCCCATGCTGCGGGTCTTCTACCAGGGCATCGAGGATGACCTGCACTCTCTCAAGGCCTCACTGAACTGACCGGGCCGAGCTGGACGAACAAAGGAAGGACGAAGGGTGACATGGCGCTGATGACGAAGGCCCGCGCGCAGCTGGGCATTCCGGGGAAGAAGCCCCGGGGTGGGGACGCGACGGCCGTGCCGGGCGTGGATGAACTGGAGGCCGCTCTCGACGCCGATCCCTCCACGGGCGGGACGGCGGAGCCGTCTGAGGTGACCGCGCCGGCGGTCGCCGCTGAGCCGGCCGAGGTGGCCGAGCCGAAGAAGAACTGGTGGCAGCGCCGCCAGGAGATGAAGAAGCTGGAGGGCCGGTTCGACTCGTATCCGCACCTGCTGGCGCTCAAGCCTCGGGAGAAGTACGTCTTCCGCTCCGACTACTTCGAGGTCGACGGTTCCGTGGCGTGCGTGCTCGCGTTCTTTCACGACGACGCCGCGCACGATAACTTTGCCGCGTTCTGGGGCATCGACCGGATCCCGGACGGGCTCGACGAGCGCGTCACCGCGGTCGTCCTGGAGCAGGTGCGCCGAATGGACGAGAAGTGGGTGGATTCGTTCACCAAGCAGTCCGAGAAGCTCGACCGCCTTGACGCGAACGAGCAGGAGGAGACCGGCACGACCTCCTCCAAGCGCAAGGCCGCCAAGATCTCCTCCGACCTGGAGGTCACCATCGGCGAGATCCAGGACGGCGCGAGCTACCTGTCGGTGCACAACCGCCTGTTCCTCAAGGCTCCGGACCTGGAGACGCTGGACGACTCGGTCGACCGCGTCACGCGCCTGTACATCGACCGCTTCGGCACCCTGAAGGCTGCCGCATACGCCGGCGAGCAGCGCCAGGAACTCTCGGGCCTGTTCAAGAACAATGAGAAGAAGCGCGGCAAGGGCTTCCACTTCACCTCGACCGAGCTCGCGGGTTCGTACTCGCTGGTGACTAACGGCCTGAACGACCGGGGCGGCGAGTACGTCGGCTACATGGTCGGCGACGTCAACAACTCGGCCGTACTCATGGACGTGAACCGGTACGAGCACCACGTTGTCGTGGCAGACGCGACCCTGAGCGAGTACCTGGACCGCCAGCGTGTGTCGAACATGTGGTGCTCGAAGATCTCGCAGGCCTGCATGCTCGGCAACGGCTCGGTGGTCCACCTCGTGCTGGACGGGGCGGACCTGGACAAGCTGGGCCCGAACTTCGAGCGGCTGACCTCGCGCGTGGACCTGAACCGCGGTGACGTCAATCCCTTCGAGCTGTTCGGCGACGAGGACGACGAACTGACGGTCTTCGCCGCGCAGATGGAGAAGCTCAAGCTGATGTTTGAGCAGCTCTACGAGACCACGGACGGGGCAATCGGCTCGATCATCCGCTCTGCGCTGGAGGACACGGCGACCGACTTCTACGTCGAGCAGGGCATGTGGCGGCACAATGCCAAGGACCAGCGGCACCGCCTGCGCGTGGTCAACATCCCGCACCAGCAGGTGCCGCGGCTGCAGATGTTCGTCTCGTACCTCGCCACCGCGCACAAGGCCCTGCTGAACTCGAGCAAGACCGACCCCGACCAGCTGCGCGCGTACAACGTACTGCGCGGCATTGCGAACACGATGCTCAGCACGAACGGGGACCTGTTCAACAACCACACGGCCTCGGCGGTGGACGGGGTCCGGGATGCCCGGCGCGTGGTCTACGACTTCTCGCGGCTGATGCGCCGCGGCAAGGGCGTGGCCATGGCCCAGCTGGTCAACATCGTTGGCTTCGCGGTCGGCAAGCTCGGGCTCGGGGACACCGTGGTGATCCACGGCACCGAGCAGATTGACGACCGCGTCAAGAAGTACCTGCGCGACCAGTTCGACCACATGCACGAGCGCGGCGGCCGCGTGGTCTACAGCTACAACGACGTCGACAAGATGCTCGCGGACTCGGACTTCAACAAGTTCGACGCCGCGGACTACACGCTCTTCGGGCCGATGCGCGACCGCACGGTGGCGGAGTACCAGAAGCAGCTGCACCAGCAGATCCCGCCGGACCTCGCCCAGCTGATCACGACCAAGGGCGAGAACCTTACCTACCTGCGCCGGGACGTGTCGAACGTGGTCTTCCACCTCGACCTCGCGCTGGGGATCAACCCCTTCCGCGAGGCCCAGCGCAGGCAGGTTCGCCTGGAGGCCGCCAAGGCCGACGAGGCGGCCCGGATGGACCAGCTGATGAAGGACAAGCCGGCACCCGGCGCGAAGCTCACCAGCGCCCGCCAGAGCGTCGAGTCCGAGGAGGACCGCTCTGAGGACCAGGTGGGGCGGGCCGACCGCAGGAAGGCCATGAAGAAGGCCGGGACCGCCCCGCGGAAGCTGGGCAAGTCATGACGGCCATCACGGACACGACAGACAGGAAGGGAAAGATGAACGGGACCATCACGCTCGCGGCGCGGGCCCGGGCCGCGGCGACTGCCCGGGGCGGGCTGGTGCGCGTCCTGGCTCTGTCGCTGCTCGTGGCACTGGTTGTGCCGCTGCTGATGACGGTGTTCGCGCCATCGGCGCACGCTGCCGACGACGAGGACCGCGACAATTACTCGCTGTACCAGCTGGCGTCGAATGCCTCGACGTACTTCAGTCAGGAGAACTCCCCCGAAGGCAAGGACAAGCCCGAGGATCGGATGAACGAGGACTGGCGGGCGATCACCGCCGACCCGGCGACGGGCGGCGACATGCTCGGCTACGCCGACTCCGAATTCAGCCTCTTCAACGTAGTCGGCTGGCTCTTCGCCGAGGCGACGGGCTCCACGCAGACCATCGGGTACGACACGCTGATTGCGACAGCCAGCGGCAGCGGCAAGAACGTCTACTCCGGCATGGTGGACTACGCCCACTTCGGCGCGGCCAACGCCGACCTCGGCCTGGACACGATGTCCTCGGGCATCGGTGGACAGATCCTGTCGCTCATCGGCGGCGGCGCGATCTGGCTGTTCTACGCGATGGCGCTGGCCGTGGGCACGCTGTTCTATCTCATCATCCAGCTGTTGAAGGTGCTGAACCCGTTCATGTGGTTCTACCAGGCGGTCGCCGGCGTCGCGGACTCCGGCGGCAATACGAACAGCGCGCACCAGCAGGACCTCGCCGACGGGATGACCGGTGGCCAGGCCGGCGGCGGTGCCCTGGCGGGCCTGCAGCACTGGATCGCAAGCTGGTACGGCCTGCTGCAGTCCATCGCCTGGGAGGCGCTGGTCCCGCTCTTCATCGGGTTCCTGATTATTGGCTTGGTACTGTTCAAGAAGATGGACCGGGGCTCGGCGATCAAGAAGCTCGTCGTGCGCGTCGTCTTCATTGGCGTGGGCCTTCCGCTGATGGGTTCGATGTACACCGGCGTCCTGGACAAGTTCGATGACTCGCTGCTGGGCCAGCACGCCGGCCCGACCCGCGTGGTGCTCTCCACGTACGTGGACTTCGAGGCCTGGATGATGAACGACCGCCTCGGCGTTCCCGATGAGGCCGTTATCGCCTGGGACAACGGCCAGGCCAGCAACAACGCGATGATGTCGGTGCGCACGACGGCACTGGCGATCAACAAGCAGGCGCACGGTTCGACCTTCCGCGACATCAGCGTGGGCCCCGGTGCGACCAATGCCGAGACGGCCTGGAAGAACAGCCTGGTCGGCATGGAGGGCAGCCCGGCGGGTGACTTCAACGCCGTGGGCGAGACCTTCGGCATGCTCAACAGCTACATCTCGGGCCAGATTACATCGGCGTCGGACTTCGAGTCGGGCATCAAGAGCGCGATCACCAACCTGCCGGTCAACAGCGACGTGAAGAAGGAGTGGTTCATCGACAAGAAGTCCTACGGTGACAGCGACAACTTCGGCGGGCACGGCGAGTCGGACTACATCCCGACCAACCACCCGGTGCTGGCGGCCGGCGGCAAGGGCCTGACCTCCTCGAACCCGGGCGGGAACACGACGAGCTTCTCGACCCAGGGCACCAAGCACGGCTGTGGGTTCTCGGTCTGGGCGGACAACGCCCCGGTCTCCTGCAACATGTCGGCGCTGTCGGCGTACAACTACCTGAACACCGGCTTCGGCCCCGACTCGATGACGATGTACAGCTCGAACAACGTCACCAGCGGCCTGACCCGCGAGGACCACATGGCGGTCAGCCAGGTCGGAACGGGCCCGGCGAAGTTCATGTACTGGCAGAACGCCGGCGTCGTCCTGGGCAGCATGGTCCTGCTCGGCTTCTGGTACGCCATCGGCATGCTGGTGGGCGCGGTCAAGCGCACCTTCAGCCTCGTGGCCGCGGTGCCGTTCGCCACGCTGGGCGCGATCGCCGCGATCAGCAAGGTGATCGTCTACTCGGTCGCGTTGATCCTCGAGGTGCTGGTGACGCTGTTCATCTACCAGTTCGTCTCGGAGCTGCTGATCTCCATCCCGGACATCATCTCCGGGCCGGTGTCGGCCTGGATGTCCCAGGACGGCCTGTGGGGCTCAGGCATGCTCGGCGGGATCATCGTGGTCATCCTGACCCTGATCTCCTCGCTGCTGATCATCGGCATCACCTTGGCGCTCCTGCGGGTGCGCAAGGTCGTGCTGCAGGCGATGGACGAGGTGTTCACCAAGTTGGTGGACAAGTTCCTCGAGACCAACACCGCACCGAAGCCGGACAAGAGCAGCATGCTCCCCGCGCTGGCTGCGGGAGCCGGGGCCGGAGCGGGCATGGCCATGGGTAACAAGCTCGCCTCCGGCGTCGGCGGCAAGCTCGGCGGCAGTGGGGCCACGAAGCCCGGCGGCACCCCCGGTGGCGGCAAGGGCTCGTCGACCAACGCCGGCGGCCTGAACGGCGAGCAGAAGTCGCTTGCTGCCGGGAAGGGCGCACTGGCCCTGGCCGCCGGTCCGAACGACGGTCCGGAAGCCGGCCCCGACGGCGGCAGCCCCGCCGGTCCCGGTCCGGTTCCCGGCGGTGGTGGTGACAGCGGCGGCCGCGGCCCGTCCGCTGGTGGTCCCGAGGGTCCCGGCGACAAGGGTGGTCCTCTGCAGCTCACGGGCGGCAAGGCGGGGAGCTCCCGCTCCGACAAGGAGACTGCTCAGACCCTGAGCGGCAAGGGCGGCCTGTCGAACCTCGGCTACAGCACCGGCCAGGGTCCCTCCTCGCGGGGCGGCCAGGCCACCGGCGGCCAGACGAGCTTCGGGCTTGGCGGCGCGCAGGGTGCTCCTGGTACCGGGCAGCCGGGCCCTGGCCAGGGTCAGGGCCAGAAGCGGGACGGGTTCACGGGCGGCACCGATAGCGGTTCGCACACCAGCGGTGGCCGCAAGGCGCACGCCGGCCAGTCGGCACCGACGCAGTTCGGCACCGGACAGCAGGCGGCTCCGGCCTCCCCGGGCCAGGGCCCGCGTTTCACCGCTGGTACCGGCGGGCCCGCGCAGGTGAACCCCGTCGTCGCAGCGGTCCCGGGGATTCCGGGCACCCGGGCGACGCGGGCCGCCGAAGGCCAGCAGCCGCAGGCCAACGCGGGTTCCGGTTCCCGTGCTGTGCAGGCGGGGCCGGGTATCCCGCAGGCCAGCGGCAGCCAGCGCCGCAGCCCGCAGGCTCCGGTCCAGGCTCCGACCGGCCAGGGCAGTGTCCACCGGGCTCCGATCCAGCCCCGCACCGGCGCTCCGGCGCAGGCGCAGGGCCAGTCCGGTCAGCGTCCGCAGGCCCCGGCTCCTGCTCCTACCCAGCACCGTGTCGGTGGCCGGGTTACCGGAGGCGCTCAGGGCAGCCAGAGTGTCCAGCCGATTCCACGCAGCGGACGTCGATCGGCACCGGCGGCTCAGGCTCCGAAGGCCTCGGCTCCCACCCCGGCTCCGAAGGCCCCGGTCCAGAAGCCGTCGCAGCAGGCTCCGGTCCAGCCGCGGCGGACGGCGGATCCGGCTCCAAAGCGCACGGATGGTCCCGTGTCGCGGAGGAAGCCGGCTGAGGACCCGAAGAACTGATCGTTGGTGCTGAGGGCGGCGCACTCCGAGAAGGGGTGCGCCGCCCTTTGCCTGCCACGGGGGAAAGGATGGAACGGATGAATCTGCGAGGCAAGGTGCGCGACGAGTTTCCGCTGGGCTGGTGGCACTCGGGGCGCTGGTGGCTCGAGGGAGCGCGCGAGCTGGCCGTGAACTGCCTGGCCGCGTTGGCTGCTGTGTTCTTCCTGCGCGAGGCGCTGCGGCTGGTCCGCGATCGCGACAGCCCCGCTGATCTGGCGCGCCGGCGGGTGCCGACGGAGGGTTGGGTGGCCGGGCTCCTGCTCGGGTGCATGGCTTTGGGTAGTTCAACGGCCCTGGCGGCCGTGGCAGCACAGACGGGCTCCTCTGACCGGGGACTGGTCCAGGCGGCGGTCCTCATCGCCATCTTATGGTGGCTGGCCAACGTGGTCGTTTCAGTAACCGCGCTTGCGGTGCTGGCCAGGTCGCGGGTCCGGTACCGGGGCACCTGGGCCGAGATCGATTTCGTCGAGACACATGCGCCAAAGTACGGACGGCCGCCGGAGACGATCGAGGAGTACCGGGCGCTGCGCCTGAAGGGCGGACGGCTGTAGGGCTCCGACGGGACTGCCAGCCAGTCAGACACAAGAGGACCCCGTGGACGCGATGTCCACGGGGTCCTCTCTTCCCGTCAGGCGGCAACCGCACTGCAACAGCTGCCTCAGTTCCTCCGGGAGCCCTTGTCGAAGATCCGCGAGATGCGGTCGATTCCCTCGGCACTGAAGATGTCCGAGACGGCACCGGAGGTCCTGCTGCGCGGCAGCTCCGAACGCAGGGTGAGCTTGACGTACCCCCTGGTCGGCCGGGACTCGATGACGTAGACGATCTCGTGTGAGACGAAGGCTGAGGTGTCCGAGTCCGGCTTCTTCCGGTGGGTGAGCACCCGGAAGCCGGGACGGTCTCCGATGTAGTCGAAGAATCTGCCGAGCTTCTCCTCTTCGAGCTGCCGCCGCTCCCCCGCGTTGCGGCCGGAGACTTCGATCAGCTGGATGTGCGTGCAGTCGACATCGTCCGTCGGCCGGCGGATGTCGTCGAAGTCCAAGGTGGCCCGGGCTGCGCGCAGCTGCTCGTCGCTGGGGTATGCCACCCGGCCCTGGTAGTACCTGATCGGTCCGATGAGCGTCATGCCCGACCTCCTGGATCCTGTCCGGCGCATGCTTGCGTCCCGGGAGAGAAAAGGCAGAGCCCCGCGGACGCGTGGTCCACGGGGCTCCGGCGCTGCAGGCGGATGGTGGCAGTCAAGGGGTCAGCCTTCTCAGCCGCAGTACTTGGTCTTGACGGCCTTGCCCTGCTCGCTGTCGACGGGCACGAGCACGACGTCGTTGACGCCGTTGGAGAAAACGAACTCCATGGTCGACTTGTCCTTGCCGAAGCTGATCGAGCCGGTCTCGGTGGTGCTGCGCCCAGCCTCGGTCCAGTCCACGGAGGACTTGGACTCGTTGATCTTGCCGGTGCCGCGGACGGTGTAGGCGTCCTTGAGCTCGCCCTTCGCCGCGGCTGCCTTCGGGTCGTCGAGGACGGAGTCGATGGAGTGGCAGGCGAGGTCCTGGCGGCTGGCGGTGTCGAAGTAGGTGATCTGGTCACCGTCCACGACGACGATGTCGCCGTTCTGTCCTTCCGAGGTGGCGAAATACCGCCCGTCCCCGCCGGAGCTGCTGCAGCCGCTGAGCACGAGCGCGGCGCATGCCAGGGCCGCAGCGGTCGCGGCCAGCTTCGTCCGCGTCACGTGTGCGGTCCTGGTGATGTCCATGGTCTTCTCGTCCTTCTGGTCGGTCCTGTCGTCCTGGCTCTGTGTCCAGGCAGTGAGTGTTCGGAAGGTCCAGCGTCTCGGCTCCACAGTTCAGAACTGTTTCCCCGAGCCCCCGTTCCCAGGCACGCCCGGGAGCCGAAGCTGGACTATCCACGCCCGCCTGGACGCACGATCTGCTCAGCCGGGGCTGAGCAGGATTTCCACTCATATACCTGTTTTCTCTACCAGCATGGCAGACCACGTACCACCTGTACCACCTTGCACATGTCAGTCAGGAGATGACAGGGACAACTCCAGACACAGGGAGCAGCAGGCGTGGCTCTCGGCTGCGAAGGTCAGGAGGACGTCGGCGCTGTGCCCGGTGTGCCATTCCGGGCCGTCTGGACCGGGGACGGCACCGCAGACGGGCAACAGGTCGTCGGGACGGGCGTAGAAGTGGTGGACAGTGGTCTGGGCGGCGGATGCAGTAGGCATGAGCCCATTGTCCATTAGCACTGGTCGACCTAGTCAGGAGCTTTCGTCTGAACGCAGGCCAAGACCGAGGTTAGGCCTGAAGAGGTTCGTCGCAGGCTTTACAGGCTTCCGGCCGCCAACGCCTGATTCCTGGATAACCAGCAACCTTTTGGGGTTGTCGTCCCAGACGTTGCCCACTGAGTTGCACCAAGCAGGGTGGAAGACCTTTCCCGAGCTCACCACGTAAACCTGGCCTGGACCTATTTTGGGTGAGCCATCGCTGCGGCGTGATGCTGGTTCAACGGGGTGTAGCTGTCCTAGTTCTTTGGACTCCTGCTTGGCTTTTGCTGCGGCCTGCCAAGCGCGGCGCGGACGAGGTGTCATTGATCCATCAGTTTCTGTTGAGGCCGAAGTCTTGTCATCAGTGCGTCATTGTAGTGGGACTCGGCCGAATCCACTTCGCAGATGGCGTGCCGGCTCCGAGAACGCGAAGAAGGCTGAAGACAACGTTGGCCCATAAAGAGGTGGTCGCTGTTCGGATGTCCCGCGGTCGGAACGGGCCCTCAACCCCTTCTGTCAGTCAGTCATCCTCGTAGTCGCCTTCAGCTAGTTCCTCATCCAGGTCAGAAAGCTGAGGGGCTGTGGGAGCTCCGATTGGTTCCGGGCCGCTGATCTTGAACATCATCCAGATACGAGCCGTGAGATTCGCGCGCCGTTGATCGAAGAACGCGGTGAACTCGTCAACGGAGTGCGGTAGCGGCGACGGCAGGGCATGTCGTTCGAGGAATGCGCTTCGATTATCCGGGGATGGATACTCCGCAGCAAGCCAGTCGTCCGGCGCTTTGTCAGACTTGCCGATGTTTTCGAGCCCTGGGAGCAGCTGCAGGTTCGGCAGGCGATCCCGTTTTGAGACAAACTCCTCGATGGACTCCGGGGTGAACAGCGGCGTGCCGTCGGGGTTCTTCAGACGCGCCAGTACTTTCTTGTTGAACCGCGCGGCCGGGAATACATGGTCGACGTGGAACAGGTTGCGCGTGTCAACATGCGGGAACAGGGCTGCAAGCACTGCAAAGGTCCGGGATTTCCCGTACTCCAGGGTCAAGATGTCGTCGACCAGGGCATCTGTGACCGCGAGCGACTTGCCGCGAAGTGCCATCGTCTGTTCGATTGCTGCGACCGGGAACCCCGAGGCACCCTGCGCCTTGATGACCTCGCGCAGGTCACGAAGCAAGGTGTCCAGGCCAGAGCCCCAGACACCGCGGACGATGAGGGACCGCAGAACCCATGACCGAAGAGCTTCACGATCTTGGCGGGACGCAGGTGACTCACGGTATGCATGTCCGAGCTTCCTGCGATGCACGTAATACGCAACCGGGATGAGGACGCTGTCCGCGGTGAGTGCACCGCCGGACAGTCCGAAATCGCTAAGAAGTCCGACCGCAACGTGGAGGGATGTACTCATGACATCCCAGCCGGCCTCGAGCTTGGCCATGTTGGGCGTGCTGAAGTTTTTGACCTTGAACCCGATGTCACCGATGTCCGCAAGCACCAGTCCCGATTTTAGGATCGTGTCCCGGGAGAAGTTGAACCCGTTTCCCGTCTGGTTTAGGGAGTCCACCAGGCCATGGACAGCGGCACGGGCGTCACCCTCCCATTGCGCTGTCGCGATGGACAGGAGCAGGTCACTGTAGGAGAGGACGGTGCCGCCGGAGTTGACTCGCACGAAGATGTCGAGGACACGTTCAATGTCCTGCACGTCTTCTTCATAGAAATGGAGGCTTGCGCTGTGGTGGATCGCCTCCCAGAGCTTAGAGGCGAGCTCCATTGCTTTCAGGTTGTTCCCGACGCCGTACTTCGCCGGAATCATCATCATTGCTGAAGGTTCGGCTGCGTCGAAGATCTCGGACACCGGG
Source organism: Arthrobacter sp. 01T419 (assembly GCF_056398865.1). Lineage (NCBI taxonomy): Bacteria > Bacillati > Actinomycetota > Actinomycetes > Micrococcales > Micrococcaceae > Arthrobacter > Arthrobacter sp. 01T419. The sequence continues at coordinate 265,262 of NZ_JBFTQF010000001.1, forward strand.
AGCCACGACTTGCTCTCGTCGGCTGCCGCTGCGTCGATGTCGGTTTTGGTCAGGAATTGGAAGTGGTACTTGAGGCCGAGCTCATTCTCGGGGGCTTCATCCAGAAGGTTCAGGTAGAGACGACGCTCCGGGTAGGACCATGGCTTGTTCGCCCAGCCACCATGGACCTTATAGGCGTAGGTACCTCGAAGTCCGATATTGAGTGACGTCAGTCTCTGCTGACCGTCAAGGACCGCGATGACTTCACGGTCGGTGGGTATGTCGACTACTGGGTTGTGGCGGTTGTTGAAAGCGCTGTAGTCCTTCATGAATCCGTAGAACTTGAACTCGCTGACTGTCGCCGGCAGCACCTTCCACGAGAGGAAGCTCCCGACCGGGTAACCGCGCATGATGGAGTCGAACACCCGGATGATCTGGGTAGGTTTCCAGACGTACTCTCGCTGGATTGCCGGAAGTATGAGCTTGTGCTCCTGGATCTGTCGCAGCGCCTTTGCGATCGACATCGGCTCTTTGTGTCCCATGGGCCAAACTCTACGCGGCACCCCAAGATCGGAGTTGAGACACACAAGGTTGTCATTATCCATTTTCGCAATGCTGACTTGAGGGCTGCCTTCTTTTGCCAGGTGCTCGGCCTGAACTATCTAGGGGATGAGCCGCTGATTCGCCGTGCAATCGGTCAGCGCCGGCGGAAGAATCGGTGCCAGTAAGCGGCTTCCGCACTCGTCAGCATCTCGTAGATCCGCTCGACCACGAACTTCCCTAAATAGGGGCGTTCGTCGGCGGCCAACGGCCCGAGCGAAACGACTGCGGCAGCCAACAGCGCGTCGTCCTGAATCGAAGGCTCAACCCATTCCTTTACGCCATCGGCGGCAAGGTCCTCCCATACATGAGGCGAGGTTGCTATGGCTTCCCTAACCGCTTCGAGGCGCACCCTGACGTCTCCGTTGCGGGACCGCCAGTAGAGCCGGACCTGATATTCGTCCGAGGCCGGAGCCGAAAAGGGTGGTGCCCCACCGGCGGGCGGATGATGTGCAGGAATGACCTGGTAGCGTGCCCGGACGGGGTGCCGGTCATGGAGGGTCTGCCGGATTTCCCTGATGCGGTGTCCGGGGCGCAACGTCGCAATTCCAGGGGTGTGGTCATCCTGCTCATTCTCGATATGTGATGCCATGGCGTGTCCCGACAATCGGCCGACGGAGCTCCCCTCCTCCATGGTAGGGCTGGCTCGGATGGAGGTTGAAGGGTGATGGAACACGGCGGTCGCAGTCATGGCGTGTGTCCGTCGAGCCGGCGACATACCGACCGTTTCCGTGGCAGCGGCTGCGGCGTGCGAACATCCTTGATATGGCGAAGTCACCGAAGAGGCCAGGCCCTGAGCTGTGGTCCGAGGGATTGATGTGGGTCGAGGCAGCCGAGATGCAATGCGCGCGGTTCGAGCGTCTGGTGCGGGAGAACGAACAGGCGCGTGAGGACGCACACCGCCGCCGAGACTGCGCGGAGCGCCCGTGGATACGGGGCTTGGGCGATCCTCCTATCCTCGTACCGACCGTGGCCTTGGAATGGCAACAACAGGCCGAGCTCTCCTTCCTGCTTGTGGCGACCCAGCACGTGCAAACTGCCGAGGCCAGCCTCCCAAAGGAGCACCGACCGAAGACCGTGCTCGACGAGGATCGGATTCTGTACCTGCTGCGGGACTTGAGTGAGCATCGCGAGGATGCCGGGGGACGGGCGCGGCGGGAGCTGCTGGAATCAGAACACGCTGCGATGCTTCAGAAGATCCACGAGATGCTCGCGATGAGGCGGGGCGGAGAGCGCGAGCTGGAAGCGCTCCGGGTGAAATTGGAGGCCTACCCGCCAACGTTGTTTGAGCTACCCATGCCAGACGACGAGGAGGTCTGGCTGGCGGGTATCCCTCTCACGCGGATCAGGGTGTGGCTCATCGACGCGCGCTGGTGCTTCCTTCGGGCGTTGGCGGAACTGGGGGTGGTGGCACCGGAGCCGCTTGCTTCCACGGTCACAGACGACGACACCTATGACTGTCCGAGTCTGCGGCTCAGGTATCGGGCATGGGAACTTGAGTGGCAGGGCGAGGAGAAACTGTCGGAGGATGAGAAACGGGCGCAGGAAACAATGGACGAGATGGACCCCGTCGTGAATGATCTGCTCGCTGAGTACTTTAATGAACAGGAGGCCAAGCGCGACGACGAACGGGAGCCAGGTCAATGATTCGTGGATTTCCACACGTCGTGCTGCTGCTCAGAATGAGCACCGCCCCTGCCCACGCGCGATGGAGGTTACGAACCGCTCCCCCGGTCCAGCCAAAACTGAGGCACCTGCTCCATCGGGTTTTCCACATACGCCAAGACACCTCTGGAGACAGCCTGCTGCTGATGCTGGACTGGGTTCATGCTCAGTTACGAAGACATCATTTTGCTTGGTGAGGAACGGGTGCTGGTCATCCAGGAGCACAGGGAAGGCAGCTGCTCGTGTGGCCAGACCTGGGATTGATCTGCGTCGGCAGAGGCCTCAACCCGTCGCGCTCACCTTTCCGGCCAGATGACCTTTTCGCCCATCAGCTTGAGGAACACAGCATATTCCTCCACGGTCAGCTCGCCGCGGGCGGCAGCGCCAGCGACCGCGTCTCTCCTGGACCAAAGGTACGGCGGACGCTCCTCCCGCGGGACCGCATAGATTGTCATATCGAGGCCCGCGAGCGTTTCTACCAGGTTCGGATTCTGGCTGGTTCTTGCTTGCGAAATCGCAAGACTGACTTTGTCCCACTCGAGGTCGTAATCCTCCGGGGATAGCGGAACCGCAGCGAGCCCATGAGACCGGTTGCGCGGTAAGTGGCTTCCAAGCATCACAGTAAGTGGCGGTTCGCCACCGGCCATGCGGTTCAAGCAGTATCGCTGGTCTGCGGCCTTCTCAGTTCGTTCTTCGAGGGCAAAGGGGTTAGTGCTGCGGGCAGCGAAGATCCTGGTTGTATCGAGAGCCCTAAGCTCGTCTACCGGGAAGATCGAGTCATATCTGGTTCCAAAGAGCACACGGTCAAACGGTTTTCGATGGGTCCAGTGCTTCTTGATCCGCGATCGGATGTCGTTGGACTGTCCTATGTAGAACTGACGGTACTCATCGAAGACCATGATGTATGCGCCCGCGACGCCGTCCCAAGGCTTCAGCGACTGCACTGGCTTGAAGGTGCGGCCTTTGGTCAGGACATGGTCCAAGGCACCCTCAAAGTCGTCCTGGTCCAGGGATGAGAAGTACTTCATGGACAAGTCGAAGTTGGTCAGCGCCGCGTCCCGATACGCCAGGAGGAACACATCCGAATGCTCGGTGTGCTCCTCATCGCGGTACATCCAGGCACTGTCGTTCCAGACCTCTTCGGGCCAGTCCTCGCGACTGGGCCTCTCCTTCGGTTTCCGGTTCGGATACGCGTAAAGTTCCCTGGTCATCTTGTGACCAAAGCGGCTTGCACGCAGCTGCTCTCCGAAGTGTTCGATACCTGGATGGAGCACAAGCTTGGGTTCCCTCATGGGATAGAACTTATCCGGAAGAGGTTTTTTCTCTCGTATTGGCGGCTGCCGGTGCGGCGAGATCCAGCAACCCCGAGGCGGCCGCGCGTCATCCTCGCTCACAAACACACGCCGACCCCCGCCCACTGGGCGGGGGTCGCTTGTTGCTCCGAAGTCAGGCCGGCGGTCCTGCTTTAGGCTTCAGCTGGTCGAATTTGATCGGGACGTCCGGGGTTACACCTTCGGCACTGGAATGATCAGCAGTCTCCGGTCTTTTTCGTTGACAGGGGTTCCCTGGCTCAGGTTGTGAAGCGGCGTGGTTGTGCGGTTTCCGTACTGAATTTTGTGGAGGATCACGGTCAGTTCCTCGATGCTTTTGCGGAGCAGATTCAGTACACGCCATGCTTCCAGTGGACTCAGTATTAGTGACGGTCCGAAAGTGAGCTCCCGCCCATACTCGTGGTGGGGCAAGTCCAGGTCGTCTTCGTCTTCCGTCGGGTCGCCACTGATGTCGAGGGTCTTAATCTTTGCCTCAAATTCAGCTTTGCCTTCTTCTGTGCGCAGCGAATCGCGAAGATGGGACATCTTGTTGCGGATCCACTGAATATCCTCGATCTCCCCTTGTTTGATGGGGAAACCCAGGTAGCGAACATAAAAGTCGTCGCACTGGTCCAACAGCCACGTCTTCTCAGTCGAAAGGTTGACCAGCCCGGAGCCGTGCCTGCGCAGCAAGTCATGGGCTGACTCTTCCAAGAAGACCTCGTACAGGGTAAAAGCATCCTTGATGACAGCCGCCGCAAGTTGATACCAGTACTGCTCCCAGAAGATCCCCACACGGTCCATGAATAGGCTGTAGCCTTCGTCCCCGTAGGCGTCTTCCGGGTTTACCATGCGATTGGCTTCGTCTTCTGAAGCTTCCTCCTCAGCTTTGAACCAGGCTTTCATACCCTTGGTCGTGCCAAGTAGAAAGCTCCTCAGTTCCAGCTCATCTGTATGCCATGTGGCATACCGCGGAGTCGTCTGGCTGTGGTCAAGTCCTGGGATTCGGTTCTGGATGTTCATGACCGGAGACTACATTGTGCCGCTGCCAGTCCGCCCATTACTTCGGCGAGTCCGGCATACACGTCCAGCGACGATCCCACGCCAGCAGGACGCTTGGTTCGTAACCGGTGTGGCTAGTACGAACTCAGCCTCGTGGTGATCTTGTTCTAGGCTTCGGCTGACACTTGGGGCAGCGATAAGACGAACGGTTCATGAACGGCTCGCGAACGATGAGGGCACCACAGCGCTCACAGGGTTGGCCGCCCCTTCCGTATGAATGCAAAAAACGGTCGAAGTAGCCGGAATCCCCGTTGACGTTGACGTAGAGCGAATCGAAGCTCGTCCCGCCAGCCGCCAGGGCATCTCTCATGACTTCCCTCGCAGCATCCACAATCCGCACGGCGTCGGCCCGCCGAAGGGTGTCCGTCGGCTTGGCATAGTGGAGTTTGGCGCGCCAGAGGGCTTCGTCGGCATAGATGTTGCCTATCCCGGAAATGACGCCCTGATCCAAAAGCGCACGTTTGAGCCCGGTTTTGCGGGCTTTGACCTTGCGGTAGAAGTCATCAAAGGAGAAATGCGGATCCAGCGGATCGCGGGCAATGTGTGAAGCCTCTTCGGCAATTTCCGGAAGGGGCGTTTCGCCCTGGCCGCCGGGACCGCCGTCGGGCGTTGGTACAAGGGAGGTGACAAACAGTCCGCCAAAGATCCGCTGGTCCACGAACCGCAATTGCTCGGGCATGGCGTCGGACTTGCTCAGGCTAATGCGGACTTTGAGGTGCTTCTCGTCCGGAACGTCGGGATCCTGCATGAGCAACTGGCCGCTCATCCCGAGGTGCGCCATCAGCGCAACGCCGGGCGCGGCGTCGCCGGTGCCGCCCGCGCTGTGGGTTTCGTCGGCTCGCAGCGGCATCCAAAGGAACTTGCCCCGGCGGACGACGTCCATAACGGTGGCGTGTTCCAGGTTGCCGATGAAGTCTTCCGTGCCCAAGGCGTGGCGGCGTATGGAGCGCGGGTCCAAGACGTCCACGGCCGTGATGGTCCGGCCCCGTACCCAACGTGCCAAACCGCGGCGGACCACTTCGACTTCGGGGAGTTCCGGCATGGGACTCAGGCGCCGTGCGCGGAGTCAGCCGGGGTTTCGGCGCTGCCGTTCGTGTCGCCCCTACCGCTCAGGTTCGCCCTGCTGTTCAAGGCGCGCCACGCATCTGCGGCGGCCTCCTGCTCAGCTTCCTTCTTGGAATGGCCCGAGCCCTTGCCGTAGGCGGTGCCGCCGATCTGCAGCTCTGCCGAAAAAGTGCGCGCGTGATCCGGGCCGGAGCCCTCCACGGCATAGTAGATGGATCCAAGCTGGCGGCTGGCGGCGAGCTCCTGCATGCTGGTCTTCCAGTCGGTACCGGCCCCGAGGGCCGCGGCATCCTTCAGCAACGGGCCAACGAGCCGCATGACCAGCCGGCGGGCGGTCTCGATGTCATTGGACAGATAGGTCGCGCCAATCAGGGCTTCCATGGTGTCGGCCAGAATCGAGGACTTGTTCTTACCGTCGGTGAGTCTTTCGCCCTGCCCGAGGTAGATGAATTCTCCGATGCCGAGATCCCGGCCGATTCCTGCCAGAGCGCGGGTGCTGACGACGGCGGAGCGTCGCTTAGCGAGTTCGCCCTCCGGCAGTGCCGGGTTGTCCCTGTACAGGGAATCGGTCACGGAAAAGCCCAGAATGGAGTCGCCAAGGAATTCGAGGCGCTCGTTGGTGGGAATCCCGCCGTTTTCATACGCGTATGAACGATGTGTGAGAGCAAGACGAAGCGTCTCGGCGTCAATAGAGACACCGAGACGCTTCAGAAGCTCTTCAGTTGAAGACATCCTTTGTCAGCCTATGTGGCGGATTTAGGCGTCTGCGACCTTGCGGCCCTTGTATTCAAGGAACAGCGCAGTGCCGGCAGAGTCGGTAACGACCTTTGCCTGGTGCGGCAGGCTGTAAACAACCTGGCCGTTTTCGATGGTCTTGACCAGGTTGGGGGCAGTTGCCTTCCACTGGGCACGGCGGGCGCGTGTATTTGCGCGAGACATTTTCCGCTTGGGAACAGCCACGGCTATCTCATTTCTCTCTTAGTCAACACTTACTAATCAGTTTGCCGGTCAGACTTAGCCAGTTCAGCTAGGGCAGCCCAGCGAGGATCCAGGACCTCGTGGTGGTGCCCCGGCTCGTCTTCCAGACGCACTCCGCATTCGGAGCAGAGGCCCTGGCAGTCTTCCCGGCACACCGGCTGGAACGGCAGCATAGTTACAACTGCGTCCCGCAACACCGGCTCAAGATCGATTAGATCGTGCTCGACTCGACGTTGCTCTTCATCGTCTTCTTCGTCCGAAAGCTCGACGCCTTCATAGAAGAAAAGTTCTTGCACATTGACCTCAAGGTCATACGCAAGGGGATCCAGGCATCGTCCGCATTCGCCCTTGACTTCAGCGAATACGGTTCCAGATACCAGAATTCCTTCGTGTACGGCCTCAAGCCTCAGATCCAGCTCGATATCCGAGCCTTCCTGAACGCCAATGAGTGCCACACCAAGGTCACTTGGCGCGGGTACATGTTCAGTGAGCGTCCGCATGCTTCCTGGACTACGTCCGAGGTCCTTGACGTCCAGCGTCAAAGGCGAACTTACATCTCGCTTAATGAGAACTCCTGTAGAACATATGACCGACGTACCATCTTAGCCTGAACGCATGAACGGACTCAAACCGGGCCAATTGCAGCGCGTTCCACCCCGAGGTACCGATCCAGCTTACCCGCTGCGGGGCTACTCTGCCGCCGACTCGCCAGCCAGGAGCCTCTTGAGCACGGACTTGGGCACGAAATCGGAGACATCGCCGCCCAGGACGGCTATCTCTTTGATCAGCGTGGAGGACAAATGCAGGTAGTGGGCCTCCGCCGGAAGGAAAACAGTCTCGACGCCGGATAGCTGGCGGTTCATGGTGGCCATAGGGAGTTCGTAGTCAAAGTCCGAGGACGAGCGCAAGCCCTTCACGATGGCCGAAATCCCCCGATGCCTGCAGTATTCGGCCAGTAGTCCCTCCCCCATGGGCTCCACGATGATGCCCCGTAGGGATGCCAAGGTCTGCCGGGCCATCTCCATGCGTTCTTCGAGGCTGAAGCGGTACTTCTTCGCGTAGTTGGTGGACACTGCCACCACCACTTCATCGAACAAGCCCGCGGCCCTTGCGATGACTTCCAGGTGTCCGTTGTGGATAGGGTCAAAGGAGCCAGGGCACACTGCGCGTCTCATGGTTCGAACCTACCGTATCCGGGGCCGTCGGCACTATGGCGATAGCATGGCTGACAAGCTGGCCCGGACGAGCCGGAAGCCACCATCCAGGAAGGCAACGTACAGTGACGAGCCAGGTCCCCCTCAGCGTGAACACCTCCGGCGCCCCGTGGCAGCCTGCCGCCGGCGCTGCCCCATGGCAACGGGCCGCAAGCGGGGCCAATCTGCTTTCCGCTGACGGTAGCCTCGGCATGACCATCTTCGAAGAGATGACAACATTGGCAATATCCACCGGGGCCATCAATCTGGGCCAAGGTTTCCCGGACGAGGATGGGCCGGCGGAAATCAAGGCAGCGGCACAGGCGGCCATCTCGGCCGGGGCCAACCAGTACGCGCCGGGCAAGGGCATCCTTGAACTTCGTGAGGCCATCGCCGCACACCAGGCGCGCTTCTACGGACTGACTCCGGACCCCCAGACAGAGGTCATCGTGACCACGGGGGCCACCGAGGCCATCGCCGCGTCATTGCTCGCGTTCATCGAGCCCGGCGACGAGGTCCTGACCTTCGAGCCGTTCTATGACTCCTACGGTGCCATTATCGGCCTCGCCGGCGCCAAGCATGTGACCGCTCCCCTGCTCGCGCCGGATTTCCTTCCGGACGTGGATGCCATGGAATCGGCATTCAGTGAGCACACCAAGGTTGTGCTCCTCAACAACCCGCACAATCCCACCGGAGCGGTGTTCCCGCGCAATGTACTGGAACGCGTCGTCGAACTCGCCCGGAAGTATGACGCTGTGATCCTCAGCGACGAAGTCTACGAGCACCTGACCTTCGGCGTGCAGCACCTTCCGGTTGCAAGCATCCCCGGGGCCGCCGAACGAAGCGTCACGATTTCCTCGGCCGGCAAGACGTTTTCCTTCACTGGCTGGAAGGTTGGCTGGCTCAGCGGACCTGAACATCTTGTGGCGGCGATCCGCACAGTCAAACAATTCCTCAGCTACAGTTCGGGCACCCCGTTCCAAAGTGCCATCGCCGTAGGCCTGGCCTTGCCGGACGAGTTCTACTCCGGCATCGCTTCCACTCTCCAGCACAAGCGGGACATCCTGGCCGAGGGACTGCGGGCCGCTGGCTTCGGCGTCTACACCCCCCAGGGAACATACTTCATCAACGTGGACACTGCGCCGCTGGGCATCGGCGACTCCGTGGACCTGGCACGGCGGCTGCCAGAGCTCGTAGGAGTGGCCGCCATCCCCGTCCCGGTGTTCTGCCACCCCGAAGGCGCGGAACGGACGCGCAGCCTTCTGCGGTTCGCCTTCTGCAAGAAAACCTCTGTGCTGGAAGAAGCAGCCGCCAGGCTGGCCACCCTACGGGACAAGCTCTGACTGTGTCGGTCCGCGAAAGCCATGAGGGACGCCGATTCCTGCGGACCACCGGGCAGCACGCGGCGATCGAAGCCGACGCGCTGATCGACGGCGCCTACATCTTGCGGATCGGCGGCGCCGAGCAATCCCATGTCAATCTCGCGGAGCCCGCAGAGATCTTCTATGAGTACTTGCGCAGGATCGGCCATGTGGTGGATCTTGCCGCGCCCAGCGGGCAGCCAATCACGGCCCTTCACCTCGGTGCCGGGGCACTGACCCTGGCCCGCTACATCGAGGCGACGAGGCCCGGTTCGGAACAGCACGCCGTCGAACTCGAACGCGAATTGCTCGACTTCGTGATGCAGAAGCTGCCCCTTCCGGACGGTACCCGCTTGGAAACGCATATCGGCGACGCACGCGAAACCCTCGCCGAGCTGCCCCCGGAGCTCATGTTCGACGTCGTGATCCTGGACATCTTCTCCGGACCTGAGGCTCCGGCCCATATTGCCCGCACCGAGTTCTACGAGGAAGCCGCCGCCCGGCTCCGGCCGGACGGCGTGCTCATTGTCAATGTCGGCGATGAAGCAGCCTTGACCCTAGTGCGGAGCCAGGTCGCTGCGATGCGTGAGGCGATGCCCGACGTTGCGGCTTTCGCCGAGAGTGGCATGTTCGCCGGGCGATATCCGGGCAACATCATCCTGGCGGGGACGCGCAGGCCATGGCCGGCCGCATGGACAGCGGAACTCCTGGCCCGGGGGCCGCACCCCGCGGCTGTGTTGAGCGGAGTGGAACTGGACCGCCTATCGGGCTAGCGCCGCCTATCGGGCTAGCGCCGCCTATCGGGCTAGCGCCGCCTATCGGGCTAGCGCCGCCTATCGGGCTAGCCCCGCATCTCCGGCCAGGGACACGCTAGACGGGTTCGGCGAACCAGAGCTTCGTTTCGCCGTATTTCTTATCGGCAAACCGTTCGAGGGTGTCCGGCCAGTCCGGTTCCGGGGAGCGTGAGGAACGTTCGACGACGACGACGGCGCCCTCGTCCAGGTGGAAGGCAAGCTTGGCGAGGACGGCCTTGAGGGAAGGCTCGTCCAAAGGGTACGGCGGATCCAGGAAGACCAAGTCCCAGAGGGCGTCGTCGGCAGCCCGTTCCAGGAATGACTCCACCTTGGAACGGTGGACGGAGACCGTCCTGCGCCCCAGCGCCTGGTTGGCCATGTCCGCATTCCGCTGGCAGACCTCGGAAGCGCGGGCATCGAACTCGACGAGTTCGGCCGTGCGGGCACCTCGGCTGGCGCTTTCGATCCCGAGCGAACCCGAGCCGGCATAGAGGTCAAGGACGCGGGCATCGTCGATGGCGTCGAGTGCCTCAAGGCGTGAAAACAAGGCCTCCTTGACGCGGTCCGTCGTGGGCCTGGTGGCGTTTCCCGGGACGCTGACCAAGGGGTTTCCGCCCGCCACGCCGGCAATGATCCGGCTCACGGTCGTCCTTCTGAGTCATGGCGCGCAGGGGTAGTGCCCGGCATGGATTCCTTAGCCGCGTTCAAGGAACGCCTCCTTTTCGGGGTTGAGGTACTCGTCAATTGCCGCGGCGAGGGCTTGTTGGCCTTGCAACCCTGGATCGTCGGCCACGAGCCCCTGGGCATCGGCGCGGGCACGGGCGATCACATCCTCATGCTCCAGGACCCGCAGCAGTTTGAGGGTGGAACGCCCGCCGGATTGCGAGGCACCCAGGATGTCACCTTCGCGACGCAGCTTGAGGTCTTCCTGGGAAAGCTCGAAACCGTCGGTAGTGGAAGCAACGGCGTCAAGGCGCCTACGGCTCGGATGGCCGGGCTCGAGCGTGGTGACCAGCAGGCACGTTCCGGGTAGACCGCCTCGGCCCACCCGCCCGCGCAACTGGTGGAGTTGCGATATGCCGAAGCGGTCAGCATCAAGGATCACCATGAGGGTGGCGTTATGGACGTCCACGCCAACCTCGATGACCGTGGTGGACACCAGCAACTGGGTCTGGTTGGCGGTGAACGAGGCCATGGTCTCGGACTTGAGCGCGGGATCCTGCCGCCCGTGAAGAGGCTCGACGCGGACTCCGCGCAAGGCGGGCTCCTGGCTGAGTGTTTCGACGACTGCGGTCACTGAGGCGAGCTCGCGCGCGGGGCCTTCGTCCGAAAGTTCGGCGTCGCTCGGTTCCGCTTCGCCGGGACTGAAGTCGCCGTCGTCGTCGTCTCCGATCTTGGGACACACGACGTACACCTGGTGGCCGGCGTCGATCTCTTCCCGCGAGCGTTTCCAGATCCTGGCTGCCCAACCCGGGTTTTCCGCGAGCCCTACGACGTGGGTGGAGATGGGCGCCCGGCCTGCGGGGAGTTCGTCGAGCACGGACGTTTCGAGGTCGCCGAAGACGGTCATGGCCACGGTGCGCGGAATCGGAGTGGCGGTCATCACCAGGAGGTGGGGCGGCCGGTTTGCCTTGGCACGCAGGGCGTCCCGCTGCTCCACTCCGAATCGGTGCTGCTCATCCACGACGATCAGCCCCAGGTCCTGGAAGGAGGTCTTGTCACCGAGCAATGCGTGGGTACCGATCACAATGCCGGCATTGCCCGAAGCGGCGTCCAGCATGGCTTGCTTGCGGGCGGCCGTCGGCATGGAACCCGTCAGCAACGTGACCTGGACCGATCCCGGGCCACTCCCAGGGCCGCTGTCCAACAATCCGGCCCCGCCCAGCATTCCGGCACCACCGAACAGACCGTCGCGGGCCAGCGGACCCAGGGTCCTCCGGATGGAATCGAAGTGCTGCGCCGCGAGGACCTCCGTGGGGGCGAGCAGTGCCGCCTGTCCGCCGGCATCCACCACTTGCAGCATGGCCCGCAAAGCCACGATCGTCTTTCCGGAACCAACTTCGCCCTGGAGCAAGCGGTTCATCGGTGAGTCCTGTGCCAGCTCGCGGGAGAGGGTCTTTCCGACGGCGGCCTGGCCGGCAGTCAGCGTGAACGGCAGCTGCTGGTCGAAGGAGGCAAGGAGGCCATCGGGGAGGGGCCGTCGCGCGGTCGCCTCTTCGGCTGCCAGCTGGGCCCGCCGCCGTGCCAACGCGGTTTGCAGCACCAAAGCTTCCTGGTAACGGAACCGATCCCGTGCACGTTGCCAGTCCGTTGCCGTTTCCGGAGAATGGATCAGCCGATACGCCTGTCCTACCTCCAGGAAGTTTTCCCGGGACGCGATGTCGGAAGGCAGCGGATCTTCGATGCTGTCCACATCGATGGTGTCCAGAAGCGTGGTGATGACCTTGTGGATGGACCAGCTGGTGAGCTTCGCCGTGGCGGGGTAGACAGGGATGGGCATGGCCGCGAGCTTCTCTGGATCGACCGAACCGGCCAACTCGGGGTCTTCGTCCAACAACATGAAGTCCGGATTGGTCATGCCCAGGGATCCGCCGTAGCGGCTGACCCTTCCAGAGAACATCACGCGGCGCCCCGGCTGGAGTTCGCTGCGGGCCCGGAAGCCGTTGAAAAAACTGATCTTCAGGGTTCCGGGAACCTGCTCGCCGCTGGCCTCGTCAGTGACCACCACGTCGGTCAATGATCCACGCCTTGCCCTCATCTGCCGAGTGGAGTTGGACAACACCCTGGCAATAAGGGTGGCCTCTTCATCCAGCGGCAGTTTACTGATGGGCGTCAGCTCCCCACGGCTCAGGTAGCGGCGGGGAAAGTAGTTCAGCAGCTCACCGACTGTGTCCAGGCCGAGGTGCTTCTCGATGACGGAGGCGGAACGTTTGCCGATCCTTCGTTCGAGCGGAATCCGGAGCTCAGGATTCATGCCCGTGCTGGCCTACCGGGAGGCCAGGGTCGCGCGGCATCGACAACTGGCTGACGGAGATGTCGGTGGGGTCGCCGAGCGAGCGGATGAGGGCCACGGCCGGTTCCGCATCCGGAACGTGGACATGCACGCGCCAGCGGTAGCTGGTTTCTACTGCGTCATCGTCATCATCATCGTCGTCGCTATCACCGGAGCCTTCCGTTCCCGCAGGGCCGCCGGGACGGCCCGCGCTGCCCACCTGGCTGGAGCTGCCCTCATGGCTGGCGCTGCCCACCTGGCTGGCGCTGCCCACCTGACTCATGATGACGGAGTCGCCGAGCTCGTCCAATCGCTGGCGCAGCGTGGCGGCCGCCAGCGGTGAAAGGCTGATGGTACACATGACTTCGACGCCGTCGTCATCGGGCATTCCAGCGTGGATGTGCGGATCCTGCAGGTCATAGCCGTGGAGGCCGTCCAAGAGCTCATCCTGGAGTTCTTCGCCGAGGACGGCCGAACGCAGGCAATCGAGGATCAGCAACATACCCACACCGCCCGCGTCCACGACGTGGGCAGCGTGCAGCGGGGCTAGCTGATCCTCGGTGCGCACCACCGCGTCCAGCGCGGCATGGACGGCGGCATCGAGGGCCAGGCCCAGCGCCTGGTTGCTGTCATCGCCATTGTGTGCCGTATCGCATTCACCTGCGGCCTTTGCAGCGGCCTCGAGAACGGAGAGCATGGTACCCGGCACAGGCTCGCTCAAGGCCGACCACGCCCGGATCTGGGCACGGTTCAGGGCTGTGGCAAGCAGCGGCGCGCTGAGTCGGGTGTGGCCGACAAGCGGTTCAGCCGCTGCGCACAGAAAGACGGCAAAGAGCGTTCCGGAGTTCCCGCGCGCCTGCTCCATGGCTGCCCGGCCTGCACTGGCCAGAACGGCACCGACGTCGTTCGTTGGTTCGTCACGGCCGGAACCATCAACAAATGCCGCGGCAGCGGCGCGGACAGTGAGGTACAGATTGGTGCCGGTATCACCATCTGCCACCGGAAAAATATTGATCGCGTTGAGGCGGTCGCTGTGGTTCCCTAGCGTAGTCTCCGCCTTGCCCAGCCACCGCTTCATGGCGTGCGCATTGGCGGCAATCTTAGTCTGCAAAGTGATCCCATCCCACGGTGTCAGCGGGCATTCCCGCTATCCGGACGCCGCTGCGCTGCCCTTCGGCAACGGCCTGGATCGAGCCTATCGCAGTGAAGCCGGAAGGTAGCTGAACATTTGCCGGAAAAGTCGCCAGCAGGCCATGGTCCTCTCCACCGCCGAGAATCCAGTCCATGGGATCGCGGCCAAGGAGAGCTGAGGCAGCTTCCAAGGGAGCGGCGAGGGCCTTGAGCGCTATGGGGTCGAGATCGAGTGCGACACCGCTCGCTTCGGCGAGGCGGGCGCCGTCGCGCAACAACCCGTCGGAGACATCCATCATGGCGGTTGCTCCGGCCTTGGCACCCAATGGACCTGCCGCGAGTGGCGGCTGCGGCCGGCACTGGCTGTCCATGAGTGCCTGCTGGGCAGGGTTCAGGTTTCCGACGGGAATAGTGCTTTCCAGAAGAGCCAAACCGGCGGCAGCGCGCCCAACGGTTCCTGCAAGGGCCAGGACATCGCCGGGTCGGGCTCCGGAGCGCAGCACAGCGGGAAGGCCGTGCATTGTCCCGATGACAGCGACGGTCACGGCGATTTCGCTGCCACGGCCCAGGTCTCCTCCCGCAACCGAACAGTCGGCAGCCCCCAGACCGACGATGCCGGCCGTCAAGCCATCCGCGAAGTCCTCAACCCACTCCACCGGAGTGCCGGGCGGCATGGTCAGGCTCACGACGAGGGACACGGCGGTGCCACCCATCGCGTTGATGTCGCTGAGATTTTGTGCCGCCGATTTCCAACCGACGTCGTACCCTGTGGTGCGGTATCCGTTGTTCCATTGCAGGCGGAAGTCCTGGTCCTGGGTCTGGGTGTCAATGGAAATGAGGGTCCGGCCATCCGGAGCGGCGACGACGGCGGCGTCGTCCCCCGGTCCGAGCAACACACTGCTGCTGTGGTGCAGGCGCGGGAAAATCCGCGCGAGGAGCTCCCCTTCGGAGAGCTCAGCGACAGTCTGTTGTTCTATGGACACAGCTCTACGCTATCGCGAACCGCTGACAACGACGGGCTGATCCGTGGCGGCCGGGCTTTGACTGGCCAGCGTTGGCTGAGTGTGGCATCCTCCCCTGCTCCCGGGATCTGCTTCCGCCCGCGAGCTGCTGCTTCCCCGATCCTCGGCTTGCCGCCGCCGCGATAGGCTTGATCAATGCAACAAACGAAAGCCGCTGTGTACGTCCGTGCCCTTTGCTCCCTGACGGCCGCGGCGGTTTCGGTTCTTGCCCTGACAGCCTGCTCCCCCGTCGTCGACGTCAAGCCAGCCGCTGACGCCGCAAACGCGGCTTGCGCACCCATGATGGTGGCACTTCCGGACACAATCGGCGAGGCCGCCTTGCGGAAGACCAACAGCCAAGCGACCGCCGCATGGGGCGACCCTTCCGTCCTGATACTGCGTTGCGGCGTCAACGTGCCCGGCCCCACTACGGACCGCTGCGTCACGGTGAACGATGTCGACTGGGTCATCAAGGAAGGCGACCCGGTGTGGACACTGACCACCTACGGGCGCGAGCCTGCCACGGAAATCCTCATGGACCCGAACAAAATCAGCTCTGCCACGGTCCTCGCGGATCTGGCACCTGCCGCGGCGAAAATCAAGGCCGTACGCAAATGCGTTGGCCAGCCTGAGTTGCTGCAAAACCTGCCGACAAGCACACCCGGCAAATAGCAGGCCTAGCGCCGGCGCTTGTCAGCTCAGGCCGGTTTTCAGCGCAGGCCGGTTTTCCGATTGAGTGCCAGGTAGATGAGTTCGTCGATCAACTCGGCGTAGCTCAGACCGGAAGCCGCCCACATCTGCGGATACATGCTCTTGGGCGTGAACCCGGGCATCGTGTTGATCTCGTTAATGATCAGTTCGCCGTCCGGAGTGTAGAAAAAGTCCACGCGGCTGAGGCCTTCAGCACCGACAGCATCGAACGCTGCGGCAGCAAGCTCACGGACCCGGGCGATGGCCTCGTCCGGAATATCAGCCGGGCAGCTCAAGGCAGCGGCGCCGTCTTCAACATACTTGGCGTTAAAGTCATAAAACTCGTGTTCGCCCGGAGCGACGGCGATTTCGCCCGGCATGGAAGTGCGCGGCGCCGAGGTGCCGCGTCCTTCAAGGACGGCGCACTCGATTTCCCGGCCAACAATGCCGGCCTCGATCACCAGTTTGAGGTCGTGCCGACGTGCCTCTTCAATGGCGGCATCCAGCCCGTCCATGGAATCGACTTTGGAAATCCCCATCGAGGAACCGGCGCGAGCGGGCTTCACGAAGACCGGGAAGCCAAGGCGGTCCACCCGCTTGCGGACGGCTTCGGCGTCGTTGATCCATTCACGGTCCGTGACGGCGACATACGGCCCCACGGTAAGGCCCGCGGCCTCGAAAACGACCTTCATGAAGTGTTTGTCCATACCTACCGCGGAAGCCAGAACTCCAGCGCCCACATACCGGGTGTCCGAAAGCTCCAAGAGCCCCTGGATGGTCCCGTCTTCGCCCCAAGGACCGTGCAGCAGTGGGAAAACGACGTCCACGGAGCCTAGTTCCTCGGGCACCGCATTCGGGGCAGTGACGATCAGCTGGTGGGCTCCGCCCACCTCGGCAAGCGTGACGGTCTTCCCGGACGGTGCCACCTCAGGCAACGCCGAGGCACTCAGGGACCATTTGCTGATATCAGCTGAAGGGAGCACCCATTGGCCGGACTTGGCGATCCCGATGGGAATGACGTCGTACTTGCTCTTGTCGATAGCGCCCATGACCCCGGCGGCCGTCACGCAGCTGACCGCGTGCTCGCTCGAGCGGCCGCCAAAGAGTACTGCGACGCGCGGCCGACGGCGTTCGGAGGGTTTTGCGTAAGCAGCAGTTCCAGAGGGCTCAGCAGCTCCGGCAGACAAGGATTCTTCGGTCACAGTCAGTAATCGCCTTCGGACTTCAGGGAGCGGGCCAGGAGTCTGGGCCCAAGTTCATCAACGGATAGTTTGCCTTCAAGGACGGCCACCACGGCCGCGGTGATCGGCATGTCGACACCGAGCTTTCCGGCTAGTTCGTAGACAGCGTACCCGGACTTGATGCCCTCCGCCGTCTGCGTCATCTGCTCGGTAACCTGTTCAAGGGTCAGGCCCTCTCCGAGCAAACGGCCCGCCGTGTGGTTCCGGGAAAGGGGCGAGGAGCAGGTCGCCACCAGGTCTCCCAGTCCAGCAAGACCGGCCATGGTATGCGCCTCGCCACCCAAAGCAAGGGCAAGCCGCGAGGTCTCCGCAAGGCCGCGCGTGATCACCGAGGCCTTCGTATTGTCGCCCATTTGCTTGCCTTCGCAGATGCCGACGGCGAGGGCGATGACGTTTTTCACAATCCCGCCGATTTCGACGCCGACGACGTCGTTGCTCGTATAGGGGCGGAAGTACGGCGCGGTGCAGTAGAGCGCGAACGATGCAGCAGTGGCTTCGTCGCCGCATGCCACGACTGAAGCCGTCGGTTCCTGTCGTGCAATTTCCATGGCCAAATTAGGCCCGGAAACCACGACGACCCGCTCTTGCGGAATGTCGAGTTCCTCGGAAATGACCTCGCTCATCCGCGAGTCGGTACCGAGCTCGAGGCCCTTCATGAGCGACACAACAACGGCTCCCGGAGCCACGAGTGGCTTCCATTTGCGAAGTTGAAGCCGAAGCGATTGCGCCGGCACGGCAAGAATCACGATTCCGGCACCGGCAAGGACCTCTGATACGTCCGCTGAGGCGGTGATGCAATCGGGCAGCGCAATATCCTTTAAGTACTGCGTATTGCGGTGCTCCGTGTTGATCTGGGTAACCACTTCGTCCCGTCGGCCCCAAATGCGGATGCTGCGCTCCGCGCCACTGGCTGTTGCCGCATCCGCCAGGACCTTTGCGAACGTGGTGCCCCAGGATCCTGCGCCAAGCACGGCGACTACCGCGGTGTCGGCCATAAGTACTTCGCCAGCGGTCACTTCTGTCCGTCCGTGCCGTTGTTGCGCGTAGTTTCTTCCGTTGCTTGGAAGCGGCCGTGCTTCGACTGATTGTGAGCAGCAGGATCCCACCGTTCCCCGGGCGGTTCTTCCCCGCGCAAGGTAGCAAGGAGCCCAGTGATGGCATCCATGATGATGTCCGTAGCCTCAACCAACGTTGCCCGGTCCAGGGGTCGGCCTTGGAAAGCACTGAGATCCACCGGTTCGCCTACCAGGATGCGGGAGGTCTTCCGCGGGAAGACATGTAGGCGCTTGGCGTACCGGGGGAACACCTCATGGGCACCCCAATGGGCAATGGGCACCACGGGGGCACCGGTCTGGATTGCCAGGCGCGCAGCTCCCGTGTGGCCCTTCATCGGCCACAAGTCCGGGTCGCGCGTCAAGGTGCCCTCTGGGTAGATAATGATGGCGCCGCCGGCATCCACCACTTCCTGGGCGGCTTGCAGCGAGCGGTTCGCTCCCGTCGTCGAGCGTTCTACCGGAATCTGGTTCGTGGCGCGCAACAGGCCACCCAGAACGGGGGCCTTGAAGAGCCCCGCCTTCGCAAGGAAGTGCGGCGGACGCTTCATGTTGTAAAGCATGTGCCCCACCACGATGGGGTCGATCTCGGTGCAGTGGTTCGGGGCCGCAATGAAGCCACCTGCGGGGAGCTTTTCGGTCCCCTCCCACTTCTTTGCCATGAGGATGTTCATGAGCGGACGCGCAATTCCCGCGAGAACAGCGAACATGGCACGGCTCTGGGCCGATTCCTTCAAGGTATCCCCCGTTACTTGGAGTCAGTGAGGTCGAAATCGGCGCCCAGCGCGGCGAGCTTTTCTGTAAATCGCTCGTAACCCCGGTTGATGATGTCGATCCCGGTCACCCTGGACGTGCCGGTCGCGGCAAGCGCCGCAATAAGGTGACTGAATCCGCCACGGAGGTCGGGAATATCGATGTCGGTGCCCCTGAGCGGGGTGGGTCCTGAGATGACGGCGGAATGCAGGAAATTGCGCTGGCCGAATCGGCACGGCACGCTGCCGAGGCATTCGCGGTGGACTTGGATGGTGGCACCCATACGACTCAACGCGTCGGTGAAGCCGAAGCGGTTTTCGTACACTGTTTCATGCACGATCGACACTCCTTCAGCCTGCGTCAGGGCCACCACCAAGGGCTGCTGCCAGTCGGTCATAAAGCCCGGGTGTACGTCCGTTTCCAGGACGAGCGGACTGAGCTTCCCGCCAGGGTGATAGAAGCGGATGCCGTCCTCGCGGATATCCATCCCGCCACCCACCTTGCGGTAGGTGTTCAGGAAAGTCATCATGTCCCGCTGCGAAGCACCCTCAACGAAGATATCTCCACGGGTCACCAATGCAGCGGAAGCCCACGACGCCGATTCGTTGCGGTCCGCCAGGGCACGGTGGTCGTAGCCACCAAGGTCCCTGACGCCTTCGATCCTGATGGTGCGATCCGTCTGGACGCTGATGATCGCGCCCATCTTTTGCAGGACGGCGATGAGGTCGATGATCTCGGGTTCGGTGGCGGCACCACTGAGTTCAGTGATGCCCTCGGCGCGTGTGGCGCTCAGCAGGACCTGTTCCGTGGCTCCCACCGAAGGGTAAGGGAGGGAGATCTTGGCACCGTGGAGTCCCTTGGGGGCGGAAATATGGATGCCGCCCGGGCGCTTTTCGACGACGGCGCCAAACTGACGGAGTACGTTGAGGTGGTAATCGATGGGCCTGTCACCGATCTTGCACCCGCCGAGGTCCGGAATGAATGCTTCGCCAATGGCATGGATCAGCGGGCCGCACAGCAGGATCGGGATGCGGGAGTCTCCCGCGTGGGCGTCGATCGCGGTACTGGACGCTGTCTTGGCGTTTTGGGGATCCAGCGTGAGATCGCCGGTGACGGGGTCTTTCTGAACAGTCACGCCATGGAGCTGCAGCAGGCTGGTGACCACCTCCACGTCCTTGATTTCCGGGACGTTCCGCAGCACCGAGGGTTCGTTGCCGAGGAGCGAAGCCACCATGGCCTTGGGAACAAGGTTCTTGGCACCTCTGACGGTGACGCGACCGGTCAAAGGGACGCCGCCGCGGATTGTCAGGACACTACTCATCTATACCGGTTTCCTCACGAGTTGATGCCCCCATACTTACGAAGACTCCAGCTAAGCATAAAAGCTGACGTTACCGATTCGAAATGGAGCACGCCCGGCAGAACTTCCGCAGACGGAAAAGGACCGGCATGGAGCCGGTCCCTTTCCGGTGAACTACTGGTACCGCGCCCTACTGGATTCGCGCCGGCAGGGTTTTCGGCTTGAAGGAGGGCCTCGTGGCCTCGTAGGCCGTGATGTCTTCCTCGTGCTGGAGCGTCAGTCCGATGTCGTCCAGGCCCTCCAGGAGGCGCCAACGGGTGTAGTCATCGATTTCGAAGGGTGCCACGACGTTTCCGCACTCGACGGTCTTGGACACGAGGTCCACCTTCACTTCGGTGCCGGGCGCGTTTTCAAGCACTTTCCAGATGAGCTCGATGTCATCCTGGGCAAGCTCGGCTGCCAGGAGCCCTTGCTTTCCCGAGTTGCCGCGGAAAATATCCGCAAACCGGGAGGAGAGTACGGCTTTGAACCCGTAGTCTTTCAGTGCCCAGACAGCGTGCTCGCGGGATGAGCCGGTGCCGAAATCGGGTCCCGCCACAAGCACGGAGCCGGCGTTGAAGGGTTCCTGGTTCAGGATGAAGGACGGGTCCTTGCGCCACGCTGAGAAAAGCGCGTCTTCGAAACCGGTACGGGTGATCCGCTTCAGGTAGACCGCTGGAATGATCTGGTCCGTGTCCACATTGCTCTGGCGCAGCGGGACACCGATGCCGGTGTGGGTGGTGAACTTTTCCATGGGGATCCTCCTAGGCGGCGTCGGTAGTGGTGGATGCGGACACTGAGGCGGGCTCCAGGTCCGACGGCGAGCTCAGCGTCCCGCGTACTGCCGTGGCTGCAGCTACCACCGGCGAAACCAAGTGCGTGCGGCCGCCCTTGCCCTGGCGCCCCTCGAAGTTGCGGTTCGAGGTGGATGCGCAGCGCTCCCCCGGTTCCAGCTGGTCGGGATTCATGCCCAGGCACATGGAGCATCCGGCAAAGCGCCATTCAGCGCCGAATTCCTTGAACACCTTGTCCAGGCCCTCTGCTTCGGCTTCAAGGCGGACGCGTGCCGAGCCGGGAACCACCAGCATCCGTACTTTCGGGTCTTTTTCGCGGCCGCGGATAACATCGGCGGCGGCACGCAGGTCCTCGATACGGGAGTTCGTGCAGGAACCAAGAAACACCGTGTCCACCCGGATGTCCTTCATCGGGGTACCGGCTTCGAGGCCCATGTACTGCAGGGCGCGTTCGGCGGCCAGCTTGGCGTTTTCGTCACCGAAGTCCTCGGGGAAGGGCACCGCTTCGTTGAGCGAAATGCCCTGGCCCGGGTTGGTTCCCCAGGTCACGAACGGCTCCAAAGTATCGGCGTCGAGGTCCACCTCGACGTCGAAAGTCGCGTCGTCATCGGTGTGCAGCGTATTCCAGTATTCGACGGCGGCATCCCACTCGTCGCCCTGGGGGGCGTGCGGGCGGCCGTGCATGTAGTCGTACGTCGTCTGGTCCGGAGCCACGAGTCCGGCACGGGCACCGGCCTCAATGGACATGTTGCAGATGGTCATGCGGGCATCCATGGAGAGTGCACGAATGGCCGAGCCACGGTACTCGAGGACGTAGCCCTGGCCGCCACCGGTGCCGATCTTGGCGATGACTGCCAGGATGATGTCCTTTGCCGACACGCCCGGGCGCAGGGTGCCCTCAACGTTGATGGCCATGGTCTTGAACGGCTTGAGGGACAGCGTCTGGGTGGCCATGACGTGTTCCACTTCGGACGTGCCGATACCCATGGCCAGCGCACCGAATGCGCCGTGCGTGGAGGTGTGGGAATCTCCACAGACAACCGTCATGCCGGGCTGGGTGAGCCCAAGCTGCGGACCGACTACGTGAACAATGCCCTGTTCGGCATCGCCGAGCGAGTGCAGGCGGACCCCGAATTCCTGGCAGTTGTTACGCAAGGTCTGGATCTGCGTGCGGCTGGTGAGGTCGGCAATCGGCTTGTCGATGTCCAGCGTGGGCGTGTTGTGGTCCTCGGTCGCGATGGTGAGGTCCGGCCGGCGCAAACGGCGGCCGGCCAAACGGAGACCCTCAAAGGCCTGCGGCGAAGTGACTTCATGCACGAGGTGCAGGTCGATGAACAAAAGATCGGGCTGGGCGTTGGCTCCTTCGCCTTCGCCCTTGCGCACCACGTGCGCATCCCAGACTTTCTCGGCCAGTGTCTTTCCCACGGCCTGCTCCCTTCACTGCGGTTGGCTTGACTACTTCCACTGAACATCAGCGATTCAAACTGCGCCAGCGAAACAACTTGCATCTCAGATATTGAGACGGCAATATCATTACATGGACAATTCTAGTGGAGTCGGCGTCATCGATAAAGCGGCCCAGGTGCTCGACGCACTTGAGGCGGGACCGACCACCCTCGCTCAACTGGTGGCCGCAACAGGGCTGGCCCGTCCCACCGTGCACCGGCTGGCGCTGGCCCTGGTCCACCACCGCCTCGTGAGCCGTGACATCCAAGGCCGATTTGTCCTGGGCAGCCGCCTCGTTGAGCTCGCCTCGGCGGCCGGCGAAGACAGGCTCATCGCCTCGGCTGGCCCCGTCCTCATCCAGCTCCGCGACGCGACCGGAGAAAGCGCTCAGATCTTCCGCCGGCAGGGCGATTGGCGCGTGTGCGTCGCCTCGGCCGAACGCCCCATAGGCCTGCGCGACACCATTCCCGTGGGCACCCAGCTGTCCATGAAGGCTGGCTCCGCCGCGCAAATCCTGTTGGCTTGGGAGGACCACGACCGCCTTCTAGACGGGCTTCAGAATGCCCGGTTCACGCCGACCGTCCTGGCAGGAGTACGACGCCGGGGCTGGGCTCAGAGCCTCGGCGAACGCGAGCCTGGGGTTGCCTCAGTTTCCGCACCCGTGCGCGGTCCTTCCGGCCGGGTTATTGCTGCGGTGTCCATCTCGGGCCCTATCGAGCGCCTGACCCGCCAGCCCGGACGCCTCCACGCCGAAGTCGTCTGCAACGCCGCCCGGGTACTCACCGAAGCGCTGCGCAAGAACAACGACTAGGCATTTCTCGTCGGCGCCCATCGGCGCCCCTCCGGTTGCGGCCGCAGGTAGGGTAGGCGCATGAACAGCTTTGCCGTGTTCCTGCGCGGGATCAACGTGGGCGGGATCAACATCAAGATGGCCGACCTCAAAGCAGCCCTCAAGGCGTACCCTTTCACTGACGTCAGGACCCTGCTGGCCAGTGGCAACGTAGTGCTCCAGAGCGAGCTCGACGCGGCGGGAGTCAAGGAGCAGTGTGAAAAGTGCTTGAGGGAAGCATTTGGCTATGACGCCTGGGTGGTGGTCCTGACCGCTGAGCAGGTTGCCCAACTGGTGGAAGCCTGCCCTTATCCTGCCGACGACAAAACCACCCACAGCTACATCACTCTCGCCTCGGACGCGGCCATGTTGGACGAACTCTTCGACGCCGGCACAGCCCTCGGCACCCCGGGGCAGGGCGGCGTCGAGCAAGTCCGACTGGGGCCCGAGGCCTCGGCTTGGCTCGCCCCCGCGGGAGGCACCCTGGACAGCCCCTTCAGCAAGCTCTCCGCAAAGGCCCGCTACAAGGCGAGCACGACCACCCGGAACCTGCGCACGCTCATCAAGGTCAGGGATGCCGCAGAGGCCCTTCAGAAAGACAGCGCCTAACGGCTTAAGGCGGGCACCTGGCCCTGCTCCGCGTATTTGTTGGGGCCAAGGCCTCCCATTCCTCTTCCCGCCCTCCGCCCTCCAATTCGAATGATCGGGCAGAATCCAACATTAACCGAGCCATCCTGACCTTCTTTGGTCGGGGAAAGCGTTTGCGACACGGCGAGTCGCGTCATACCGGAGGCTTAACGCGTCAAACAAGGTCGGGACGGGCGGCCCCAAGCGACCCGGTCCTCCCCGGAGGACCATTGCATGGTGGAGGCGCGGGGCCGTTATCGTCGGCGGCCTCCCGTACCGTTCTCCCCCCTTTTGACATAGGAAAGCGTTTGCAACACGGCGAGTCCCGTCATTCCCGGGCTTTTGTGCGGCAAACAAGGGGAGAAAGGTACGGCGAACGAGGGTTCTGGGCCCCGCACCCGAGGCAAAGAAAAATCCCCCGGAACCTATTGGTTCCGGGGGATTCATTTTGTGACCCCAGCGGGATTCGAACCCGCGTTACCGCCGTGAGAGGGCGGCGTACTAGGCCGCTATACGATGGGGCCTTGCACTTTCAGAATGCCGCTTCCGGCATTCAAGCTGAATGAGTATTTCATACATTCAACATTGTTTCAAATCGGCGGACCGTTTCAAACTTCCAAATTACCCGCAAAAGCGTGGATTATTCAGAGCTGGGATACCAGGACTCGAACCTAGAATGACGGTACCAGAAACCGTAGTGTTGCCAATTACACCATATCCCATTGGTGCTTTTAGGCCGGATTCGTTGGCCTAAACCTTCGCTCCGTGCCCCTCAGCACGAGTAATTACTTTACCCGAGACTTTCGATGCGCACAAATCGGGTTCGGTAGTCGCACGCCTGCACGGTCCCCACGCCCACACGATCCGCAGATGAGAGCAAAAACCCTTGCACTCCCCGGATCTTAAGTTTACTCTCGGTAAGTTACCAATCGGTAACCAACGCCAAACACTTGTTTCGTGGCACAGCCGCAGGTCAAGCCGCCTGTTAGCTGCGTCACATGGGGGATCCCGGCAGCAGCGCCGCCGTCGGGAAGTCATCGAGAGGAATTGCCCATGACACGGAACCCTGCCATTGCCACCAGAACACGAAGCCGGGCCCAGATGATCGCGATCGGTGTGCTCGTTCTCCTACTCATCGCGTTCCTCGGGTTCTACACCTTGGTCATCGGGAAGATCGCCGCGGGATCCGAGCAGCTCAATGACGGCGCCGGACAGGCATCAGCCGGTGCCAGCCAGCTCAAGGACGGCGCGGCAAGATTAGCGGGAGGAGCCGCGGAAGCCGGCACCGGCGCCGCCAAACTGGCTGATGGCGCCTCAAAGGTCAAAACCGGAATCCAGGGCAAACTGGCCCCGGGAGCCCAGCAGTTGAAAGATGGCGCCGACAAACTGGCGACCGGGGCGGTGAAGATCCAGAACGACGTCAACGCCAAGCTTGCGCCGGGAGTCTACAAAGTGGACGACGGCGCGCAGAAGCTCGCCGCCGGAGCTGTGCAGCTCTCCGCGGCATTGACCCCGACGCCGGCTGGCAACGCCGAAAACAATCTCGCCGACGGCGCCACCCAACTCAATAATGGCGCGATCCAGCTTAATGAGGGCGCCACCCAGCTCGATGCCGGCGCTGCTCAACTCGCTGCAGGTACTGCCAAGCTGGCGGCGGGCACTGATCAGCTCAAGGGCTACCCTGGAGCCGGAAACGATCCAACCAAAGGAACGGGAACCGCCGCATTGGCACAGGGACTGCAGCAGCTTGCCGACGCCGCCAACGGTGTTCAGGGTGTGGTGCCTCTCGCAGTTCTGAAGGCCCAGATCAATGCGCTGAACGATGGCGCGCATCGCCTCGACGCCGGAGCTGGGCAATTGCAGGCGGGGGCGGGCCAGCTTCAAGCCGGGGCGGGGCAGTTGCATGATGGCACCGGAAGGCTCGCCGACGGCACAGACAAGTTGGCCGCGGGAACCGGAAAGCTGACGGCCGGCTTCGCGACGCTGGCCCAGAAGCTCAACAGCCAGGACCCAGCCTCTCCAGGCGTGGTCCTGGGAACCCAGATGCTTGCTGATGGAACGGCGAAGATCCGCGTGGGCATGGACGGAGTTCCAGGCGACCCCGAACATCCGGGGCTCCTCAAGGCCACGGCCAGCATGACGGACGGAACGTCACGGTTGGCCTCGGGCACGGATTCACTGATGACGGGTATCAAGGGCAGCCCCGCTGATCCGTCCTCCCCCGGGCTCCTGGACGGCTCCACGGCACTGGCCGCAGGTGCGTCGAAGTTGTCCGAAGGAAACGCCAAACTGGCCGCGGGCTCGGCCCAACTGTCCACCGGTGCCGACAAACTCGCAGACGGGAACGCTCGAATCGCCGCGGGCACGGCAGAACTCCATCAGGGAGCCGCAGCGGTATCGCCGTCGAGCATGGCGGAAAAGTCGGATACCGGCACGGCGCTCGGACTGGTGGGCGTCCTAAGTGCCGGCTCCGTTGGCGCATTCGTTTTCCTGAGGAAGTTTCGCCTGGGCGCGTAAGCGGGAAGCCGCCCTATCGCTCAGGCGAGCAGTCGCGACAAGGAATCTATTTCCCGGCCGGTAAAGCCGGAGGCCACCTCGCCGGTGCGGTTCAGCCAGACGCCCCGCAATCCGGCTGCGGTGGCGCCATCGGCGTCGAGCAGGCGGTTGTCTCCGACGAAGAGCGTCTCAGCCGGGGTGGTGCCCAGGCGCCGGACCCCTTCCAGGTAAATGGCGGGGTCCGGCTTGGGCACACCTACGGTGTCCGTTCCGACGAGGACCGAGATGCGACCAAGTCCCGCGCTGTCGAGCTTGACCCTCTGATAGTCATGGACATTATTGCTCACGGCGCCATAGGGAATGCCCGCGGCGTCCAAAGTGTCAAGCACGGGGACGACGTCGCTGAAGGCCCTGACATAGCTGGGCTGCAGCCGGGAGTAGTCGCTCAGCCATGTGTGGGAGTCCTCGCCCCCAAGCTCGACGCCGAAATGCCCCAGGGCAGCGCGGCCCCGCAGGAGGCGCTGCTCGTTGAACGTCAGCTCGCCGGCGAGGTATCGGTCGTAGAAATGGGTGGTTTCGTGCGTGAAGATCCGTCCGAACTTCTCCCACCCGGCCTGGTCCAGGCCAGGTAGGAGATGTTCGCTCACATCACGCAGAGCCGTGGTCATGGCGTACTCGAGGTCCACAAGGGTGTCGTCAATATCGAACAGGACACCCCGGACCGTGCCAAATGACTCATGAAGTGCCCTGATCACGGCGTGCCTTGACTAGCCGCGGAACGAGCGCAAGCGGGTGAGCGAGGATTCCTTGCCCAGAATGACCATCGATTCGAAGAGCGGCGGCGAGATGCGGCGGCCGGAGATTGCCGTCCGCACGGGGCCAAACGCGAGGCGCGGCTTGATGCCGAGATCCTCCACGAGGGCTTGCTTGAGTGCCGTCTGGATGCTTTCCGCGGTCCAGTCCTCGACGGGTTCCAGGGCACCCAACGCGGCGTCCAACACCTCGGTCAGGTTCTCGGGAAGTCCCTTGCGGGCGTCGTCCGCGACGTCGATCTTGTCGTCGTTCTTGAACAGGAAGGCAAGCATCTCGGGAGCCTCGCCCAGCAGGGTGATGCGTTCTTGGACCAGCGGCGCGGCCTCGGCGAGGATCTCATCCTGGCGTGGGGTCAGGATCTCTCCCACGAAGCCGGCGGCACGCAGGTAAGGCACGAGCCGCTCGCGGAAGTCTTCGGGAGCAAGCATGCGCACGTGCGTGCCATTGATGGCTTCCGCCTTCTTGATGTCAAAGCGCGCCGGGTTGCCCAGGACATCGTGGATGTCGAAGTTGGCCACGAGCTGCTCCACGGTGAAGATGTCCTCATCGGCGCTCAGCGACCAGCCCAAAAGCGACAGGTAGTTGAGCAATCCTTCACGAATGAAGCCACGTTCGCGGTGCAGGAACAGGCTGGATTCCGGATCGCGCTTGGAAAGTTTCTTGTTGCCCTGGCCCATGACGTAGGGAAGGTGGCCGAATTCCGGCATGTACTCAGCCACGCCGATGGCGTAGAGCGCACGATAGAGGGCGATCTGACGCGGAGTGGAGCTCAGCAGGTCCTCTCCGCGGAGGACGTGGGTGATGCCCATGAGCGCGTCATCAACGGGGTTCACCAGGGTGTACAGCGGCGCACCGTTGGCACGCACCACGGCGAAGTCCGGCACTGAGCCCGCCTTGAACGTGATCTCCCCGCGCACGAGGTCATTGAAGGTCAGGTCCTCGTCCGGCATGCGTAGTCGCAGCACGGCCTGGCGGCCCTCGGCTTTGTACTGGGCGAGCTGCTCCTCCGTGACATGACGGTCGAAGCCGTCATAGCCGAGCTTGGGATCCCGCCCGGCAGCACGGTGCCGAGCTTCGATTTCGTCAGGCGTGGAGTACGACTCGTAGATGTGGCCGCCGGCTTTGAGCTTGGCGATGACGTCCTGGTACATGTCGCTGCGCTGCGACTGGCGGTACGGTTCGTGCGGGCCGCCGACTTCGACGCCCTCATCCCAATCGATGCCAAGCCACTTCAGCGCGTCAAGCAGCTGGTGGTAGCTTTCCTCGCTGTCGCGGGCTGAATCAGTGTCCTCGATGCGGAAAATAAGCTTGCCGCCCGTGTGCCGAGCATAGGCCCAGTTGAAGAGGGCGGTACGGATCAATCCGACGTGCGGGGTTCCCGTGGGCGAGGGGCAGAACCGGACACGAACCGGGGTTTCGGCGTTCACGGCAGGGATGGCGGCAGAGTTCGACGCAGCAGCAGTAGTCATAGTGGTTCCAACTTTACCGCGCGTCGCTTGGCGGAATGGCCAGTGCTACTTGGCGTCGACCGGGTCTCGAACAGCAGGCGAACCGTCAAACCCCTACCGGCGGACTACCGGGTTGGACAAGCGGCCGATGCCTTCGATCTCGATCTCGTAGCGATCGCCTTCCTGCACGAGTCCGACGCCGGCCGGAGTACCAGTCATGATGACGTCGCCCGGCAGCAAGGTGAACGCCTGAGAAACTATCGACACTAGTTCCCGCACGCTGCGGATCATCTGATTGGTGCTGCCGTCCTGGCGGAGTTCGCCGTTGAGCCAGCCCTTGATGGCCAGGTCCTCGGGGTCCAGATCGGTCTCGATCCACGGGCCCAAGGGCGCGGAGGTGTCGAAGCCCTTGGCCCGTGCCCATTGCAGGTCCGTTTTCTGGACGTCGCGGGCCGTGAGGTCGTTGCCGCAGGTGTAACCGAAAATGACATCGTCAACGCGGTCTTCCGGCACGTCCTTGCAAATGCGGCCGATGACGACGCAAAGTTCCGCTTCGAAGGAAACCTCCTCGGAGAACTCGGGCAACACAATGGGGTCGTTGGGGCCGACGACTGCAGTGTTCGGCTTCAGGAAGAGCAGGGGATGCTGCGGAACTTCATTACCCAGTTCCCGGGCGTGCTCCGCAAAGTTCCGTCCCACGCCGATCACCTTGCTGCGCGGAATGATGGGTGCCAGCAGGCGCACGTCTTCCAGCTTGTGGCGGACCGAAGTCCGCTCGACGCCATTGAAGAAGGGATCGCCATGGATGACAGTGACGACTTCACTGCCGGGCTCACCTTCGACGACGCCGTAGACGGGATCAGAATCAACAACAAACCGGGCGATACGCATGGCTCCTAGCGTACCGTCCGCACGCGGCCGGTACGCGCGGGAGGACGGGAGCGGCCGTCACGCAAGGGTGTCCGCTAGTTGCGCAGATATTCCAATTGCGCGGCAACCGAGGTTTCCGCCGCCCAACGCACGGAAGGATCGACGTCGGGATACACCGCATCGGTGACGGCCTGCACCCCGGCCTCCGCCCCGAGCCGGGCGAGGGCCTCGCGAATCTGATCCAGGCGCATCTCCCTGTGGGCGCGATACTCGCGGCACACCGCGTCCACGGCCGGCAGGACCGGCCCGTGCGCGGGCAGCAGAGTTGCCGCGCCGAGTGCTTCAAGTGTGTCGAGGCTCGCGAGGTAGTCCCCTAGCTTGCCGTCGGGATAGTCCAGCACCGTTGTTCCGCGCCCCAAAATGGTGTCGCCGGTGAGCACGGAGCCGTCAGGTCCGTCACCGGGAAGATGGAAGCACAAAGAATCCGAGGTGTGGCCCGGGGTGGCAAGGACGTGGATCTCCACCCCTGCCGCCTTGATGACCTCGTCGGCGCGGAGCGGCTTTCCACCGTGGCAATGTGCCGGGTCGGCAGCACGGACAGGCGCGCCGGTGAGTTCGTGGAAGCGCGCGGACGACTCGGTATGGTCCTTGTGGCGGTGGGTGATGAGCACGAGGTCAACCGGTCCGCAGGCGGCAAGGGCCGCGAGATGGGATTCTTCGAGCGGCCCGGGATCGACGACGACCACTCCGGCAGCGTCCGGGGCGGCAATGACGTAGGAATTGGTCCCATCGAGGCTCATCGGCCCGGGATTGGGTGCCAGCCGTGAGCGGGTGAGGAAACTGCTTGGCTGGAAAGACGCGTCATAGACCGGATTCACGGTTCCATCTTGGCACACGCCACATCGCCAGGTCCGGGCGTTAGGGCAGATGCACAGCAGGTAAAGAGAGCTCGCGGCATAGCATGGTGTCAAGGCGCCAGGACAGCTCAGGCGATCAACTCATCGCTTTCAAGGCTGATTTGCTGCTTGGCTTGCCCTGAATGGATGCAGAGGAGTGATCGAATTGTTGCGGACTCAAACCCCTCGAAGAGGACTTCTCTGGACCACGACGGCGATCGCAACCGTTTGCCTTTCCGTCCTCGCGATCCTTAGTGCATGTTCGTCCGACGCCGCACCGCGTGCCGCCGCGGCAGAACCCACAGTGGTGATTATCGGAGATTCCCTCAGCACCGGACACGGGACTTCGCCTTCTGACGCGTGGCCAAACCTCGTGGAGAACGATCCCGCCTTTCAACAGTTCCAAGCAACCATCGTCAATGCCGCGCAGGATGGAAGCGGTTATGTCAGCGTTGGCGAGGACGGATCCACCTTCGGTTCCCAAGTGGACGCGGCGGTAACGGACTCCACCCGTTTGGTGGTGTTCTTTGGTTCCGAAAATGACATGGGTGCCGCCCCGGGGGAAACCGAAGTTGCAGCGGCACGGGCCTTTGCCTCGGTCAAGACCCGCGCTCCCCACGCCGACATCCTGGTGATAGGTCCGCCGTCGTATTCGAGCACGCCGGACCCGGAAAGACTCGACATCCGAGACCAGGACAAAGCGGCTGCACAGCAAGCGGGCGCCGACTTCGTGGATCCGATAGTCCTAGGCTGGATCATGGATGATGCCGCGAACCTCATTGGGCCCGACGGAGACCACCCCTCCGCTGCCGGTCAGCAGTATCTGCAAGCCAAGATGGAAGCGCTCATAGAACCGCTGATCCACGGGCCCCAGCCCCAGTAGCCCTGTCTTCCGGACAGCCGACTGCTCTCTGCTGAAACGCCGACGGCGGCCCGCCCACCCAAGTGGGAGGCCGCCGTCGGGCACTCCAGAGGCCGCCAAGCCCTAGGCGAGGCGGGTCAGCCAGCCGTGCTTGTCCTCGACCGTTCCGGTCTGGATGCCAAGTAGCTGCTGGCGGATCGCCATGGTGGTTTCGCCTGCCTTGGCGTCCTCGGAACCGATGAACTCCGTCTTGTCCTTCAGTACGCCGATGGGCGTGATGACCGCCGCGGTTCCGCATGCGAAGACCTCGGCGATGTCGCCGGAAGCCACACCATCCCGCCACTCGGCGAGGGTGATCTTCCGCTCGGAAACCTCGCGGCCCATGTCCTTGGCCACCTGGATCACGGAGGAACGAGTCACGCCTTCAAGGATTGTTCCAGTGAGCGCGGGGGTAGCGAGTGAGCCGTCCTTCATGACGAAGAAGACGTTCATACCGCCGAGTTCCTCGACCGCATCGTCGTTGAAGTGGTCCAGGAAGAGGACCTGCTTGCAGCCGTTCTCCTCGGCCTCCATCTGGGCAATCAGGGAAGCAGCGTAGTTTCCACCGCACTTGGCTGCACCGGTCCCGCCGCGGCCGGCGCGGGCGTATTCACGGGAGATCCAGATGGACACCGGCTTGAGCTCGCCGCCGAAGTAGTTTCCTGCCGGGGATGCAATCACCCGGAATGAGACCTCGCGGGCTGCGCGGACACCTAGGAAGGCCTCCGTGGCAATCATGAAGGGGCGCAAGTACAGCGCTTCGCCATCGCCGGACGGGACCCATTCCTTGTCCGCCTGCACGAGTTCGCGGATCGCACCGAGGAAGTATTCCTCGGGAAGTTCCGGAAGAGCCAAGCGGCGGGCCGACTTGTTCAGGCGGGCGGCGTTGGCCTCCGGACGGAAGGTCCAGATGGAGCCGTCGGCGTGGCGGTATGCCTTGAGGCCTTCGAAGATCTCCTGGCCGTAGTGGAGGACGGCTGCCGAAGGATCCAAGGAAATAGGTCCGTAGGCCTCGACCCGGGCGCTGTGCCAGCCACCCTTGCCCTCTGCGTCAACGCTGTAGTCGACGATGACGGTGTTGTCGGTGAAGTAGTCGCCAAATCCTGGGTTTGCCAGGATGGCTGCACGCTCCTCAACAGACTTCGGGTTCTCCGAGAGCTGCTGGCTGAATTCGACGCCGTGGGCAGTCTGAGTCATGTTTCCTCCAGTCGGCTACCTGGCACAGCGAACCTTCTCTTGGAGGATATGGTTCAGCGACGGACCACGGCAGCAGGTAAATAATTCAAGTAAAGCTTACGCCTGAGGACAGGCCCTAAAGTGCGGCCGCGATAGCGTCGCCGATGGCCGCCGTGCTGCGGGTCTCGCCGCTGCGGCTTTCGATGTCAGCCACGACCGCGGCTTCGATCCTGCGGGCGGCGGTGGTGTAGCCGAGGTGGTCCAGCAACAATGCCGCGGACAGGATGGCGGCAGTAGGATCCGCTTTTTGCTGGCCTGCGATGTCCGGTGCCGAACCGTGGACGGGTTCGAACATGGAGGGCGCAGTACGGTCCATGTTGATGTTGCCCGAAGCTGCCAGACCGATGCCGCCGGTGATGGCCGCTGCAAGGTCTGTGATGATGTCGCCGAAGAGGTTGTCGGTAACGATCACGTCGAAGCGGGAGGGATCGGTGACCATGAAGATCGTGGCGGCATCGATGTGCAGGTAGTCGTGGGTAACCTCGGGGAATTCCTTGGCCACGGCCTCAACGGTGCGCTTCCACAAGTGGCCGGCAAAGACCAGGACGTTGTGCTTGTGGACGAGGGTGACGTGCTTGCGGGGACGCTCGCTGGCGCGGCGGAAGGCGTCCCGCACAACGCGCTCGACGCCGTGTGCCGTGTTGAGCGACACCTCGGTGGCGACCTCGTGGGGAGTCCCTCCGCGCAGCGTACCGCCGTTGCCGACGTACGGGCCCTCGGTGCCTTCGCGGACCACGATGAAATCGATGTTGCCGGGGTTGGCCAAGGGGCTGCCGACCGTACCGTAGAGGCGTGACGGGCGCAGGTTCACATAGTGATCCAGGCTGAACCGGAGCTTGAGCAACATCTCGCGTTCAATGATGCCGGAAGGAATACGGGTGTCCCCCGGGGCTGCTCCGACGGCGCCGAACAAGATGGCATCGCGGGTCCGGAGATCCGCCAGGACGTCGTCCGGGAGAGTCTCGCCGGTTTCGAGCCAGTGCTGGGCTCCAAGTTTGTATTCGGTCTGCTCCAGGGTGACGCCTTCTTCGGCAACAACCTTTTCCAGGACCTTGAGGGCTTCGGCAATGACTTCGGGGCCAATGCCATCACCGGGAATGACGGCCAGATTGATCGTTGCGGCGGGGTGCGATGCGCTCATGTTTTCAGACTGCCAAGGCATCCACATGCTGGTCAAAATCGTCTCAGCATTTGAACTCCGGAGTGCGACGGTCGAGGATGCGAGCGGCAGGCCGCCGACTCCAACGCTCGCTCACTTATGCGGCCCTTTCCGCCGCCGATCCTCGCTCACATATTTGCGCGAAAAAGCGAACGCTCCTTCAGATCCGCAGGGCTTGCCGAACAGATCCGAAGGAGCGTTTGCCTCACGGACCGCATACGTGAGGGAGCGTTCGCCTCACGCACCGCATACGTGAGCGGGCGTTTAGGACTCGGCGGGCTCCTCGTAACGCGGGAAGACCGGGGCCGGGGCCGGGAGCTGCGTGCCCGGGACGATCGGAGTGGCAATGGCCGCGAATTGTCGGGCCTCGCCTTCGGGCTGTCCCAGCACCTCAAGCAGCTTGGCCGCCGACGTCGGCATGACAGGTTGGGTGAGGATCGCCACGATGCGGACAACCTCCAAGGTGACGTACAGGACCGTGTTCATGCGCTCGATGTCGGTCTTGCGCAGCACCCACGGGGCCTGCTCGGCAAAGTAGGCGTTGGTGTCACCGAGCACGGCCCAGATTGCTTCGAGGGCACGGCTGAATTCCTGCTTCTCGAAAGCGGCGCGGGCAACGTCCAGCAAGCCGCCGGCCTGGGCGAGCAGCGCGGAGTCCTCGGCCGAGAAATCGCCGGGGACCGGCACCGTGCCTTCGCAGTTCTTGGCCACCATGGACAGCGAACGCTGCGCAAGGTTACCGAAGTTGTTGGCGAGGTCGGAGTTCATGCGGCCCACGATTGCCTCGTGGTTGTAGCTGCCGTCTGCGCCGAAGGGCACTTCGCGGAGGAAGAAGAAGCGCACCTGGTCCAGGCCGTACTGCTCCACGAAATCCTTGGGGGCCACCACGTTGCCGAGGGACTTGGACATCTTGACGCCATTGTTGGTGAGGAAGCCATGGATCATGACCCTCTTTGGTAGTTCCAGGCCGGCGCTCATCAGGAAGGCGGGCCAGAAGATCGCATGGAACCGGGAGATGTCCTTGCCAATGACATGGACGTCCGCGGGCCAGAACTTAC
Organism: Arthrobacter sp. 01T419; assembly: GCF_056398865.1. NCBI lineage: Bacteria > Bacillati > Actinomycetota > Actinomycetes > Micrococcales > Micrococcaceae > Arthrobacter > Arthrobacter sp. 01T419. Next base: position 300,041 of record NZ_JBFTQF010000001.1, read on the forward strand.
GGAACGCCTCAGACTCGGCATCCGGGTAGCCGACCCCAGTGAGGTAATTGGTCAGGGCATCAACCCACACGTACATCACGTGCTTGTCGTTCCCTGGAACCGGGACACCCCAGTCGAAAGTCGTCCGGCTGATGGACAAGTCCTGCAGACCCTGCTTGACGAAGCTGATGACCTCGTTGAAGCGGTACTGCGGGGCGCCGAATTCCGGCTGCTCCTCGTACAAGGCGAGCAATTTGTCCTGGTACGCAGACAGGCGGAAGAAATAGCTCTCCTCCGCGGTCCACGTCACTTCGGTGTCTGTACCGCTCGAATAACGGACGCCGTCGTCCTTCAGTACGGTCTCGTCCTCGGTGTAGTAGGCCTCGTCGCGGACCGAATACCAGCCCTCGTACTTGGACAGGTAGATGTCCCCCTTGGCTTCCATCTTTTTCCAGATGGCCTGCGAGGCAGCGTAGTGATCTTCATCGGTGGTGCGGATGAAGCGATCGTACGAGATGCCCAAAGCAGCGTGGGCGGCCTTGTAGATTTCGGCATTTCGGTCCACGAGTTCCTTGGGGGTGATGCCTTCCTTCTCCGCCGCCTGGGCAATCTTCATGCCGTGCTCGTCCGTACCGGTCAGGAACATCACGTCGTAGCCGTCGAGGCGCTTGAACCGGGCCATCGCGTCAGTGGCAATGTACTCGTAGGCATGGCCGATATGCGGCACGCCGTTCGGGTAGGTGATGGCGGTGGTGATGTAGAACGGGGGTTTTTCTGAAGACGTCACTCTACGAAGTTACCTTCTCTTGGAGATGGAAAGACCGGACCGGCCGCATGTGACGGCCGGTCCGGAAGCATCGGTTACTAGATCAATTCAGTCAGCGTATCGCTGAGCCTAACCAGCTCGTGGTCGTGCGAGGCCACCAGCACGGCAATGCCATCGCTGGTGGTGTCCTTCAGGATGCTGATGATGCGGTTGGCCGAGGTACGGTCCAAGCTGGCCGTGGGCTCGTCCACTACCAGGACACGGGTGCCCAGGATCAGCGCGCGGGCGATCGCGACTCGCTGGCGCTCACCTCCGGACAGCTGCGCCGGACGGTGGCGCATGCGCCGGCCCAGACCCACCAAGTCCAGCAGGTCCTTGGCCATCTCGGTGCGCTGCTCCACTTCGCCGTCGGGAACGGCCGGCAACAGGACGTTCTCCAACGCACTCATGCCATCGATCAACGCACCACCCTGGTCCACGTACCCGATCAGCGCGCGGCGGCGGTCTGCGATTTCGTCGTCCCCCATCTTCTCCAGGGAGTCGCCTTCCCAGAGGACCCGGCCCGACGTCGGAAGCGTGAGTCCCGCGCCAACCGTCAGGATGCTGGTCTTGCCTGAGCCGCTTCGCCCGGCGATGCAGTGCATCTCGCCGGCGTGGAGGGTGAGGCTGAAGTCCTCGACGACCGTGACCGGCTCGGCACCACCCTTGTCCCCGCCATAGCGGATGGTGATGTTGCTCAACTGCAGGGGCGTCGCGTGGTCCTCGGCCTTCACGATGGTATTGGCGCGGGTCAACAGCGACTCGTCGGTGGATTCCGTGGCCGGGGTCAGATCGGGTTGGAGATTGTCAGTCATTTGACCACTTTCGTTGCAATGGGAATCCAGCAAAGTACAGCCAGCAATCCGGCCAGGGCGGCCCAGAGTGCGGCATAGGGAGCGAGCAGCAGGCCAAGGCCCAGCGCGCCCAGGACGCCCAGGACCAAGGCCGCAGTCCCGACCAAGGCATTTTCGAAGAATCGAACCTGGCCCAGCATGTCCGGGTTCCAGCCCATGGCCTTGAGCGTGCCAAGTTGTTCGCGCTTGGCCCGGAGTTCGAACCGTCCTGTGACCAAGGTCAGGACGAGGCCCACGAGCACTCCGCAGACCGCCAGGATGACGCTCGGCAACGCGATGGTGGCCGACGCCAGTCCGCTGAGCGCACTGGCTCCTGCTGCCCGTGGAATGTCAATGAGCAAGGCGATCAGGGCACCAACGGCGGCCCCGAACACGCCGACTGCCACTGCCAGCGCGACTGAGTTGAAACGGTTGGTGACCAGCTGACGGTAAGCAAACGTCAGCGGCGAATCCACTGCGATGAGGCGTTCATCGTGCTGCGGTTCCTGGTCTACGACGTCACGGTGCCGCAACTGCTGGGCAGCGAAGTACGCGGCAGCGAAGTAGATGAGCAACACGGACGCGGAAACAATGACCGTGGCTAGATTCCAGCTCAGTAGGCTCAGCGCGATGCCTGCCACGGCAAGGATTGCGGCACCAATGCCGAATTCCTCAAGGACCCAGCGCCGGACCCTCTTTTGGGTCCAGCCCATGGCCCGGAGGATCCCCGCCTCACTGCGTCTCTGGCGGATGTAGCTGACTGTGGAAGCGCCGGTCAGGAGCGTGGCACCGCACAGCGTCAGGAAGAGGAGGGTGATGTTGGTGCTTGTCAGGGAGCCGGAAACGGCATCGGCGGCATCCTGACGGACCCACGATTGCACGACGGTGCCCAGGTCAGACTCCTTGCCGGCGTCGTCCTTGGAATACCCCGGGACGAAGATGTTGGCGTCTTCACGCGCAGAACCGGCGACCACGGTGGCTTCGAGTCCCATGTCGCGGATCTGGGCAGCGAGCTTGTCGACGTCCGGCTGGGCTTGTTTCCAGTTGCCGGGGGCGCTGGCGCGGACCCGTACGGCATCGATCACGTTGGCGTTGGAATCGTAACCGCGGGCTGCGGCAAGGCCGTAGTAGTCGGTAATGGCGCCGGCAGATTGGCTCACCAGGCCTGTGGCGCTCAGCGACGGCTTGAGGCCTTTGGCTGCGGTGTCATTGCCTGCGGCGTCCTTCTGGAGCGTCATCGGAGCCGGGTCGTAGCCCCCCAAGGGGAGCTTGTTGACGTCGCCTGCTGCTTTTTGGATCTGGGCCGGATCAAACGTCCCATAGACCATCGGCAGCGGCGTAGCCGGCTTCGATCCCGTGGAAAGATTCTCACGGTACGAGCGCTCGTCAACAGGCTTGCGCTGGGCCTGGTCCACCATCGCCCCGAAGGCCGACTTCTCGGGCAGCTTGTTGACTGTCACCCAGTCCCCCGGCGTTGCGGACTTGCCGACGGCACCGTTCGCGGAGGCTTCGCCGTCCTTGTACTTGGGTGCGGCCGCGAAGTCCGTGCTCCACTGGGCAGGCTGGTACAGGCCTTGACTGAAATTGCCCGTGTTACCGAGCAGCTGGCTGTGGTCGGTGGAACCGGGCCATTCGAGGGCAAACGGTGACTTTGAAACGAAGGGCAGGTAGTCCTTATCCAACGAACGCGAGACAGTGCCGACGTCATTGACGACCTTGCCGGAATCGTCGATTTCCTGGATCTTGACCGAGTACTTCAGGTCAAGAGATGTTCCCTGCCGGACGATCAGGGGAATGGCCTGCGAGGCATCCGTGATCTGGCCGGACAGCTTTGCCTGCTGGTACTGGGTCATGAGGGGCGCCCAATATTTGAGCTTGACACCGAGGAAGTCAGGGCCCTGTTCGAGCTCTTGCTGCGTGGGGCTCTTGGCGAAGAGCTGTTCAAAGTAGCGGCCGATGGCGCCCGCGTTGCGCGTATCGGCAGGCGGTGCTTTTTCCAACGGTGCCAGGAAGTCACCGGCAGATCCAAGGAGCGCACGTTCAGCTGCGGGGTCGACTGCGACGACGGATTCGGTGACCTGCGGGGCCATGGGAAGGGCGACCGAAAGGTTGAAGAGGTTGTGCTCGGAGCCACCGGCAGGCGCAGGAAACTTGATCCCGGTCTCCCGTGCTGGGCCGGCAATGCGGATGCTCTTCCCTCCGGCGGTCTGCTGTTCAACAACCTGGCCTTTGCCCAGGGTTCCTTCAGCACTGGTCTGGAAGAGCGTTTGCTGGGATACTCCGTCGGAGCTCACGGCAGTGGCTGTCAGGCGGTACTTCTTTGGCTGCGCAGGAAGGACGGATTCCGGCGCGGGCCACTTCTTGGAGTCCGTTCCGGTGGGGTCCCCTGCAGTGGCGCCGCCAGCAAGGCCTGCGTTGTAGCCGAGGTAATCCATCGCATCAAGCCGCGGGGCTTCCAGGTTCTGCGTCACCCGGGAGACAAGGCTGATGGGGGCGGCAACGGACGTGCCACCCAGACCACGGATCTTCTCGAGTTGCTGGAAGCTGATGCCGCCCTGTCCGTTAGCGATGTCCGGCTGGATGAGTGCTCCGCCATCTTTGGTATTCCCAGCCTTGGCCTGTACCAGGATGTCGTACAGGCCTCGCGAGTTCTCATCCACCGTCCGGTTCAGCGCGGCCTGGGACTGGCTTTGGATGAAGACGGACATGCACATGGCGACGATCAAAATGGCCGCGGTCAACAGCAGCACACGGCTTCTGATGAACCTCTGGACGGCGTTCATAGGGCTCCCTGAGTCCTGGATTGCGGGTGCGCACACTGCTCTCCCTGAAACCATGCCGAGGCAAGAGGAATCCACCGGGTGTGTGCAAAGGGTATTGGCCGGCCTGCCGCCGGATCCGAATTTCGGACCAAGCCATTGTAGGCAGACCGGCCAATAATATGTGGCCGATGTGAACTGCGGCACACGATTTTAGCTCAAACGGTTCGGATGCTAGTCCTCCAGATCAACTTCACGAACCATGTCGGCACCGATCCCGGCCTTGATTGCCTCAAGGACCTGCTGCGGCACGGAAGTGTCGATCGTCAGCAGCGCCAGGACCTGGCCACCTTCGCTCTGGCGGGCCACCTGCATGCCACCGATGTTGATGTTGTTCATGCCGAGGATATGGCCGATGGTGCCAATGACGCCGGGACGGTCAGCGTAGGAAACGACTACCAGGTGCTCGCTGATCGGGATTTCGACGTCGTAGCCGTTGACGCCCACCAGCTTCTGGACTTGCTTAGGTCCAGTCAGGGTGCCGGCCACCGAGATCTGGGAGCCGTCGCTGAGTGCGCCGCGGATAGTCAGGACGTTGCGGTAGTCCTCGGCTTCCGACGTCGTGATCAAACGGGTGTTGATGCCGCGCTGTTCGGCGATGACCGGTGCGTTGACATACGAGACCTGCTCGGTGACGACGTCGGCGAATACGCCCTTGAGGGCGGCGAGCTCAAGGACCTTCACGTCCAGGCTCGCGATTTCGCCTGCAACCTCGACGTCGATCTGCGTCAGCGATGCGTGGGTCAAAGCCGTGAAGATACGGCCGAGCTTTTCGATGAGCGGAATTCCGGGGCGAACGTCGGAAGCGATCACGCCGCCCGCAACGTTGACGGCGTCAGGCACGAGTTCGCCGGCAAGGGCCAGGCGCACGGACTTTGCCACGGAGACGCCCGCCTTTTCCTGGGCTTCATCGGTGGAGGCACCCAGGTGGGGCGTCACGATGACGTTGTCCATACCGAAGAACGGGAGGTCGGTGCTCGGCTCCTTGACGAACACATCGATTCCGGCGCCGGCGATCTGACCATCTTCCAAGGCCTCGTGAAGGGCTTCTTCGTCGATCAGGCCACCACGGGCAACGTTGACCACGTAGGCCGTTTCCTTCATCTTCTTGAAGGCATCGGCGCCCAGCATGCCCACGGTTTCAGGGGTCTTGGGCATGTGGATGGTGATGAAGTCCGACTTCTCCAGCAGTTCGTCCAAGGTGACAAGCTTGACGCCGAGCTGCGCTGCACGGGCGGAGGTGATGTAGGGGTCGTACGCGAGGATCTCGGTCTCGAAGCCCTGCAGCCGGGCAGCCACGAGGGCTCCGATGCGTCCGAGGCCGATGATGCCGATCTTCTTTTCGAAGAGCTCGATGCCCGTGTACTTGGAGCGCTTCCATTCGCCGCCCTTGAGGGCGGAGCTCGCCTGCGGGATGTGGCGGGCAAGGCTGAGGATGTGGCCGACCGTGAGTTCGGCTGCGGACACAATGTTCGACGTCGGGGCGTTGACCACCATGACGCCAGCCTGGGTGGCGGCCTTGATGTCCACGTTGTCCAGGCCAACGCCGGCACGCGCGATGATCTTCAGGTTCTTGGCTGCGGCAATTGCCTCGGCGTCCACGTGAGTTGCGGACCGCACGAGGATGGCGTCGACGTCGACGATTGCGGAGAGCAGCTGGGAGCGGTCCGCACCGTCGGTTTGGCGGATCTCGAAGTCCGGACCAAGGGCCTCGATCGTGGCGGGCGAAAGTTCCTCAGCGAGGAGTACTACTGGCTTGGTGCTAGTCACCGGTGACCTCTTTAGCTCTCTTTTTTCAGGTGGGGTTTTGGTGAAACGATTCTTTGACGACGAAGGCCGGACCCGGTATACCGGGTCCGGCCTCCATGCCGGGCGGCTTCATTTCGAGCCTATCCCGAACGGCGTTCTGTGTTGAATTGCTACGGCCACGCCGCGGCTTCAACGGGTGCCTTTAATTAGCGGGCTGCAGAGCCTTCGACGTAATCCTCGTCCTGCTGCTGCCAGGAGAACAGGGAACGCAATTCGCGGCCGACGCCTTCGATGGGGTGCTGCTCTGCCTTGGCACGCAGCTCCTTGAACTCGACTGCACCGTTGTCCTGGTCGTCAATGAAGCGCTTGGCGAACGCGCCGGACTGGATGTCGGCGAGGACGCCGGCCATGTTTTCCTTGACGCGGGGGTCGATAACGCGCGGACCGGAGACGTAGTCGCCGTACTCTGCGGTGTCGGAAACGCTCCAGCGCTGCTTGGCAATGCCGCCTTCCCACATGAGGTCAACGATGAGCTTGAGCTCGTGAAGCACCTCGAAGTAGGCGATCTGCGGCTGGTAGCCGGCCTCGGTCAAGGTCTCGAAGCCGTACTGGATCAGCTGGGAGACGCCGCCGCACAGGACAGCCTGCTCGCCGAAGAGGTCGGTTTCGGTCTCTTCAGTGAAGGTGGTCTTGATGACGCCGGCGCGGGTGCCGCCGATGGCCTTGGCGTAGGACTTGGCCAGCTCCCAAGCGGAACCGGTAGCGTCCTGCTCGACGGCGATGATGTCCGGAATACCGCGGCCGGCTTCGAACTCGCGGCGCACGGTGTGGCCCGGAGCCTTCGGGGCGATCAGGATGACGTCAACACCCTCCGGTGCCTCGATGTAACCGAAGCGGATGTTGAAGCCGTGCGCGAACGCCAGTGCCTTGCCGGCGGTCAGCTTGTCCTTGATGGAGTCGTTGTAGATCGAGCGCTGGTGCTGGTCCGGCGCCAGGATCATGATGACGTCTGCCCATTCGGCGGCGTCGGCAACGTTCTTGACCGTGAAGCCTGCGTCCTCGGCCTTGGCGATCGACTTCGAGCCTTCCTTGAGCGCGATGACGACCTCGACGCCGGAGTCGCGCAGGTTCAGCGCGTGGGCGTGTCCCTGGGAACCGTAGCCGACAATGGCAACCTTGCGGCCCTGGATGATCGACAGGTCTGCATCGTCGTCGTAGAACATTTCAGTCACTTGCGTAACTCCTTTGAGTGGATTTCTTTGTAGATATTGTCTGTGGTGCGTTGTTGGGCGGCTACGCAGTGCTTTACGTAGTGTCTTACGCGGAGCGTAGAGCCCTGTCACTCATGGAGCGGGATCCCCGTCCAACGGCCAAGGTGCCGGACTGCACGATTTCGCGGATGCCGAATGGCTCGAGCACAGAAAGCAGCGCTGCGAGCTTTTCCGGAGTACCGGTTGCCTCGATAACCACCGAGTCTGTGGAAACGTCAACCACTGAGGCACGGAACAAGTCTGCAGCTTGGGTGACTTGCAGGCGTGTCGCGGCATCCGCACGTACCTTGACCAGGATGTGGTCACGTTGCACGGAAGATTCTGGGGTCAGCTCGACAATCTTGATCACGTTGATCAATTTGTTGAGCTGTTTGGTGACCTGTTCAATGAGTTCACCATCGGCGTCGACGACGACGGTCATGCGGGAAATCCCGGAAACCTCGGTGGGGCCGACGGCCAGCGAGTTGATGTTGAAGGCGCGCCGGGCGAAGAGGCTGGCCACGCGGGTCAGCACGCCGGGCTTGTCTTCGACCAGAACGGACAGTGTGTGGCGGCTCATGGCTAGTCCTCCTCTTCCCATTCCGGGGTCATGTTGCGGGCAACCTGGATCTGGTCGTTGGAAACTCCTGAGGGGACCATCGGCCACACCATGGAGTTCGGGCTGACCACGAAGTCGATGACCACGGGGCGGTCATTGATTTCCAGTGCCTTCTGGATGGTGGCGTCGATGTCCTCGTCCCGCTCGCAGCGGAACGCAGCACAACCGTACGCGTCCGCCAGCTTGACGAAGTCCGGGATACGGACGGTGTCGTGGCCGGTGTTCAAGTCGGTGTTGGAGTAGCGGCCTTCATAGAAGAGGGTCTGCCACTGGCGCACCATGCCCAGCGAAGAGTTGTTGATGATGGCAACCTTGATGGGAATTTTGTTGATGGCACAGGTGGCCAGCTCCTGGTTGGTCATCTGGAAGCAACCGTCGCCGTCGATCGCCCAGACCACGCGGTCGGGTTCTCCGACCTTGGCGCCCATGGCTGCCGGCACGGCATAACCCATGGTTCCGGCGCCGCCGGAGTTCAGCCAGGCATGGGGACGCTCGTATTTGATGAATTGAGCGGCCCACATCTGGTGCTGGCCTACGCCCGCAACGTAGATGCCTTCCGGCCCCGTGAGCGCACCGATGCGTTCGATGACCCGTTGGGGGGCACTGAGTCCGTCTTCGGGCTCGGTCCAACCCAGGGGGTAGGTGTCGCGGAGGTTGTTGAGGAATGCCCACCAGCTGTCCAGGTCCGGGGTGCCGGATTGTTCGAACGCGGCCCGGACGGCCTCGCTCAACTCCGGAATGATCTCCTTGACCGAGCCCACGATCGGAACGTCAGCCGTGCGGTTCTTGGAAATCTCCGCGGGGTCGATGTCCGCGTGGATGATCTTGGCGTGCGGAGCGAAGGTGCTGAGGACGCCAGTCACCCGGTCATCGAAGCGTGCGCCTAGGGTGATCAGCAGATCGGACTGCTGCAGTGCGGTGACCGCGGAAACCGTGCCGTGCATGCCCGGCATGCCGACGTGCTGAGGGTGGGAATCCGGGAACGCGCCGCGGGCCATGAGGGTGGTCACCACGGGTGCGCCGGTCAGCTCTGCGAGTTCGCGCAGTTCGGCCGAAGCGTGCGCCTTGACCACACCGCCACCGACGTACAGGACAGGCTTGCTTGCCGCAGCGATCAGACGGGCAGCCTCGCGCACCTGCTTGTTGTGGCCACGGACCACCGGCCGATAGCCCGGCAAATCGATCTTGGGCGGCCAGGAGAAGGTCATGGTCCCCTGCTGGGCGTTCTTGGCAATGTCCACCAGTACCGGACCGGGACGCCCGGTGCTGGCAAGGTAGAAAGCTTCGGCCATAACGTGCGGAATATCGTTCGGGTCCGTCACCAGGAAGGAGTGCTTGGTGATCGGCATGGTAATGCCCACAATGTCCGCTTCCTGGAACGCATCCGTGCCAATGACGGAAGCGGATACCTGGCCGGTGATGGCCACGAGCGGCACGGAGTCCATGTGGGCGTCCATGATGGCGGTAACGAGGTTGGTGGCACCGGGGCCGGAGGTGGCGATACACACGCCAACCCGCCCGGTAACCATGGCGTAGCCTTGGGCTGCGTGGCCGGCTCCCTGTTCGTGACGGACCAGGACGTGATTCATCTTGGAGGCCATCAAAGGGTCATAGGTGGGGAGGATCGCGCCACCGGGCAAACCAAAAATATCGTCGACGCCGAGTTCTTCGAGCGAACGGACAATAGCTTCCGAGCCGGTCATCACCGTTGGGGGTACAACGTTGTTCGGCCCGAGTACAGGAGAGAGAGTTGCAGCATTGTCGACGACGGCGTCAGCCGGACGGTCGACCTTTTCCGGAGCTTTGGGGGCTCCAGCGGACTTTGCAGCCATCAGCGAGGGGCTGATCGGCGATCCTTTGCTCATCGGGCTCTTCCTTTGGGGATCTTCAAATTAGTGAAAGGTACTGCTTGGGTACTGCGTTCGTACGGGTTCTTGCTTCGCGCTGTCCCCTGCGGGAAATAAAAAAACCCCTCAGCCTTACGGCTCTTCGAGGGGTTGCGCGTGACGGTTCGTTACCAGTCGGGCTAGGAGGCCACGCGCTTGGTAAGTACGACAGTGCCCACGGTGGCGCCGACAGTAACGAATGCGATCATGCGTTCAGTGTTCCCTCTTTGTGAGATAAGTGTCAAACGACGAAGAACTCATCTCACTATGTGGACTCCATTGTCCACAGGTTGGTCCTACCTCGGACGCTCACCCAAGTGACTCGCAGTTGTTGTCGTTATGAGGCGTCAAAACGACAACAACTGCGAGTCAGTTGGGCCGGAACCCAGAACTACCCGCAGTAAGCGCCCGTGGAGGCGCTGTGCACCAGCTTGGCGTACTTGGCGAGGACGCCCTTGGTGAACTTCGCCGGAAGTGGCTCCCAGCCGACCTTGCGGGACTCAAGCTCGGCTTCGTCCACCAGGAGGTCGAACGAGCGGGCGGCGATGTCAACGCGGATCTTGTCGCCGTCCTTGACGAAGGCGATGGGACCGCCGTCGACGGCTTCAGGCGCAACGTGGCCGATGCAGAGGCCGGTGGTGCCGCCGGAGAAGCGGCCATCGGTCAGAAGGAGAACGTCCTTGCCGAGGCCCGCGCCCTTGATGGCGCCGGTGATGGCGAGCATCTCACGCATGCCCGGGCCGCCCTTCGGTCCTTCGTAACGGATCACGACGACGTCCCCGGCCTTGATCTCGCCCTTGTCCAAAGCGTCGAGGGCGCCCTGTTCGCGTTCGAACACGCGGGCGGTTCCTTCGAAGACATCGGCGTCGAAGCCGGCGCTCTTCACGACGGCACCTTCCGGCGCCATGGAACCGTGCAGGATGGTGATGCCGCCGGTCTTGTGGATCGGGTTGTCCAGGGCGCGTAGGATCTTGCCGTCGAGGTCCGGCGGGTTGATGGAGGCCAGGTTCTCAGCAAGGGTCTTGCCGGTGACGGTGAGGCAATCGCCGTGCAGCAGTCCGGCGTCGAGCAGCGCCTTCATGATGACCGGCACGCCGCCGATCTTGTCTACGTCGGTCATGACATAGCGGCCGAAGGGCTTCAGGTCACCCAGGTGCGGGATCTTGTCGCCGATGCGGTTGAAGTCGTCGAGCGTCAGTTCGACCTCGGCTTCGCGGGCGATCGCGAGCAAGTGCAGGACGGCGTTGGTGGAACCGCCGAAGGCCATGGTGACGGCGATGGCGTTCTCGAACGCCTTCTTGGTCATGATGTCCCGGGCGGTGATGCCGAGGCGGAGCAGGTTGACCACTGCTTCGCCGGACTTGCGGGCGAAGTCATCACGACGGCGGTCTGCCGAGGGCGGGGCGGCCGAGCCGGGGAGGGACATGCCGAGCGCTTCGCCGATGCACGCCATGGTGTTGGCCGTGTACATGCCGCCGCAGGCGCCTTCGCCAGGGCAGATGGCGCGTTCGATGCGGTCCAGGTCACCCTTGCTCATCTTGCCGGCAGCGCATGCGCCCACGGCCTCGAAAGCGTCGATGAGGGTGACTTCCTTCTCCGAGCCGTCCTCGAGCTTGACCCAGCCCGGCATGATGGAACCGGCGTAAAGGAAGACGCTGGCGAGATCCAGGCGGGCAGCCGCCATCAGCATGCCCGGGAGGGACTTGTCGCAGCCGGCCAGCAAAACAGAGCCGTCAATGCGCTCGGCCTGCATGACGGTTTCAACGGAGTCGGCAATGACTTCGCGCGAGACAAGGGAGAAGTGCATGCCCTCGTGGCCCATGGAAATGCCGTCCGAAACGGAAATGGTGCCGAACTGCATGGGGAAACCACCGCCGGCGTGAACGCCTTCCTTGGCGCCCTGGGCGAGTCGGTTCAGGGAGAGGTTGCAGGGCGTAATTTCGTTCCACGAGCTCGCGACGCCGATTTGGGGCTTGGCGAAGTCGTCATCGCCCATGCCTACGGCCCGGAACATGCCTCGCGCGGGGGCGGCATGGATGCCGTCCGTTACGACCCGGCTGCGTGGCTTGATGTCCGGCTGGTTGTCTGTCGCAATTGGGGTGTGGTCACTCATGGGCACGAGTCTATGACTCTTGGGCTGTGGCCAACGAACACGACGGACTGGTTGAGGGAAATTTAGCGCTATTTGATTCAATATTTCATTCAGATAGTGGACACTCGTCTCAATATACGAGACAGAACGAGCCTGCACGCACCCTCCGAGTGTCACTCGTCACTGAGTCGAAGCTCCTGCGCAATGACCGCGGCCTCTTCCTGAAGCAAGTTGAGGGTCTGCCTGATGGTAGTACGGGCGGCCACCTCCGGACGGGCGAGGGCCACAATGCTACGACTGGCGCGAACTCCTACGAGCGGGCGGAGGACCAGCCGCTTTCCCTGGTTGGCGTGGGCCGTGTATCGGGGAAGCAGGCAGATTCCGTGCCCTGAACCAACCAGGGCTTCAAGGACTCGGAGGTCGGGGTACCGCTGGCCGCGCACCGCCGTCGTGCCCGCTTGGAGCTCAATCTGGCGGAGCACGGTGTCAAAGGGAAAGCCGACAGGAACGCCGAGCCACGGGTAACCCACCACGTCATGGGCCGTCAGCCGCGCCTTGGCCGCTAGCTTATGGCCCGCCGGCATGGCGACGTCCAAGGCTTCCTCCAGCAGTGGGAGGACCTCAAGGCCATGCCGGGCGAACACTTCCGGGCCATCCACGCTGTGGGCGAGGACGATGTCATAATCCGCTGCCAATCCGGCGAAACCGTCAGTTCCGGGATCCTCGAAATGAGCTTCGAAATGCAGCCCTTCAATCGCCTTGACCCGGTGCAGCAGTCCAGGCAGCAGCATCTCGGCGGCGCTCGGGAAGAACGCCGCCCGAATGTGGGCCTGCCAACCCCTGCGATAGGTGTCAACCGTCGATTCCGCCCGGGCCATCGCCGTGGCTACATCGGCAGCCGCTCCCGCCATGGCGAGGCCCGCCTCGGTCAGCCGGACTCCCCTGCCATCCTTCTCCACGAGAACGACGCCGAGCTCCTCCTGGAGCGTTTTGAGCTGCTGTGACACCGCGGAGGCTGTGACGTTCATGGCATCCGCCGTTGCCCCGACCGTCTGCCTGTCCGCCAGTTCGCGGAGGATACGCAGCCTCTTGAAGTCCATGAAGACACCCTAGGGGACGCGACTCTCAACTCAGTTCGCTCGGGCAGCGGCATTGGAAGCATGCAGACATAACGCGTGCCTCGAATCGATTGACAAACCTAGACAGTCCCGTGACACGGACGTAACGTCAAATCACGACAACTGTGCCACTCGAACAGAAGGGCTCCTCCCATGGATTGGTTGATCTGGGTCATCGTCATTGTGTTGATCGTCGCGATTGTCTGGTGGCTCATGAGCCGCAACAGCGCGAAGTCTTCCACGGGCGGCATGGCCCCGTCCTCTCCGTCACAAACTGCCTCGTCTCCACAGATGGACGTCACAGCTGCGGCCTTGACGGGTTCGGCCCCTTTGGTGGCAGCGGCCGCGACCGCCGAACAAGACTTGGCTGAGCAACGCGCCGACGCGCCCGAGACCGCCCCGGAGCCCGAGCCGGAACCAGGACCAGAGCAGGGCGGCGTCGACGTCGACGACTGGGAGCGCCCCGGCCCGCCCCTCGAATCCGCGATGGCCGCCCCGGCAGAGTCCCCAGCTACTGAAACCACAGTGGAGGAGCCCCTGTTCGAGGAGCCCACGCTCCCGGAACCTCTGCTGTCCGAAGAGCTGGTCGAGGAGAGCACGGGCTCCGAGGCCGCAGTCTCGGAAAAGGCCGAGCCGGGAGTCCCAGAGCCGATCGTTCCCGCACCGGTCCTTTCCGAGCCGGAACTCGAAGAGGGCGTGACGGCCGACGACGTCACCGCAGCCGACGACGGACCTTCCGTTCCCCACGCAGCCGACAGTTCGGTGGCCGCAGGAACGCAACCCGCCACCCCCGCGCCACCCAGTCCCGAGCAGCTGGCCGACAGCGCCGAATGGGAAGCCACGTGGAGCGAAGTCGGCGCACCAGCTGCGCCGGTTCCGGTCCACCATCGCGAGTACACGGACGCCCATTCACCGACGCTTCCCGGTGCCGAATCCGCCGCGGCGGAGATCGACGACACGGCTCCGGACGGGCAGCAAGAGAAGCAGCAAGAGGCGGCTGACGCCGTCGCGGGGCCGCTAGGCGGTCATCTCGCCGCCGACCAGCCGTACGGCGAAGGTTCGGCTGCCGCGAACGCTGATGGGAGCGGCCCTGACGGCTACACAGTCAAAGGCAATGCCGACACCATGATCTATCACGATGAAGACAGTGCGTCCTACGACGAGGTCAAAGCCGGGGTCTGGTTTATTTCGAGTGCCCACGCGGAGGCCGCCGGTTTCCGTCCGCCGCGTAGGAATCGCCGCTGAGCACCAGCGAAACTGACGGTCCCAGGACGACAACCAAGACACACCATGGACCAGGCACAGGCGGGTTCCGGAAGCTTGCTCCGGCCCCGCCTTTTGCCTGCCAGGGCGCTCATGGCCATAGTCTGCATCTCGGCTTTGCTCCTGGGCGCTTGCACGGGGAGTTCCCCCGGCACTGGCTCGTCGCCGGGAGGACCGCCGGCGACGTCACCGCCCGCGAGCCGGTCACCCGTCGTCCAGGCCCCCGGGCCCCCAGGCAACGGCCTGGAGCTGATCCGGAAACTGGACCTGAATCTCACCCTCCCGTGGTCCATCGTGTTCCTTGACGATGGCACAGCAATCATCTCGGAACGGGACACCAAGCTCATCAAATCCGTCCGGAACGGCAACCACGCAACCATTGGCGAGTTTCCCGGCGTCGTGCCCGGCGGCGAAGGCGGACTGCTGGGGCTGGCCCTCTCCCCGACCTTCGCCAGGGACCGCTTGCTTTACGCCTACTTCACCGCTGAATCGGACAACAGGATTGCCCGGACCCGGCTGGAACAAGACGCGGACGGGCGGTTGAGTCTTGGCACACCCGAAGTCATCTTCTCCGGCATCTCCAAAGCCTCAACCCACAACGGCGGGCGCATCCGCTTCGGCCCCGACGGGTTCCTCTACGTCGGCACGGGTGATGCGCAGCGCCCTGAGCAAGCCCAGGACCGCAATGCGCTTGGCGGGAAGATCCTGCGGCTCACCCCGGATGGAAAGCCGGCGCCGGGCAACCCCTTTGGCAACAACCCGGTATACAGCTACGGACACCGCAATGTGCAAGGGCTGGCCTGGGACAGTGCCGGCAGGCTATGGGCGAGTGAATTCGGTCCGGATGTGAACGACGAACTCAATCTCATCGAAGCAGGCGGTAACTACGGTTGGCCACTAGTAACCGGTGCCCCCGGCCACGCCGGTTTCCGTGATGCCAAGGTTGTGTGGCCGTCGACGGCGGACTCCTCCCCGAGCGGCTTGGAAATAGTCAATGGAACGGCGTTCACCTGCGCCTTGCGGGGGCAGCGATTGTGGACTGTGCCCCTCAACGGGGAAACGGCAGGGGCTCCTGTGGCATACTTCACATCCCAGTACGGTCGACTCAGGGACGTTTCGCTTGCCCCAGACGGCACTCTGTGGGTTCTCAGCAACAACCAAAACCCTGATTTTGCGCTGGTCCTGCAGCCTCCCCGGTAGCGGCGGGGAAGGGGCTCGTGCCGATTTCACACTTCGGCAGGTGTCGTGTAGAGTTACATGTCGTTGCGGAGATCAACGAGGGAACAAAGAGCCTTCAGCTGATCAAAATCGACGAATGCACCTCTAGCTCAATTGGCAGAGCAATTGACTCTTAATCAATGGGTTCCGGGTTCAAGTCCCGGGGGGTGCACCAAGGGAAGGGCCCTTGAGCGGCAATAGCCGCTCAAGGGTTATTTCTTTGCGTTGTGAGCAACAAACAATTGCACCTCTAGCTCAATTGGCAGAGCAATTGACTCTTAATCAATGGGTTCCGGGTTCAAGTCCCGGGGGGTGCACCAAAAGAAAGATCCCTGGATGGCCGAAACGCCGTTCAGGGATCTTTTGCCTTTCCAACCATCCGCCATGGGCCGACAGCCCGGCGGACTTAGCCGGAGACGTTGCCCTGCGATGCGCCGGAATCAGCGGCGGCCACAATGACATTTACAGCATCAGAAGAATCGTTGTTCGCCAGTTCGCGCACCAGGGCCTGAAGCTCGCGCCGAAGTTTGGCGGTATCCACGGGAACAAATGCAAGCACCTCCCGCTCCAGCTGCGAAGCTAGCCCGAGTGTGCGCTCCCCCGCTTCCGTCAAACTGACCATCTGGCTGCGGCGGTCGGAAACGCCGCGCGTGCGGCTGACATGGCCGTGAGCCTCCAGCCTGGCAAGCGTCTTCCCCATGGTCTGGGCCTGAACGCGGACAATTTGTGCGAGCATCGACTGTGTGACGGGTCCTTTGACGGCCAGTACTTCCAGGACAATCACCCCGGCGTGGGTCAGTCCCATACCACTCAGTTTCTCGTTCCAGGCGTGCTCCACGAGCCGCGCCGCCGTGGAGAGCAAGCGCCCGGTGGGCCACCGTTGCATATCAGGCATAAGGGCCAGTATATCGGCCGGGACATACAGATCCGGTTCGAATTCAATTCGTGAAGCGAGCAACTCATCACTAAGCTAAGTGGTCGCGACGCAAGCAAGGAGCACATTATGGCGGAACGACTCATTCCGGGCGATATTGCCCCCGATTTCACCCTCAAGGACCATACCGGCCGCGAGGTCAACCTGGCCTCGTACCGTGGCCGCAATACGGTCATCTATTTCTACCCGGCGGCGTCCACCCCGGCATGCGCGAAGCAGGCTTGCGACTTCCGCGATTCCCTCTCATCTCTTCATGCCGCCGGTTACGAAGTCCTTGGTGTCTCTCCGGATACGGTGAAGGATTTGGAAAAATTTGTGGCGGAGGAATCACTGACCTTTTCCCTGCTGTCCGACGAAGGGCACCAGGTAGCTGACGCTTACGCGGCTTGGGGCGAAAAGAAGAACTACGGGCGCACGTACCAAGGGCTGATCCGATCAACGATCGTGGTCGACCCTGACGGCAAGGTAGCCGTAGCGCAGTACAACGTGCGGGCTACTGGACACGTTGCAAAGCTCCGCAGGGACCTCAAGCTCGACAAGTAGGCGCCACGTGCCCGTGTCGGGCCAGGTTGGAACGGCTGGCGCAAAACCGCGGGTACAATAGAGGGCGGTATACGCCCGGCACCCAGGAACGCTGGATCCCGGCCAGGTACCGGCACCCGCGCGAGTGGTGAAATTGGCAGACACGCAGGATTTAGGTTCCTGTGCCTTCGGGCGTGGGGGTTCAAGTCCCCCCTTGCGCACATGTCGGAAGTGCCCCGGTCCCTGACCGGGGCCCTTCCGTTTCCAGCGAGGACTCAGGCCCCTGACCTAGACTGGGCTGCGGTCCGGCTGCCACGGGCCTTCGCCCGTCCAACTGCCTTGAGGGGACAAGAGTGGTAAGCAGCAAGCTTCGCCGAGTCACGCTACAAATCGGCGCAGGCCTTCTGGCCGTGGCCTTGACCTCGTGCACGGTAAGTCCTGGACCGGCACCGTCGACATCGGCCGCAGGCGACGCTCCGGCAGAACCGAGCAAGACGTTCAACTTCGGAACGCCGTCGATGCCCCTTGGACTCGATCCCGCTTTGACGAACGACGCCGAGTCGTATCGCGTCACCCGGCAAGTGATGGAAGGCCTTGTAGGCGTCGATGCTTCCACCGGGCAGCCGACGCCCCTACTAGCCACAGCGTGGTCCCAGGGAAATGACGGCCTCAGCTACGACTTCACACTGCGCACAAAAGTCACTTTCCACGACGGGACAGCCTTTGATGCCGCGGCAGTGTGCAGCAACTTCAACCGCTGGTTCAACTTTCCGGCAACCGTGCGCCAACAAGTGCCAGGCATCCCCTTCAAGAGCGTCTTCAAGTCCTTCTCGGACGACGCCGCCCTTTCCCTCTTCAAGAACTGCAAGGCGATCTCTGCCGACCACGTCCAGATCAACTTGGCGAAGCCCTTCACCGGATTCCTCCAGGCTTTGACGCTGCCAGCTTTCGCAATGTCGTCCCCCAAAGCGATGGCCGAAGGCAATGCGAACGTCCTGGACAAGAAATTGGCAGGACAGCCGGCGTCGGCGTACGCGTCCCACCCCGTAGGCACCGGCCCGTACGTCTTCTCTTCATGGAGCGCGGACCGCATCACCCTCACGAGCTACAAGGGATACTGGGGCGACCGCGGACAGATCGCTACCGTCAACTTCATTCCGTTCGACCATCCGCAGGGCCGCCTCCAGGCCCTGCTGGCGGGCACAATCGACGGCTACGACCTCGTCACCGCCGGCACCTTCGACCAACTGGTCAAGAAGGGCATGCAGATTGTCCAACGGGATCCGTTCTCCGTGATGTACCTGGGAATGAACGAGTCCGTTGCGCCTCTCCAGAACCTTGGCGTCCGCCAGGCAATCGAAATGGCCATCGACAAAGAAACCCTCATCCATAAGTTCTTTATCGACAACACCTCACCGGCTTCCCAGTTCGTTCCGCCCAAGCTGAGCGGATTCAACAACAATGCTCCGGCGCTCGGGTATGACCCGGACAAAGCCAAGCAGCTGCTCGCCAAATCCGGCTACAAGGGCGAAGAACTCAAGTTCTACTACCCGCTCAACGTCACCCGCGCCTACATGCCCACACCGGAAAAGATCTACGCGGAGATCAGCGCCGAGCTGACCGCCGTCGGACTGAACATCAAACCGGTACCTGTGAGCTGGGATGACGGCTACCTCCAAAAAGTCCAATCGCCGGGCGACCATGCGCTCCACCTTCTCGGCTGGAATGGCGCCTACTCGGACCCGGACAACTTCGTGGGCACCCTTTTCGGCGAGAACAACGGTGAGTTCGGCTACAGCGATCCGCAAGTGTTCTCGAAAATCGACAGGGCACGCGGGCTCCCTGACGGCTCTGACCGCAACTCCCAATACCAGACCATCAACGCCCAGATCGCCGCAACCGTCCCGGCGGTCCCCATTGCCTTCCCTATCTCGGCCTTGGCCCTTTCCGACCGCGTCGAGAAGTACCCTGCATCGCCTGTCTTAAACGAAGTTTTTACAAACGTTCGCCTGAAGTCTTGACGGGCCGCCGCAATTTCAGTTATGCGCCCACGCGGGGATATTCTGTGACAGCCAGTGCCGCCGCTATCGGAGATAGATCGTGACCTTCATTTCCAAGACACACCACGCTGACGTCGTCCTTATTGGGGGCGGAATCATGAGCGCAACCCTGGGAGCGTTCATCAAGCAACTCGAACCCAGCTGGACCATCTCCCTCTTTGAGCGACTCGACGAAGCCGGCCTTGAAAGCTCCGGGCCGTGGAACAACGCGGGAACCGGACACGCAGCGCTCTGTGAGCTTAATTACTCCCCCGCGGCGAAGGACGGCTCAGTCGACCCGTCCAAGGCCCTGCACATCAACGAGCAATTCCAGCTTTCCCGGCAGTTCTGGTCCCACTTGGTGGACAACAAGCTGATCGGATCCCCCAAAGGCTTCATCAACACCGTTCCGCACATGAGCTTCGTCATCGGCGACAAGCACGCAGACTTCCTCAAGACCCGCTACGAGGCACTCAAGCCCAACACGCTCTTCCGCAGCATGGAATACACGGAAGACCAGGCGCAGATCGCCAAATGGGCTCCACTGATCGTCAAGGGCCGCGACGCCAAGCAGCGCGTTGCCGCCACCCGCGCAGCGGAAGGCACCGACGTCGACTTCGGCGCCCTGACCCGCGAACTGACCGGCTACCTCGCCAACAACGGCGTTGAAGTCAACTACGGCCATGACGTCACCAATGTCCGCAAAGCCTCCGACGGCGGCTGGGACCTTTCGCTCAAGCACCCTGCTTCGGGCGAGCACGGCCAGATCCACGCCAAGTTCGTCTTTGTCGGAGCGGGCGGTGGAGCACTCCACCTGCTGCAGGCGTCCGGCATCCCGGAGAGCAAGGGCTACGGCGGTTTCCCGGTCTCCGGCCAGTTCTTCCGCTGCACCGACGAGGCGATCGCCAGCCAACACAGCGCCAAGGTGTACGGCCAGGCATCCGTGGGTGCCCCGCCCATGTCCGTGCCGCACCTCGATACCCGCTACGTCAACGGCAAGCGCTCCCTGCTCTTCGGCCCGTACGCCGGTTTCTCGACGAACTTCCTCAAAACCAGCAGCTACCTTGACTTGCCGCTGTCCATCCGCCCGAGCAACATCATCCCGATGCTCGCTGTCGCGAAGGACAACATGGACCTGACCGCTTACCTCATCAAGGAAGTGGCCAAGCGCCACGAGGCCAAGGTGGAGTCACTGCGCGAGTACTACCCGCAGGCCGACGGCGGCAACTGGGAGCTGATCACGGCGGGCCAGCGGGTGCAGATCATCAAGAAGGACTCCCGGAAGGGCGGCGTGCTGCAGTTCGGCACCGAAGTCATCACGGCCCGTGACGGCTCCATCGGAGCACTGCTCGGCGCCTCGCCCGGCGCATCCACCGCAGTCCCGATCATGATCGAGATGCTGCAGCGATCCTTCCCGAAGAACTTCAAGGGCTGGCAGTCAAAGCTCAAGGAAATGATGCCGGGCTACGGCGTCAAGCTGAACGACAATCCGGAGCTCGCCGCCGAGCTGGAAGCGAGCACTGCCCGTTCGCTGCAACTCGAGACCGCCAACGCCGTGCAGCACTAGCAACAGCCCGGGCTGCGGCCAGTTCGAGGCACGAGACAGACCGTAGACCCTAGGAGACTGTGCAATGTTCCGTCTGGCAAGGCTTTCACTGGCCAACAGGGCATTGATCGCGCTGATCACCGTTTTCGCTGCGGTGTTCGGCGTGATCACCATGTCCTCGCTCAAGCAGGAACTCATCCCCTCGATTGAGTTTCCGCAGATTTCAGTGATCACGGCCATGCCGGGCGCCTCTCCGGAAGTCGTCGACAAACAACTCAGCCGGCCCCTCGAAACAGCATTGAACAGCGTCGAAGGCCACGAATCGACCACGTCGACATCACGGAACGGCGTTTCACAGATCACCATGGTGTTCACCTATGGTTCGAGCCTGGACCGCGCGCGCAACCAGATCGATCGCGCCATCTCCAACGCCAAACGGGCGCTGCCGGCCGACGTCGAGCCCCGGTCCTTCGCCGGCAGCATCAGCGACTTCCCTATCGTGTATCTGGCAGTGTCGTCGGACAAGCCGCTGAGCGAATTGAACACAGACCTGCAGCGGCTCAGCGTTCCCAGGCTCCAAAAGCTGGACGGGGTCCGCAGTGCCGACGTGACCGGTGGGGCAACCCAGCACATCCTGATCCAGCCCAAAGCCCAGGCCATGGCCGCAACCGGCGCGACGGTCCAGTCGCTCACAAATGCCCTCAAGAACAACGGGACGCTGGTTCCGGCGGGGACCATCGAGGACCAGGGCAAGTCACTCTCCCTTCAAATCGGCAGTCCTGTGGACTCCCTCGACGTCATCAAGGGTTTGCCTCTCGCCGGGGCCAAGGGCGGCACCACGATCAGCACCGTTGCCGATGTGAGCATCCAGGACGACGCCGCAACCTCCATTACCCGCACCAACGGGAAGCCGACGCTGGCCCTGTCCATCACGAAGAAACCCGACGGCGATACGGTTGCCATTTCGCACGCCGTCAAGGATTCGCTTGCCCAGATGGAGGCCGAGCTCGGCTCCAATGCGCATTTCACCCCGGTGTTCGACCAGGCCCCGTACATCGAAAAATCCATCAAGGACCTCACGACGGAAGGCCTTCTTGGACTGGGCTTCGCCGTGGCAGTCATCCTCGTGTTCCTGATGTCCGTGCGCTCAACGCTGGTGACGGCAGTGTCCATTCCCCTGTCGCTCCTCATCACGTTCATTGGGATATCGGCGACCCACTACTCGTTGAACATTCTCACCCTCGGTGCGCTGACCATTGCGATCGGCCGGGTGGTGGATGACTCGATCGTGGTGATCGAGAACATCAAGCGCCACCTCAGCTATGGCGAGCACAAGCTCGCGGCAATCCTCAATTCCATCCGGGAAGTTGCCGGTGCCATCACGGCGTCCACCCTCACCACGGTTGCCGTCTTCCTGCCGATCGCCTTCGTGGGCAATCTGGCGGGCGAGCTTTTCCGGCCCTTCGCCCTGACGGTGACCATCGCCTTGTTGTCGTCGTTGCTCGTCTCCCTCACCATCGTTCCGGTGCTGGCGTATTGGTTCCTCAAGTCGCCATCGCGGGCCGCTGGGAATGCCTCCGACGCCGCGGACGCCGTCGCCGCTGAGCACGCCGTTGCCGCTGCGCATGAGGCGGAGCAGCGGAGCCTACTGCAGCGCGGCTATTTGCCCATCCTGGCCAAGACCCAGAAGCACCCGGTGGTGACCATCGTCGCCGCGGTCCTGGTGTTGGGTGGAACAGCAGCCATGTCCCCGCTGCTTGCGACAGACCTCCTGGGCAACTCCGGCCAGAACAGCATGACCGTGCGCCAGGTCCTCCCTGCCGGTACCAGCTTGGAACAAACCGGCGCCGCTGCTGCACAAGTGGAATCGGTCCTCCGCGGAATCGGTGGCATCAAGGACGTCCAGGTAACCTCAGGCAATGCCCAGACCGGTTTCGCCGCCCTCACTTCCAGCGGCGCGTCCAACTCGACGTTCACGGTAGTGACGGACGAAAAGGCTGACCAGCAGAAACTGCAGGACACGGTCCGGTCCCGGCTCTCCAGCGCCTCGGCTGTCGGAAAGATTACTGTCGGCGCCCAACAGGGCGGCCTGGGCACGTCTTCCAGCGTGGACATCACCATCAACGCCGCCAACACCGCTGATCTGAAGACCGCTAGCGACACTGTGGCGAAGGCCATGGACGGCGTACCCGGGAGTTCCGAGGTGGCCACCAACCTGGATGCCAGCCAGTCCGTGGTCCAGGTAAAAGTTGATCGGGCCAAAGCCGTCGCCGCTGGATTGAACGAAGAACAAGTTGCCGGCGTGCTGGCGTCTACTGTCAGTCCCGTCCCCGCAGGCACTGTCCGCATCGACACGACCGATTTCCCGGTCCAGATCGGCGAAGGCACGCATTTCAGCAGCATCGCCGACGTCCGGGCCATCAACCTCCCGACGGCGGCAGGGCCGGTTCCGCTGTCCAGCATCGCTTCCGTGAAGCAAGTGGACACCCCGGTGTCCATCACCAGCAGCAACGGCCAGCGAAGCGCGAAGGTGACAGTCACGCCGTCGGGCTCCAACCTTGGTGCGGTCAGTACGGCAGTCAGCGAGCGGCTGGCCTCCGTGCAGCTGCCGGCAGGCGTTACCGCCACGATCGGCGGCGCCACAACCCAGCAGGCGGACTCGTTCCGGCAGCTCGGCCTCGCTCTACTGGCCGCCGTCGCCATCGTCTATGTCATCATGGTGGCCGCCTTCAAGTCCCTCATCCAGCCGCTCATCCTGCTCGTATCCGTGCCTTTCGCGGCGACGGGCGCCATCGCTTTGCTCCTGCTCACGGGGGTCCCGCTGGGCCTGCCTTCGCTGATCGGCATGCTGATGTTGGTGGGAATCGTCGTGACCAATGCGATTGTGCTGATCGACCTCATCAACCAGTACCGTAAACCGCACGGCGGCAACCCCGGAATGAGCGTTGCCGAAGCCATCACCCACGGCGCCCGGCAGCGGCTACGCCCCATCCTCATGACCGCGCTAGCCACCGTTTTCGCCCTCACGCCCATGGCTTTGGGCCTCACGGGGGGCGGCGGCTTCATTTCCCGGCCGCTCGCGATCGTGGTCATCGGTGGGCTCGTCTCGTCCACGGCGCTGACCCTCGTTCTGGTTCCGGTCCTCTACAAACTGGTCGAAGGCCGGCGGGAGAAGAAAGCACTGCTCAAGGCTCTGACGCAGCGTCCGGACGCGAAGGATGGCACTGCCGGCCATGGCGAGGCCGAGCACCTGGATTGGACCACCGGAATGATCCCCAGGGTCACCGGCCGCCGCTCCGCTACCGGCCGCTCCGAGTAAGGCAACACACCGGGAACAAAATGACGCCTTGCCCTGTTGCAAACACCGATACATGCAAATGCATCTATTTTGGGATAGACTGTTTACCAGAGCCCGAACACCAATCGGGTAGGCAGAAAGGCACATCATGGAGATCGGCGTATTCAGCGTCAGCGACATCACCACTGACCCCACCACGGGCAAGACCCCCACGGAGAACGAGCGCATCAAGGCCGCCGTGGCCATTGCCAAGAAAGTCGAAGAGATCGGCATGGATGTCTATGCGATCGGCGAGCACCACAACCGCCCCTTCTTCTCATCGTCCCCCACCACCACTTTGGCCTACATCGCGGCGCAGACGGAACGCATCACGCTGTCCACGTCCACCACGCTGATCACCACGAACGATCCGGTCAAGATCGCCGAAGACTTCGCCATGCTCCAGCACCTCGCCGACGGCCGCGTGGACCTCATCATGGGCCGCGGCAACACGGCTCCGGTGTACCCCTGGTTCGGCAAGAACATCCAGGACGGGATCGAACTCGCCGTCGAGAACTACTCCCTCCTGCGTCGGCTCTGGGATGAGGACACCGTCAACTGGAGCGGCAAGTACCGCACCCCGCTGCAGAACTTCACCTCCACGCCCCGCCCGCTCGACGGCGTCGCGCCCTTCGTCTGGCACGGCTCCATCCGCAGCCCCCAGATCGCGGAACTTGCCGCATACTACGGCGACGGCTTCTTCGCGAACAACATCTTCTGGCCCAAGGAGCACTACCAGCAGCTGATCGGCCTGTACCGCGAACGCTACGAGCACTACGGCCACGGCAAGGCAGACCAAGCCATCGTCGGACTCGGCGGGCAGTTCTTCATGCGCAAGAACTCCCAGGATGCGGTGAAGGAGTTCCGTCCCTACTTCGACAATGCGCCGGTGTACGGCCACGGGCCCTCACTTGAGGACTTCACTTCCCAAACGCCGCTCACCGTCGGCAGCCCGCAGGAGGTCATCGAAAAGACGCTGACCTTCCGCGAGTACTTCGGCGACTACCAGCGCCAGCTCTTCCTGGTGGACCACGCCGGCCTGCCGCTCAAGACCGTCCTGGAGCAGTTGGATCTCTTCGGCGAAGAAGTCCTGCCGGTCCTGCGCAAGGAATTCGAGGACCGCAAGCCGGCGCACGTACCCGATGCACCCACCCACGCGTCACGTGTTGCCGCTTCCTTGGCCGCTTCATCCAGCGATGACGTGACCGATCCTGCCGGGAGGTCGGCGTGAGCACCAAGGCACCCACCTCGTCATCCGTGCGCCTTGCCGCCGAAACCTGGGAGTCCTTGTTCCGCTCCCAGGTGGCGGTCATGCGCCGGCTCCAAGCCGGGCCGGCGTTCAAGAAGCTGCCCATCAAGGAGTATGACGTCCTGTTCACGCTTTCCCGCTGCCCCACGGGCAAGCTGCGGCTGAACGAGATCAACGATCACGTCCTGCTCAGCCAATCCAGCCTGAGCCGCCTGGTTGACAGGTTGGAGAAGCGCGGACTCGTGGAACGCAGCATCGCCCCCGACGACGGCCGCGGGATCCTGCTAGGGCTCACCGAAACCGGGCAGGAACTTCAGAAAGAGATTGGCCGGGAGCACATCCGCGATATCGCCGAGCTTGTGGCTCCTGCCCTGACGGCCGAGGAACAACGTGAGCTGCTCCGGCTGACGGAAAAGCTGCAAGCGTTCGTCGCAAGCAGGTAGAGCGGGGCCAAGGCGGCCGGCCCAGGATTGCGTCAGCGCAGGACGACGAGCTTTGCCGGATCCTCATCCGGCAGCTCGTCGGCCACGACGGCCGTCACTTTCAGGCTCTTCAGGGACAAGCTTCCGCCCACCGTCGACAGGAACGCGGTGTCCGAGGAATCGCGCCCGGCCGTGATGCGCAGCATGGACTCCCTCGGGGCCAGTCCGGTGGGGTCGATCACGTACCAGGTTCCATCGATGTGAGCCTCAGCCACAGCATGGAAGTCCATGGGGCTCAGGCCGGGCGCATATACGGCCGCGAGCCGCGCCGGGATGTCCTTGGACCGAAGGAGGGCGATGGCCAGGTGGGCGAAGTCGCGGCAGACACCTTTGCGGTGCAGCAGCGTTTCCACCGCTCCGTCCGTCCCCCGCGAGGAACCACTGACGTAACGGAGTTCGTCGTGGACCCAGTTCCGGACGGCCTGCAACAGCTCCTCGCCATGCAGCCCCCCGAACTCTGCGTAGGACGTCGGAAGGAGCCGATCGGACTCGGCATAACGGCTGGGCCGCACATAACGGATGAGCTCCATCCGCGAGGACTCATCGGGGACACCCAAGCCCTCCACCGAGGCGCGGTAATCGACCGTCACCTCGCTGGGTTCGGCGAACTCCATGTAGTGGAAACGGCCGCCGTGGTGGTCTGTCAGCTCAGCCACCGGAACA
Source organism: Arthrobacter sp. 01T419 (assembly GCF_056398865.1). Classification (NCBI taxonomy): domain Bacteria; kingdom Bacillati; phylum Actinomycetota; class Actinomycetes; order Micrococcales; family Micrococcaceae; genus Arthrobacter; species Arthrobacter sp. 01T419. The sequence continues at coordinate 326,444 of NZ_JBFTQF010000001.1, forward strand.
GCTTCGCCGTCCACCGTGACTGACAACTCTTCGGTCAACGATTCGTAACCTGGATTGTTGGCTACGGCGATTGCCATCGCCACCTTGGTGTTGGCGACGGTCTTGAAAACGAGCTGGGCAGCAACGTTGCGTTCCATGGATCTCCGGAGTGTCGCGGCTGGACACTCCACCCCAGTGTCGCCGATCTATTGGCAAGTCAATCGTGGTTCTACAGATTGATCTTCAGAGACAGTAGCATCCGCTGGACGTTGGCGAATTCCGAACCCTGATCAACGTATTTGGCAGCCTGGTCCAAGGTGTCGAAGGACTTCGCCGGCGCAACCACTTCGTCCGTGGCAAATGCGTGCACGGCAGGCATGTCCCCAAAGTAGTAGTTGCCTTTTCCAGTGGGCCCCACCACGAGATTCCGGAGTTGGCAGGCTTGGCCATCGGTTCCAGCCACCAGGTTGGTGATGCCGTACGAACCGAAGAATTTATAGCCCTGAATGACCCTGAACACCACATGCGGGGGAATCGTGGAATCTCCGTCCGCGTGGGGCAGGTCAATGGGGACGCTGCTGACAACCACGTATGGCCGCTTGGCCGCCGGACTGCAGTCGGCGGGGCTCGCCGCAGGCAGCCCGGTGTGCAGCGTGGCCAGGTACCGTCCCTTGGCATCCTTGACTTCGATCTTGAGGGCGCCTGGCAAGGAGCCCGCGTCGGGCGTGACCGATTGCGCAATCCAGTCGCTTGGAAGATCGAAGCTGACCTTCTTGGCCGCATCCGAATACGTCTTCCACGCAGAGGCCGTAGCCCCCGCCGTCGCCGTACTTCCGGTGGAGGGGCTCCCCGAAGCGGCGGAAGTGCCCGACGGCGGCGCCGTACTCGCGCCCGACGGCCCCGGAGTGCCCGGCGTCGCACTGGTGGACCCGGCCGTCCAGACGGTTCCGCCCTTGCCTTCGGAACTGCAGCCAGCCGCGGACACCGCCACGAGCACCCCTACGACGGCGATTGAAAACTTCAACGGGATCCGCTTGGCTCTCATGCACACAAGCCTAGCGGCGCCGCACCGCTGCCCGCCCGTCCGGGCCGGCGTTTCGCGAGTGCAAACCTGGAGAGACCGTACGGCAAGCGGCTGCGCCCCGTGCCGTAGGACTAGGCTGGACGCATGGCTCCAGATCAGTTTGACGAGGACGAAAAAAGTGTTGCCGGAATTTCCGCCGTGGACATTGCGGACTGGCGCTTGCGTACGTTTGCCTTGTACGGCGACGTCCGGAAGATTGCGGTGGGCGATCCCTTTCAAGCCCATGTCTATTGGCGCCAGGAACGGGATCGAATGTTCGGAACCCACCCGGCCTCGGCGTTGACGCCCGGCAGCAAGCAAGCCTTCTCGGGCCTCCGCACCGCTGACTACAACCCCCAATTCCGCCGCTATGCCGCGTTGTCTCCTGAAGGCGCGGGCCAAGAGATGAATGTCCAGACCGGAACCGATGGCGTGGTGCCGTTCGTCCGGCTTGGCACCTTCGACCTCGACGAGCTTGGCTCCCTGGCGGTATGGCGCCTCCGCAGCTACGGTGGCGGTATCTTCGTCCCCTTCCGCGACGCCACAGCCGGTAAGCCAGGTGGAAGCTACGGGGCCGGCCGATACCTGTTGGACACCATCAAGGGCGCTTTCCACGGCCTTCGCGGATCCGGGCAACAGCAGGAGTTCGTGCTCGACTTCAACTTCGCCTACAACCCGTCCTGTGCGTACAACGAGGCCTGGGCCTGCCCCTTGGCCGGACCAGCGAATCGACTGTCCGCGGACATCCCGGTTGGGGAGCTCTACCTGCCCGTATAGCTCTAGGACGTAGGATGTCTTTATGACTTCCTCACGTGTCCGCCGGATCGCCCGCGTCCGCCCGCTCTCCCCGGCCACGCCGGACGAACAATTCTTCGTGGCCAACGACGCCGTCGACTTCGCTTCCGAAGCAGGCCGCACCTGGACCCTGGTGGACAGCCCGCTCCCGGGCTCGCTGGCAAATGGCAGCAGCGCGGACCGGCCGGGGTGGCACACGGGTGCAAAGGTATCGGAGGAGACGTTCACGTTCCTGGCTCCGTCTGTTCCAGCAAACGTCCTCGGCATGGCGCACAACACCGGCCAGCCTGGGCGGGAGCTACCTGCGCAGGCGTTCCACAAAGCCGCCACAAGCGTGATCGGACCAGGCGACGCGATCGAACTCACCTCCGACGTCGGGTACGTGGACCCTGAAGCGGAACTGACCGTCGTCGTCGGCCGCAGAGTCCGTGGGTTGACGCTCGACAACGCGCGCGGCGCCATCCTCGGTTTCACGATCGGAAATGATGTCTCGGCCAGGGACCTGCAAAAGACCGACGAACTGTGGATCAGCGCGAAGAGCCAGGACACGTTCACTCCCGTAGGACCGTGGATCGTCACAGATCTCGACGACAGTGATCTTTCAATCGGCATCGTGCACAACGGCAGGGAATTGCGGAAAGCCAGTTCCGCCGATCTGGGCTGGAAGGTGGACGAAATCCTTGTCTACCTGACGTCGTTCATGACCTTGCACCCCGGCGATCTGGTGCTCACCGGTTTCCCGGCCGAATGCGCCCGGATCGAGCCCGGAGATACTGTGACCTGCCGCATTGAGGGTATCGGGGAGCTCAGCAACCCCGTAAAAACAGCTTCTTGGGAGAAAATCCCCAGCTTGATGTGACAGGCTTGAGCAATGGAGTCTTCTGCCGCGCCCGCCACTGAGCCGCGGCAGGCGTCCCTTTCAAGAACACTCACTGGTAGGCGACACAAAGGTGTCCTGCGGTATCCAGTAGTTCGCCAACTCATCCGCTTCACCGGCGTCGGAATCATCTGTACTGCAACGTCGCTGGCCCTGTATGCGCTGTTCCGGCCGTGGATGGGACCCCAACTGGCCAACGCCGGAGCGCTGATCATCACTTCGCTCATGAACACCGCATTGAACCGGCGGTTGACCTTCAAAATCATCGGCAACCGGAAGAGAACCCGGGACCACGTGAATGGGCTGATCGTGATTGCGGTGGCCCTGGTCATCACGGGTGGGAGCCTGGGCGTCCTGCATGCGTTCCGGCCCGACGCCTCCGTTACTGAAGACCTCTGGACCACCACCCTGTCCGGATTCTTCGCCACGGCCGTGCGCTTCACCATGCTGCGGCACTGGATTTTCCGCCGGGCCCGCCACGTTTGATTGACTGCCGGATTCCCAACTGACTAACAGTAGATGCCGTTTTGAGCCCTCAAAACGACAACAAATGCGAGCTAGTTGGGGTGGGGACGGTCAGCGGCGACCGAGCCCCTGCACGCTCCCGACGGCGGCAGCCACGGCTTCCGCGGCTTGCTCCAGTTCCGCTGACGTCACCGTGGAGTCGAAGCTGAAACGGACAGCTGTGTGGGCCACCTCGGGCTCGATTCCCAAGGCCAGCAGCACCGGCGAGGGAGCGTCGGATCCAGCGGCGCAGGCCGATCCGCTCGAGCACACCACCCCGAGCCGCTCGAGCTCAAGCAAGACCGACTCCCCGCTCGTGCCGGGTAAGCAGAAGGACGCAACCGACGGCAAGCGCTGCGAGGGGTGGCCGGTCAGCACTGCACCAGGCACAGCCTCAAGGACAGCGCGGATGAAGGCATCCCGCAACTCCGAGACGCGCCCCGCCAGTCCGGACTGTCCGGCGTGGGCAAGAGTCAGTGCCGTGGCCAGCGCGACCGCCCCCGCTACGTTTTCAGTCCCGGAGCGCCTGCCCCGCTCCTGACCGCCGCCATGGACCAGCGGCTCAAGGCGCAACCTGCCCTTGGCATAGAGCACCCCGCTGCCCTTGGGCGCGCCGAGTTTATGGCCGGAAATACTGATGGCGTCGACCCCCAGTTCCTTGACGCCGATGGGCAGCCAACCAGCGGCCTGGACAGCGTCCGTATGGAACGGCACGCCATGTTCCGCGGCCACCTCTGCGAGCTGCCGCACGGGCTGCACCGTCCCGATCTCGTTGTTCGCGTACATGATGCTGACGAGCGCGGTTTCCGGACGCAGGATGGCCCGAAGAGCCTCAGCCGTCACCACACCGTGCCGGTCCACGGGGACCACGTCCACGTCGAATCCGTGGACGCGTTGCAGGTAGCGTGCAGATTCCTCCACGGCCGGGTGTTCGATAGCGCTGATGACAATCCGGTTCAGGGCAGGATCCGTGGCCCGCCTCGCTAAGGCGATTCCCTTCACCGCCAAGTTGTCAGCCTCGGTCCCACCAGAGGTGAAGGTGATCTCCCCCGGTCTGCATCCCAGGACCTTCGCCACCGCCGCACGGGCCCCGGACAACGCATTCGCAGCTGCCTCGCCGAGGCTGTGATGGCTTGAAGGATTGCCGAACTCGCCCGTCAGATACGGCCACATCGCTTCGAGGACTTCCCTGCGGACGGGCGTCGTCGCCGCTGCGTCGAGGAAGATCATGGCGTCAGCCGAGACCCACGAAGGGGTCCGGCGTCACGTCGAGCGTCACGTCCAGGCCCAGATCCAGCGCGTTGACACTGTGAGTGAGTCCGCCGATGGAAATCACATCCACCCCCGCGGCGGCGATGTCCGCCACGGTGTTGACGTTGACGTTGCCGCTCGCCTCGACGACGGCGCGGCCAGCCACCTGCCTCACGCCGGCACGGAGCTCCTCAAGGGAAAAGTTGTCCAGCATGATCGTGTCCACCCCGGCCGCCAGTACCGGTTCGATCTGCTCGGCCCGGTCCACTTCCACCTCGAAGTGTGTGGTGTGGCCCAGCTGGGCCTTGGCGGCCTTGAGCAGTGCAGTGAGTTTCGCGGAATCGCCACCCGTCATCACGGCCAGGTGGTTGTCCTTGGCCAGCACGGCATCGGACAGGCTGTAGCGGTGGTTGGCTCCCCCGCCGCAGCGCACGGCGTAGCGTTCGAGCACCCGCAGCCCGGGGGTGGTTTTCCGCGTGTCAGTAATGCGGGCCTTGGTGCCATCGACCAGCTTGACGAACTCCGCGGTCTTGGTGGCAATGGCGCTCATCCGCTGGGCGAGGTTGAGCCCGACGCGTTCGGCGAGCAACACAGAGCGGGCGCGGCCGCTGACCCGAGCGAGGTGGGTTCCGGCGTCGAACGCTTCACCATCCGCGAGCAACAGCTCCACCTCGGTGTCCGGGTCGATGAGCAGCATGGCGTCACGGAACACCGTTCCGCCGCTGAAGACCCCTGGAACCCGGGCATTGAGCACGGCGGTGGCGCGGGCCTCGGCGGGAATGAGCAGCTGCGAGGTGATGTCGCCGCTCGGCGCGTCCTCCGCGAAAGCCCGCTCCAGAATGTCCCGGACGGGTGCAGCAGGGAGGGTCAGGCTAGTCATTGACGAGGCTCGCTTTCCGGCGGATCGTGTATCTCTGAACAATTTCTTCGCGTTGGGTTTCGACGGCGTCACTCCGGTAATGCGCCCCGAGCGGGTCCCGGCGCGACCCCGCAGCCTGCACCAACAGCTGCGCAGCCAGGAGCAAATTAGCATCCTCGTGCACGCGGGGATCGGCAGAGTCCGGCACATTCTCAGGAAGCACGACGTCGGCCCAAGCGTCGAGTGCCTCAGCGGCCTCCCGGAGCAACCCCCCGGTCCGGAGAACCCCCGCCTTGGCAGTCATCAGCCGCCGAAGGGCGGTTCTGGAGAAGGGCTCGGGGACAAGCTCGGGTTGCCACGAGAGCGGACCGGCCGGCTCGGTGGTTCCCGAAAGCGCCGTTGTTGCGTGGAGGTCCACGCCGGCCGCCGAGCTTGCGAGGCGTTCGCCGGCGTGAGACCGGAGCGCAGGCGCCGAGGGAACTGGCGAGTCGGTCACCCCACCGTTCGGCGGCGCCCACCCAAGGAACCCTTCGACAGCGCGCCGCCCGAACACAAGCCCTTCGAGCAAGGAGTTGCTGGCCAGGCGATTGGCGCCTTGGACTCCGGTGCACGCAACTTCGCCGGCCGCAAGCAGCCCCGGCACGGAGGTACGGCCGTGGAGGTCGGTGACTACGCCACCCATCCAGTAGTGGGCGGCAGGGGCAACCGGAACCGGCTCGAGGGTCCAGTCGATGCCGGCTTCGCGTGTCCGGGCGCTGAGCGTGGGGAAGCGCTTCTCAAGGAAGCCCTCCCCCTTGTTCGCTTCCACGACCCGGGCGTCAAGGAAGACGTGGCCGTTGGGTTCACCAAGCGAAGCCAGGTGGAGGGCAATGCTGCGGGAGACGACGTCGCGCGGCGCCAGTTCGGCGTCCGGGTGGTAGCCAGGCATGAATCGCTTGCCGTTTGCGTCCACCAGGATGGCGCCTTCGCCGCGGACGGCTTCGGAAATGAGGAGCGGATCGGCGCCGAGAGGAGTTGGTCCTCCGGCAGCGGGGAGAACCATGCTCGTAGGGTGGAATTGGAAGAATTCCAGGTCTGCGAGCTCGGCGCCTGCCCGCCATGCGAGCGCGAGTCCGTCGGCCGTGGCGACCGAGGGATTGGTTGTCTGCGCGAACAGCTGCCCCGCCCCACCGGTGGCCAGCAGCACGGCATCGCCGAATACGCTCTCGAAGCGGCCGTTGCGCAAAAATTCGACGCCTGTCACACGCCCCTCCGACTGGATCAGGGAAGTCGCTTGGGCATGTCCCAGCACCTGGATCTTCCCGGCGTCCTGCGCGTCAAGGACCGCCAGGATGAGCGCGTTCGCGACCCCGGCTCCGGTGGCGTCTCCGCCGGTGTGCAGGATCCTCGGCGCGGAGTGGGCGGCTTCGAGTCCCAAGGCCGGATCGCCGTCGTCGTCCGTGTCGAAACGGACGCCGAAACGCTCCAGCCCCATGATGTCGAGGCGCGCTTCGGTGCACAGCACGCGCACGGCCTCCTCATTGCAGTGGCCCGCGCCGGCTTTGAGCGTGTCCGTGATGTGCGCCGCGACGGTGTCGCCGGGGGCGGGCTCGTCCAGCACTGCCGAAATCCCGCCCTGGGCGAAGAACGTGTTGCTGTCCGCAAGCGCCCCCTTGCTGAGCAGGACGACGTCCGCACCGGCCTCGGCGGCCAGCAGCGCGGAGTAGAGGCCGGCGATGCCGCTCCCGACGACGACGAGCCGCCGCCGCGCGGGAGCGCCGGGAATACGTTCTGCAGTCATGTGAGGCTCAATTCGACTGGTTGGTACGGGGTGTGGCCTAGAGCGGCCGTGCGGCAAGCATGCGTTCGAGGGCGATCTTGGCGTTGTCCTTGACCGAGTCGTCCACTGTGATGCGGTTGACCACGCGGCCTTCCACCAGTTCCTCGAGTACCCAAGCGAGGTAGCCGGGGTGGATGCGGTACATCGTGGAGCAAGGGCAGATCACCGGGTCAAGGCAGAAGATGGTGTGCTGCGGGTTCTCCGCGGCCAAGCGGTTCACCATGTTGATCTCGGTACCGATCGCGAAGGTGGTGGGCTCGGTTGCGGCGGCGATGGCCTTCTTGATGAAGTCTGTGGAGCCTGCGCCGTCTGCTGCGTCAACAACCTCCATGGGGCACTCGGGGTGCACAATGACGTTCACGCCCGGGAATTCGGCGCGCGCCTTCTCGATCTGGCCCACGTTGAAGCGCTTGTGGACGGAGCAGAAGCCGTGCCAGAGGATGACACGGGAATCCAGCAGGGTCTGTTCGTCGTTTCCGCCGAATTCCTTGCGCGGGTTCCACATGGGCATCTGCTCCAGCGGCACGCCGAGTGCCTTGGCGGTGTTGCGTCCCAAGTGCTGGTCGGGGAAGAAGAGCACCCTCTGGCCGCGCTCGAATGCCCATTCGAGAACCGTCTTGGCGTTGGAGGACGTACAGACGATGCCGCCGTTGCGTCCGCAGAAGGCCTTCAATGCTGCTGACGAGTTCATGTAGGTTACCGGGATGACCGGCGCACGGCCTTCGGAATCAGGGGCGGTGCCGAAGAGCTCTTCGAGCTGCTCCCAGCATTCCTCCACCGAGTCCTCGTCGGCCATGTCTGCCATGGAGCAGCCCGCGGCCAGGTTCGGCAGCACCACGGCCTGGCCCTCGCTGGACAAGATGTCCGCAGTCTCTGCCATGAAGTGCACGCCGCAGAAGATGATGGCCTCGGCGTCGGGCTTGGTCAGCGCAGCGTTGGCCAGCTGGAAGGAATCGCCCACGAAATCCGCGTATTGGACCACCTCGTCGCGCTGGTAGAAGTGGCCCAGGATGACGGCCCGGTCCCCGAGCGTCTCCTTGGCCGCGCGGATCCGGGCGTCGAGCTCGGCGCCGCTGGCCACCTTGTACTCTTCAGGCAACTGGCCCTGCCGGGGTGTGGCTTTTGGAGCGTCGTCTGAGCTGGAAGCTCCGGGACCGTAGGCGGGGATGCCGGCGCGGGCCTCAGCGAGGTCGTACTCCCACGGGCCTTTGGCCAAGGCGGGGCTGCACGTTGAGCCCGCCGCGGAACGGCCACTCTCGGCTTCCTCCCGCGTGATCAGCTGAATAGCTGTGTTGACGCTGCTCATGGTGTACTCCTGTTGTCTGGCCCGAGTCCGGGCGTGCCGGTGAAGCGGTAGAGGCGTGGCGGGCGGTGTTTTCCGCCCTGGAGGTATTCACCGGTCTCTTCGATTTCCGGTGTTCCCTTGATTTGCCGGCGGAAGTTCGCCGGATCCAACTGACGGTCCAGGACAGCCTCGTAGACTTCGCGGACCTGTGCCAGGGTGAAGAACTCACCCAGCAAGTGATAGGCGATGGACCCGTAGGCCATTTTGTTGCGCAACCGCCATAACGCGTAGTCGACGATCGCGTTGTGATCGAAGGCCAATTCGGCGAGCCTGTCTGCCCGGAACCAACGGACGTTCTCTGATTCATCCGCCAGTGCGGCTTCCGTGGGCTGCACCAAGGCCCAGTAGACGATCGAAACAACTCGCTGGGCGGGCGAGCGATGCAGGCCGCCGAAGGCGTAGAGCTGCTCGAGGTATTGAGGCACCAATCCTGTGGTTTCGCGCAGGTTCCGTGAAGCGGCATCCTGGAGGGACTCGTCATGCTGCAAGGGACCGCCGGGAAGCGCCCACATATCCTTGAACGGTTCGCGGATGCGGCGTACCAGCGGCAGCCACAGCGTGGGGCGGCCCGAGCTTTCGCTCGGGCGGAGGGCGAAGATCACCGTTGATATGGCCAACGACGGCGGCGCGAGCCTGCGCTCTGCGACATTCGCGGAGGTGGCGTACACGGTATTCACCCCGCTTCTTTGCCTCAGGGACCAGGAAAATAGTTAAAGTCAAAATGACTAGAACTAATGGTACGACCGTGCACGGCCAGAGTCCAAATGTTTCACAGTCCTCCTTGGCCGCCGCTCCCAGCACCAAGTTGCAACCATGCCTTCAGAGGTGTTTTTCGCCACTTTCCCTGTGGAAGCGGTAAATTCGATAAGTCCCATGAGGATCAAGCGACAATCCATCCACAAGAAGGTAAACACGAATGACAACGAAGTCCACCGCTGTTAAGCCCGCCATTCCTTCGCAGGGCCTCGGCCACTCGATGAAGCCTCGCCAATTGACCATGATGGGCTTGGGCAGTGCCATTGGCGCAGGCCTCTTCCTCGGCTCCGGCGCAGGAATCCACGCGGCAGGCCCGGCAGTACTCATCTCCTATCTGGTGGCGGGCACCCTGATCATCCTGGTGATGTGGGCTCTCGGCGAGATGGCGGCCGCCAATCCCAACAGCGGCGCCTTCTCCGTCTATGCCGAAAAGGCCATGGGCAAAACAGCCGGATCCACGGTCGGCTGGCTCTGGTGGTTGCAGTTGGTAGTCGTCATCGCCGCGGAAGCTCTTGGTGCCGCAGGACTACTGTTCTCTGTCTGGCCGGTTATTCCCGTGTGGGCACTGGCCCTGGTTTTCATGGTGGCCTTCACTGCGATCAATCTCGCCGGAGTCCGGAACTTTGGCGAGTTCGAGTTCTGGTTTGCCATCCTCAAAGTTGCCGCCATTGTCGCGTTCCTCGTCATCGGTGCGGCATTGCTGTTCGGTTGGCTGCCTGGAGTGACCTCCCCCGGCCTCGGACACATGACCGCCAACTTCGCACCGTCCGGCTGGGCTGGAATTGCCACGGCGCTCTTTGTCGTGATCTTCGCCTTCGGTGGCACCGAAATCGTCAGCGTTGCGGCGGCTGAGACGCAGGATCCTGTACACAGCGTCGGCAAAGCCATCCGCACGGTGGTGTGGCGCATCCTGGTCTTCTACATCGGATCCGTCTTCGTTATTGCGGCCGTCCTTCCCTCCGACTCAGAAGGGTTGAAGTCGCCGTTCGCCGGTGTCCTGAACCTTGCCGGCATTCCGGGAGCCGGTACGGCTATCACCCTCGTTGCCGTCGTGGCCCTGCTGTCGGCGCTCAACGCCAACCTCTATGGGGCCTCGCGCATGGTCTTCTCCTTGTCTGAGCGCGGCGAAGCACCGGCTTTCCTATCGCGGCTGCGCGGCGCTCAGGTGCCTATGGCCGCCGTCGGGGTCTCCGTCGCTTTCGGCTTCATCGCCACCGTGCTGGAACTGCTCTTTCCCGATCGCGTCCTGCCGGCATTGCTCAACCTTGTGGGCTCCACGTGCCTGGTGGTGTGGGGTACAGCCCTCGTGTCGCAGTTCATCTTGCGCCGCCGGGCCGACCGCGACGGAACCGAGCTGCCCCTTCGCATGAAGGGCTTCCCCTTCCTCACCGTGTTCGGACTGGCACTGCTCGCCCTCATCTTCGTGGTGGGCTTCTCGAACGCCGAGAGCGCCGGCCAGTTGATCGGCACATTCCTGCTGATCGCGTGCATCGCCGTAGCCTGCCGGATCGGGGCCAAAGTCAAAGCTGCACGGAGTGCCTCATCGTAGAGCTGGAAAGAGTAAATCCGTCCTCGAGTTGCCGAGCCCGCAGGCAGGTAAAGTGATCCGTATCCACGGCGCGCCGGGCGACACGATCAACGTCGGCGAGCCGCTGGTGGTGTTCGAAGTGCCGGACGATACTGCCGGCATGGTGGGCACGGTTCCGAAGGATGACGCACCGAAGCGCCGGGTCCGCCTGAGCGCCGTACTTGATGAGGACTGACACCATGAGCGGCAGGCACACAGGAGAGCACATCCACACCGTGGAAGGAACGGATCCCCATATCTTCGTGGAAATCCATGAACCCGCCGCGGGGACCGACGCCGGGCTGCGACCCATCCTGCTCCTGCATGGCTTTTCTTCCTCCAGCAAACTCAACTGGGGAGACACAGGATGGATTACCACCCTGCAAGGCGCCGGCCGCCGCGTTATCACGGTGGACCTTCCCGGACACGGCCGGAGCGCCTCCCCCGAGGACCTGGACTCGTACTCGCCCAGCCGTATCCGCGCGGACCTGCTTCAGATAGTGACCGACGCCGGTGCACGCCCCGTGCGCGACGGTGACCCTTCCAGCGGGCTCGACATCATTGGTTATTCTTTGGGCTCCCGGCTCGCCTGGGAATTCGGGGCGACCCAGCCCGAACTCGTGCACCGCCTGGTGCTGGGCGGCCCGAACAAGGAAGACCCGCTGGCGTCCTTCGATCTCGTGGCTGCCCAACACTACCTTGCCGACGGCACGCCCATCGAAGACGAGTCCACCGCAGGCTTGCTCAAAATGGCGCAGCTCTTGCCGAGCAACGATCTATTCGCGCTCTTGTCGCTCATCGAGGCCATCAAGGGCGAACCGTACGATCCTGCCGAGGCGGTGCCGCACATGCCGATGCTGCTGGTGGCCGGCGACAAGGACGAACGGGCGGTCACCATGCCTGAACTCGTCGCGATCGCGGGCCATGCCGGTGGCATGGCGGAACAACTACTTATCCCAGGACGGAACCACAGCAACGCCATCACCAGCCGGGCTTTCAAGGACGCTGCGGTGGCGTTCCTCGGCGTCTAGGCTAGTGGCGGAACGGCATGCCCTACCCGGCCAGCCGTTCCGCGTTGAGCGTCATACGCTCCAGCACGCTCAGGGCCATGGCGTATTCGTCAATGCCTATCCCTATCGAGATGTCCCGGCGGGAGTCCTCGACGAGTCGCTGGGCTTCCAGATGTTTTACGTGGCCTAGTTCGCTGAGGCTGATGCGATCGTCCACCATGATGATCATTCCGCGGCCCACCAGCGCTGCGAGTTCATTTTCGCGACGCCGCGTATCGCCGCCCCAAAAAGGGTTGAGGATGCCGTCAAGATCCTCTGGGCTGAGAGGTTCCTCAGCCAGGACATTGAGGGTTTGCCATTGCCTACGGCTGAGTTTCAACCTGGCCAAGGTACTGTCCAGATGCGCTTCCAGCGCGGCATCCAGGCGTTTGATCCAATAACCGATGGGCTTGTTCACACGGCCCATCGTGGCAGCGAGGAGCGGTCGCGGCAAGAAAGGTAGGCTTGATTCAGCGCCGGATGACGTGGAAGTGAGACGAATGGGCATGCGCTTCAAGGACCGTGCGGACGCCGGACGCCGCCTGGCAGCCGGGCTTCCGCAGCTCCGGGAACGGCCGGACACGATCTTGCTTGGGCTGGCCCGCGGCGGAGTCCCGGTGGCGGCTGCGGCCGCCGTCGAGCTCTACCAGCCGTACGGCGCCGTCCTGGTGCGCAAACTCGGCATCCCCGGGCGTGAAGAAACAGCCTTCGGCGCCCTTGCCTGGTCCAACGGCAGAATTGTCCGCATGGTCAACCGACCCCTGGCCGAACGCATGTTGTGGCATGGAATCACCCAGGCTTCGCTTGACTCGGTGGAGGTACGCGAACGGGGCGAGCTCTTGCGGCGCGTGAAAACCTATCCCGGTATCAACTTCGAGCTTTCGGGCAAGACTGTGGTGCTTGTCGACGACGGACTCGCCACGGGAGCAACCATGCGCGCCGCCGTCGAAGCCGTCCGTGCGGGAGGGGCGGCGACCGTGGTGGCCGCCGTCCCGGTGTCGTCCCTCGAAGCCCAGGCATCCATCAGCCGGGTGTGCGACTTCATGATGTGCTTGCACACGCCGGGCAAATTCCACGCCGTGGGCGCGTTCTACGAGCACTTCGAACAGCTGACGGACGACGACGCTGTGCGGCTCTTGAAGCGGGCGGGGTAGTGCGCAAATTGGCAGGAGCGTTGCGGGTTTTCCGGTCATAGGTGAGCGAGCGTTGGAGACTTGCCGCGCGTTCAGTCTGTCCGTTCGAGGAATTCCCGCACGCGGGCGCGGGCCGGTTCTCGGTCGTAGCTGTTGACGAGGGCGCCGGCCATCCGGACGGGATCGCCGAAGAAGAAGTACTCATACAGGGCCTGGCGACCGGCGAACGCGGAAATGCTGGCGTCGAAGGCGAGTTTGAAAAGACGCACCCGCTCCGGTCCCGTCAGAGTCTTCGCCTGCAGATACAGCTCAATGTCCGGTAGCGCCTCGCTGGCCAGGTCCGCTTCGCCCGGCAAAGCCATGAGGCCGGATGCCGAGAACTTGCGGATGATTGCCGGGAAGCGCTGGGCGACCTTCGGGTACCAGTTGCGGGCCGCATTCAGGGTGGGCCAATGCGGCAGGAACACGCCATCCGGGCTTGGAGCCGCCTGGGCCTCCGCGGCCACCATGAGGGCCTTGCCGATTTCAACGGTCTCGATCAGCTCGGCAAGGTCTTCCTGGATGTGCTGGAAACCGTCGATCCCGATGGATGCTGCGATCTCCGAAGCAAGGCCCAGGAAGAACTCGCTCTTGGCAATGGTCCGTGTGACCACCTGATGGGTCATCAGGGCCCCGGCGCCGGTCTCCGAGTAGAACGCGTTGCACAGTTCAGGGTGGCCAAGCATGAAGATTCGCTCGTTGGGGACAAAGACATGATCGAAAACCACCACGGCGTCCATCTCCTCGAAGCGGCTGGCGAGCGGCTCATCATGGGTGCTTCCGCCCTTGTAAAGGGAGGTCCGGCACAGGTAGCGCATGCCCGGAGCGTCATTCGGAAGGGCGAAGGCGTATGAGTAGGGAGCATCTTCCGGCGTAGAGCGAAGGAGGGTCGACGGGAAGACGAGGAGTTCGTCGGCGATCGGCGCGATCGTGGCGAGCATGCGAGCCCCGTGGACGACAATTCCATCTTCCCGCTCCTCCACCACCCTGGCCGAGAGTTGGCCACCGAGCTGCTCGGATCCGGACACCGAGCGGTTGACTTGTGGTGGAATCAGCGTATGCGTCGCCAGCAGATCGTTCTCGCGGCAATGCTCGTAGTATTTGCGGATGTTTTCACCGAACATCGGATCTGCCTGGGCAAACCACTTCTCCGCGCCTGAAAGGGCCGTGAGCGCGCCGTTCATGTAGTCGCCCGTCCGGCCGAGGAATCCATGCGAGTATTCGGCCCAGGCACGGATGGCTGCGTGCCGGTGTTCGAGGTCCTCCTTGGTGCGCGGCACCAAGAACGAGGCGCTCACCCGATCACCCGTCGTCGGCGATTCATAGGTGAGGGCGTCCGCATACTTCGGGTCATGCTGCATGTCGAAGAGCTTCGCGTATGTGCGGGCGACGTTCCTGAAGGACGGGTGATCGGCGATCTTCTCGGTGACCATCTCGCCGTCGATCAGGACGTGGGGGTTCATCGAGTTGAGCTTGTCCAGGTACTGCTGTCCGGTCCGGATTCCCATGGTTGTCTCCAATGACGGTTGAGCTGAAACGGCGTTGCGTGATGGATGCGGCATTCCGTGGGCCGCGGCGACTACAGAAGATCCTCCATTCCCAATTGGCTTTCCGGGATGGTGGTGAAGGAGCTGTTGGCGAAGGCGAGCGCGTCCCCGTTGCGGTAGTTGAAGTCCACCACTTCACCCAGATAGAGGGTGTGGTCTCCGCCGTCGTAGGCAGCCCATGGCGTGCATTCGAAGTAGGCGAGGACATTGGATAGCCGGGGCGCCGTGTCGCCTTCGACCCATCGGGGCTCGGGCCCGGGACGTCCCGCGAAGTGCAGGGCCAGCTCCTGCTGCTCCGCTCCCAGGATGTTGACGCTGAACGGCCGTCCGGCGAGCTCGTCGTGGGCTTTGGCGGTGCGGGCGATGCTGACAAGGACCAGCGGCGGTTCCATGGACACCGAGGTGAAGGAATTCACGGTAATACCGTGCCTTTTGGTGGGGCCGTCAAACGTCACGATGGCCACGCCGGTGGCAAATCGGCCCAGGCTGCCACGGAAGTGATGTGCCCGCGGCCGCGAAGTGCGGCCCGGGCGGCCGGGCTCAGCATTCTGGCTGGACTTGGCAATCATCATTGATTCCTGGCTGGAGATTGTTCCATATGTGAACTTGTTCTATATTTGAACAACAAATTCTCATACAGAACCATAGTCTTTTGCGGTCCACGGCACAAGACAGCGGACCCGCCGCGTTAGACCCCAACATAGGATGGAGCCCATGATGTCCGCCAGTGCCACGAAGAAACCGCAGGAAACGACGGCGACCGTCTCGCCGTCGCAGACGCTCTCCCGCGGAATCCAGGCCCTGGAAATCCTGGCCGCCGCGGAGCGCCCCTTGACCATCGCGGAACTTGCCGGGGCCCTGGGCGTTCACCGCTCGGTGGCCTACCGGATTCTGCGCACGCTGGAGGACCACTCCCTTTTGGTGCGCGATGACGCCGGCCGAGTTCAGCCCGGCCCCGGCTTGGCAGTGCTGGCGCGTGGCGTCTCGCGCGATCTCCAGACGGCCGCGCTCCCCGAGCTGACGCAGCTTGCGAACACCCTGAACATGACGGCATTCGTTGCGGTCTGGGACCATCAGGATTGCGTCACGCTGGTCACTGTGGAGCCGCGCCACTCGGCCGCAACCTTGGCACAACACCCCGGTACCCGCCACCCCGTGAACACCGGAGCGCCTGGAATCGCCATCCAGTCCACCATGAGCGAGGACGAATGGGCCGCCCGCGCCCCGGGCTTGCCCTATCGGCCCGAGGCAGCCGAAGCACGCCGGCTCGGCTACGCCGCAAGCCACGACGAAGTCATCGCGGGTTTGTCATCCTTGGCCGCTCCCGTCCAGGTGCCCGGCGGGCGGCCCGCGGCGATCGCCGTCGTCTACATCCGCCGCGAACAGGATCAATCCGCCGTCGGGGAAGCGCTGGCCGCGAGCGCGGCCCGGATAGAGTCCCAGCTGGCTTAAGGCAAGCACTTCCGGCCGGCGTCGGAGGAACCCATTCCGCTCAGGTCAAGTGCCATTCCCTCGCAGACAAGACTTCGACCCCCGATCCGCCCAATACTCAAAGCAGTGCCGGCGCCTGCCGGCGCCGCTGCTGAGAATTGGAAGGAACCACATGAGCGTGAATCTTCTCGACACTGCCAATTGGCTGCCCTTGGATGGCCTGGCCCCTGGCTTCGACGCCAACAAGGCACCCCACTCACCGGACCTGGCCGGGCGGACCATCACCATCAATGCCTCGAACGGATCCGTGATCACACATACGTTCACCGAAGACCGCGTGATTTGGGCCTACGATGCGGCCGAGGGCGATCCGCACGGCGACGAGCGCGGAGATGATTCCTACGAGGCATTCCAGGTTGAGGAAGACCTCTACTTCGTCCAGTTCCACACCCAAGTGCGTCCGCTCGACGCCGTCAGCCTGGTGCTGGACCTGAAGTCGGGCCGGTCGCTGACGGTTGTCACAATCATCGACGAAGAGGATTCGCAGGGCACGCGGGTAAAACAGCTGTTCGACGCCGGCACCATCGTCGAAGTTCCGACGAATGGCACAGCCCCCTCCCCGAGCCGTGCCCTTATTGGCCGGCGTGTGTTGTGGGTCTATAGCCCGGAGCACGCCTACGAGCACATCTACTTGAGCCCTGAGTGGTACACCTGGCAGTGCCTTGCCGGCCCGGAGAAGGGCCTTGCCGACACCGATGAGAACACGGTCTACGAAATCCGCCCGGGCATCTTCGTCTTTGCTTGGCGTGAGAAGGTCATCCCCTGCGCTTCGGTAACCATCGCTGACCACCGAAACGTGCGCAGCATCCGTTCCCATGGCGCACTGTTCGGACTCGACGAGTCGGGCGAGGTGCCCACGCACTTCACGTTCGGGGCATTCGGCCGCTTGATTTCCACCACCGTGCATCCCGAGGAGTTCGACCCCGCACGATGATTGACGTGCCGACGGCGCGGCCCCTCACGAGGGACCGCGCCGGATGCGCGCGGCACGCTTCGAATCACAGGAGTGTAGAATTGCGGCCAAGCTCACACCGGGCAGGCCAACGGCCTGCGGCGCGGGGGGCACTTAAGAAGGAGTTTGATGACCGCCGTGGCCGATGCCGGCTCCGCCACCGTTCACACCGTCGTGGCCGACAGTTTCCAGGACTGGAGCCGCGCCATCTCCGAGTCGTTCGTGCCGTTGATGGTCCGCTCCAACGACGCTCCCACGTTTCATGGGAGCATGCGTTCCCGGGTTCTTGGTGACATCTCGGTGGTTGAAGTCAAGGCCGGGCGGCACACTGTTGTGAGGACCCCGGCGCTGATCGCAAAGTCCACGGGGCGCTATTTCAAGCTCAGCATCCAACTCTCCGGCAGCGGCCGGCTCGTCCAGGATGATCGGGAAGCCGTGCTGAGTCCTGGCGACCTCGCCATTTACGACACGTCCAGGCCGTACGAGCTCTCCTTTGACGGAGAGTTCCGAACACTCGTACTCATGTTTCCGCACGGGCTGCTGGACCTCCCGGCAGAAGCGATGGGACAGGTCACCGCACTGAGAATCCCCGGCAACGAAGGCCTCGGAGAGATCATCAGCCCCTTCCTGGTGCGCCTCGCAGACAATCTGGAAGCATTGTCCGGCGCCAACGGCCTGCGCCTGGCCCACAACGCCCTGGACCTCGTTACCACTTTGTTCAACGGCGAGCTGGACCAGTTGATCGACACCGGCCGCGACCCTCACTTGCTGTTGCTGAGCAGGATCCACGACTACATCGAAAGCAATCTCGGCGATCCGGACTTGGGACCGGGCTCGATCGCAGCGGCGCACTACATTTCGACCCGGCACCTGCACGACCTCTTCCAGGAGATCGGCACCACCGTGGCCGCTTCCATCAGACAACGCAGGCTTGAACGCTGCCGCCGGGACCTTCGGGATCCCGTCCTGGCCAAACGACCCGTCACAGCCATCGCCGCCCGCTGGGGTTTCACGGATGCGGCGCACTTCAGCCGCATCTTCCGTGCCGCCTTCGGCAATTCGCCCACTGGTTACCGCAACGAGCCCTGATCAACGAGAAAGGCGCACGAACGCCCACGGCTTTGCACTTGAAAAGGGAGTTCCGGCCCCGAATTGGCTCAGCCTCAGGCGGCTGCCGTGGGCGCCGTTCCCTCATCCGCCACGGCAGCCATTTCCTCCAGCATCGCCTGCATGAGCCGCTGCTCCAACTCGCGGTGCTCCGGATTTCCAGCGAGGTTGTCCAGCTCGTCCGGATCGGAACGATGGTCGTACAGCTCGGTCATCCCGTTGCCGAAGTAGCAGGTCAACCTGCCATCTGCGGTGATCACAGTGCGCATACGGACCGGCCCTGGCAACCCGTCCAGGCCGAAGGGCTGTTCCTCCTCGACCAATAGCCGCTGCCGATGCATGTCAGTCCGGCCTTCCAGCAACGGCGACAGGGATCTGCCTTGGATCCCCCGGTAGGACGGCGCGCCGGCAAGTTCCAGCAAGGTCGGGGCAAGGTCGGTGCTGGACACGAGTGCGTCGCTTTGACGGCCTATGCCGCCAGGCACATGGATCAGCAACGGAACGTTCGTCACGGCCCGGTAGTGAACGAAATGCTTGAGCATCAACCCATGGTCGCCGAAGAGGTCACCATGATCGGCTGTGAAAACGATAATGGTGTCATCAGCCAGGCCCTGGCATTCCAATTCATCCAGGATCCGCCCGATGTGTTCGTCCATCAGGGTGACCAAGCCGTACTGGGCGGCCGCCGCGTGCCGGTACTGTTCCTCGGTGGCCGCCCACGTCATGGTGGGATCGATGTTCGGTTCGCCGCGGTGTTCGATCATCCGGCGCACATGCTCGGGCGACCTCGAATGATCCTGGCTGAAGCCGATGGGGAGTTCAATTGCGTCCGGATCGTAGAGGTCGGCGTATCCCTGCGGCGGCGAGAAGGGATGGTGGGGATCCGGGAATGAGACAAACATGAAGAACGGCTGGTCCTGGCCTGCGGCATCTTTCAGCTGCTCGATCGCCTTCTCGCCGACGTAACTGCTGGGGTGCAGTTCGGCCGGGACCGCCGTCTGGTATACCTGTTCCCATCCGCTGTAGGCACTGGACGAGTTTTCAGGCCCGCCCACCGCTGCCGGATCAATGCCGCGCTCACGGGCCCAGTGGACGTAGTGTCCGCCGGGCCGGTCGCCGTGACCGATGACAAGGTCCACATGGTTGTAGCCGTAGTAATCCGCGGGCAGCTCGATGAACCGCTCGTCGTGGGCGTCGCGGTTTTCCCATTGGTCCCAGCCCGGGGCAAAGCCGGGCTCCCTGGCATCTGTTGCACGCGGCTCTACCAGCAATGGGGCCACCGCGGCGATCTCCGCTTGCTGGTGGGGTTCGAACTCCCAGCCCATATTCTGGTGGTGGAGCTTCCCGACGCCGATCGTCCGATATCCCTCGCCGCGCAGCACCCGGGGCAGTGTTCGTGCCACAGGATCCAAGGTGATGCCGTTGCAGCGGGTTCCATGAACCGAGGGCCACCGACCCGTCATGAGGCTGGCCCGGTTGGGCATGCACGTGGGGTTGGCTACCGTGGCCTCCGTGAATACGGTGCTCCTGGCCGCGAGCGCATCCAGGTTCGGTGTCCTGACGGTGTTGTTGCCGCCGAAGCCGAGATGGTCTGCCCGCAGTTGGTCGGCGATGATGAACAAGATGTTGGGGCGGCCGGTGGTTCCGCCGTTGCCTCTTGTCATGCCGGCCGCTTGATGAGCGAGAGGACATCGGTGCGCTGCCGGGCAAACTCGGGCAGCGAGCGCGTGGTGATCTGGTCACGCGGAGCCGGAAGGTCGACGTCGACAATCCGCAAGACGCGGGCAGGCTTGGATCCCAGCACCACAACCCGGTCGGCCAGATAGACCGCTTCATCGATGTCGTGGGTGACCACCAGGATGGTCATGTTGAAATCGCGCCGGATCTTGAGGCAGAGGTCTTCCAAGTCGAAGCGGGTCTGGGCATCAACGGAAGCAAACGGCTCATCCATGATCAGGATTTCCGGGCGGTATGCGAGGGCGCGGGCAATCGCGACACGCTGTTGCATGCCTCCCGAGAGCTGCCATGGGTATTGGTGTTCGGCATGCGAGAGACCGACGGCGGCCAGGGCGTCGTCGCAGCGCTCCTTCAGTTCGACGGCACTCAGGTGAAGGTGGCGCAGCGGAAGCATGAGGTTCTTGCGTACCGTGAGCCAAGGCATGAGCGAACGGTTGTAGTCCTGGAACACGAGTGCCATTTCGGGCGGAGGTCCGCTGATGGTGCGGCCGTCGATGGCGGCCCGCCCGCTGCTGGAGGGGTGCAGGCCTGCAAGGCATTTGAGCAGGGTGGTCTTGCCCACGCCGGATGGGCCGACGATGCAGACCACTTCGCCGGCGTCCACAGTGAATGTCAGGTCCTCGATGACGGTCCGGGCTTTGTCCCCCGTTCCGTAAGTCTTGGCGAGGTGGGAAACGTCGAGGCGGGGCGGCGCCGTCGTGGTATCCGCGGGCCCGGCGGGGGCGATCTCTTCGGTCATGGCATTCTTTCCGGGCTGGGCCGCAGTCGCGGCGCTGGAAGTTCGGGAAGTACTGAAGATGGTTTTCATGATGATCGGGCCAATCGACGGGATCCGATGTACCAGGCGAGCACCCGGCGGCGGATGAGGCTGAAGACAAGGTTCGCGGCGAAGCCGATGACCCCCAGCAGCAGGATCCCGGCCCACATGTCCGAAATCATGAAGCTCTGCTGGGCCAGCAGGGTCATTGCTCCGATGCCCTGCGAAGGGCCGAGCATTTCGCTGGCGATCATCACCACGAAAGCAACCTGGAGGCTCACTTGAAGCCCGGAAAAGATCTGCGGGCCCGCCGAGGGCAAATAGACCTGGGTGACCTTCTCCGCCGTCGTGAAGCGGTACACGCGGGCTACGTCCTTCAGCCCGGAATCTACGCTGCGGATACCATCAACGGTTGCAATCAGCGTGGGGAACAGTGCCGCCAACGCAATGCTGAAGACCCGCATCTCAGTGCCGAAGCCCATGAGCGAAATGAAGATCGGAACCAGGGCAACGGGCGGAATGCTGCGTAGGAAATGGATCAGGGGTTCAAGGACGTTCCGAGCCACCGGCACCAAGGCGATGACAAAGCCGAGCACCACACCTACCACCGAGGCCATCGCGTAGCCCAGCAGCAGATTGCCCAGGCTGACCAGGACATCCGATTGGAAGTGGGCGAAAAGCCACAGCTGCTGGAAGCTCTGCAGGATGTCCTTGAGCGGGGGAAAGAACGTGTCGGTAGATTGAAGCGAGGTTGCCCACCACAGCAGCAGGAGCAGCACCGGGGTACCCGCTCCCAGAAGCCAGAGCAGAAGTTTGCGGTTCATCGGTGTGCCGCCTCTCGGAAGGATTCGTGCCAGTGGAGCATGCGGCGTTCCACAGCGCTGGTAGCGCCCTGGAAGAACATTCCGAGCACGCCAAGGACGATCACCAGGGCATACAGGGTCGGATAGTCGCCACCGGCTTGGGCTTGGTAGATGCTCTGGCCGAGCCCTGGGCCGCCGCCCAACAGGCCGGCTACCACAGTGATGATCAGGGCGCCGGGCGCCGCCACCCGGATGGCCGTGCCGATGAAAGGCATCGCACTGGGCAGTACCACACGCAGCAGGATCTCCGGCTCTTTGAGTCCGTAGGAACGGGCCGTATCGCGGGCCACCGGATCGGCGTCGTGGACCCCGTCCACGGTCTGCATGATGATCGGCAGGAGGCAGCCCAGGAACACCAGGAACCAGGACATCTGGCCGGTGGGCCCCAGGACCAGGACCACCAAGGGAAGAATGACGATCGGCGGAATGGGCTTGAGGAACTCCAGGACCGCCACCGTGGCGTAGCGGAACGGCTCAAAACTTCCCACCAGGATGCCCAGTGCAATGCCGGCAACGGCGGAGGTCAACAGTCCGAGCAAGGCGATCCCCACCGTCGTCGCCAGGGAAGTCCAGAATGCCTCCGTAACGACGACGGCGGCGAGGTTTCCCGCGACCGAGGTGACCGTGGGCAGTGGCCCGCCGGCCATGGGTCCGGTGGCGACCAGCTGCCACGCAGCCACCGCCACGAGGAAGCCTGCAGCGCTGGTAAGCAGCGTCTTCGGCTGGATTTTCATGATTGCGTCTCCAGGAGCTTGGTGGGGGCCGTTCAGTTGCCCATGATGAGGTCGGGCGCGAGCTGCACGCTCTGCTTCAGGAAGCCCAGATCCACCAGTTGCTTGTCGACGCGTTCGATGTCATCGACACGCACGGTCACCGGCCAGTAGTTCGCAGCTCCGGCCCGGACGACGTCAAGGCTGGTCTTGGTGATCTTGGCACTCAGCTCCTGGGCTTCCGGGAGGTTGGCGTTGGCATACGCATTGGCCTTGTAGATGGCCTTCTTGAATCCCTCCAAGGCCGGCTTCTTGGAGGCCACCGTGCCCTTGCCGGCCAGCCAGAGGCCGACTGCGCCCTTCCCGAAGAACTCGATTCCGGGCGAGGCAAGGAGCTTTTCGCCGTCGTTGACGGCTTGCGAGCTGAAGGGGGATATCAGCGATGCCGCTTGGACCCGTCCTGCCTTGAGCGCTTGCATGGCCGAGGACGGGTCCAGGACCATCCAGTTGACCTTGGCCGGATCCCCGCCGTCGTCCTTGATGACCTTGCTGACGGTGACTTCCAGTTGGGCTTTGCGGGCAGGAACGGAAACGGACTTGCCTTCGAGGTCCTTGGGCCGGATGATGCCGGAATTCTTCCCTGCAACAAGCGCGGTGTCGTCAACTTTGGAAAGGTCTTTCGTGCTCAGGGCGTCGTCTGCGTATCCGTCGGCGGCGGCGACGATCGTCACCGGGACGTTTTGGCTAAGGGCGTTAAGCATGGGGATCGACGGCGAATACGTCAGGTCCAGCTGTCCGCTCTGGGCTGCAGCCACGCCGGCGGGAGGGTTGGCCACGACGGAGACCTGGACGTCAAGCCCTTGTTCCTTGAAGTAGCCTTTGTCGATCGCCAATTGCAACGCGGCGTCCGAGCCGATGCCGATGGTGCCGACCTTGAGGGTGGTAAGTCCTGCCGGGTTGCTGGCGGATGAGGGACTAGGGCCCGATCCACAGGCAGCGAGCGTGAGTGCCACAGTGGCAGCCAGGACGAGGGGAATGCTTCTTCGCATCGTGTGTCTCCTTGCTAGTACGGCTAGTTGCCGAAGTTGGGGTGCATTTCTTGTCGGGAATCCATGGGGGTGAAGTCTTGGTATGTCAATTGCCGGTGGCGTCGTGGACGACCCGGCCACCACTGACGGTCATGAGCACATCGTTTTCGGCCAATGCCCCGATATTTCCGTCGTCGGGCCAGCCTTCGGCCAGAAGGCAAAGATCTGCCGCCATTCCGGCACGGAGGGACCCCTTGAAGTGCTCTGCGTGGTCCTGCCACGCAGCCTGGCTGGTCATGGCGGCGAGGGCCTGCGTGCCGGAGATCCGTTCAGGATCGTCCTTGCGTCCGGGGCGGGTCCGCGTTGAGCGCTCGACGGCGGAAATCACCGTGCGGCGCCAGTCGGTGGACGCGACAGGTGAGTCCGATGCCAGGTTGAAATGCACGCCTGCGATGGATGCGGAATGAAGAGGCTGATGGCGCTCAAAGCGTTCCTCGCCCAGGATGGAGCGCATCGCGTCGCCGGCCATCGAACGGATGAGCGGGTTGGTGCTGTAGCCGATGGTCCGGGCCGCCATGGTGTCCAATGTCCGGTGCGAACTGAAGGAACCATGGATGATGTAATGCCGTCTTGCCACGGTGTCAGTGCGGGCAATCAAGGCCTCCACGGCGGCCTCGGTGGCGGCGTCGCCTGTGGCGTGGATCCCTGCCTGCAAGCCAGCGATATCGATCAGTTCCAGGATGTTGCCGAGTTCGGCTACCCGTTCGGCGTCACTCCCGCCGCGGACCACCAGGCTGCCATGCTTGCACGCATCTCCGTAGGGTTCGGACATCCAGGCCGTGCCGCTACGAGGGATTCCGTCCGCAAAAACTTTGACCCCGGCAATGCGCAGGAGCCGTTCGTCGATTCCGCGGTCCGTGTAATGGGTGGCAAGCCCTGAAGCCAGTCCATCCGCTACCGCCTCAGCGCTCACTCCCCCGGTTCCGGCGAACAGGAGGAGGACATTCATACGCAGGCTCAGCTCCCCCGCGACGGCGAGATCGCCGAGCAGCTTAAGTGCCGCCGTCGAACCCGTTCCGTCCAGCAGCCCGGCGCTGGCCGGTCCCAATCCGGGTTCAGTGAGCGAGGTGATGCCTTGTTGGTGCAGCAGGGACTGCATGGACAGGGCCGAGCGTCTCAAGGTCTCCACGGGCACGGGCGGCAGGGCTCGTGAAATGAGTTCCATGGCGCCGTCCTTGAACAGGCCGCGGGGGCTCCCATCGGTCAGCCGCGCGATAACTCCCCCTAGAACATCGGCCGTTCCTGCGGTGATCCCGGCGGCGGCCATCGCAGCCCGGTTGGCCAGGAGTTGGTGTCCGGTCTTATCGAAGGCAACAACCGGTACGTCCGGCCGGGCATCCAGCAATTCACCATGCTCGGGGCCAATCAGGACCTCATCCCAGCCGTGGGCACGGATCCAGCCGTCCGCTCCGGGTTCTGCCGAGTCGATCATGGACCTCACCCCTGCCCACGATTCCGCGGAGCCCACGCCCAGGTATCCGAATCCGACCATGGAGGATGCGATGAAGTGCAGGTGCGCATCGTTGATTCCAGGGATGACGGCTCCGCCCGCGGCGTCAACAACTCGAGTGTCCGTGCTGGCCTGGGCCAGCACGTCGCCATCACTGCCTACCATCGTGATCTTGCCGGCGCGGATCGCAATTGCGGAGGGACCCGGCCCGGAGCCGTCGTCCACCATTGGCAGCACCTGGCCGTTGACGATGACCAGTTCCGCGAATTGCTCCATCGCTGCCTCCGACCTTTCACGCACTCGTAAGTGTGACTTCGATTACCCGTTGAAGCCAAGTATGTCGCTTGACTAGGTCATTTGACTAGGTTTATGGCAAACTTTCTTGTTTAGTTGCTTTCATGACCACCGCCGCCGCGCTTCCGAGGAAGCGACGGAGCCGGACATAGGATGGTCAACGACGTATCTGGGAGGACACCATGGCCAGAGTTCCGGTCGAAGAGCGCCGGTTGCAATTTGTGCGTGCGGCCGCGAAGGTCATCGCGAGCGATGGACTGGCCGCGGCCACCACGCGGCGCATCGCGGCTGAAGCCGACGCACCCTTGGCGGCGCTGCACTATTCCTTCCGGAACAAAGATGAGCTGCTCCAAGAGGTGTACAACTTCCTGAGCCGCGACTACGCGCAGGCACTGCCTCCAGTCGGCGAACCGGAGTTGGGCCTGGAACACGTGATCCAGGCCCACGCCAGGCGTATCTGGACCCGCATGGTGCAGAATCCGCATGAGCAGATAACCACGTTTGAGCTCTTGCTGCGCCGCTTCCGCGTGGGACCCGATGATGAGCCGCAAGCACTCCTGATGAACAAGACCATGTACGAGGGGTGGATCAGTTCAACCCTGGATCTCTTTCGCGGTGCAGCTGAAGCTGCCGGCGACCCCGTTCCTGTGAACCTCGAACAGGTCACGCGCTTGTTCATCTCCGGCATCGACGGCATCAGCATGCAGCATCTGGCCGATCCGGACGAGGAACGGTCCCTGGGGCTCGTCGACCTGCTGGCACGTTCGCTGACAGGCGCGCTCGACTACAGCTGACGGCTTGGTTCTTGTCCGCGCTTGAAAGTCGAAGCCTTACTGTCGAGTGGACGGCCTGCGTCGAAGGACCAGTCCCGCAACGATCCCAAGCACCAGAAGCGCACCCGAAGCGGCCGTGGACACCACAAAAGCGGCGCCGGGACCTTGGGTCTGTGCCAACTGGCCCGCAAGGTAGGCGCCCAAGGCCGTACCGGCCACGATCCCGCTCGCCAAGGCGGTCATGACCGTTGCCATGCGGCCGGCCGGAGCCACCACTCCCCCGATGCTAAAGACCGTCACCATGACGGGTCCCACCGGAATTCCCAGTACGAGCAAAACAATGACCATTGGCCAGATCCCGGCCGGAAGGAACAACAACAGCGAGAACGCCGTCATCGCCGCGGCAGCAAGCACCCAACGGATGGCCAGTCCAAAGCGCTGCGGCCAGTAGGCAACAGACAGGGCGGCGACAGCGGAGCTCAGGCCCATGACGGAATACATCAGCCCCGCGATTTCGGCGGTGGCAAACTGGGCGGAGAATGCACTCAACGCATTCTGCGTGGCGCCGAAAAATGTTCCCATGCAGACCATGGCCAATACCGGAACGGCTACCTTCAACCAGGCAAGGGAACGGACACCTGTTCTCTGTCCGTCAAGAGCGCTCCCGACGACGGCCGGTGCCTTGCGCTTAGCCGGCACCACGGCCAAGTGCGAAGGATGGACGGCGAAAGCAGGCACGAGGGTGGCAGTGAGGACCGCGGCCAATGCGAGGGGCAGCCAAGGAGCTACGAGGCTGGCCAAAATGCCAACCAGCGCGGGCCCTAGGACGAAAGTGACCTCGTCTGCGGTTCCTTCGTAGGACAAGGCAGTATCCAAGTCGGCACGACTCGTCGCCACACTGCCGGAACCGGCGGCTTTTCCGCTAGCTCCAGGGCCCAGGTTCCGGGTGGCCAGGTTCCTTGTGGTCAGTGCCATCCAGCGAACCCGGGCCATGGGACCCACCTGCGGGCAACTCGCCCCAGCGAGGAAAGCCGTCACCAGAATGGCAATCGCGTCCGTGGGCGCGTTGAAGTCCGGCGTCAGGTAAGCCGCGACAAGCAGTGCAATGACTGTGATGGCGTTGACGGCCGCGGCTACGAGCAGGACCGGACGCTGACCGGCCCGGTCAGCGAGAGAGCCGAGCACCGGCGCACCTACGGCCGACCCGATGCCGACTGCGCCGGCGGCCAGGCCGCCGATGGCGTAAGAATGGCTGACGGCCGTGACAAGTGTCAGGGTGCCTACGGTCAGCATGGCGAGGGGCAGCCTCGCGAAGAGTCCCAGCGGCAGGAAGTTTCGGCCAGCAAGTTCGGGCAGGCGCGCGAAGCGGCCGGGCAGACGTGAATGGCGCTGCGCGGTAGGAGGAGCAGCTGAATCTAGCAGGACCGGCTGCGATGGGGCAGGCTCGAGCGCGGTGTTGGCCGCGGCGTTTCGTGGGAAGGAGTTCATGATTCCGGGTTCGCTGAATGGTGCGCATCGTCCCTCCTCCCGATGCGCGCGACCCGGTGTAACCCTCCAAGTCTACCGGACTGCTCCCGGGGGTGCGTCTGTTCCTTGTGGCCGCGTCCTAGGCGGCCAACGCATGGACGATTCGCACAATGGAGCCGTTTCGGCTCTTGATCACCTGAAGCTGACTGCTGATTCTTTGCTTCATTTCCGCAACGTGGCTGACGAGTCCAACGACCCGGCCGCCGTCGCGTAGTCCTTCCAGCGCATCCATGACCTGTTCGAGCGACTGCTCGTCAAGGCTCCCGAAGCCTTCATCGACAAACAAGGTTTCGATATCTACGCCGCCGGCCTCTTGCTGGACAACATCCGCGAGCCCCAAGGCCAATGCGAGCGAGGCCATGAAGGATTCTCCGCCGGAAAGCGTGGCGGTGTCCCGCCGCTGGCCTGTCCACTCATCCACGACTTCGAGGCCCAAACCGGATTTCGCGCCCCGGGCCGCCTTGGCGTCCGTGTGCTGAAGGGTATAACGGCCGTCGCTCATGGCAATAAGGCGCTCCGACGCCGCTGCTGCGACCTGTTCGAGCCGGGCAGCCAGGACATAGCTGTTGAGGCTCATTTTGTAGCCGTTGTCGCCCGACCCTCTGGCAGTTTCGGCGAGTTCGCTGAGCACCCGGGCGCGTTCGCGGGGTTCCCGACCAGACGCCGCAGCTTCTTCATACTGCGAGCGGATCGTTGCCAGGCTCTCTACCGTTCGGGCGGCGAGTCCCGCAGCGAGGGCAAGACGGCGGGCCGCTTCTTCCGCCTGCCCGGCCTCCTGTTCAAGGGCGGCGAGCTCGACGGCGGACAACGGCACCTCGCCGATCTGGGATTCCTTGGCAGCAAGCACAAGGTCCTCGGACTCAAAAAGCTCCGCGAGACGGGCACTCTCGGTCTCGGAAGCCCTGACGACTTCGTCAAAGCGGGCGGCGTGCTGTTCGTCGAGGATCTCGCGCCGGGCATCCTCGGCTGTTTCGAAGTGGTTTGCCGAAAGAGCATGTTCCAAGGCTGTGGACGCATCGTCCAAGGCCTGCCGGGCGCCTTCCAACTGAGCGCCTGCAGTTACGGCGAACTGCAGGAGCACGCGTTGCCCCGCCAATGCCTCGATCCTTGCGCGGAGAGTGTCGAAGCCATCACGAAGCCCCGAAAGCAAGGAGTCCAGGGACTCGCGTTGTTCGCCCAGCAAGGCGATGGTTGACTCAGCCTGCGCAGCAGCCGTGTCCTCCTGGAGTTGTTCATCCTCCAAGCGGGCTATGCGCTCCTTCGTGCGGGTGAGATCTTCCTTTCCTCGCTTGAGTATTTCGACGGCGGAGCGTGCCGAGGCGAGGGCATCGTTGGCCGAGGCCCCCGCGGAAGCGGCTTCCTTTGGATCGATGTCTCCGCCTTGGGCGGCGAGCACGGCGACTTCCTGCTCGGCCGAGGCGAGCTCAGCCGCCGCCTGAAGTAGTTCGTGCTCACTCTCGTCATAGCGCTCGTGGGCGGATTGCTCTTTCTCGGCAAGGGCCAAGGCCGTCAGTCCGGCTGGCGCTGGAGAGGGGTGCTCAACGCTTCCGCAGACAGGGCAAGCATCACCATCATGCAGCTTTGCTGCGAGCTCGGCGGCGGCGTTGGCCAACCGGGATTCGCGCAGATCCAGCCAGAGTTGGCGGAGGTCTTGGGAAAGCGCACGGGCGAACGCGTGCCGCTTGACGGCCGCGGAGAGTGATTCGAGGGCCGCGGTGTGACGGGCCACCGTCTTGACAGTGTTCTGTGCGGCGGCGGCTTCGCTTTCGCGGAGGGGCAATTCCAGGGCTGCGGCCTCCAGTGGGTCCAGGCCGGCTTCCAAGGCGGATGCCTCCGCACGAAGCTCTGCGACGGCTATGGACCTTGCCGCCTTGGCCGCGTCCCGCTGCCCGGCCGCCACGTCGAGTGCAAAAAGCCTGGCAGTGATGTCCTCAAGCTTTTGTTCGTCTCCAACCCGGGCCTCCAGGACTGCTGTGGTTTCATGAATTCCGGCCAAGGCCACCGCGGGATCGCTTGCGTCCAAGGAGGCTGCAAGAAGCTTCGCCGTAGCGGCTTCGGCTTTCGAGCCCGCCAGGTCCAGCGCTTTCGCGGCGCGGTCTACGGCGTCGAGCTGTCCGCCAAGGACGGCGGCCTTCCGGTGGCGTCCTAGACGATCGCGGACTTCTTGGACTTCGGCCGCGCGTGCGGAGAACGCTTCGTGGCGGAGCGTGGCGGCGTCGAGCTTCGCGTGGCGTTGGACCCGTTCCCGTGCGGAATTGAGCTTGTCGGCCAGCTGAAGCCTGACAATGTCTGCGGATCTGGCCGCCTGGTGCCGCTCCGCCGATTCGGCCCGCGCCCATGCTTCCAAGTGGCCGAGCCTGAGTTCGGGCGCCGCCACGTCGGACTTTACGTCAAGGACCTCCGGGTCCACAGACTCTTCAATGCCCAGTTGGGCAAACTCCGATTCGGCCCGCTGCAGGAGCAAGTGAAGACTGTTCTGGTTGTCCTGCACCTCTGCGCGCGCGGTGATTGCCTGGGATGCCAACTGCTGCTCAATGGCTTCAAAACGCTGGGTGCCGAAGAGTTTCTGGAGCAGGTCTAGCCGGTCGGAAGCCTTGGAGCGTAGGAAAGCCGCAAAATCTCCCTGCGGGAGCATGACCACCCTGGTGAACTGCTCCCGGTCCATCCCGAGGACGTCACCGATTTCCGCACCGGCTTCGTCGTTCCGGGAGGTCTTTTCTTCCCACGAGCCATTGACCCGTTCACGCAGGAGGGTTTTGGCCTGCTGGGTGGTGAAGCCTTTGCGTCCGCGGGCACTGGGCCTGTCCCACGCCGGGGAGCGGGTGACCTCAAAGCGCCTACCACGCGCCGAGAATTCGCAGACAACCCGGGGCTCTGCAGCCGGTTCCGCGTGGTCGCTCCGCAAGCGTTTGCCGTCTTGGCGAGCCCCGGGCACGGAGCCATACAAGGCAAAGCAGATGGCGTCGAGCACGCTCGTCTTGCCTGCGCCGGTGGCACCGTTCAGGAGGAACAGACCCTGGGCGCCCAGCTGATCGAAGTCGATCGACTGAACCTTGGCAAAGGGCCCGAAAGCCTCAATCTCAAGGTGGTGGATTCTCACAGCTCCGCCCCTTCCAGCCGAACCGCTTCCAAGGCTTCACGAAGCGCGGAAAGTTCAGTTTCGTCGGCGGGCCTTCCCCGCACGTGATCAAGGAAACCACAGCAAACTTCGAGATCGTCCTCAGCTTCGGCAAGCCTGCTGCTGTAGCTGGCCTTGGCCCTTCCCTCGGCGTCCTCCGGATCAAAGCCCAACACCAGGGTGTCCGGGAAGCGGGTACGCAGCTGTTCCATGGCCTGCGCCGGCCGCGCGGAGTCCGTGAGCGTGACTTGGCAGTAGGCGGATTCGGCCCACTTGTATTCCTCTGCCTCCAAAAGCTCGGCGAGCTTCCCTCTGAGAATCGCCAGCTCCCGCGGCGCTTTCCACAAGATTTCCTCGACGTGGTTCACGCCGTCGGATCCGACGTCAATCAGCCATGCGCCCTTCCGATGCTTGGCTTCGGAGAAAGAGTAGGCCAGCGGCGAACCCGAATACCGGACGTGCTCCGAAAGTTCCTGGCGTCCGTGAAGGTGGCCCAAGGCCGTGTAGCCAATGCCGTCGAAGAGATCAAGCGGCACTGCTCCCAAACCGCCGATGCTCAGATCGCGTTCGCTGTCCGAAGTAATGCCTCCACTCGCGAAGGTGTGTGCTAGCACCACGGAATGCACAGGTCCCGTCTCGCTCCGCCGGGCGACGTCCTCGCGAATAAGCTGCACGGCTGACTGGGTGACGTCGAAGTGACTAGCTGTTTGTGTACCGAGCCGTTCGGCGACGAGCCTCGGTTCAAGATAAGGAATGCCGTAGACGGCCAGCACCGGGGCACCCGGCAGAGCTTCGCCGACGTCGTTCCCATCCATAGTGAACAAGACCGGGGAATCCAGATCCTCTAGGCGGGTCCGCAGATGGACTCCCCCGCGCTCCAGCAAGCGTGAGGCGAACCCGAGGCGGATCGCGGAATCGTGGTTACCGCTTGTCAGCACTACCTTGGCGCCAGCATCCGTGATCCGCACGAGGGCGTCGTCGAGAAGCTTCACAACATCCAGTCCGGGAAGGGCACGATCGTAGACGTCACCGGCAATCAGCACGACATCGACCGACTGCTCGCGGATCACTGCCAGCAATTGCTCAATGAAATTGCGTTGGGCATCCAGCATCCCGACGCCATGGAATGAGCGGCCCAGGTGCCAATCCGAAGTGTGAAGAAGCTTCATGATTTCACGCTAACCGGAGGCACAGACATTTTTGACGCGGCACGGCGGCACCGGCAATATCAGCGCCTTCCGGGCAGCTAAATCCCTGTGTCAGTCCCGCTTGCCGTCGAAGAAATCACGGGCGGGATCGACGTCGGGCTTCACTTCTGCGGGGGCGGCAGCCGCAGTTGGCGCAGGGACCTCCGTTGAGCCTTCCGAAGCGCCGGTGTCCGTGTCGTCGTCGGACTCTTCCTCCCACTCGTCGGACTGTGCGGGATCTTCGATCTCCGCTACGGCTACCGGAGCGGACTCTCCAAAGCCACGGAAGATGAGGCCAGCGATTGCTGCCCCCAGCAGCGGTGCGAGCCAGAAGAGCCAGAGCTGCTCCACGGCCCAGCTGGAGCTGAAGACGGCGGAGGCGGTGGCGCGGGCAGGGTTGAACGCAAGGTTGCCGACTGACTGTCCAAGCTGCAACAGCACTGCGAAGGTCAGGCCGACGGCAAACGGGGCTGCGGTCCTGACAGGGTTGCGCCGGGCGGTGGCGGCGAGGAATACCCCCACCAGCAGTGCACCGCCGAGGATCTCCACGAGCAACGCGCCGGCCATGGGAGCCTGGATGACGGAGTGCTCACCGAAGCCGGCAGAGACGGTATCGAATGCAGCCCGGCTGTCGTCGATCTTGGGCACGGTGCGCACAAGTGCGAACACGGCAAGGGCGCCGAGCAGGCCGCCGACAACCTGGGCCACAAGGTATGCCGCGCCATCCACGAGCTTTGTGCGCCCGGCAATCACATGGCCGACGGTGATAGCCGGGTTGAAGTGGCCGCCGGAAAGGTATCCGAAGGCGAGCATGGCCGCGGCAACCGCAAGTCCGCCGGCCAGCGGCGCAGGCACAGTGCTCGATTGCGGAATGCTGAACATGGGGACGCCCACACCAATAACCACAAGGAACAACGTCCCCAGAGCTTCAGCGGATGCCCGGGCGATGAGCCCGGTACCGCGGGAGGAGGGAACGGACACAGTTGTGGTCATGTCGAATGATTCCTTAGTTCGAAGTTAGGGTGGCGTATTGCGGAGCCGCACGGCAACAGCACGTCATGCAGCAGCCTGCGTGCCTGCCCCGCAGCATCCTGTCAGCCGAGTCTGGACGCTTCCTGAATCTGAGCCTAGTCGCCCAATGCGATCGCGGCGACCGCCGCGCAGCCGAGGGCGATGATGGACAGTGCGCTTGCCAGCATAAGGACGGCCGACGCTTCTTCTGTTCCGTGGTGGAGTTGGCGGGACCTTACCCACACAACGCTGCCAAGGACGATCGTCGCAGCAGCGGCCGTCAAAGCGCAGATTCCCTGGTAGTCGAGCCCCGGTATTCCGGTGGGCAATTGCCCCGCACCGGACTTCGCCGACAGCCACCTGCGCCAGATAAAGAGATCCACAACCAAAAGCGAAATCAGGGTCCGGCGCCAGGCAAGCGTGGTGCGCTCTGGCTGCAGGCCCGGATCCCTGGCTTCTACGCTCAACGCGCCACCAGGATCAGCACCGCAAAGGTGAAGGCCGCTACGGCGACCACAATGGTCATCAGCAACATGACACGTGAGAATGGCAGGGCTTGGTCGTTACGCATGGCTGACTCCATCTGTGCCCACCGGCGGTAGGCGAGCGTCGCCAGCCCCGCGCCAATGATGGAAAGCACGACGCACAGGACAATGCGCACCGGCTGCGGCGCAATATTCGGAGCGAGCTGATCGATAGCCACGGCACCTGCGAGCAGCGCCAATGAGGTACGGATCCATGCAAGGAAAGTCCGCTCATTTGCGAGGGAGAATCTGTAGTCCGGGGTCGTTCCGGTTTTGCGCCACGCCGGTTCACGCATCGTTGCCTCCTGGTTCAGGAGCCACCGTATCAGTGGCCAAGTGAAGACCGGCGAAACGGCCACGGTAAATTACCACTATGACTGCTGAATCGTCCCCCTCTGCCGTGCCGACCTTCGAGTCCCGGGTCCACGGCTGCCTGCTGGGAGGTGCCCTGGGCGATTCGCTCGGCTACGCCGTCGAATTCGACGACCTGGACACCATCCGCTCCCGCTACGGCGCAGCGGGTCTCACCTCTTTCGGACAGCTCGACGGCGGCAGCCACTTTTCGGACGACACCCAGATGACGCTGTACACCGTGGACGGACTCGTGGAAGCGCTCGAGTGGGCCAACGACGGCGTGGCCGCCGATGAAACAGCGTGTCTCTGGCTGGCCTACCTGCGATGGCTCGCCACCCAGGGCGTGGCCTTGCCGGCATCGGCGCCGGTTCCCCAACCGCGTTGGATTGACAAGCAGGAGG
Source organism: Arthrobacter sp. 01T419 (assembly GCF_056398865.1). Lineage (NCBI taxonomy): Bacteria > Bacillati > Actinomycetota > Actinomycetes > Micrococcales > Micrococcaceae > Arthrobacter > Arthrobacter sp. 01T419. The sequence continues at coordinate 360,371 of NZ_JBFTQF010000001.1, forward strand.
TACTCCGGCACCGCCGTCATCCAGGCAAGGCCTGCCTGAGCGGACTCGCCACCGGCCAAATGGGGACCAAATTTCGCCCGGTCAACCCGGATTCGAAGGGCTGCGGCACCGTGATGCGGTCCGCACCGTTTGGCTTGGTCCCACACATTTCCGAGGCCGCGGTTTACAAGTTGAGCACTGACGCCGCCTCTTTGACCCACGGGCACCCTTCTGCGCGGCAGAGTGCCGGTGCCTTCAGTGTTCTGGTACACAAATTGGCCACGGGCTCGGATGTACGGAGTGCGGCTGAACATGCCTTGAGCGTAGTGGCAGGATTGCCCGATCCGGCCGCCGAACTGCTGGACCGTCTCCACCAGGCGCTGGAACTGTCCTCCACCGGCGCTCTGCTCAGCCCGGAAGAACTCACCGCGCAACTAGGCGAAGGCTGGGTCGCTGAGGAGGCACTCGCCGTCGGGCTCTATGCTGTGCTGGCAACCGCCGCGGCGGCCGAGGCACCGCTCGATCCGTCCGCCCATTTCCGCCAGGCCGTTGCCATGGCGCTGAACCACAGCGGTGACAGTGACTCCACGGCCTCCATCGCGGGCAACATCCTCGGGGCTTTCCACGGCGAGGGAGCCCTGCCGTCAGACTGGCTTGAAGCTCTTGAGGCTCCTGACGTCATCCGCGGGATGGCCCAGCGGCTTATCGCTGTCACGGTCGGCTAGGGAGCAATCGACTCATAGCCGGCGAAGTGCGATGTTGTTGCAGGCTTCGCAGACTTCCTCGGGGATAAAGCCATGCCTCTGCAGGAAACCGAATATGGCGCAGCCAAGGCAGAATCCCACAAACGACTCAAGGGAAGCTGCCACAATCAGCAGGGCGAGCAGGACCCACGCCCCCAGGGCGAAATTGGCGAAGAACAGAATAGCGGCCGCTGTGCTCAGAACGGCCCCAATTCCCTGGGCAAAACGTTTTGGTGGGCCAGGGACAAGTTTGGCGGGGCCCACCCGTGGTGCCAGGACCTTGACGGACAACAGGGCAAACGGCGAAATCCTCGGCCCGAACAGTACGCGCAACCAGAAACCGGCAGCAATCAGAACGAGCCCCCAGCCAAAGCCGCTCAGGAGCGTAGCCACCGCAGCCAAAACCACAAGGCCCGCCGTGATCCTCGCGGCGTACTCATTGACCGGGTTGGGGAATGCGAAGACGGCACGCCATCTGGGGGCGGCGTGGGCCCCGGACGCGGTTGATGAAGGGGCGCCGACGGCGGTCCGCGCCGTGTCCGGCTGGTTTCCCTGTCTCATGGCTCAAGGCTAGGAGCGCGGGCACTCAACGGGAAGCTTTGTTGCTCCGTGTGAAATCTGCCGACGGCCCGGCGAACCGGGCCGCGCCGGTTCCTAGCTTCCGCCAACCATCTGCAGGAACTCTCCTTCAGACAGCACCTCGATCTGTTGGCCGCGGCTATGCAGCTCCAGGACCCGCTTGGCTTTGCCGGTGAGTCGTCCGTTCCTGAGATCGCCGGCTACAAATCCGTCGCCCACCACCAGGACCGTGGTCCTTCCTGTAACCCGACTCTCCGGACGCGCCCCCATCTCCGCGGCCCGCTGTTTCGCTTCCGGCCGCGCAATCGCAAGCTCGCCGGTAAAGACGACGGTCTGGCCGAACAGGGGGTGGCTCGGTTCTGCTGCCGGATTGGGCACCGGATTGGTGCCCTCTTCCGGCCAGTTGCCCCAGGCTCGTCCCAGCTGGCCCGCGCTGCTCCCGACGCCGGAACGGCCGGAAGGTTGCCCGCCAGCCCCGACGGCCGCGAGCGCAGCCAGGGTCTGCTTCGAAAGCCCTTCTCCAGGCCGGAAAGCCTGCTGTTTAGGCAGGTCCAGGCCGAGCGACAAGTAGAGCTCGGCGATGCTGTTGGCATTGTTCCGGCGGGCGATATCGACCAGGATCCCCGCGCAGGCCCGGGCGTCCTCGGCGGCGTCGTGATGGTTCACGAGAGGCACCCCGGCCTCTTCCGCGGCGTAGGGCAAGGAGTTGGAAACCAAGGAATAGCAGCGCCTGGACAACATCACGGTGCAAACGTATTCATACGCCGGCCCCGGCAGCCCGGACACTTCAAGACCTGAACGGATGACGCCGAGATCGAAGGCCGCATTGTGGGCAGCCAGGATGTCTCCTCCGATAAAGGCCCCAATTTCGGGGAAGAGCTCGCCAAAACGGGGAGCGGTGGCGACGTCCTCGGCCCGAATGCCATGGATTCGCGTGTTGTGGTACTCGAAGTGGTCATGGTTTTCTGGTGGCCGCATGAGCCAGGAGGCTTCCTCCACCACCACTCCGCCGCGGACCTTGCTGAGGCCGACCGAGCACGGTGAACCCCTGAAGCCGTTCGCAGTTTCAAAGTCGATCGCCGTAAAGTCCAATGCCACTGGTCAAGGTTACAGGGGAAAGGGGCCGGCCAAGCGAATGGTCGAGTTCACCCAAAAACGAGCCATCAGGCCACTTTTGTTTTACCATAAATGCTAGCTGGGGATAGTAAGCATGCTTATCATCTAGTCAATGAAGAGCGGGAGAAAACCATGCACTCCATCAAGGCTTCTGATCCGGAACCCCGCCCGTCCGGGGCGGCCGCAACGCACGCGAACCGCCGCTCCGAAGAGGATCCGCCCCCTTCGAAATCGAAACGGTCACCCATCCGGCGATTCTTCGGCTTGCTTGGGCCCGGCTTGGTCACCGGCTCAGCCGATGACGACCCATCAGGAATCGCAACGTATGCCCAAGCGGGTGCCACCTTCGCCAACGGGATGTTGTGGACCGCTCCTGCTACGTTGCCAATGATGATGGCTGTTCAGGAAATCTGCGACCGCACCGCTTTGGCCACCGGGGACAGCCTAGGCAAGCTTGCCCGCAGGAAATTCACCCGCAAGCCGCGGATCATGATCGGAATACTGATCGTCGCCCTCCTCGCAGCCAATACTCTCAACGCATCGGCGGACCTGATGGCGATCGGACAGGGCATGCAATTGCTCGGCGCTGGTCCGGACCACCTCTGGAGCGCGGTCGCAGGCATCGGGATTGCCATAGCCCTGATGGCTGGCGGCTTCGACATCATTTCCAAGACCTTCAAGTGGCTCTGTATGGCCCTCCTGGCGTACGTAGCGGTTCTGTTCGTGTCCAATGTGGACTGGACCGATGTCCTGAAGGGGCTCCTTGGCCTCCAGTTCCGGTTCAGCCCGGATTACCTCGGACTGATCGTCGCCGTCCTGGGCACCACCATCTCCCCATATCTTTTCTTCTGGCAAAGCGCGCACAGGATCGAGGAGCTCCGCGAAGAAAATCATGGAAGTGACCAAGCAGTCGGCCTGGAAGAGAGGCCTGCCGGCCCGGCTGAGCATGAGCTTCATAATGCCCGCGCCGATGTGTTCACTGGAATGTTCTTCTCCGTGTTGGTCATGTTCGCCATCATGGCGGCCACTGCCGCGACATTGGGAAAGAACGGTTCGGACGTCAAGACTGCGGCTGACGCCGCCAAGGCGCTGGAACCCATGTTGGGTCCCGCTGCCAAATTCCTGTTCGCAGCCGGCTTCATCGGTTCCGGGATCCTCGCAGTGCCTGTGCTGGCCGCCGCTGGCTCCGCGGGGCTGGCCGGCTTGCTGGGAAAAGAGTGGGGCTTCGATCGCCGCCCCAGTAAGGCGCAGACCTTTTATGTGCTTCTAGGCGTCGGAACCATAGGCGGTGTCATCATCACCTTCTTTACCACCGACCCGATAGGACTGCTGATCCTCAGTGCCATCATCAACGGGATTGCGGCCACGCCGTTCCTCGTGGTGACAATGCTGATCGCGCGGGACAAGGACCTCATGGGCAAATACCGCAACGGAAAACTCGCCGCTACCCTCGGCTGGTCCACCACCGCCATCATGGTCGTCGCAGGCGCCATCGGTATCTGGACCACCATCACCGGCGCTGCCTAGGCCCCTCCCCACCGAGGACATCCCGGGACCGAAAGCAGCCGGACGCCTGACCGCCACTCTTCACGAACCGGGCGCAGGGACGTGGTGGGGCAGATAGTGGCGCAGGCGCATGCGCAGGGCCACCGACACGGCGGCGAAGATGGCTCCGGTGACCGGGATCCAGGCCATGCCGAGGGTCTCCACGGTGAGCCCGCCCAAGGCTGCGCCCAGGGCGATGCCGAGCTGGATGGCGACCACGGAGAGGCTCGTGACGGTGTCGGGGGCCTCGTGGCCGACAATGAGGACGACTTGTTGGTCGAAGACTGCTGCGGCGGCGTATCCGGCTCCCCAGACCCCCAGGAGCACGACGGCGGTGGCCAGGTTCATGGGCAGCACGCCCAGGCCCAGGAGGCCTGCGACGATCAGCGTCGGCGCGCCCAGCAGCCCTGCGAACAGGGCACGCCGGGGCACGCGTCCGGCCAGGACTACTCCTGCCAGCCCGGCGATTCCCAGGATGGCAAGCCCGGCGCCGACGATGTCCCCAAGGCCCGCGTGTTCCAGGAACGGGGCGATGTAGGTCAGGACGGCGAAGTGGGCCAACAGCATGACAGCCCAGCCGCCGATAATCAGTCCGACTCCGGGCAGGCGTGCGGCCCGGGCAAGGGAGAGCGGCCGTCGGGTGTCCGGGCTGACCTTCGGGATCGTGAGGAAGGCGCACACTGCGAGCACCGCGCTCACACCGGCCAGGATCAGGAACGCCGTGCGCCAGCCCAGTGCCTGGCCGAGCAGGGTTCCCAGCGGCGTACCGGCCGCCAGCCCCAGGCTGGTGCCGGCAAAGACGATCGCCATGGCCCGCGGGGCCCGTGCCGGGCTGGTGATCCTCCCGACCATAGGGGCCACGGTGGCCCACAGCAGACCGTGCGCAACCCCTGCGAGGACACGCGCGGTGATCGCGATCGGCAGGGCAGGGCTGAGGGCGACGAGGATGTTGGCGGCCGCGAAGACGCACAGGATCGCCGCGAACAGCACCCGGCGCGGGACGCGGATCGTGAACCGGGTCAGGGGAAGGACAGTAGCGACGATGGCGGCCGCGTACACCGAGGTCAGGGAACCGGCCCCGGCAATGCCGGTGCCAAGGTCCGCGGCGATGCGGGTCAAAAGCCCGGAGGGCAGAAGCTCCGTGGTGACGCTGGTGAAGCCGCACAGGCTGAGCACGACGAGGGGCAGCAAGGACGAACGGGTACTCGTTCGTCTGGAGACGCTGGTCGTCACCATGATCAGGCCCGACCGGTGGGCATGATCCACCAATCGGCGACCGGCGCTCGACGTTTCGATGTCATGGCGTTCCTAAGCGTCATCGTGGGCGAGGCTGCTGGAGAGTTGGCGGTGGGCGTTGGCTTGGTCCTGGAGTTCCTTGGCTCGGGAGTCGAAGAGTCCGACGGCGTCTGCGCCGGCGGCGAAGCGCAGCGGCGGCTCGTCCAGTTCGGCGAGGTGGATCAGGGCGTCGGCGAGCTTGGCCGGGTCTCCGCCCTGCAGGCCGTTCATGCCCTTCCAGGCCGTGACGGTCTGTTCGGTGCGTTCGGCGTAGTCGGCAATAGTGGATTCCGCGTAGCTCGTGGATTCCAGGGTAAGCAACTCCGTGCGGAAGAATCCCGGTTCGACGAGCATGGTGCGGATCCCGAAGGGTGCGATTTCCGGGGCCAGGGATTCCGCCCAGCCCTCGATGCCGAACTTGGACGCGGCGTAGGCGGTCAGGAACTCCCCGCCTGCGATGCCGGCGGTTGAGGAGATCGTGACGACCAGGCCCGAGTGCTGGGCCCGCAGGACCGGCAGGGCCGCGCGGGTGACGTTCATGGGGCCGAACATGGTGGTTTCGATTTGTGCCCGGAAGTCCTCGGGGGTGATTTCCTCGAAGAACCCGGCGTAGAAGTTGCCGGCGTTGTTGACGAGCACGTCGATCCGGCCAAAGCGGGCGACGGCGGCCTGCACGGCCGCTTCCGCGGCGGCGGGGTCGGTGACATCCAGTTTCACGGTCAGCAGGTCCTCGTTCTCGCCGACGGCCCGGGCGACTTTTTCCGGGGTGCGGCCGGTGGCGACGACCGCGTGGCCGGCAGCCAGGGCCGCCTTCGCAATGTCGGTCCCCATACCGCGGCCCGCTCCGGTGATGAACCAGACCTTCTTGCCGGACAGGCTTTTCTTGTGCTCACTCACAGTTCTGTCTTTCCTGGGTTGGGTGTTCGTGGCCGCGCGTGGGAGCGCACGCCAAGGACGGTGATTCCACCGGCTGGATCGCCGGCGGTGGTTGTTTCGGGAGGCGTTGCCGCCCAGCTGGCGAGGAACGCCAGCGCGTTTTCGGACGCGGAGGCGGGCTCCGCAGTAAAGGTGAACAAGGTCTGACCCTCATCGCCGGGAAGGTCCAGCGTCTCGAACTGCAAGGACAGGTCCCCGGCGACAGGGTGGTGGAAGCGCTTGGTTCCCGTGGTGTGGATCCGCACGTCGTGCCCGGCCCACAGTGCGGCGAACAGCCCGCTGCGCGTGGTCAGCTCCCCGACCAGCTCGTTCAACGCCCGGTCATCGGGGTTCCGCCCCGCCTCCAGGCGCAGCATCGCGACGGTTGTCGCCGCGATCGCGCGCCAGTCAGGGTAGAAGTCACCCGCGCCCGGATCGAGGAAGAGGTAGCGCGCCTGGTTCGGCAGCCGGGCCGACGTGTCCGAAGCCGGCGACGAGACGGAGTCGAACTGTGCGGCTGAGTTGAATACAGGCGCGTACAGCGCCCTGCCCAACACGTTTGCGGCCAGCACGTCCGAACGTCCGTTCTGGACGATGGCGACCGCTCCGGTCATCCCGTCCAGCAGACGCAGGACCCCCGGACGGACCCGTTGCTGCGGTGGCCGGCGCGGGCCCTGGCGAGACGGTGAATTGGCCGCTCGCGCCAGGTCCATCAGGTGTGCCCGCTCGGCCTCGTCCAACTGAAGGGCCGATGACACGGCCTCGAGCACAGCGTCCGAGACGCCGCGGACACTGCCGCGTTCCAGACGGGTGTAGTAGTCCGCGCTCACTCCGGCGAGATGCGCCACTTCCTCACGGCGCAGGCCCGGCACTCGGCGGAGGTCCCCGTATGTGGGGATGCCGGCCTGTTCCGGGCTGATCTTCGCCCGACGCGAGATGAGGAATTCACGGATTTCGTCTCTTCTGTCCACATCCACCACGCTACGTACTCCGGACTGCCAGTGGCAGTGTCTAGCAGACACCCCCGGCGGTTGCGGCAAAGGCCCGACGGCGGTCGTCCCGTACCCTTGAAGAGTGACCCTTTCTGCGATGAACGACTTTGCCGTATCCACTTTGGGGGGCGCAGGACCGGTGCAGCCGCACATGTCCGCGCTCCTCCCCGACTGGCTGAACCCCCAGATCTTCCTGGCCGACCCCGCCTTGGCGCCTTGGGTGGTCCTGCTCGTGTGCGGCATCGTGTTCGCAGAGACGGGACTTCTGGTCGGGTTCTTCCTGCCTGGCGACTCGATGCTCTTCACCGCAGGACTGCTCGTCGCCACGGATACCATCAAGTTCAATATCTGGGCACTTGCCGCCCTGATCATCGTCTCGGCAATCATCGGCAACCAGAGTGGCTACCTCATTGGATCCAAGGCCGGTCCGGCGATCTTCAACAAGCCAGACTCCAAGTTGTTCAAGCGCGAAAACGTCGAGAGCGCCCACGCCTTCTTCGAGAAGCACGGTGGTAAGGCCCTGATCCTGGCCCGCTTCGTACCTATCATCCGCACCTTCGTCCCGGTGATCGTCGGCGTCGCTCAAATGGACAAGCGCAAGTTCTTCATTTTCAACGTCATCGGGGCCGTGCTCTGGGGCGGCGGCGTCACGCTCCTCGGCTACCTGCTCGGCGATAAAGTTCCGTGGGTCCGGGACAACCTCGACATTATCTTCGTGGTCATCGTCCTTATCTCGGTGGTCCCCGTGGCCGTCGAGGTCATCCGCGGCTTGCTGGCCAAGCGCAAGGCCACTGACCGCAGCGCGAACCCCGCCGAAGAGTTCGTCGACGGACGCGAAGCCGGAAAGCACGGCGAGCGCTAAGCCCACTGGCTAAAGAAGAAGGCACCCCGCAGTTCGCTAGCGGGGTGCCTCTCTCGTTAACTCGTACGCTAGCGCAAAGCGTCCACGATGGCTGGAAGCAGCGCCCGGAACGCCTTGCCGCGATGGCTGATGGCGTTCTTCTCCTCGGAACTCAGCTCGGCGCAGCTGCGGTCCAAACCCTGGGGCTGCAGCACGGGGTCATAACCGAATCCGCCCCCACCGCGGGGTTCACGCAGGAGAGTGCCTTCCAGCTGGCCGTATTCGACCACCTCCCGCCCGTCGCCGCCGACGGCGTCCGGTACAGCGAGCGCCGCAGCGCAAACAAACGCCGCTCCACGGTGTGCGTCGGGGACATCGGATAATTGCGCCAGCAGAAGCTGGAGATTGGCGGCGTCGTCACCGTGCCGGCCGGACCACCGGGCCGAGAAGATGCCTGGGGCTCCGCCCAACACGTCCACGGCTAGCCCCGAATCATCGGCAATCGCCACGAGTCCCGTGGCTTCAGCCACGGCCCGCGCCTTGAGCAGGGAGTTCTCGGCAAAGGTTACTCCGGTCTCGGCAACATCGGGGGCTCCAGCCGCAGCCGCATCAATCACTTGCGTATCGACGTCGAGTCCTGGCACTTGCCCCCTCAGGAGCTCCCTGAGCTCCCGCAATTTGCCTTTATTGTGGGTGGCGAGAACCAGCCGCGGCGCCGCTGCGGTCACTGCCTCGCTCACGGGGCCTCGGCCAGGGTCTCGCGCTGGATCGCGGCCAGCTCGCCCGTGCCAAGGAGGGCAAGGTCCAGCAAAGCATTCAGTTCATCGCGGTCGAAGGGGGCCCCTTCGGCGGTGCCCTGGACCTCCACAAACTTGCCCGAGCCCGTGACCACCACGTTCATGTCGGTTTCGGCGCGCACGTCCTCGACGTAGGGCAAGTCCAGCATGGGGATACCATCAATGATCCCCACGGAAACGGCAGCAATGGTGTCGATCAGGGGCTGCGCGTTCTTGGCGATCATCTTGTTCTCCCGTGCGAAGCGGATCGCTTCGGCAAGGGCCACGTATGCTCCGGTGATCGCTGCCGTGCGGGTGCCACCGTCGGCCTGCAGGACGTCACAGTCGAGCACGATCGTGTTCTCGCCGAGGGCCTTGGTATCGATGATGGAACGCAACGAGCGGCCGATCAGGCGCGAAATCTCGTGCGTGCGTCCGCCGATCCTTCCCTTGACCGACTCGCGGTCGGAACGGGTGTTCGTGGCTCGCGGCAGCATAGCGTATTCGGCCGTGACCCAGCCACGGCCCTCCCCCTTGAGCCAGCGGGGAACGCCCTCGGTCAGGGAAGCCGTGCACAGCACCCGGGTATTGCCGAATTCGATCAGGGCAGAGCCTTCGGCTTGCTTCGACCAGCCGCGGGTGATGCTGATGGGACGGAGCTGATCAGGCGTGCGGCCGTCGGCACGGATGACAGGGACAGATGTGGCTTCGGAAGTCATAGTGCAAGCTTAGCGATCCCCCAGCCTCCGCTGGACTGCGCAGTCGGACTGCGGGTTCAGACGGTGTAGTGAACCCCGGCAACCGCGACGGCGACATCGCCGGCGAACTCGGGCCGCGCCTCTGCCATGACCTTGGTCTGCGATGTCCACACGGGGATGTGGGTCAGGAGGAGGCGTCGAGCTCCGGCGGCCGTGGCTGCTTGTCCCGCGCGCTTGCCGGTCAGATGCACATCCTTGATGTCGTCGTCGCGTCCTTCTTCGAAGGCTGCCTCGCACAGGAAGAGGTCCGCGTTACGGGCGGCATCCTCAAGGCCCTGGCACGAGTCGGTGTCCCCCGAGTACGTCAGAATCCTGGTGACAGGACTTCCTTCTTTGTCCGGCTCTGTGACCTCCACGCGTAAGGCGTAGGCCTCTTCCACCGGGTGGTTCACGGCGTACGGCGTCACGGTGAACGGTCCAAGCTGCACGGATTGGCGTTCGTTCCAGTTGCTGAAGTCGAATTCCTCGTGCATTCCGGGGACCAGTTCCAGCCCGTAGGCGGTGGCCATGCGGTCCGCCGTCGCGGCGGGCCCCCAGACGGGGATCCTGTCCCGTCCCCAACCGCCTGGCTTCCACCGGACGGCCACGTGCAGTCCGCACAGGTCCATGCAGTGGTCCGGGTGCAAATGGGTTAGGAAGATGGCGTCGATGTCCTCGAGGTCCGTGTACCGCTGGATGGCCCCGAGGGCACCACTGCCGAGGTCCATGACGATCTTCCACTGGCGTTCGCCGTCGTGCGCAGTCAGTAGGTAGCACGATGCCGGAGAACCCGGCCCGGGAAAGGAACCTGTGCAGCCAACAATGGTCAGTTTCACTGGATGCGGCCCCCGCGGGCCGCGCCGAATTCATTCACTGTGAAGCCTGCAGGGTCAACGAAGTTGGAGGTCCTCGCATGGTGCCCTCCCGCGCGGGCGGCCTCCAGCATTTCCGGGGTGATGCGCGCGAGGCTTCCTGTCGGGTACTGCGCGGCCACATGGTCCACGTGGCGCACGGACAGGACCTCCGGTCCGAGGAAGCGGCGCGCCAGGGTTTCGAACTGGACAGCGTCGCCGGTCGCCATGAAGTCGTGCCGGGGCAGGCCGGCGTCGGTCCGTTGGATCCCGTGGGTGGCCAGGGCGCGATACACGTCTTTGGCGGTCTCCTCGGCGCTGGATACAAGGGTGACGGCCTCCCCCATGACGTAGGAGATCACTCCCGTGAGCAGCGGATAGTGCGTGCAACCCAACACCACGGTGTCCACATCGGCATCCCTGAGCGGTTCCAGGTACTCGTGGGCTGCGGCGAGGAGCTCAGGACCGGTGGTGATGCCGGCTTCCACGAAGCTCACGAATTCCGGACAGGCCACCGAGGTGATATTTAGGTCCGGGGCGGCGGCAAAAGTGTCCTCGTAAGCCCGGGAACCCACCGTGGCCGATGTCCCGATCACTCCGATCCGGCCAGATCGCGTAGCGGACACGGCCCGGCGGACCGCGGGTTGGATGACCTCGATGACTGGAATCCCATAGCGGGCCGTGTACCGTTCCCGGGCATCGCGCAAAACTGCGGCCGAAGCTGAGTTGCAGGCGATCGTCAGCAGCTTGACGCCTGAGTCCACCAGCTCGTCCATGACGCCGAGGGCATTCGCCCGGACTTCGGCGATTGGAAGGGGCCCGTACGGTCCGTTGGCAGTGTCCCCCACATAGATGATGGACTCATTCGGCAGTTGGTCGATGATGGACCGTGCCACGGTGAGTCCGCCGACTCCCGAATCGAAGACACCTATGGGGCGCGATCCCAGCAAAGTGTTGACTGCGTTGGTGTTCAGTGTTTCGGGCTTGCGCTGGGATGCCGGCGCCGATGCGGCGCTCTCCCCACCCGATTCCGTATCCGATGCTGAGTTCATGATTCTTAGAGAATAAGCCACTGCATGTGTCGCAGCCATGACTTGTGGCGGGGGCCTCGTGTCTGTTTTGTCACACGGAAGGCCGCTGGCACCTCTAAATCCATCTCAGGTTTTCCGGTCCATCGATGCCATCATGGCCTGCACCAGCGATTCCTGGAGCCACGTGGTGAAGTTGTATACGAGCGCCAGATAGCTCTCAACGTCTTCGGCTTGGGACCAGTCCTGCATGGCGTGGACATGGTCCGCATCGGCCTCATCGCGGATATCGAGGCGCTCGGCCAGCACCAGGCGGACGTCGTTGAGCGCCATGGACCAGAGCTTCGCCTCCTCGGGCGTGAGCACGAGTTCGTTGCGGTCCAGGCCCATCGCGGCGGCCCGAAGCGCACCGATTTTTCCTTCCCGCAGCGAGCGCTCGGTGAGCTGGCGGAACTCGAGGGACGCGGCGTCGTCGTTCTTCATGACGTTTGGCAGCAACCTCAGCAAGGCGCGATCGGACGGTTCCTTGACGTTCATGTCCAGGCCGATCAGGGCAGTCAGCGGGTCTTCATCGCGGGAAAGCTCCGGTTCCAGCATGGAGATGACATCATCCAGAAGCCCACGCAGGAGTTCGCGCTCGGCGGGCTCAAGGTAGCCTGTGATGCCTTTGAGTCCGTATTTGAAAGCCTTAGCCACGTGCGCCGCCCTTGCGTCCCCGGCCGTCGCCGCTACCGCTTGCCTTTTCAACCGTTGCCCACAAACCGTAGCCGTGCATGGCAACCGCATGCTGCTCCACTTGTTCCTTGCCACCGTAGGCCACGATTGAACGGCCCTTCCTGTGGACTTCGAGCATGAGTTTGTTGGACTTGGCCTCGGAATAGCCGAAGTAGCTCTGGAAGACATAGCTCACATAGCTCATGAGGTTAACGGGATCGTTCCAGATCACCAGGTTCCAGGGGATGTCAGCAGCGCTGAGGAGGTCGGTGGACTGCTGCTCCGCGGTGTCCGTCCGTTCCTCTCCCTTGAGGCCTGCGTCTGTGACGGCTGCAGTGCCGGGGGCAACGGTAGTGGTCATCTGTCCATTCTAAGGCGATCGATGGGCCACGCCGGAGCGAGACCTGGGAGCCGGTGGGTGGGCCCACGCCGGCGAGGGGCCCGGGTCGAGCGGAGCGAGACCTGGGAGCCGGTGGGGACTAGAGTGAATTCGTGAGTAGATCCGTCGCCTGGGACCACCCCCGCACGTCGTTGTACACCGATCACTATGAGCTGACAATGCTGGAAGCTGCCCTCCATTCCGGGGCGGCGCACCGGCGCTCGGTCTTCGAAGCCTTCGCCCGCCGCTTGCCAGATGGCCGCCGCTACGGCATCGTCGCCGGCACCGGCCGGCTGCTCGAGGGAATTAAGGACTTCCGTTTCGGCGACGCCGAGCTCGCCTTCCTGGACCGGCACGAAGTGGTGGACAGGCAAACCCTGGACTTCCTCGCCGACTACCGGTTCTCCGGGGACATCTGGGGCTATCCGGAGGGCGAAGCATACTTTCCCGGCTCCCCCATCCTGATCGTCGAATCCACGTTCGCCGAAGCGTGCATCCTGGAAACCTACATCCTGTCCGTGCTCAACCACGACACCGCCATAGCTTCGGCTGCCTCCCGCATGACCAGCGCCGCCGGGAACCGGCCCTGCATCGAGATGGGCTCTCGGCGCACCCAAGAGGAATCGGCGACGGCGGCTGCGCGCGCCGCGGTCATCGCCGGTTTTGGCAGCACCTCCAATCTTGAGGCCGGCCGCCGCTACGGCATCAAAACCGTGGGCACGGCGGCCCACTCGTTCACGCTCCTGCACGATACCGAGCGCGAGGCCTTCGAAGCGCAGATCTCCGCCTTCGGACCAGGAACAACGCTCCTGGTAGACACCTACGACGTCGAGACCGGGGTTCGAACCGCCGTCGAACTCGCAGGTGACAAGCTCGGAGCGGTCCGTCTCGATTCCGGAGACCTGGTTGCCCAGGCACAATGGGTTCGCGAACTTCTGGACAATCTCGGCAACGTCAACACCAGGATCGTGGTCACCTCAGACCTCGATGAATACGCCATCGCCGCACTGCAATCGGCCCCGGTGGATGTGTACGGCGTAGGCACCTCCCTGGTCACCGGATCGGGCGCGCCGACGGCCAGCATGGTCTACAAGCTGGTCAGCCGGACCAACGATGCCGGCGAATTCGTTTCCGTCGCAAAGGTAGCCAAAAACAAGGCCAGCGTGGGCGGCCGCAAGTACGCCCTCCGCAAGCTTGACCAACACGGCATCGCAACCCAGGAGATTGTGGGCATCGGACACCGGCCGGAAGACGACGGGAACGATCGCCCGCTGCTCCAGCAGTTCGTCAAGAACGGCGAGCTGCTCCCCGGGTGGACAGGACACGAAGGCGTGGTCCGGGCCCAGGACCGCCATACTGCCACCATGGCTGAACTCCCGCCAGTAGTCCGGAGGCTGCAGCGCGGCGAACCGGCAATCCCCACCGTCTACGAGGAGGACTGAATGTCCCGTGCCCTGATCATCGTCGACGTCCAGAACGACTTCTGCGAGGGCGGGTCGCTCGCTGTGGAAGGTGGCGCCGCTACGGCAGCCGCCATCAGCGAATATCTTGACTCCAATCACCAGCACTTCGACCACATCGTGGCCACGCAGGACTGGCATGTGGATCCCGGAAGCCATTTTTCGGACACGCCGGACCTCGTGGACAGTTGGCCCCCGCATTGCCGTGCCGGCAGCAGAGGCGCCGAGCTCCACCCGGACCTGGATGCCGAGTACATCCAGGCATACTTCCGCAAGGGCCAGTACACCGCGGCCTACTCGGGGTTCGAGGGAGTCCTGGCACCCGAAGACGAAGTGCCCACGGGCGAGCTCGCACCCGGCGCCGCCCCCTCCGTCGAGCTGGACGAAGATGCACTAGGCCTCGATGACTGGCTGCAGAGCCACGGGGTGGAAGAAGTGGTGGTGGTGGGAATAGCCACGGACTATTGCGTCAAGGCCACCGCTTTGGACGCCGTCCAGGCTGGCTACTCCGTGACGGTAATCGGAGAACTCACCGCTGGAATCGCGGAAGATCTAGGCGAGACCTACGCAGAGCTGGAAGAGAACGGCGTCGAGCTCAGCGAGGGCTGAACCGCCGGAGCACGCTCAGAACCCACAGCCCCGAGTCCGCCTGGGCAGCCAAGCGGTTCTACTTTCGCCCGATGAACCAATCCTGAAGCTTGCGCAGCCGCGACTGCAATTGCTCTTCGTTCGCCTGCGCGACGGCCGGCCCGCCGCACACCTCGCGCAACTTGTTGTGGACGACGCCGTGCGGGGTGCCTGTCCTGGCAGACCAAGCCGCCACGTTCTTGGCAAGCTCGTTGCGCAGATCCATCAGCATGCGGTGGTCCGGCACCGCAGGTGACGCGGCAGCAGCCAACGGCGATTGGCGCTTCTTCCGCGACTGCTGATCGTGCTGCCGCTGCCGGAGCAAAGTGCCCACCTGTTCGGCGTCGAGCAAGCCGGGAATTCCGAGGAAATCAAGCTCGTCCTCGGAACCGATGTCTGCTCCCGTACCGAACTCGCCGCCGTCGAACAGCACCCGGTCAAAGGACGCCTGGGAATCGAGGGCTTCGAATTTGCCCTTTTCCAGGGAGTCCGAAGCTTTCTCCTCGCGGTTGGCCTCGGCCATCAAGTTCTCTTCGGGGTTGAAGAGACCATCCGGATCCTCCTTCTCGGGCCGATCCAGGGCATGGTCCCGCTCGGCCTCCATGGAGTTGGCGAGGGCCATGAGGGGCGGCACGGAGGGCAAGAACACCGATGCGGTTTCACCTCGTTTGCGTGCACGAACGAAGCGGCCCACCGCTTGGGCGAAGAACAGCGGCGTGGACGTTGACGTCGCGTAGACGCCGACCGAAAGCCGCGGGACGTCGACGCCTTCAGACACCATGCGGACGGCAACCATCCAGCGCTTGTCGCTGGCGGTGAACTCCTCGATCTTGTGCGAAGCCTTGGAATCGTCCGACAAAATCACCGTGGGCGACTGACCCGTGATCTTCTTGAGCTGGCCGGCGTACGCGCGGGCGTCGTCGTGGTCCGTTGCAATCACCAAGCCACCGGCGTCGGGCACGGTACGGCGCACCTCGCTGAGGCGCTTGTCGGCGGCCGCAAGAACCGCTGGGATCCATTCGCCAGTAGCGTTCAGCGCCGTCCGCCAGGCTTGGGAGGTGATGTCCTTAGTCACGGCGGCTTCGCCGAGGGAGGCCGCCATTTCGTCGCCGGCGCTCGTACGCCATCGCATCTGGCCCGAATACGCCATGAACAACACGGGGCGCACGACATGGTCCCGCAAGGCGTTGCCGTAGCCGTAGGTGTAGTCCGCCTTCGAGCGGCGGATGCCGTCGCGGTCTTCGGCATATTCGACGAAAGGAATGGGCGAAGTATCGGAGCGGAACGGCGTACCCGTGAGGGCCAGGCGCCTCGCCGCGGGATCGAAGGCTTCCCGCAATCCGTCACCCCAGGACAATGCCTCTCCGCCGTGGTGGATTTCGTCCAGAATGACCAGCGTGCGGGCGGCCTCGGTCTTGGCGCGATGGAGCATCGGCTTACTGGCCACTTGCGCATAGGTCACCGCGACGCCCACAAAGCCCCTTCCGTGCTGGCCGTCGGAATTCTTGAAGTTCGGGTCAATGGCAATGCCCACCCTGGCAGCGGCGTCAGCCCACTGGCGCTTCAAGTGGTCTGTGGGAGCCACGATCGTCACGCGGTTGACGGTTCCGTTGTCAATGAGCGTCGAAGCGATCCGCAGAGCGAAAGTGGTCTTACCAGCGCCCGGGGTTGCCACTGCGAGGAAATCGCGCGGGTTGGTGTTCAGATACAGGTCCAGGGCTTCCTGCTGCCAGGCGCGCAGTTTCGGGGCGGTTCCCCAGGCTGCGCGTTCCGGATACGCAGGCGGCAGCGCCGGGCCGCCGAAGAGTGTTTCAGTCACGCAGATTCCACCTGCTTGGTGCCAGCCTGACTCGCGGCATTCAATCTGCCCGACTCGCCACCAAGCGCAGCTCGATGCAGGCCGCTGCGCGAGGCGGCGACGATTCCAAGCAAGGCCGCTGCAGCCAGCGAAACCCAAATAACCACAAAAACACCAATCTTTTCCGGATCCGCCGGATCACGCAGGGCAGCAAGCAGGCAGGAGAAGGCACTCCCCCGCCTGCTACTAGGAAATATCCAATTACTAGGGATTGCTTACTGCTGGGACTTAGCTACTTGGAGCCGCCGGGGCCGCTGCCCTTGTCTCCGCCGTCGTTACCAGGGCGGAGTCCATCGTAGATTTCTTTGCATTCCGGGCAGATCGGGAACTTCTGCGGGTCCCTGCCGGGAGTCCATACTTTGCCGCACAGCGCAATCACGGGCTCGCCTGTGATGGCGGACTCCATGATCTTTTCCTTGCGGACATAGTGGGAAAAACGTTCCCGGTCACCGGGCTCCACTTCCTGGCGCACTTCCTCGCGCTCAATGGTTGCAGTGGAAGTTCCGGCTCCGGAAAGCTCGCGCATGGGATCGTTTTCGAATGGGTCCGGAGGCAGCGTCGTCATGCCATCCATCTTAGCCGCTGTAGCTTCCGCGCCGGATGCACGGCGATCAGATGCTCTGCCACTTCGGCTTGTTGTCGTAAGTGTGGCGGTAGTAGTCGGCAAGCTTGAGCGAGGAAGCGGCCGCTTCATCAATCAGGATGGTGGCGTGCTGGTGCATCTGCAGCACCGATGCAGCACAGATGGCTGCGACGGGGCCCTCCACAAAGTCCCGGACGGACTGGGCTTTCTGCGCGCCTGTAGCAATCAGGACAACATGCCGGGCATCCATGATGGTTCCTAGCCCCTGCGTGACCACGTGGTGCGGGACGTCGTCGATGCTCTTGAAAAAGCGGGCGTTGTCCTTGCGAGTCTGCTCGATCAGCGTCTTGATCCGGGTCCGCGAGGCGAGCGACGAGCCGGGCTCGTTGAACCCGATGTGGCCGTCGGTCCCCACGCCGAGAATCTGCAGGTCAACGCCGCCGAGTGCCCGCATGGAGTCCTCATACGCCTGGCAGGCCGCAGGAAGGTCCGCTGCGGTACCGTCCGGACTGTGGACATTGGCGGGGTCGATGTTGACCCTGTCCGTGAATTCGCGGCGGATGACTTCACGGTACGATTCCGGATGCCCAGGCCCGAGCCCTACGTATTCGTCCAAGGCAAAGGCGTGTGCCTGGCTGAAGTCGAGGCCCCTTTCCTGGTAGCGGCGCGCAAGCTCGTCGTAGACAGGGAGCGGGGACGATCCGGTGGCCAGGCCAAGGACAGCGTTCGGCTTTCGACGAAGCAGCGACTCGATGGCATCGGCGGCAAGCGCCCCGATCTGCTTGCTTCCCGGAAGGATGACAACTTCC
Organism: Arthrobacter sp. 01T419; assembly: GCF_056398865.1. Taxonomy (NCBI): domain Bacteria; kingdom Bacillati; phylum Actinomycetota; class Actinomycetes; order Micrococcales; family Micrococcaceae; genus Arthrobacter; species Arthrobacter sp. 01T419. The sequence continues at coordinate 378,178 of NZ_JBFTQF010000001.1, forward strand.
ATGGTCCACGACCTTTCTAGCTGAGATTCCCGGATCGACTGGTTCGACGTTCAGGTTATCCCATGTCCCATATCTTGTCATTGTTGTTCAAAGTAATCAACGGTTGATGCTGAGCTGAGCGAAGAGCTCCGGCCCGCGCCGATCAAGCCATCGACCGCCGATCCGGACCCCCGTCGCGAAGAGAACAGCCCCAAGAAGCGTGCCGATTGCCAAATTGATCCACCCCCATGACGGATCGCCCGTGACGGACTGGACAACCACGAGGGTGAGTTCCGGAAGGAGCAGGACAAACAGGACCGCCATTCCTCCGAACTGGACGGCCAGCGTCTGGGCAACGTTGCCCGGCGGCTTCTTGAACGGGCTGTCACCGGGCAACGGCACGCTTGATGTGTACCGCGCCGAGACGATGGATGACAAGCCCAGTCCCGTCAGCAGCACGCCCAAGGAAAGCCCAAGAATACCGGGCAGCCAGCCCCAATCTGCCGTCAGGAAAAAGGGCCCGACAGCGAAGATCAGGACTACGGGGAGCGCGAACGCCAGGCAAGCGAGGGCCCGGCCAAGCCGGTCGTGGATGCCGCGAACCCCGGTGGCCAGATGCAGGGCAAACGCGGTGTTGTCGTAGGAAACATCGGCGGCAATGGACCAGGAGAGGACAAAAGCAGTGAGGGGCCCGAGGATCATCAGCATGGAGTAGCCTCCGGACTGCCCGGACTGGAACAGGAAGATCACGGGCAACAAGGGCACCACAATCAGCGCGGCTGCATAGCGCGGATCACGGTGCCAGTAGGTCAGTGAGCGTGCCGCCACAGCACCGGTAGGGGTTGCCGGCAGAAGTCCGAACAAGCCAAGTTTTCCGCCACGTTTTCCTGATCCGCCGGAGTATGGCGGAGTGACCAGCGCCCGCCTGAGCAGTGCATTCCAACATGCAAACAACGCGAGGAGAGTGGCTAAAGAGATGAGCGCCTTAAGGAGAGCGGCCCCGACGTTTCCCGACGCCAGATCCCCGCCAAGAGCCCACGGCGCTCCGAGCGGAGTCCAAGAGACCGTCCGGGCGAGTTCGGGGAGATAGCCGGTGGAACTGGACACTCCCCCTACTACGCCAGCCACAATCGGCCCCATCAGCACAAGCGGCACAAAGACCACGATGCTGCTCGCATCCTTGAAGCGACGGGAGGCAGCAAGGCTGGCTGTCGCGGTCGTCACCACTTTCGACAGCACCACACAGCTGAGTACGCCCAGCACGGCGCCCACCAGGGCACCGGCCACGGCAGGCACACTGCGCCACCACGTTGCCGCCGTGAACAACGCCACCGCCAGGGTGGACAAGCCCGGAAGCCCGATGAAACCGGCGAGTGCAAGGCCAGCCAGCAGTTGGCGCATGGGAATCGCCGACGTCGTGAAGCGGGAAGGGTCAAGTGTCATGTCCGCCGCCGAAGCCACAAGCGGCACCACCGCCCAGCCCAGGGTCGCAGCGGCGCCGCCGAGGACGACGGCGGTGTGGGCGGTCTCGATGTCGGCCCACCGCAAGGCAACAAGGACGACCATGAGGGTCGCCACGACTCCCAAAGCGTAAAGCCCACCGATCGCAATGCCCACGATCTGCCCCGGACTACGCCGGAAACCGTTCAGCAGGAGCCGCCACTTCAGGCTCAGAAGGTGCGCAACCATTCCAGGCCCCCCGTCCGGTTTCCGCCGCCCACCAACTGCACAAAGCGGTCCTCAAGCGTGGCGCCACCGCGGACTTCATCCACGGTTCCGGCAGCCAGGACCCTGCCCGCCGCTACCACGGCCACGTGGTCGCACATGCGCTGAACCAGGTCCATGACGTGGCTTGAGACGATGACGGTTCCTCCAGAGGACACATAATTGTCCAGGATTCCCCTGATGTTGGCTGCTGAAATCGGATCCACCGATTCAAAGGGCTCGTCAAGCACCAAGAGCCTTGGCGCATGGATGAGCGCCGAGGCCAACGCAATTTTCTTTGTCATGCCTGCGGAATAGTCCACCACGAGGGTGCCCGCGTCGCCGCTGAGATCCAATGCCTCAAGCAGTTCGCCAACCCTCTGTGCGACGACTTCCCTGTCCATCCCACGAAGCAAGCCGGCATACGTGACCAACTGTTCGCCGGTCAATCTGTCGAAGAGCCTCACACCGTCAGGCAATATCCCCATCAGCTTCTTGGCTTGCAGGGGCTTCGCCCATACGTCGACGCCGTGAATGAAGGCAGTACCAAAATCCGGCCTCAGAAGCCCTGTTGCCATGGACAACGTGGTCGTCTTGCCCGCGCCGTTGGGCCCGACCACCCCGTAGAACGAGCCAGCGGGCACGTCCAGGCTGATGCCGTCGACGGCAATCTTTCCGCCGAAGCGTTTGGCCAGTCCACGAAGCGCAAGTGCAGGCACCGGGACAGTGGGAGAGGAATCGGGAAGCTGGACACTCATGCAGCCAGCCTAGTCCCGGCGAGGCTCCCGGGGGTCGTCCCTGAGGGGGAACTCCGGACCGTCCTTCCGGAGCTGCCTCATCCCAAAGGACTAGATCTCCAAAGACTAGATCTCCAAAGACTGGGCCTCAGAAGCTGTGGCGTGGAACCGCGCGCTGGTACTGCGGCGCCCATTCCAAGGGGAATCCGAGTTCAAAAGCTGCGCGAAGCCACCAGTGCGGATCGCGGAGGGCAGCGCGGGCCATGAAGACGCCGTCTGCTTGGCCGGTAGCCACTGTGTGTTCGGCCTGTCCAGGGGAGGTCAGGAAGCCGACAGCCCCAGTAGGGACTCCTGCCTCGCGCCGGATCTGCTCAGAGAATCCCGTCTGATAGCCAGGGCCGGCCTTGATCCGCTGGTGGGCCACGGCGCCACCGCTGGAGACGTCCACCAAGTCCACACCGTGCTCGGACGCCTCCCGCGCGAGCCGCACGGAGGCTTCAATGTCCACGCCGCCCTCGGCCCAATCGCTCGCGGAGATCCGCAACAACAATGGCATGGAGTCGGGGATGGCTGCACGGACGGCATCGACAACCGCGAGAGTCAGGCGATTCCGGCCCGCCTCACTGCCTCCCCAGGAATCATCGCGTTTGTTGATCAAGGGGCTTTGGAACTCATGCAGGAGGTAGCCGTGCGCGCCGTGGATCTCGACCGTGTCAAAACCCGCGTCCACGGCCCGTGAGGCTGCTGCCGCGAAATCGGAAATCACTTCCTGGATGTCCGTCTCGCCCATGGCAGCAGGGGCGGCAAGCCCGGCAAATGGTTCAGACCCGGGACCCCGGGCCAGCCACCCGCCGTCGGCTTCCGCTACGGATCCGTGTTGTTCGGCAAACGGCCAGTAGGTCGAAGCCTTGCGCCCGGCGTGTGCCAGCTGGGCGCCGATCTTGCCGCCTATAGCGCTATTGCGGTGGACGAAGTCCACGATCCGCTCCCAAGCGCCCGCCTGCCCATCCGTATACAGCCCGGCGTCCCGCGGGCTGATCCGTCCCTCGGGACTGACGGCTGCCGCCTCGGTGAGGATGAGGGCCGCGCCTCCAGTGGCAAACGCTCCAAGGTGTACAAGGTGCCAGTCGTTCGGCACGCCGCCGTCGCCGTCGGGCGAGCAGCTGTACTGGCACATCGGCGACACCCAGCCTCGATGCGGCAAGGTCAGGGAGCGTAACTGAAGCGGGCTGAACAGAGCCGGCTGCGTCATCAGAAAAGGACCCGCGCGAGACCTTGCCGGGCCTTGGCCACACGTTCGTCCGAAATGCCGACAACGTTGAACAGTTCCAGCAACCGTACGCGCGCCGTTTCGCGCTCGGGCCCGAAGTTGCGGCCGATGAAAGCGATGATGCGGTTGAACGCGTCCTCGATATGGCCGCCGGAGATGTCCAGGTCCGCCACGCTGAGCTGCACTTCGATGTTGTCCGGTTCTTCCGCTGCCCGATGGCGCAGGGCATCGGCTTCCGCTGCGGTCAAAGACTCGAGCCGGCCCATCAGTTCCACCTGCGCAAGTCCGGCCTTAGCTTCCGCGTCAGCCGGCTTCTCGGCAAGCGCTTGGCGGTAAGCGACCGCGGCGGCGGCGTAGTCCCCGGCCTCAATGGCGTCGAAGGCCGCTTGGTGCAAGGGCGGCAACGGCGGGGCTTCCGCATCAGGAGCGCCTGCACCGATGCTGCCTGTCACTCCGTTGGCTTCTGCCACCTTGAGGAGTTCGTCGATGAGGGTGCGGATTTCCTGGTCCGACGCCGGCCCTTCGAAGAGCGGCACCGGCTGGCCCTTCAACACTGCGACGGCGGTGGGGATGGCTTGGACCTGGAATGCCTGGGCAAGCTGCGGGAACGCGTCAACGTCCGCGGCGGCCAGCACCACTTTGCCCGCGTAGCTTTCGACAACCCCCTCGAGGATCTGCAACAGGCTCGAGGATTCCAGGGAGCGGTTGGACCACAAGAGAAAAAGGACGGGAATCTGCGCGGACAGCTGAACGAGGTCCTGGAAATTGGCCTCGGTGGCGTCTACCCGCAGCGGCTGGCTGCTTCCGCCGGGGGCAGCCGGAACACCGCTCGATGCCGACGGCGCTGGGCGCCGCAACGCAGAGAGGTCGACGGCGCCGCGAAGGTTGAGCTGGCTGGCAGCGGCTGGAGAGACGGGACGGGATCCTGGCGAACTCATACCGTCCACTCTAGCCGCTGCGCCAACAGCATTTTCCTACTTGAAGCTGGCTCCCACCAGACCGCGAACGGCGGCAACGAGCTTCATCGGAGCAGTCGAACCGGCTGGCGGAATATAGACGGCTACTGACTCCGCGAAGGTCTGGACAAGGCCCACTTTCGTCGAATCCCCGCCGGCGAGCACGGCAGCAGCTTTGTCCACCGTCAACGTGTCTCCATCCGCCTTGGGCTTGCTGGTGAAATCAAAGTCCAGCTTTCCGACAACCACAGCACCGCCGTCGGACGTCCGGAACACCGCCGTGTCCGCCGGAGTGGGAGTGTGGGTGAAGGTGAAGGTTCCATTGGCGCCGGACTTCACGGTGCTGGCCTGGTAGTCCAGGACGTCCGCAATGTAAGGCGAATTGGTTCCCTCGACCAACTTGTCCTTAAACGTGGAGTCCGCCTTGGTCAAACGATCGCCCAGGGCAGCCAGCGCCTCCGTCCCGCTGTACTGCAGCCCTGACTTGTCCCCGGCCGCCAGTTGTTGGGTTCCGCCCAAGGGAATCGCTGGGAAGGACGTTCCAGGCTGAAGCGGGGAGGCGCTCTTCAGCTTGTAGTTTTCGCGTGGTGAAGCCTGCACAAGAGTCAGGACCTGGGGAACTACGTTGCCATCGCCCTGCGTCACCGCGATTACCGTGCGCGGCCATGTGCGCTGGTTGGTAATGACGCTGCCGAGCAACTTGCTGGACCGGACGGGCATCCGCGCCTCGTGCGTTGCAACCTGGGACCGGATCTTGTAGTTCTGGGTCCGAACCTGCAGCTCCGCGCCGTCAACCCGGGGAGCGAGCTTGGCGGCATCACGTGCGGCGTCTCCGGCGGCAACGGCGCTGGCGACCTGTTCCAGGATCCGCTTGAGTTGCGTGTCCACCAGGACAGGCACGGCGGGGGCTCCCGAGATCCCTGACGGGCTCGCCGTCGGGGATCCTGAGGGAGAAGGAGTCTCGCTCGCCTGGGCACCTGCGGCAGTGCCACCAACGAGGGCTGCCGCCACAGCCGCAGCCACCACCGAGACACGGAGCGCAGGACCGCTGCCCGTGCTCTTCTTGGTGTCGCCAGCAATGTCCTCGTCCGTGGCGCCCTGGTCCGTGGTGCCCTTATCGGCTTCCGTGTTCTCGTCAGCGTTCTCGCCGCCCGAGGGATCGCTTGGGCCAACGCCCTTGCCCCGGCCTCTGGTGAACTTGTTGACGAACGGCAGCGCCGCACCCGCGACGAGGAGGATCGCGCCAATGACGATGAGCGGGACGGCCCACGGCATCGTCGCATCGTTCGGGAACGTCACGGAGACCGACGACGGCGCCGGCTTGGTTCCGTCGCTCGCCAGGAGGAGCGACCAGTTACCACTGGCAGGCGGCGTAAAGGTGTAGTCCAGCTGGCCATTGGCGTTTTCCGTTTCCGCCCACAGGTCCGATCCGGCCGGAGACGGAGCGGTCGCTTCGCCGTCGGTGCCGGCAACCTGGAGGGACTTGCCGTCCTCGGACACACCGGTGACGCTGTTATGCGCGGTCTTGCCCACCCAGGCATCGACGTCATCCGGACGGCCAACAGCCAGGACAAAGTTGCCATCGCCCTTGATGCTGATCTTCGTGGGACCCCCCTTGTGGGCCAGCACGTTTTGGTTGATCACCGTCAGCGGAGCGGCTTTGGCGTCGCCAGGGGCGGACGCGGTCACGGTCTCGGCCGGAGCCCAAAAGGTCAGCTGGCCAATGCCGGCCAACAGTGTCAGCAGGCCAAGCAGCACCAGCGAAACTGCAGTCTTCAATCGCACAGGAATACCAATCATCAGCGGTCGTTGAACTTCAAGGGTAACGGTTTTGTTACCGAAGAGTCAGTTCGGAGTCCTGCCCTAGAGGCCCACCGCGCACCCCTTTGCCCCTAGAATCCGCCAATTCCTGCCTGCTGATAGTGTGGCGAACAACATCACATCGGGCACCTCCGGAGCCTGAACGCGGAACGAAAAGGCAGCTGAAACACGTGAAAGAGCGCAAGGATCCGACTCCCGCCGAACAACAGCCCGGGACCACCCCGGATGGTTTGGCTACCGGGTCCGCCCAGGATGGCAAGGATCACGGCGAGGGGCTGATGGCTTCCTTCGTCCGCAGGCTCCGCCAGCCCATTCCGGGCGCACAGCCGCGGGTCCGTTTCGAGATGCCGCCCGAGCTTGAGCACGATGGAACAGCCGAGGCCGATCTGGATGAATCCGGCGGTCCACGCTTCGGCTCTCCCGGCCCGCGGATGTCCGCGCAGCATCCGCTTTATCTCGGATTCATGGGCACGGCCGGCGTCGGCGTCGCGCTCTTGTTGTTCTACATCGGCACAAATACCGCCCAGCTTTTGCTATGGATCGTGACCGCCTTATTCATCGCGCTGGGCTTGGATCCCGTGGTTCGCTGGCTTGAGGGCCGAAAGATTCCGCGCCCGGCCGGCGTCGTCATCGCAGTCGGAGCTGTTGTTGCCGGAGTGGCAGCGTTCTTTGGAACCCTTATCCCCACGATCGTGGAGCAGGTCTCGCAGATCGTGCGGCAGGCTCCGGACTGGATCCGGGGCTTCGTGGATTCCGATTTCTTCAGGTCCCTGGACAGCCAGTTCGGCGTCCGTGACAGGATCAGCCAGGAGCTGGACAAATTCGTCAAGAACCCTGACGCCATGGGCGGAATCTTCGGCGGCGTGGTCGGCTTCGGTTCCACGGTGGCCAATGGCGTGTTCGGGACGCTCATCGTCCTGGTCCTCAGCCTTTACTTCCTCGGTGCGCTGCCCGCCATGAAAAGGTGGGGTTACAGGCTCGCCCCCCGGTCGCGCCGGCCGCGCGTGGAGGCCCTGTCAGAGGAAATCACACGTTCAGTAGGCAACTACGTGATCGGCCAGGTTTGTGTGGCCTTGCTGAACGCATTGTTCGCCTTCATCGTCATGAGTATCCTCGGCATTCCGTTCAGCGTCCTTCTGGCTTTCGTGGTTGCCCTGCTTGCGTTCATACCGCTGGTAGGAGGAATGATCGCGGCCGTAGTGGTCATCCTGGTGGCCTTGACCGCCGGCTGGCAAACGGCCGTGATCTACGCCATCTGCTACTTCGCCTATCTGCAATTCGAGGCCTACTTCATCTCCCCACGCATCATGCAGAAGGCCGTCGCTGTTCCCGGCGCAGTCGCCGTGATCTCGGTGATTGCGGGCGGCAGCCTGCTGGGCGTCCTCGGCGCCTTGATCGCCATCCCGACGGCGGCAGCCATCATGCTGCTGATCAAGGAAGTCTTCATCGTTCGCCAGGACCGCCACTAGGCCTGGCAGTCGCCAAAGGACCGACCGCTGCTCAGGCAGCAGCCGCCGGTCACGCGGTAGCCACCGGACCTGTCCATTCGCGGGGCAGGCCGCCGGGTCCCGCACCAGCGTCGGTCACGTCATCGACGATCTCGTCCAGAACCCGGGCCGCGTACTTCTCCCCCACCCATAGGTGCTTGGCGCCGTCGATCCCCAGGACACGGGCCTGTGGCACCAGGCTGAACCGCTCAGCGGCCTCAGCGGGCTGAAGATAGTCATCGTGTTCCGGAACCAGGACAGTCAGCGGCTTTCCCGAGGCAGCCCATTCTTTCAGGTGCACGTCCGTGGCCCGGTGCAGCGGCGGTGACAGCAGGACAGCTCCTTCCACTTGGGAAGCCACAGGTTCAACTGCCCCGTACATCAAGGCCAGCTCCGTACCAAAGGACCAGCCGACCAACCAGCGGTTCGGAAGCCCGCGTTCCACCGCGAAGCGAACGGCGGCTTCGACGTCGTACCGTTCGCCGATTCCCTCATCGAACTTCCCCTGGCTGGTACCCCGTGGCGAATGCGTTCCCCGTGTATTGAAGCGCAAAACCGCGACGCCGGCCAGGGCCGGTAGCCGATAGGACGCTTTGCGGTAGACGTGCGAATCCATGAATCCGCCGTGCGTTGGCAAGGGGTGCAGGGTAATCAGCGTTGCCGAGATCTCCCCGGATTCCGGCAACGCCAGTTCTCCCACGAGCAACTTGCCGTCCTCGGTGAGGAACTCCACGTTCTCGCGGCGCGCCGGCAGAACCGTGGAGGCCCGGATATCCGTGGCAGACTCCGGCTGGCTGAAAACGAAGGAGGCAGGATCGAAACTCATGCTTTCAAGCTTAAGTGCTCAGCGGTACCTGTACGTCCGGCCTGTCCAGCAGTTGTTGTGCCAGTGGCGGCGTTCGGCCAATCCTGCGGCTTCGCCGAAAAGGTGCGTCTCGGACCACACCACCAAGTGCGCGACGCCTGGCGTGATGGCCATCGAACAACCGGGGCAAATATACGTCTTCTCGGCATTCCGCGCGGTCATGGTCCGGACCATCCAGTCGCCGTCGGGGGCGCTTTCCCTGCGGGCGATCCCCGAACGGGCGCGTTCCAGATCCAGTTCCGGCGACTCGCCTGTCCGTTTCCAGCTTGCCTTGGCTGATTCGGTGCGTCGGGGGCGGTTGGAGCGGGGCATGACTCCATTCTGCACCAGTCGCTGAATGCAAGCGGCAGAGGAAGTAAAGTGGAGCGGGTGCGACTCGTCATAGCCCGTTGTTCCGTTGATTACGTTGGCCGCCTCAAGGCCCACCTCCCGCTTGCCACCCGGCTTTTGCTCGTCAAATCCGATGGTTCCGTGCTGGTCCACTCCGACGGCGGTTCCTACAAGCCGCTGAACTGGATGAGCCCGCCCGCTACTCTGCGGGTGACGACGCCGGAGGAGACTGAGGTCGAAGAAGGCGTGGTGGAGCAGTGGACCGTGCAATCGGCCAAGACCGATGACCGGCTCATCATCAACATCTACGAGCAAATCCATGACACGTCCCACGACCTCGGAACGGACCCCGGGCTCATCAAGGACGGCGTCGAGGCTGACCTGCAGCGACTGCTTGCTGAGCAAATCGAAACCCTCGGGGCCGGCTATTCGCTCATCCGCCGTGAGTATTTCACCGCCATCGGTCCGGTCGACATCCTCGCCAGGGACAGCGACGGCGGGACAGTCGCCGTCGAACTCAAGCGGCGCGGCGACATCGACGGCGTCGAGCAGCTCACGCGCTACCTTGAGCTGCTCAACCGCGATCCCTTGCTGGCACCCGTACGGGGCATCTTTGCGGCCCAGCAGATCAAGCCGCAGGCGAAGGTCCTTGCCAACGACCGCGGAATAGACTGCGTCACCTTGGACTATGACGCCATGCGCGGCGTAGATGACAGCGAGTCGCGCTTGTTCTAGGCGTTCCGGTTGGTCCGGCCTTCATCCCGATTCAAACCGGGTCAGCGGCAACCAGGGGCAACTAGAATCAAAGCATGACTGTCCCAGACCGGCCTGCATCTTTTTCTGCGCCTGTGCGCCACCTGATTACCGGAACGATCGTCAGTGACGGTGTGGTGATCGAAGACGGCCTGGTGGCGGTGGAAGATGATCGCATTGCCTTTGCTGGGCCGGCCGCTGAGTTCCACGAAGCATCATTTGAAGGCTTCGAGGAAACGCCGCGCACGGATTTCCCCAAAGAACGTTACATCGTTCCCGGTTTCGTGGATGTGCATTGCCACGGCGGCAACGGTGGCGACTTCCCGGGGGCCGACGAATCCTCCGCGCGCAAGGCCATCGATTTCCTGCACCGGTCCGGGACCACAACCTTACTCGCCAGCATGGTCACGGCGCCGCGGGAGGACCTTCTCCGTGGCATCGAGCTCTACGTCCGTTTGGCCGATGAAGGACTCGTGGCGGGAATCCACTTGGAGGGGCCTTTCCTCTCCCATGCCCGCTGCGGCGCGCAGAATCCCGCTTACTTGCTTGAACCGGACCTGGATCTCATGAACGAGCTGGTTGAAGCGGCTGCAGGCAAGCTTGCCACGATGACTTATGCCCCCGAGCTTCCCGGAGCCGCAGCGCTCGTGGACCTGATGACGTTCCACGGAGTAACGCCGTCGCTCGGCCATACCGATTGCGACGACGCGACGGCCGCCGCCTCCCTCATTGCGGCAAGGGAGGGCCTGGAATCCGCTGGTTTCGACGGCGTCAGCTCTTTGCCAACCGTTACCCACCTGTTCAACGGCATGCCACCCATGCACCACCGCTCCCCCGGGCCGGTTGCCGCTTGCCTGCGCACGGCCCAGGAAGGCAAGGCCGTGGTGGAACTGATCGCCGACGGCACCCACCTCGATCCAAGCACCGTGGCAACCGTTTTTCAGCTGGTAGGTGCCGCGAACGTTGTCCTGGTGACCGACTCGATGGCAGCAGCCGGGCTCTCCGACGGGAACTACATGCTGGGCCCCTCGCCAGTGACCGTGACGGACGGCGTGGCCACTTTGGATGCCACCGGTTCGATTGCCGGCGGCACTGCCACCATGCTCGACGTCGTCCGGCGCACTGTTGCTGCCGGCGTCGGGCTCGCCGATGCTGTTTCATCGGCGACGGCGGTTCCCGCCGCGGTTTTGGGGCTCTCCGATGAACTTGGCGGCCTTCGCAGGGGTCTGCGGGCCGATCTGGTGGTCGTGGACAAGGAACTGCAACTTGCGGGTGTATTGCGCAATGGGGATTGGCTGGCCTAGGCCGAATTCGCGGACGGCCAATGGCAGCGCCAATGGCGGGTGCGCTTTCTTCCGTTACCTTCTTTTTACTTAAAATTTGTCGGAATTCCTGAACAGACCGTTGACCTCCAGTATCCGCCATGAAAGTGTTGTAGCAGTCTTTGTGTAGGTGTGATTCATGCTCGCAAGACGTGTTGCGAGCGTGAAGCTCCTGCGAAGCCAACCAAGCCTGGCTTGGGCGGAGAACCAGGTCTTCTCGCGGAGTAACCAAGGCCGGCACGCGGTGTGCCGGACTTAAAGTTCCACAATGAGGAGAAACAAAAAATGGCACTGGGCACCGTCAAGTGGTTCAACGCTGAAAAGGGCTTCGGCTTCATTACCCCGGACGACGCAGAAGGCGACGTCTTTGTCCACTACTCCGAGATCCAGACCGGCGGCTTCCGCACCCTCGACGAGAACCAGCGTGTTCAGTTCGAGATCGGTCAGGGCGCGAAGGGCCCGCAGGCCACCGGCGTCACCGCCGTCTAGTTTGACTGATTGATTCTGCCTGGCAGGTTCAAGGAAGGGGTTCCGCACAGGATGCGGAACCCCTTTTTCCTTTTCAGGCAACGAGCGTGCGGAGAAGCCTGGCGGTTTGCCGAACGGACAGCCCTGGCAAATATGCCCGGCTGAGCGCAGCGCCGATCGCGGGAATCTCCAAGCTGTCCTGATAGTACATATACAGGTTCCTATACTCCGGCTGGAACCTCGATTTGAAGCGGGCCAACGAGCGGAATCCGTAAACAGGTTCCAAGGTCCTGCCAACAAGGTCAAGAATCCCTGCCATTCCGGCATCCCCGGTGGAAAATTCCCCTGTCTCCCCAGCCAAGGGTGAACCCGACAGGGAAATGACTTCCACTCCCTGGCGCAACTCCTGCACCGCTGAGGCAATCATGAATTCCATGATGCCTGGGAATGCATCACCCCGCCGGCGCATGAAGTCCAATGTCCAGCTAATCACCCGGCCCTCACGAAACACGGGCAGCCAACTGGTCACCCCGTAGACAAACCCTTTGCTGTCGACAGCTATGCAACAAAGCACTTCGTCGTCCATCAGTTCGTCGAGGGAACCCAGGGTAAAGCCCATTTCAGGTACCTTTTTCCTGGCGGCCCATTCTTCCGACACCTCGCCAAGCTGGGAACGGATGTGCTGGGAGAACTCGGAATAGCGTCCCCACCGGGCTTCAACACCGGCCTTGAGCGCCCGGTTCTTGGCCGTGCGGACGTTTTGCCACGCTTTGCCGGTGAACTCAAGATCACGGATGGAGAGCCGGGTTTCCTGGGCAACGGCAATGCGGCGAAACCCCGTGGATTGCAACATCGGCCACAATGCCTCGGTACAGGAGTAGAGGCACGGCACCAAGGCGTGGTCCGCGCAGTAGTCAAGAAAGCCTTCGGTCGCTGCCCGGGCCTGTTCGGGAACGCCGAACGGACCGGCAAGGGTCAGTGCGACGTTTCCGTGCTGCTGGTAGGCAATGCCAGCGTCCATCCCCGGAGTGAACCAGAACTTGTTCGGCTCCCATAGCGACATCCAGGCGAGTGACTCTCCGCCCCGCTTGACCAAATCCCTTGCCGCTAGACGGGCCGGATCGTCTCCGCCTGGACCGTGTTGCCGTTTGAGAAGCAGTGTCCATACAGCGGCGAGTGCCACAAGCCAGAAAATAATCCCGGACCAGGCGAACAATATTGACTCTGCGGCGCTGCGCTCGGCGAACACGCGTCCGAAAGCCGTGGGTATCGGCAGCGGGAGATACTGCCGGGCGAGTTCGGCAATGAGCCCCAGGATGCCGCCGTCGTGCGCCATACCGCCCGAGCCGAGCCAGGCCCCTGTGTAGGCACTCGCCAATACCAGCAACGTTCCGCCAACCAGCCACGCCATCTTACGGCGAAGAGGCGCCCTCGATCCCACGACAAAGTTGCCCCTGAACAGGAAAAGCAGAACTGCCAGGATGAGCGGAACCAGCGCGAGAGTCAGGATATGGAACACTGCGGACCCAAGAACCACAGTGCGGCCCCGTCCTGGAAAATGCGGAATGCTGGCAAACAAAACCAGATAGGCCAAGGACAGCGCCACCACCCCAAGCTGCACTCCGATGGCGATCTTCAGGGCCAAGCGCCTTCCTTGGCGCATGCCCACCGCACAAATGAGGAGAAGCAGTGCGGGTACGACGGCAAGAGCCACGCCGGCTGGCCCGGGATAGCCCTGCCGCCCAAGCTCCAGGCACGTGATGTCCACGGTGCCGCCACAGTTCGCCTGCAACTGCGTGAGTGTCGGAACGGGGTTCAGGACCATTTCCCTGAGCAATGCCAACGGCCCTGCCGGGCTCCGCACGGCGCCTGCCACGAGGGGCCCGACGCCGAAAATCGCCACCATGAGCGACAACAAGTTTCGCGTCTCGCGCCTGGTCGCCCGATGGCTCGGTTGAATTCCTTGGTCGAGTTGGAGCCAGAACCCGGCTCCGAGGCCTAGCAGCGCACCAGTCAGCGCCATGACAGCAGAAGGGTCGCCAACGTACAGGACCAAGAGAAGTGCCAACGACACAACCGTTGCCCTCAACCGCCGACGCCACAAAGTGGGTAGAAGCCCGCTCGCGGCCATCGAGACGAAGAGGGTAGCCGGAACGGGACCCGAAGTCCTGGCATCCATCATCCGTCCCAGCCAACCGTCGTCCGCGTAGGCCGCAAGCTGGACCACCAACAGAAAAGCAGTGACCGTGGCAAACTGGCCGCCAAGGAAGCCTGCTGCCGTTCGGAACCATCCCAGTTTGCGCTCTGAAGAGCCCAGCAACACGACGAGCAGCAACGAACTCGCGACGTAGTCGAAGGGGTTGGCGGCAAAGAACATCGATGTCCAGATGGACCACCAGTCCCCGGACTTCAATCCGCCACCGCTCACGCTGGTCAGGTGACGCAACACATCTGGGCTGGATGCGATGTCCGGGTCGAAGATGGCCGGAGTGAGCAGATAGAGCGCTAGCACCCCCACAGTGAACGGGATCGCGCCAATATGGACAGCCACGTTTGCAACCATGGCCCGGACGAGCGCTGCCACCACCTTCCGCGCTGGCTTGGAGTCCTCGTGCGCAGCCGCTTGGTCCTTGGACAATTGAGCTTCCTGGGTGCTCACGGTGTGATCCCCCATCGAGGAGCCAGGAAATCCAGGGCAGAAGGAAACTCTTGCACGGCCACGGCCCACGAATGACCGGCGCCGGCAACTGAAGCCTGCCTGATGTCGAACCCTGAACCGCGGGCTGCCGCCGCAAGCTCGGTGGCGAAATGGCTGAATTCGCTATCAGCGCTACCGACCGCGATGAAGGCCGCATGCCCGGCGTAGTTTTGTTTTTTCATCAAGATCAGCGGTGTCAGGGCATCGAAAGCGGCAGAGTCTCCGCCGAATGCGGTCTGGATGGTCCGCTGGCGGTCCGGACCAAGCGAAGGCTCCCGCTCGCCCGAGAAGGCAATGAAGGAAGGATAGATTTCAGGATGCAGGGTAGTCATCTGCATGGCACACGTGGCACCGAAGGAAAACCCGCCGACTGCCCATTTCCTCGGATCCGCGGAGACCTCGAGAGTCGAGTTGATCCATCGCGGAACATCGATAGAGAGGTAAGTGTCGGCACGGGCGATCCGGCTATCCATGCAGATGGTGTTCGCGGTATCGGAGCCGTTGGGATCGACCACCACCACGACCGGCGCCACTCCACCGTGTTTTGCCGCGAAGGTATTCATGGTCGGTTCGAGCAGGCCGCCGGTCAGCCAGTCGGCGGGACGTCCGGGCTGGCCGGCAAACAGCACCAGCACTGGTAGTTGGGTGCGATCGGCGACCAGATAGGCAGGCGGCAGATAGATGAAAGCATCCTGTGCCTTGAAACCGGATTCGGTCCCCGGAATCGATGCCCGGCGGACTAATCCCCCACCGTGCGCCCACACTCTCAGGCTTCCGGAAGCACCCTTCTTGAACTCATCCCCAAGTTCCGGGATCCGCCCCACATTGTGGCCGAAGAGATCAGCAGCCGTGTGGTTGAGGCCGAAATAGCTGTTGATCTGAAGCGCAGAGAGCAGCAGGACAGCGACGAACGAGGCGGCAGCTGCACTCCTGCCACGCCACGAAGAGCGAGGGAGCCGGACTAGGAAGAGGGCCAGCGCTGAGAAAGCAACCACGGACCACGCGAGAACATCGAAGGGGAGGTCCTCAGGGAACACTGGGAGAACGTTGACGAGCATCCAGTGGATGAACGCCACAACTCCACTTGCCATCACGACAGCCACAACAATGGAGAGTACCCACCGCCAGCTTCGTCGAATGAGGAGGAACGCGCCCCCGGCGATTCCTGCGCCAAGGATGGTCCAAAAGAATGGACCATCAACAAGGCTCACTTTGTCGAAATAGTCCACGGTCCTCAGCGCCAGGTGCCGACGCCCACCACGGGGCCGGCTTCCAGCCAGGAAGACAACCCGGTGTAGGCATCAAATCTCATGGCGAGCATGAACGACTGGCCTTCATGCTGCAGCTCCACGACCACGACGTCGGGTTGTAGCCTCGTGAGTTCTTCCTCCGTTGGTTTCCGGCGGCCTAGGAGCTCCAAGGAGCTACGGCGGAAGCTGTGCCTCGGACGGAAGCTGAGGGAGAGCAAACGGAACCATTCGAGCTCCGAGTCCTGATAACGACAAACCCCCATCCGCCAGCTGTTTCCAGCCATGCAAATGGAGGCGTCAACCGTGCCCAGGGCGCGCCGCAAATTGAAGCGGCGCACCCCTACGAGGCACAGTGTAAAAATCAGCAACGCAAACGCCGTTGCCAGGGCGATGAACGGAATAGCAGAATCGTCCATCAAGGTCTTGCTATCGGATCCCCGCAGTAGCTGCTTCGCCCAGCTGGGCGTTGTCAGCGACGATCACCACGCGGTTGTTGTCGACGGAGAAGAACCCGCCGTCCACAACTACCGACAGGCGGTCTCCGGAAACCGGCTCGATGGCCAGCTCGCCCTCGGCCAGGATGGCGAGGAGCGGCGAGTGGCCCGGCAGGATCCCGATTTCACCATCGCTGGTGCGGGCCTTGACCATCTTGGCCGCACCGGACCACACAAAGTGGTCCGCTGCGACAATCTCAACCTCGAGCTCAGCCATACTACTTGGTCTGTTCCTGGATCTTGGCCCACTGGCGCTCGACGTCATCCAGGCCGCCGACGTTGAAGAACGCCTGCTCTGCGATGTGGTCCAGCTCGCCGTCGCAAATGGCCGTGAAGCCTTCCACAGTGTCCTTGATGGAGACGGTGGAGCCCTCGACGCCGGTGAACTGCTTGGCGGTGTAGGTGTTCTGGGACAGGAACTGCTGGATGCGGCGTGCGCGCGACACGACGATCTTGTCTTCTTCAGACAGTTCGTCAACGCCGAGGATGGCGATGATGTCCTGGAGTTCCTTGTTCTTCTGCAGGATCTGCTTCACACGGACAGCCGTGTTGTAGTGGTCCTTGCCGATGTACTGGGGGTCCAGGATGCGGGACGTCGACGTCAGCGGGTCAACAGCCGGGTACAGACCACGAGAGGCGATTTCACGGGAAAGTTCCGTGGTCGCGTCGAGGTGTGCGAAGGTGGTCGCCGGAGCCGGGTCGGTGTAGTCATCGGCGGGCACGTAGATTGCCTGCATCGACGTAATCGAGTGGCCCTTGGTCGAGGTGATGCGCTCCTGCAGGAGGCCCATCTCGTCGGCGAGGTTCGGCTGGTAACCAACGGCGGACGGCATGCGGCCGAGCAGCGTGGAAACCTCGGAACCGGCCTGGGTGAAGCGGAAGATGTTGTCGATGAAGAGCAGCACGTCCTGGTTCTGCACATCGCGGAAGTACTCCGCCATGGTGAGCGCAGAGAGTGCGACGCGCAGACGCGTTCCCGGCGGCTCATCCATCTGGCCGAACACAAGGGCGGTGTCCTTGAGGACGCCCGCCTCTTCCATTTCAACCCAAAGGTCGTTACCTTCACGGGTACGCTCGCCAACACCGGCGAATACCGAAGTACCACCGAAGTTACGGGCAACACGGGTGATCATTTCCTGGATCAGAACGGTCTTGCCAACACCGGCGCCACCGAACAGACCGATCTTTCCACCCTTGATGTACGGGGTGAGAAGGTCGATGACCTTGATGCCGGTCTCGAGCATCTCCGTGGAGCCCTCAAGGGACGCGAAGGCCGGAGCCTTGCGGTGGATCGGCCAGTAGGCGTCGGCCTTGATCTCCGACTCGTCGACGTCCAACGGCTTGCCGAGGACGTTGAAGATGTGTCCCTTGACGCCGTCGCCAACGGGCACGGAGATCGGGGCGCCGGTGTCCTGCACGGAGGTACCGCGGACGAGTCCGTCGGTGGCCTGCAGGGAGATGGCACGAACGAGGTTGTCACCCAGGTGCTGGGAAGTCTCGAACGTGATGGTCTTGGTCTCACCGTTGAGGGTTACCTCAGTGGTAAGCGCATGGTAGATCGACGGGATTGCGTCAGCCGGGAATTCGACGTCGACAACCGGGCCGATGACACGGGCAATGCGGCCGGTGGCGCCGGCCGTTGCAGCTGCGTGCTCGGTAGCGGTGGCAGTCATCTCTCTCACTTCACTCAGTAGATGGCGTGGGGTTAAGTTTATCTATTTGGTGCAGGTGTAGCTTGCGCCGAACCATGCACCGGCAACTACGCGCTCAGGGCGTCGGCGCCGGCCACGATTTCGGAAAGCTCCTGCGTGATCTCAGCCTGGCGGGCCGTGTTGCGCAGTCGCGTGTACTTCTTGATCAGTTCGGTCGCGTTGTCGCCTGCCGACTTCATGGCGCGCTGGCGGGCCGCGAGCTCGGAAGCCGCTGCCTGCAGCATCGCTGCGAAGATGCGGGATTCGATGTAACGCGGCAGCAGTGCGTCAAGCACCTGCTCCGATTCCGGTTCGAACTCGTACAGCGGCAGAAGCTCGGCCTCGCTGACTGTCTGCTCTTCAACTTCGAGCGGCAGCAAGCGAACAACTGTGGGTTCCTGCGTCACCATTGACTTGAAGCGGGTGTAAACGACATGGATCTCGTCGACACCACCCTCAGCGAAGTCGTTGGCGAACTCCTCAAGAAGAGCAGCACCGATTTCCCTGGCAGTCTCGAATTCCGGTGCGTCCGTTCCGCCGGTCCACACGCGGGAGTACGAACGGCTGCGGAAGTCGAAGTAAGCCTGGGCTTTACGGCCAACCAGGTAGGTCTTGACTTCCTTGCCCTCTGCGCGGAGAAGCTCGTTGAGTCCTTCAGCCTTCTTGAGCACGCTCGCGGAGTAAGAACCAGCCAGGCCACGGTCCGAGGTGATGACAAGGACGGCGGCACGGCGGATCTGCTCCGGCTCGGTGACGAGCGGGTGATCGATTTCGCTCTGGCTTGCGACAGCAGAAACAGCACGGGTAATCGCGTTTGCGTAGGGCGTCGAAGCTGCAACGCGGGCGCGGGCCTTACCGATGCGCGAGGTAGCGATCAGTTCCATCGCCTTGAAGATCTTGCGCATCGACGTCGTCGAGCTGATCTTCTGGCGGTAGACCCGGATCTGGGCTCCCATACATTTCCTTTCCTAAGATCCCGATGGATCAGCGGCTAAGGCTTTGGCGAAGGCCCCGGGCCTGCGTTCGTACGCAGGCCCGGGGACCAATGCTCTAGCGCTTCTGCTTGACGATCTTTTCCTGGTCGACTTCGCCGCCGGAGATCGCTTCGTGCTCTTCGTGTCCGGCACCGACCAAGCGGTCGTCGCCTTCGCCGAAGAAGCCCTTCTTGAAGGCAACGATGGCTGTCTTCAGCGCTTCAGCGGTGTCGTCGTCCAGGACGTTGGTCTGCGCCAGCGTGGTCAGGATGGAGGACTTGTGCTTGAGGTGCTCCAGGAACTCAGACTCGAATCGGCTGACATCCTCAACGGGGACATCGTCCAGGTAGCCCTTTGTACCGGCCCAGATGGACACAACCTGGTCCTCGACCGGGAACGGCGAGTATTGGCCCTGCTTGAGCAGTTCCATCAGGCGGGCACCACGGGTCAGCTGCTGGCGAGAAGCCGCGTCAAGGTCGGACGCAAACATCGCGAACGCCTGCATGTCGCGGTACTGTGCCAGGTCCAGCTTCAAGGTGCCGGAGACCTTCTTCATGGACTTGACCTGCGCCGAACCACCAACGCGGGACACGGACACACCGACGTCAACAGCGGGGCGCTGGTTGGCGTTGAAGAGGTCCGACTGGAGGAAGATCTGGCCATCGGTGATGGAGATGACGTTGGTCGGGATGTAGGCCGAGACGTCGTTTGCCTTGGTTTCGACGATCGGAAGACCGGTCATCGAGCCTGCACCCAGCTCGTCGGAGAGCTTGGCACAACGCTCCAGCAGACGGGAGTGCAAGTAGAAAACGTCACCCGGGTACGCTTCGCGTCCCGGCGGGCGGCGGAGCAGCAGGGAGACTGCACGGTAGGCTTCAGCCTGCTTCGACAGGTCATCGAAGATCACCAGTACGTGCTTACCGCCGTACATCCAGTGCTGGCCGATGGCCGAGCCCGCGTACGGAGCCAAGTACTTGAAGCCTGCCGGGTCGGATGCCGGGGAAGCCACGATCGTGGTGTACTCCAGCGCGCCGTGGTCTTCCAAGGTCTGGCGGACAGCGGCGATGGTGGAAGCCTTCTGGCCGACGCCGACGTAAACGCAACGGACCTGCTTGGTGACATCGCCCGAAGCCCAGTTGGCCTTCTGGTTGATGATGGTGTCCACGGCGATGGCGGTTTTGCCTGTCTGACGGTCACCGATGATCAGCTGACGCTGGCCACGGCCGATCGGAATCATGGCGTCGATAGCCTTGAGACCGGTCTGCATTGGCTCGTGGACCGACTTACGCTGGGTCACGCCCGGAGCCTGGAGTTCCAGTGCACGGGTGGTCTCGGCCTTGATCTCGCCGAGGTCATCGATCGGCTGGCCCAGCGGGTCAACTACGCGGCCCAAGAAGGCGTCGCCAACCGGGACGGACAGGATTTCACCGGTGCGGTGGACTTCCTGGCCTTCTTCGATACCGGTGAAGTCACCGAGGATGATGACGCCGATTTCGCGGACGTCGAGGTTCTGGGCCAAGCCCAGGGTGCCGTCTTCGAAGCGAAGCAACTCGTTCGCCATGACCGAGGGAAGGCCCTCAACACGGGCGATGCCGTCACTTGCGGCGGTCACGCGGCCGACCTCTACGCGTTCTGCGTTTCCGGGTTCGTAGGACGCCGCGAACTCGTTCAACGCATTACGGACGTCGTCGGCGTTGATGGTCAATTCGGCCATCTGCAGTCCCTGCTCTCCTGTTTTCGTGATCATCGTTGCTCACGATGACCGGTGTTTGTATCAGTTAAGTTGTGCTTGTCTGGCTAGCCAGCGAGCTGCCGGCGGAGCTCGGACAGGCGGGCTACAACGGAAGCGTCAAGCACTTCGTCTGCCACCTGGACCCGGATTCCACCGATCAGAGTCGGATCAACGCTGACGTTGACCTTCAACTCGCGGCCGTAGAGGGCATCAAGCCCGGCCTGCAGACGGCTGGCCTGCGCATCCGTCAACGGACGGGTGACGCGGACAGTTGCGATCCAGCGCTGCTGGCGCTTGGCTGCAAGCTTGGCGAAGTTGTCGATGAGCTTGCTCGGCTTGACGCCGCGCGGCTGCGACACGGCCTGGCCGATGAGAAGTTGGGCTTCCTGGCTTGCGCCAGGAACCAGCTTCTCCGCCAAGCTGATTTTGGCCGCAGCACTTGCCTGCGAATCTCCCAGAGCACGTTGTACCTCGTGGCTGGAAGCAACGGCCTGGTTGAAAGCAAAGAGATCGTTTTCCAGCTCTTCCAGCCCCGTAATTCCGGAGGCAGAAACGGCCGACTTGTTTTCAGCCACGGCAATGACCACCGTGGCGGCAAGAGTCTCGAGTGCATCGCCGATATCGCGTGCCGATGCCCAGCGGGAGCTGGCCAATCCGCTCGCGATTTCCGCAGCATCAGCGGAGACTTTCCCGCCAACCAGCTGCTTGACCAGCGCCGACTTTTCTTCTCCGCTGCGGGAAGGGTCAGTCAGGGCGCGGCGCAAGCCAGCCGAGCTGTCCACCGTTCCCAGGATTCCGAAGAGGTCCTTAGCCAACTGCAGCGAGGCAACCGGAAGCGTGGCTTCCAACTGCTCCAGCGCTTTGGTCAGCGATTCGCTCGATACACCTGCCATTACTTAGCTGCACCTGCGCTCTGAGTCTCCAGATCTGCCAGGAAACGGTCCACCACGCGGGCGGCACGCTCGTCATCGCTGAGCGATTCGCCAACGATGCGCTCGGCCAACGTCGTGGCCAAGGTGCCCACCTCGGAACGCAGGGAGACAACAGCTGCCTGACGCTCCGATTCGATCTGGGCGTGTGCCTGCTCGGTGATACGCGCCGACTCGGCTGCTGCCTTGGTCTTCAGCTCCGCAAGGATCTGGGCACCTTCGGCACGAGCTTCTTCGCGGATGCGGTTGGCCTCGGCGCGGGCGTCGTGGAGCTGCTGCTTGTACTCTTCAAGAGCTGCAGAAGCTTCAGCCTGAGCCTTTTCAGCCTTGGCAATGCCACCCTCAATCGCCTCTGCGCGCTCGGCAAAAGTCTTCTCGAACATCGGGACAACAAACTTGACCACGATGTAAAAGAGGACCGCGAAGCCAGCGAGGACGACGCCCATTTCCCAGGGGTTGGGAAGGAGCGGATTAGCCGACTCGGCGGCGCCTTGAGCGGCGGCTGAGATGATCTGCTGATTCATTTTTCACCCGTCCTTATCTACTCGGTTCTGAATGTTCGCTTGGTTCTTAGCGGTTTACTTGAGAACGAAAGCGAAGACCAGGCCGAGGATGGCGAGGGCTTCCGTCAGAGCCAGACCAAGGAACGCGATCGGCTGGAGCACGCGCTGGGCTTCCGGCTGACGTGCAACACCGTTGATGTAAGCAGCAAATACGAGACCCACACCGATACCACCGCCGATGGCGGAGAGACCGTAGCCAATGAGGTTAAGGGAGCCGTTGATGTCGCCGTTCATTGTATTCCTTTCAAGATGCCGCAGTCGCGGCAGGTTGTTTGGTTTGCTTCAACCCCCGAGGGGGAAGATTGAGGGTTGTGCCTAGTGGCTGTCGGCGTGGAGTGCGCCTTCGATGTAGATCGCAGTCAGAAGGGTGAAGACGTATGCCTGCAGCACCATGATCAGGGCTTCGAGCATGTACATGGCGATGGCACCTACGAGGACCAGCACGGAAGCACCCTTGAGGAGGACGTTTTCCTGTGAGACAAGGAACTCGATACCCGAGCCGGCGATCATGACGATGAGGTGTCCGGCCATCATGGTGGCGAAGAGACGGAGGCTGTGCGTCACCGGCCGGACCAGGAAGTTGGAGATGATTTCGATCGGTACGACGATCGGCAGGATGAACCACGGGACGCCTGAAGGAACCGTGGCCAGCTTGAAGTACTTCAGGCCGTTCTTCTTGATGCCGATGCCAATCCAGGTGACATATACAACCGCGGCAAGAACATAGGCTCCGCCGACGTGCGAGAAGCTCGGGAGCTGGATGACGGGAATGGCGCCGTAGATGTTGTTCACCAAGATGAAGAAGAACAACGTGAACAGGAGCGGTACGTACTTCATGAAGTCGCGGCCGCCGATAATGTCCTTGGCGATGCTGTTGCGGACGAAGCCGTAGGCCATCTCGCCTGCGAACTGCAACTTGCCGGGAACCAACTGCTGTTTGCGTGCAGCGGCGATGAAGAATGTAGCGATAAGGACGACCGACAGGATCACCAGCAACATCTGCTTGGAGAAGCCATCGCTCGCACCCCACGGCAGGATAGCCGGCAGGTGCATTTGGTCGATTCCGGGAGGAGTGAAGGTCCCTGAATCCTGGGCCGGGAGCGCAAGCGCGATCAACGCGTTTCCTCTCTGCAGTGTCCATCATTGGGCGTTGTTGAGGATCCGGCCGCGTTTCCTGCAGCCATTTCCCGTGTGAAATTATTTGACATTACTGTCCCCGTCGTGGGGCGGGCCGCTGTGTGCTTTGCTCATCACCAGATGAAGACCGTTGACTGGTAAGGCCATGCATGTGGGAAAGATAGAACCCCCCTGCGGCTCCGAGCAGAGCGCCAACGAGCACAATCCAGCGAGTCCCCCACAGAATATCCAGACCCCAGCCTATCAAACTCCAGACTATGATTCCGCCAACAATGTAGCTAAAGACGGCAATGCCGGCGTTGTATCCGCCGTCGCTTCCGTCGCTCACTTGCTCAGTGGAATCGCCGGGTTTTGCGGCACGGGGCGTGGCGGAGTGTCCTTTGTTCTTACGAGTGAACATCGTCGCCTCCTTTGCCTGCTGCGGGGTCGTTGTAGATCTGGAGCCGCGCTTTGCTGAAGCCATAGATTTCGGCGGCCTGCCAAGAGACGACGGCAACGACGGCCCCAATCACGAACCAACGTCCGTGCAGCCATGCGGGGGCTCCTAGGACGAACAGCACCACGGCAAAGCCGACCACCTTGACAAAGTAGCTGGCGACAAAGAGGCCTACCGCGCCGGAGGGGTTGTCCCGGCCAACAAAATGGCCGATCAAAAGGCTGATGGCAAAGAACGCCATCACCAGCACGCCGCCGAATGCGGCAGAAAGGACTCCTACGCCACCGTTCATGACCGCCGCAACAACCGACGTTGCAGCAAGAGCCGCCACCGCCGCCGCCGAGCTGAGGAAAAGGAGCCGCAGCCAGAGCGAAGAAGTGGAGCGTGGGGCAGCAACGCCGCTGGAGTCGGACTGCTGTCCGCCGGCGTTGGAGGTCATGGGGATGCCAATCGTCGTGGCAAGGATGCCAAAGTCTCAAAAGGGTGGGTGCGCGGGCGAGTGACTGTCCGCCCTAGAATTCTACATGAGATAGAACTGTGATGTTAACGCCCTTGTCACACGACGCCTACCGGGCGGCGCGTCCCTTTCGGACGAAGTACGGCCAAGCTGTCACGCCGGCCATGATCAACGCGGCCAGGATGTCCAGGGTAAGGACCATTTGCCAGGGGAAGATCGCAAAAGCAAGGCCTCCGAAAGCCAGGATGCAGGTCCACACGTACATCATGAGCACTGCCGTTCGGTGCGTGTGACCGAGCTCTATGAGCTTGTGATGCAGGTGCCCGCGATCGGCTGACCACGGTGATTGCCCACGTGCTGTTCGCCGCAACACCGCCAGCCCGAGGTCCAACAACGGCAGCGAGAGAATCGCGAACGGCAGCAGGATGGGGACGATCGTCGGAATACCGTTGGCGCGGTCGTAAAGTCCGGAGCTGATTTGGCCCGTGGAGACAACACCGGCCGAGGCCATCACTAGGCCCAAAAGCATGGCCCCCGAGTCGCCCATGAAGATCTTGGCCGGGAACCAGTTGTGTGGCAGGAATCCGATGCAGCAACCCACGATGATCGCCATCAGCAGCGCCGCCAGGTCCGAGCGATCAGTGAGTGTCGCGTTGCGGTGGACCCAGTAGGCGGTCAGGAAGAACGCGACCCCGCCAATCGCGGCGACGCCTGCCGCCAAGCCATCGAGTCCATCGATGAAGTTGACGGCGTTCATGGTGGTCACAATGAGGAGGGCGGTAAGGACAACCCGCAGCGGTTCCGACTCAATCCGGATGGGCTCCGGAACAAACGGAATCACCGACATCTGCACACCCCAGACTGCAACGATCGTGGCGGCTGCGCACTGGCCGATCAGCTTGACCCACCATCGGATGTCCATCACGTCGTCGGCAACACCAACCGCGACGATCACCAGGGCACCGGCCAGTATCCCCCATGGCGCACCGTTTCCGTGGAAGATGTCCTTCACGAAGAACGAATTGCTCGCTACGACGAGGGCCACGGCAAAGCCTGCGAAGAGTCCCAGGCCACCCAGCCGGGAAATAGGCACAGAGTGCATATCGCGGCTCCGGATAGGGGCAAACAGCCGAAGTCTGTTCCCCATTTGGCGGGCTACCCACGTTGCGAGATAGGACACGACGGCAGCCGTGAGCATCATGAGTGAGTACATGATCACGTGGCGGCTCCTGTTGGCGGTGGTGGTGGATTTCGTCCCCGGCGAATAGCTGCCGGCACAACACCCGCAACACCTCTGCGCACCGCCGAATATTGCTGTACTACAGTTGGACTCTGTTCAAGATACTAGCGGCAACGGCGGCCTTGCTCCGTTTCACGCGCCCCTAGGGCGAGCCGGGAAGACCCTCCCGCTGCTGCCCGGAAGGAACCCTACATGACTGTCTCCGTTGCCGTTGCGGCTGTGACCTTTGACCGCCCCGGAGAGCTTGGAGTCCTGCTCGACGCCGTCAACAACCAGTCCCTACCGGTGGACACCATCTGTCTCGTGGACAGCGGTACCACTCCTTCGCGGGAGCTCGCATCGAGCCATCCGAACGTGGACTACGTCCGCTCCAAGGCCAACCTTGGCGGGGCGGGCGGCTTCGCCCTAGCCATCCTCAAAGCCGTGGCCAGCGGCGCCGAATGGGTCTGGATCATGGACGATGACGCCGAACCAGGGGATCCCGAATGCCTCGAAACCCTGGTTCGCGAAGCGGATGCCCGGGGATTGGATGCGGTGGTCCCGCTCGTGGTGGCCCCCGGCCACCCGGATAAGCTCTCCTTCTTCTTCCGGATCGACGGCAAGGTGACCCACGACCGTTCCGAAGTCGAGAAGGCCGGGTTCCTGCCCGACGTCGGGCACTTCTTCAACGGGGCCCTCATCCGTTCCAGTGTCTTCTTCAAAGTGGGAGTGCCGGATATCCGGCTTTTCATCCGGGGCGATGAGGTGGACTTCATGATCCGCCTGAGGAAAGCCGGGATACGGTTCGGTACTGTCGCGACGGCGTGGATCACCCACCCGCACGCGTTTTCCGAGACGAAGCACGTCTTCGGCGCGCGCTGGCACGTGATCGTGCCGGATTCGGCGTTCAAGCGCTACTTCTACTACCGCAACCGCGGCTATTTGATCCGCAGGTATCGTCGCGGCAAGTCCATGGTGGCCGACGTCGGAGGCTACCTAGGCTATTTCCTCCCCCGGGGTGACTTCCGCGGGCTCGCCGAGTGGTTCCGGGCGTTCTCCGCCGGTTTGCGGAACAAGGGCTTCGGCCCCTTGGAGGACCAGAAGTTCTAAGGGCCCTGAGGGTCGCTCTTCTTGCCTGCAAGCCGACGGCGGACGAGCAGGCTGAGCAGCACCCACGGCTCACCGAACACCCGGTATGCGACGCGTCCCGGGTGCAGAATGAGTCGCCAGGCCCATTCAAGCCCCAGCCGGCCGAGCCAGCGCGGAGCAAGCTTCTGGAGCCCCGCCAACTGCTCGATAGCCCCGCCGACCGTGCAATAAACGGCGGGCGGAAGTTCGCCCAGGCGACGGTGCAACACCGACTCCTGCAGCGGCATTCCAAGGCCAAGGAGCACCAATTGCGGACGGAACTCCGCCAGCCAGGCAACGGTAGCCTCTTCGCTGGAGGCGTCCCAATTCTCACCCGCCCGGCCAGAGACCTCGGCGCCGGGCACGATCTCCCGGAGCCGTTCGACCGTCTTGGCATTAGCCACGGGGCCAGCCCCGACGACGGCGATCCGGCGTAGTCCTTCAACGCCGCCCAGCGCTGGCACCCAGTCCGTGGATCCCAGACGGTGTTCCATCAGCCCGGGGCCGTCAGTTCGTGAATCGCCGCGGCGGCCAAGTCCCCAAAGCATGGCGACGGGCGCACCATCAAGGAGGACCACATCGCTGCGTTCATAGAGGCGGCGGAAATCCGGACTCGAATGAAACAGCGTGACACTGTGCAGGTTGTGCCCAAGAACCACCTTCGTGGTGCCATCCGAAATGAACCCTCGCATGGCCTCGAGAAGTTCGTCGACGCGCAGGGCTGTGACGTCAACGTCCAAGAGGGGAACACGATCCCGGACCAGGCTCATTCGGCCTTGATCTCTCCGGAGACTGGGGCCTCAGCCTGATCTTTCGGCTCTTCAGGCACCGTATCCGGCGCCGCGGCCGACTCCGCCTCCGGCTCAGTCTCCCCGCCTGGCGCGGGCGCAGTCTCGCCAAGGGCCAACAGGCCCGGAACCACCTCGCGTAGGCGTTCCAGGGAAAGAGCACCATCGCGGACCACTCGAAGTGGCAAGGTAGTGGCGTCAACAATCGTCGACGCTACGGACTCGGTTCCTTCGACAGGCCGGAACCCGCCCTCAAGGTACACCTCGACCGATTCAGCAAGCTGGATCCTCGCCTCGGCAGCTGTCTGCGCCGCCGCTTGACCGGTGCGATTGGCCGAGGACACGGCCAGCGGACCGGTGCGGTTGAGCAGTTCAAGCGCAATTTCATCGTCGGGCATTCGCAGGGCCACGGTTCCGCGGGTCTCTCCCAGGTCCCAATCCAGGGACGGCTGGGCGTGGAAGATCAATGTCAGGCCACCGGGCCAGAAGGCGTCTGCCAGTTTACGGGCTTCTTCCGATACGTCTGTTGCCAGCCCGTCCAAGGCATTGAGCCGCGGGATCAACACCGGGGGCGGCATGTGGCGACCGCGGCCCTTGGAGACGAGCAGCATGGTCACGGCCTGGGGCGAGAACGCGTCGGCGGCGATGCCGTAGACGGTGTCGGTCGGCATGACGACGCATTTCTTCTCACTGATGGCGCGCTGCGCATGCTCCAGGCCTTCGGCGCGTTGTTCCTCTGACGTGCAGTTGTAGCTTGTGGTCACAGCGCTATTCTTTCATTCCCCGGAGTCGGCGATTGCCAACACCGCACTCGTGGCACGTTCTTTGCCGTTGAGATCGACGTGGGTGGTGACCTGCGCCCAACAACCTGCGGACCTCAAATGTTCGGCAATCCACCCTGCCTGCACTTCCGCGTGCTCCATGACGAAGAAGCCCCCGGGCTTCAGGAGCCGCGCAGCAGAGGCGGCAGCCGCCGTCGGAAGCTCCATCCCGTCTGCTCCCCCGCCGTACAGCGCCTCGGGCGGATCATGCAATGCAACTTCAGGCTCGTTCGGAATCGCTTCAGCGGGAATGTAGGGCGGATTGGAAACGACGACGTCGAAAGTTCCGTTGTGTTCGGGCAAGGCATTGCGGAGATCGCCCTGCACGAGTTTCACCCCGAGGGGCTTCAGGTTCTTGGCGGCCCAGGCATGGGCAAAAACACTGAATTCAACGGCATGGACGTCTGCCCCAGGCACTTCGTGGGCAATCGAACCGGCAATAGCGCCGGAACCGGTGCCAAGATCGACAACCTTGGGGTGCGGGAGTCCCTGAAGGTGGTCAATGACCAGCTGGACCACCGATTCGGTTTCCGGCCTCGGAATGAACACCCCCGGTCCCACCGCAAGCGTGAGGTAGCGGAAATGCGCGACGCCGGTGATGTGCTGGAGCGGAACGCGCTGTGCCCGCTCGGCCACCAAGTCCCCGTAGCCATCCGGCGCGGCAGAATCACCAAGCAGCATGGCACGCAGGCGGCCGAGGCCGACACCCAGGAGGTGTTCCGCGAGGAGTTCCGCGTCCACGCGCGGAGTGGGGACTCCGGCGTCGGACAGGATGGTTGTTGCCTCGCGCACGGCGTCGGCGAGGCTTTGGCCCGGAAAGAGCGTCATGAAGATCCTTGCAGGCTGTTACTCGCCCAGGGCATCCAGGCGCGACTGTTCGTCCATCTCGATGGCCGATTGGATGACCGGCTCCAGGTCGCCGTTCATGACGGCGTCGAGGTTGTAGGCCTTGTAGCCGGTACGGTGGTCGGCAATCCGGTTCTCCGGGAAGTTGTACGTGCGAATACGCTCCGAACGGTCCATGGTGCGGATCTGCGACTTGCGCTGGGCCGAGTTCTCGGCGTCGATCTGCTCCTGCTGGTGGGCCAGGATGCGGGCGCGCAGAACGCGCATGCCGGCTTCCCGGTTCTGCAGCTGGGATTTTTCGTTCTGCATCGCCACCACGATTCCCGTGGGAAGGTGGGTGATGCGGACTGCCGAGTCCGTGGTGTTGACGGACTGGCCGCCAGGCCCCGACGACCTGTAGACATCGATCTTGAGATCGTTCTGGTTGATTTCGAGCTCTTCGGGCTCATCCACTTCCGGGAGCACCAGCACACCGGCAGCCGAAGTGTGGATGCGCCCCTGGGACTCGGTGACGGGAACGCGCTGGACGCGATGCACGCCGCCCTCAAACTTCAACCGGGCATACACGCCTTCGGCGGGATCGTTCGAATTGCCCTTGACGGCCATCTGGACGTCCTTGTAGCCACCCAGATCCGATTCCGTTGCTGAGATGAGTTCGGTCTTCCAACCGCGCGACTCCGCGTAGCGCATGTACATACGCAGCAAATCGCCAGCGAACAGGGCAGCTTCGTCGCCGCCTTCGCCGCCCTTGACTTCAAGGATGACGTTACGGGCGTCGTCGGGATCGCGGGGAATCAGCAAGCGGCGGAGTTTCTCCTGGGCAGCCGGAAGCTTCGCCTCGATTTCGTCTACCTCGGCAGCAAATTCGGCGTCCTCGGAAGCCATTTCCTTTGCCGCTTCAAGATCGTCCATGAGCCCGCGCCACCGGTTGTACGCCTCCACGATGCCCTGCAACTGGGCGGAGCGCCGCCCCAACTTGCGGGCCAGGGCTTGGTCGGCATAAACAGCAGGATCACTCAACTGCGCTTGGATAGCAGCATGCTCATCAAGCAATCCCTGTACGGACTCAAACATTTCAAAACCTCTTTCGACTTCTACAAGTCTAATAACTGCAACGAGGGGTCACTTACGGCCCATGCGGAGGGCCCGGATGGGCCGTAGCTGACCCCGCGTTGCAACGAGAAGGGGCGGGGGCGGAACATCCGCGCGGAATCAACCGCACGAACGAACCAGCGCCCGCCCCTAAAACAGCTATTTGTCGTTATCCGACTTGGCTCCAAGAGTCGTCTTCTGCACCTGCATGAGGAACTCGACGTTGCTCCCGGTCTCCCGGATCTTGTTGGTCAGGAGTTCAAGGCTCTGCTGGGTCTCGAGTCCGGACAGGACGCGGCGCAGCTTCCACATGATCTTGACTTCTTCAGGCGAAAGCAGGTTCTCTTCGCGACGGGTACCCGAGGCGTTGACGTCCACAGCCGGGAAGATGCGCTTGTCCGCCAGCTGGCGGGACAGGCGGAGCTCCATGTTGCCCGTGCCCTTGAACTCTTCGAAGATGACCTCGTCCATCTTGGAACCGGTCTCCACGAGGGCGGTTGCCAGGATGGTGAGCGAGCCACCGTTTTCAATGTTGCGGGCGGCACCAAAGAAGCGCTTCGGCGGGTAGAGCGCGGCGGAGTCGACACCACCGGACAGGATACGGCCCGAGGCCGGTGCTGCCAGGTTGTAGGCACGGCCCAGGCGGGTCATGGAGTCCAGGAGGACCACCACGTCCATGCCCATTTCCACGAGGCGCTTGGCGCGTTCGATGGAAAGCTCGGCAACCGTAGTGTGGTCATCGGCGGGACGGTCGAAGGTGGAGGCAATGACCTCGCCCTTGACGGTGCGCTGCATGTCCGTGACTTCTTCAGGACGTTCGTCAACCAGCACCATCATGAGGTGGACCTCAGGGTTGTTGGTGGTGATCGCGTTGGCGATGGACTGCAGGATGAGGGTCTTGCCAGCCTTGGGCGGGGAGACGATCAGGCCGCGCTGGCCCTTGCCGATCGGGGCCACGAGGTCGATGACGCGCGGGCCGATCTTCTTGGGGTCCGTTTCGAGGCGCAGTCGCTCGGACGGGTACAGCGGGACGAGCTTGGCGAATTCGACGCGGTCCTTGAGCTCTTCGGGCGTCTTGCCGTTGACCGACGTGACGCGGACGAGCGCGTTGAACTTCTGGCGCGCGGACTGCTGGCTTCGGTCCTCGCCGTCACGCGGGGCGCGGATTGCGCCAACGACGGCGTCGCCCTTACGCAGGTTGTACTTCTTGACCTGGGCGAGGGACACGTACACGTCGTTGGCACCGGGCAGGTACCCGGAGGTACGGATGAACGCGTAGTTCTCCAGTACATCCAGGATTCCCGCGACGGGAAGCAAGACGTCATCCTCGGTGACCTCGACGTCGTCGACGTCCGGGCCCTGGCCGCGGCCGCGACGGCGTTCGTTGCGGTCGCGGAAGCGGTCGCTGCGGGTGTTTCCATCGCGGTTGTCACGGTTGTCCTGCGGACCCTGACGGTCGTTGCGGTCGCGGCGGTTGCGACGATTGCGGCGGTTGCCCATGTCATCGCCGTCGTTCGTGTCTTCGCGACGCGTACGGGTGGTGTCGCGGCGTTCGCGCTGGCCGGATTCGCCGGCCTCGACCGAGGCCTGCTCGCCCTGGCGCGGCTGTGCCTGTCGCTGTTCCGCCTGGCGCTGTTCCGTCTGGCGCTGCTCGGGCTGACGCTGCTCGGCCTGGCGCTGTTCCGTCTGGCGCTGCTCGGGCTGACGCTGTTCCGTTTGGCGCTGTTCGACGCGGGGCTGTTCAGCCTGGGGCTGCTCGGCCGCACGGGTTTCGCTTGCTTCACCGGTCTCCACAGGAGCAACGGCGGCTTCGCCACGGCGACGATTCCGCGTGCGCGGCTGGCGGCGTTCGCTAGCGGCCTCGCTTGCTTCGGCGACGGGAGCGGCAGGAGTCTCGGCAGTGACGTCGGGAGCCTCCGCGGTTTCCGTGGCAGCGGGAGCGGCAACAACGCCGTCGCTCGTAGCGCGACGGCTTCGGCCACGGCCACGTGCCCGGGTGCCGTCCTGCGCGGGAGCTTCGGTAGATGCGGCAGCGGTCTCAGCTTCCGGGGATGCAGGCGCAGTCTTTGCTGCTACGGCCTTGGCCGCAGCGGGAGCCTTGCTGGTGGTTGCACCGGCACGGTGGGCCGAGATAGCCGAAACCAAGTCCCCCTTGCGCATCCGGGACCCGCCCGAAATGCCCAGCTGACTGGCGAGAGCCTGGAGCTGCGCGAGCTTAAGGCCTGCAAGGCCGCTGCTCTTGGCGGTTGCGGCCGTTGATTCAGCTGCAGAAGATGTTGTGTCCACAGCTGAAGCCAGCTCAGTGGTTTCTGTCACGAAGGATCCTTCCCCCTCGACGGCGTCCAGACCTAGAGCTGGACGCGATGATTTGTTCTGGACTGCAGTTCAGATCTGCAGCCGTGATTTCGGTCTTGCCGGTTTAATTTCAGCAGGGCCGGATACTGATACGTCTTCGATGCTCCGGCGGGCGGGGCGCGGGCTGACGGTTCGGGTAACAGAAAGGGTTCTGTGGCACCTGCGGCAGGCCGATAAGGAGACGGCACCGGCAGACTTCGACACAGTAGGAGACGGGAACGGCATTAAGCCGGGATCCAATGTCAGGGAACTGCCCGCGGTTCTACCGCCGGTGCAAGTCCACTCTAGCACCTTCAACGTCCACCGCCAGTGTCATCACGCGCCAAGAAACGTCTGGTGTGTTGTCCGCAGTGAAAGAGGTGATCAATTCCGTAATCGCTTCTGCCTCGTCCGTGCCGTTTGCCAATGCCAGAACTGTGGGCCCGGCGCCGGAAACAACCGCCGCGTGGCCCGCGGTCCGCAAAGCCGCAATCAACGCCGCGCTAGGCCGCATGGCCTCGGCGCGGTAGCTCTGGTGCAGGTAGTCCTCGGTTCCTGGAAGCAGGAAACGGGGCTCGGCCGTCAGTGCGTGGATCAGGAGCGCGGCGCGTCCTGAGTTCATTGCCGCGGCATGATGGCCGATGGACGCGGGAAGCAAGCCGCGCGCTGTCTCTGTGGACAGTTCGTAGTCCGGTACTGCGACGATGGGAATGACGGACGGGACCACCTCGGCACGGGTGCTGCTGTACTGCTCGCTGTCCTGCCATGACAAGGCCAGTCCGCCGAAAATCGCCGGTGCGACGTTGTCCGGGTGGCCTTCCATCTCGCTCGTGAGTTGCAGGATCCACTCACGGTCGCGTTGGGCGGATTCGGGTACCAAGGCGTTGGCTGCGGTAACTGCCGCAACCACTGCCGATGCCGAGGAACCGAGTCCGCGACCGTGCGGGTTGACGTTGTCCGCGGTGATCTTCAGGCCGTTGTGCCGGAAGCCGAGGCGTTCCAAGGCTGTGTTGATCGCTCGGACCACGAGATGGCTGGCATCGCGGGGAAGGGTGTCGGCCCCCTCACCGGAGAGCTCGAACTCAAGCTCTCCGGTGGTGAGTGTTTCGACGGTCAGGGTGTCGTAGATCGACAATGCCAGGCCGAGGCTGTCGTAGCCGGGGCCCAGGTTGGCACTGGTTCCCGGGACCCTGACGGTCAGCTGCTGGCCTGCCGCGACAAGCGCTAGTCCGGTCGCGGTGGGCTGCGTGCTTTCCACTCTTAGCTTTCTTCCAGTCCCAGTTCAGCTGCCACCGTCACGACGTCGTTCGGTACCTTGACGGGCTGGACTTCACTGCCGTCCTCGGTACGGAGTGCCCACTGCGGGTCCTTGAGTCCGTGTCCGGTGACCGTGATGACGATCGTCTTTCCGGCGGGAACTTCGCCTGCGGCGTGTTTTTTGATGAGGCCGGCGACGCCCGCCGCGGAGCCGGGTTCTACGAAAACGCCTTCCTTGGCGGAAAGCCAGCGGTGTGCGTCGAGGATTTCTTCATCAGTCACGGCGTCGATGAAGCCGCCTGATTCATCGCGTGCCGCGATGGCCGTGTCCCAGGACGCCGGGTTGCCGATGCGGATCGCCGTGGCGATGGTATCCGGCTCAGTGATGGGGTGGCCGGCAACGAACGGCGCTGCACCAGCGGCTTGGAAGCCCCACATGGCCGGCGTCTTCGTGGAGACGGCGGGAAGGGTGCCGGCGGTTGTGGACTCGAAGGGCGCGCAGTATTCCTTGTAGCCCTTCCAGTACGCGCTGATGTTGCCTGCGTTACCCACCGGCAGGACGTGGATGTCCGGAGCGTCGCCGAGAGCGTCGACGATTTCGAAGGCACCGGTCTTCTGGCCCTGGATTCGGGCGGGGTTGACCGAGTTGACAAGGAACACCGGGTAGGACTCGCCGAGCTTGCGGGCGATGTCCAGGCAGTTGTCGAAGTTGCCGTCCACCTGAAGGAGCGTGGCGCCGTGCGCGATCGCCTGGCTGAGCTTGCCCATGGAGATCTTGCCTTCGGGGACCAACACGGCACACTTCAGCCCGGCGGCCGTAGCGTAGGCCGCAGCGGAGGCCGAGGTGTTGCCCGTGGAGGCGCAGACAACCGCCTTGGCGCCTGCTTCAACAGCCGCCGTCATGGCCATCGTCATGCCGCGGTCCTTGAAGGACCCGGTGGGGTTCATGCCCTCCACCTTCAGGTACACGGTGGATCCGGTGAGTTCGGAGAGCTTCTGCGCATGGACGAGCGGAGTTCCGCCCTCACCGAGGGTAATGACCTTCGTGGCTTCCGTTACAGGCAAACGATCAGCGTATTCGCGGATTACTCCGCGCCATTGGTGAGCCACTTAGACCCCTTCTACCCGCAGGACGGATGTCACAGAATTGATGACGTCCAGGCCCTTGATGGCCTCGACGGTTGCCGCGAGTGCGGCTTCGGATGCGCGGTGCGTGACGATCTTCAGCTCGGCCGACTCAACGTTCGAGGCGGCATCACGGTGGATCGTCTGACGCATGATCTCGATGGATACGCCGTGCTCCGCAAAGATATGGGTGATCCGCGCCAGGACGCCAGCCTGGTCGGCAACGTCAAGGCCGACGTAATAGCTGGTGTTCGATGCACTTATCGACAGTGCAGGCACGTGGCCGGTGGTGGTCTCGGTACGACCGGGACCACCCAGCACCACCCGGCGGGCAGCCGAGACGAGGTCGCCCAACACGGCAGACGCCGTCGGGGTTCCGCCGGCGCCCTGACCGTAGAACATCAGCTCGCCGGCGTTCTCGGCTTCGATGAAGACTGCATTGAACGCACCGCGAACGGCTGCAAGGGGGTGTTCACGCGGCAGGAGGGTGGGGTGGACGCGGACTGAGATACCGCCGTCGTTACCGGGCTCCGAGCTCTCGATCTTCTCGGCGATGGCGAGCAGCTTGATGACAAAGCCGGCTTCCTTCGCTGCCGCAATGTCGGCTGCGCTGACCTTGGTGATGCCTTCGCAGTAGACGTCTTCGAGGGCGAAGCGCGTGTGGAAGGACAGCGACGCGAGGATGGCGGCCTTGGCTGCGGCGTCGTGGCCTTCGACGTCGGCAGTGGGGTCAGCTTCCGCGTAACCGAGCCGTTGGGCTTCAGCCAGGGCGTCGGCGAACTGGGCACCGGTGCTGTCCATCTGGTCGAGGATGAAGTTGGTGGTGCCGTTGACGATGCCCAGGACCCGGGTGATGCGGTCACCGGAGAGGCTGTCCCGGATGGGGCGCAGGATCGGAATGGCCCCTGCGACGGCGGCCTCATAGGAGAGCTGAACGCCGGCCTTGTCAGCCTCTTCGTAGAGTGTAGGGCCGTCCTGTGCCAGGAGTGCCTTGTTGCCGGTAATGACGCAGGCGCCGTTCTGCATGGCGGTCAGGATGAGCGAACGGGCCGGCTCAATGCCGCCCATGAGCTCGATCACCAGATCCGCGTCCTTGACCAGGGTGTCGGCGTCGGTGGTGAACAGTTCGCGCGGTAGCTCGACGTCGCGCTTTGAATCAAGGTTGCGCACGGCGATGCCGGACAACTCCAAGCGCGCACCACTGCGGGCAGCAAGGGCGTCGGCGTCGTCAAGGAGGATCCGCGCTACCTGGGCTCCAACGTTGCCACAGCCCAGCAGGGCCACCTTCAGGGTTCGCACTTCAGACATTCGCCACTCCCATGTCGCGGTTCAAGAGATCTTCTTCGGTTTCCCCGCGGACGATCAGCCGGGCGGATCCATTGCGCACAGCGACAACGCCAGGCCTGGCCAGATAGTTGTAGTTGCTTGAGAGGGCCCAGCAGTAAGCGCCGGTCCCCGGTACAGCGAGCAGATCACCGGCTGCCACGTCTTCGGGCAGATATACATCTCTAACAACTATGTCGCCGCTCTCGCAATGTTTGCCCACTACTCGGGACAGTTCCGGGACAGCGTCCGAGGTGCGCGAGGCCAGAATCGCCGAATAATCCGCGTCGTACAGCACCGGACGGGCGTTGTCGCTCATGCCACCGTCCACCGACACATAGCGTCGCGGGAACGTAACGTTTTCCTGCCCTGCTGAACTGCTCGGGGCATCCACACGCACGGTCTTCAGCGTCCCGACCTCGTACAAGGTGAAGGTGCTGGTGCCAACGATCGCGCGGCCGGGCTCGATCGAAATACGTGGCGAGGTGATGCCCAGCTCAGCACACTTTGAGCGTACGACGGCGGCCATCGCCTGCGCGATTTCGGCCGGTGGACGGGGGGTGTCCACCGGAGTGTAGGCAATGCCGTAGCCACCGCCCAGGTCCAGTTCCGGCAAGACGATGGAGTACTTCGCCTGCATCGCGGCGAGGAATCCCAACAGTTTCTCGGCTGCCAGCGCGAAGCCGTCAGGCTCGAAGATCTGGGAACCGATGTGGCAATGCAGGCCCAGGAGTTCCACATTGGAGTACGAGGTGGCCGCAGCGACGGCTTCTTCGGCGGCCGAGAGGCCTGCCGATTCCGTGGTATCCCCGGCCATGGAAAGACCGAATTTTTGGTCCTCGTGGGCCGTGGCGATGAATTCGTGGGTGTGGGCGTGGACGCCGGGAGTCAGCCGCAGCATGACCTTCGCCGTCTCGCCGCGGCCGGAGGCAATCTTGGCAACCCGCTCAAGCTCATCGAGGCTGTCCACCACGATGCGGCCGAGCTTCATGTCCAGCGCGCGGTTGATCTCGGCGTCGGACTTGTTGTTTCCATGCAGGCCCAAATTGGCGCCGTCGATGCCGGCGCGAGCCGCGACGGCGAGTTCGCCGCCGGAACAGGTGTCCAGGCGTAGGCCTTCCTCAGCCACCCAGCTCGCCACGGCAGTGCACAAGAAGGACTTTCCGGCGTAATAGACATCCACTCCCCCGCAGATGTCCTCAAAAGCTGCGTCGAACGCATCCTTGAAGGAACGCGCGCGGGCACGGAAATCGCCCTCGCTCATGACGAACAGCGGGGTGCCGAACTGCGCCTTCAGCTCACTGACGGGAACCCCGTCAATGACGAGTTCGCCGGCGTCGTTCCTCTGGACACCTTCGGCCCACATCGGCGCGTGGAGCGCGTTCGCGTCCTCCGGCACGGCGAGCCATTCGGGAGCAAGGGGTGAAGCTGCGGCGTTGCTGGGGCTTTGCTGCACGCCGATCACATCCGTTCCGGAGCTGAAACGCCGAGGAGTTCAAGTCCGTTGGCCAGCACTTGGCTCGTGGCGTCGTTGAGCCACAAACGCGTGCGGTTGACGTCCCGCACCGGCTCGTCGCCCAGCGGCGAAACGCGGCAGGCGTCGTACCAACGGTGGTATGCCCCTGCGATGACCTCAAGGTGGCGTGCCACCCGGTGCGGCTCGCGGAGCTCCGCGGCCTTGGCCACGATGGACGGGTAGCTGCCGAGGTAGGACAGCAGCTCGTTCTCGGTGGCGTGGTCCAGCAGGGACGCGTCGAAGGCGCTGTGGTCCACGCCAGCCTCGATTGCGTTGCGTGCTGTTCCGCGGGAGCGCGCATGCGCGTACTGCACGTAGAACACCGGGTTTTCGTTGCTGTTCTTCTTCAGTAGTTCCGGATCCAGTGTGAGCGGCGAATCGGCGGGGAAGCGCGCCAACGAGTAACGCACCGCGTCCTTCCCGAGCCACTCGATAAGGTCCTTGAGCTCGATGATGTTGCCCGCACGCTTGGACAGCTTGGCGCCGTTGACGGAGACCAGCTGTCCGATCAGGACCTCGATATTGACCTCGGGGTCGTCACCGGCGCAGGCGGCAATGGCCTTGAGCCGGTTGATGTAGCCGTGGTGGTCCGCGCCGAGCAGATAGATCTTCTCCGTGAAGCCGCGGTCCTTCTTCGACAAGTAGTAGGCGGCGTCGGCGGCGAAATACGTGGGTTCGCCGTTGGCGCGGATCATCACGCGGTCCTTGTCGTCGCCAAAGTCCGTGGTGCGCAACCAAACTGCTCCGCCGTCGTCGAACACGTGGCCCTGCTCCCGGAGGCGCGCAACAGCCGATTCGATCGCACCGGCGTCGTGCAGTTCCTGCTCGGAGAAGAAGACATCGAAAGCCACGCCGAATTCGGCAAGGGTGTCCTTGATGTCCTTCATCTGGGCTTGGTAGGCGGCGGCGCGGATCACGGGAAGTGCAGCCCCGTCGGTGAGTTCACGGATTGCCGGATGGGCCTTGAGGACCTCGTCGCCTAGTTCCCGGATGTACTCACCAGGGTAGCCGCCCTCCGGAACGCCACGCCCGTGCAGGCGGGACAGTACCGAGTTCGCAAAAACGTTCATCTGCGTGCCGGCGTCGTTGATGTAGTACTCGGCAGTGACATCCGCACCGGAGGCGCGGAGCACGCGGGCAATGGAATCGCCCAAGGCGGCCCAGCGCGTGTGTCCAATGTGCAGTGGGCCCGTGGGGTTGGCGGAGACGAACTCCATGTTGACCACATGGCCTGCGAGCGCCTGGTTGGTTCCGTAAGAGCTTCCTGCCTCGACGATGGCCTTGGCCAGTGCGCCTGCAGCGGCGGGGTCCACGGTGATGTTAAGGAAGCCCGGGCCCGCGATGTCCACGGCGGTCACGCCGTCGATCGCTTCCAGCCGCTTGCTGAGAATCGTGGCGAATTCGCGCGGGTTGGTCCCGGCTTGCTTGGCCAGCTGCAAGGCAATGTTGGTAGCCCAGTCGCCGTGCTCCCGGTTCTTGGGTCGCTCCACGCGCACGTCCTCGGGGAGGGCAGATTCGGAAAGCGCAAGCTCGCCAGCGGCGACAGCGTCTTTCAGGCAGGCGGATATGGCGGCGGAGAGTTCTTCGGGAGTCACCCGTCTAGCCTACCGGTGGGGCTTGCAAGTGGTGGAATTCTTTGCATAGCGATCATGTACACGCGGGCACCAGTTGGCGCACAGGCTGCGCACAGTTTCGCCACGTAGAGCTCCCAGACTGAACCGTTAGGCTGAATTCAACGTTGAACGTGCGAACGGCCTGCGTGTGATCGGCCCCAGGCCGCAAACCATTTCTTGTCCAGTTGAAACGAGCAGAATATGACTACGCCACTCCACAAGAGCATTCTTGTCGGTGCCGCCGGCCTCTCCCTCGCCAGCTCGGTGGCCGCTTGCGCCCCCTCGGCCCAAGGCAGCACCCCGCAGAATACGAGCACGCAAGCGGGCTCCAGCAAACTGGCCACGACAGGCTCGTCATCGTCGGGCTCGTACAAGGACGGCACTTACAATGCCGACGGCTCCTACACCTCGCCCAACGGCCAGGAAACCGTAGGCGTCCAGCTCACCCTGTCCGGTGGCACTGTCTCCGCCGTGAACATCACAGTCCATGCCGACAACCCAAACACCAAGAGGTTCCAGGGAGAATTCAAGGACGGCATCGCGGCGCAGATCGTCGGCAAGAAACTGGACGATATCAACGTGTCCAAGGTCGCAGGCTCTTCGCTGACCAGTGGCGGGTTCAACCAAGCTGTGGAAATCATTAAATCCGAGGCCAAATAACCGCCATGACGCACGCGGGCTGGAGCGACTTCGACTTCGACGGAATCGGAACCCGGTGGGAGATTTCGACGCCGGAGCCGCTTCCCTCTGCGGTCCGCCGCAGCTTGTTGGGCGTTGTAGAGGACTACGACCGAAGCTATTCACGGTTCCGTGACGATTCGCTGATTGCGCGGCTCGCGCGGGAACCCGGAACTGTCGTTCTCCCGGCAGGGGCGTCCGGGCTGGAAGTGCTGTTCAGGAAGTTGTACCAGCTCAGCAGGGGTGCTGTGACGCCGCTTATCGGCAGCAGCCTTGAGCAACTGGGCTACGGGGCGGATTATTTCCTGCGACCCCTCGGCCACCCGGTGCCGGCGCCGCGTTGGGAAGACGTCCTGGAGTGGAACGGCACAAAGATCTCCACTTCTGCTCCGTTGGTCCTTGACATCGGCGCTGCGGGAAAAGGCCAGTTGGTGGACCTAGCAGCCGAGGTCCTGCGCTCAGCGGGGATCACGGAGTTCCTCGTGGATGCGAGCGGCGACATGCTCCATTCCGGTGCGGAACCCCTCGGTGTCGCCCTCGAACACCCTTACGATCCCACCCAGGCGATCGGCGTCGTTGAACTCCACGACCACGGCGCCCTGTGCGCTTCTGCAGCCAACCGGCGCGCGTGGGGCGACGGCCTGCACCATGTCCTGAACGGTGCTACCGGGCGCCCGGTAGAGACCGTGGTGGCCACCTGGACCATGGCCGCCACGGCAATGGAAGCCGATGCGCTGGCCACTGCGCTGTTCATGGTGGATCCGAAAGTGCTCGAGGAAGAATTCGTATTCTCCTGGCTCAAGGTCTATTCGGACGGACACGCCGCCTATTCGGCCGGCTTCGAAGGGACACTATTCACATGATTGCCCTCAAAGCGCGTGCGGACGCCTGGCTTGGCCGTTTCACGATGTACCGGCTGATCCTCTGGGTCCTCGCGGTTCTTGTGGTGTACAGCCTGGCGTTGAACGTCCTTGGCTGGCTGACCTTCGGCCTGCCGGAAATGCTGGTCCACCTGCTGCTGTGCCTGGGACTGACATACGCGTCCAGCCGACTCGCGGCCGTGCTGTTCAGGGCGCGGCCGCATTCGGAGTCATCACTTATCACCGGCTTGCTGTTGTACTTCCTGTTCTGGCCGACCGAACTAGTTCCTTCCGTTCACCTGCCCGATCTCGCCGGAATCGCTTTGGCGTGCGTCCTGGCATCGCTGTCCAAATACGTGTTGGCTTTCCGGGGCCGGCACATTTTCAATCCTGCCGCCGCGGGCGCTTTCATTGCCGGTCTCACTGGTTTGAACATCGCCACGTGGTGGGCGGCCACTCCGGCCATGCTGTGGCTTCTGGTTCCCGGGGTCCTGCTGGTGCTGTACCGGACGCTGAAGGTGCTGATGGCGTGCACTTTCCTCGTGGTGGCGGGGTCCATTGCGTGCGCTGTGCTCCTGAGAGGCGGCATGGCGTTCGGACCAGCGCTCTGGCAGCCGATCTCGCAGCAGCAGCTCCTGTTCTTCGTCGGCTTCATGCTCACAGAACCCCTCACTTTGCCACCCCGCCGCTGGCAGCAAGTGGCGCTGGCCGTCGTCGTCGGCATATTTTTTGCGGTGCCGTTCAATCTTGGCATCGTCGCCAACTCGCCCGAGCTCGCGCTCCTCATCGGCAACTTCCTCGCATTCCTCGTGGGACAACGGAGTGGGGTCCTGCTGACGTTCAAGGGTTCCCGTCCTTTGACTCCGTTCACTACCGAATTCCGTTTCGAGCCGCGACGGCCCGTTCGCTTCCTCCCAGGGCAGTTTATGGAACTCAACCTCCCGCACTCCCGCTCCGACGGGAAGGGACGCCGACGGGTCTTCAGCATGACCAGCGCACCGGGCGCACCCGAGGTGACATTCGGCGTCGGCACGGCGGAGCCTGTCTCGGCAGCGAAGCGCACATTGCTCGCCCTGGAGCCTGGCGAGTGCGTTCGTGGCACCACCGTGGGCGGCGACTTCGTCCTACCGCCCGACGCCGGGAAACCCCTGCTGCTCATCGCGGCAGGAATCGGGATCACACCTTTCTTGTCCCAGCTGGCGTCGGTCGATTCCCAACGAAGGGACATCGTGGTGCTGTACCTCGCCCCCAGCGCTGCCGAGCTTGCCGGAAGCGATGTTCTGGAGGCCTCTGGGGCGCGGATCATTGCGCGCGTGGCAGACGGTTCCCCACCGCCGTCGTTCATGCGCGACGCCGGACGGACCCGGATCGATGGCGACTCCCTGCGGGAACTCGTCCCGGATGTCGCCGGGCGGGACGTGTACGTATCCGGGTCCCCGGCAAACGTGGACACCCTTCGCGCTGCCGCCCGCCACGCCGGAGCCCGACGGATCCACGTGGACTCTTTCGCCGGCTACTGACGGCGCGCCCGGCCCGTTTTCCATTGCGGCGCGGTGACCTGCTAAGCTCATGGACGTCCCTCCGGCAACGGATGGGAGCCCCGGATGCCCTCGTAGCTCAGGGGATAGAGCGTCTGCCTCCGGAGCAGAAGGCCGTAGGTTCGAATCCTATCGAGGGCACCACAGAAAACCCCGCCAGTTCAAGGAACCGGCGGGGTTTTTGCTTCGACCGGCGAGTTGGTGGCGTGGCAAATTGAAAAATATGTGGAAAAACCGCGTCACGTTTTGCTCCCTCCCTCCACAACGCTCTTGTGCAGATACCAAAAGTGGAGCCCGCGACTGCGTTCCCGGAGCTCGAAGCCAAAGCCCCGGTTCTTGCCAGGAAACTCTCGCGCCTGCCAGCGGCACAACTCGCAACCATCCTTCGCG
This sequence comes from Arthrobacter sp. 01T419, assembly GCF_056398865.1. Classification (NCBI taxonomy): domain Bacteria; kingdom Bacillati; phylum Actinomycetota; class Actinomycetes; order Micrococcales; family Micrococcaceae; genus Arthrobacter; species Arthrobacter sp. 01T419. The sequence continues at coordinate 420,759 of NZ_JBFTQF010000001.1, forward strand.
CGGAACCCAAGGACAACGATGCCGGACTGTGAAGCCGCCCGCCGCAACAAACAAGCCCTCTATGAAATCGAATTGGCATGGGGCAACGGCATCGTGGACCTTGGCAAACTGCAACGGATCCTCAAAGGTTCCGAAAACGACCCGGAACCTTTGCCCCCCTGCCCGGCGGAAGCCTCTCATTTGACGTGATGGCGGACATGCCGCGCCGACCCGGCCAAAATGTCGGCGCCCGCTCCTAAGCTGTTCGTACCCGGTCAAGTCCACCATGTACGAAAGGGTTCGCCGTGATCTGTTCCATTATTCCGCCCTACATGCTGCGCAGGTTGGCAGCCCAGAATGAGCCCCGTCTGCGGATCATTGCACGCGCGGCCAAGGAATCCCTGCTCCAGATCAAGTCCCTTCAGGCGGTCCGCGCGCTTCCTGTGCCGGCCCCGGTGCCCACGGCGCGCCAGGCCAAGCCCGGACCTCCCAAACGGACCATCTACGACGCCGAATCTGCAGAGGTCCTGCCCGGCAAGCTTGTCCGCAAGGAGGGCGGTGCGGCCACGGGCGACGCAGCCGCCGACGAAGCCTACGACGGACTGGGCGAAACCCACAGGCTCTACGCAGAGGTGTTCAGCAGGAATTCAATCGACGGCGTCGGGTTGAAACTCGATGCTACTGTCCACTACGGCCAGCTATACGACAATGCGTTTTGGAACGGCAGCCAGATGGTCTTCGGTGACGGTGACGGCGAGATCTTCCAGCGATTCACGAAGTCGCTCAGTGTGATCGGGCACGAACTTGCCCACGGCGTCACCCAGTACACAGCGGCCCTCGCCTATCGGAACCAGGCCGGAGCCCTCAACGAATCCATGTCCGACGTTTTTGGGGTCCTGGTGGAGCAGCACGCCAAAAAACAATCCGCGGCCGAGGCCAGCTGGCTGATCGGCGAGGGCTTGTTCACCGATGCCGTTCAAGGCGCCGCGCTCCGTTCAATGAAGGCACCCGGCACCGCGTACGACGACGACGTGCTCGGGAAGGATCCGCAACCGGACTCCATGGATACGTATGTCCGCACCACTGCGGACAACGGCGGTGTCCACATCAACTCAGGCATCCCCAACCGGGCTTTCTCCATAGTTGCCCTGGAGCTGGGCGGCAATGCGTGGGAGGCGCCGGGGCAGATCTGGTACAACACCCTGGCAAGCGGTTCCCTGCCCGCAACGTGTACCTTCCGGCGCTTCGCCAAGGCAACCGCGGCGTCGGCAGAGGAACTGTTCGGCGCTGGTTCGTCCGAGCATGACGCCGTCTTGAAGGCGTGGGAAACTGTGAAGGTAAAGCTCTAGCAACACATTCCAGAGCAGTGGAAGCCGTCAAACATGAAAATCACCGTCCAGCGCAGCGGCGGGGTCGCCGCGATCACGCGCGTCTGGACCGTAGATGCCGCCAGCCCCGAAGACAAGCAACGCTGGATGCCGATTGTTGAAGCCTGCCCTTGGGACCAGGTGCCGTCCCGCGCACTAGCGGCCGCGCAGGCAGCCGGGAGAGCGGCCGGGCAAGCCGATCGGTTCATGTATTCGATCCGCGCGGGGCAACACCGGGCAACGCTCCCGGAAACCGCTGTCACGGGGCCATGGCACACCCTCGTGGAGAGTGCCAAGGTAGAGGGCCGGGAAACCCTCCGCTAGCCGACCTCGGCCAATTGGCCACGGAAAGCCCTCCGGTACGACTGCGGGCTCGTGGCCAGGACCTTGGCGAAGTGGTGCCGCAGCAGCACGGAATGCCCGAACCCTGCTTCCCGTGCAACTTCGTCAATGTTCAGTTCGGTGGTTTCCAGGAGTTCCTGTGCCCGGAGCACGCGTTGCGAGTTGAGCCAAGCCGCCGGCGTGGCACCTGTTTCGGCCCGGAACCGGCGTGCGAAGGTCCGGGCGGACATGTGCAGCCGGGCTGCCAGTTCGTTGACGCTGTGGTCCCTCTCAAGGTTCTCCACCATCCAGCGCAGCAGGGCCTCCATTGGGGCGGAGCCGCACGTGGGCATGGGCCGATCGATGAATTGGGCTTGGCCGCCGTCCCGGTGCGGCGGAACCACCATGTCGCGTGCAATGGCTGCTGCGACATTGGCGCCCAACTCCACTCGGACCAGATGCAGGCATGCGTCAATACCAGCCGCCGTGCCCGCACTCGTGATGAGTGTTCCGTCCTGGACGTAGAGCACGTTCTCATCTACATGGATCTTCGGATACCTGCTGGCCAGGTCCTGTGAATAGTGCCAATGCGTGGTGCAGCGGCGCCCGTCCAAGAGCCCGGCACGCGCAAGTGCGTACGCTCCGGAACATATAGACATGACCCAAGCCCCGCGCGCGTGTGCCGCCCTCAGCGCATCTAGTACGGATTCCGGAACGTCCTCGTCCCTGCCATACGGAGCCATGATGACGAGGTCTGCATCGGCCGTGGCCTCCAGTCCCAGGCCGACGTGCATCGACAGGCCGGACTTCATTTTGACATCGCCTGGGACAGGGGTACACACCCTGAAGTCAAAGCTGGGAACGCCGCTCCCCCGGTCCTTGCGATCAATGCCAAAGACCTCGTAGGCGGTCCCGAACTCGAAGATCGAGAAGTTGGGAACCACAATGATTGCCACCGTTTTCAACATAGTTCCAGTGTGGCAGAAAATTGCCTAAACGGGTCATTTCTGCCACTGTTTTGTGAACCGGATCAGGAACACGATGGAGACATGGAAATCGTCGGAATCTTGGTGTTCATCATCCTCGTCATCACTGCCGCTGCTACCGTCTCAGCAGTTCTTCGGGATGGCCGCGGCCACCTTCCCCCCGTCCGTTCAGAACAGCCTTGGACCGCACGGGAACTGCCCAGCAGCCCTTACTCGACGCTTCGCGTCTTCTAACTACGCCTTCTAACTACGCCCTGTCCGGGCGCTCGTGCGGGATGCGTCCTGCGCCGGGGGCTCGGACACAGCCTAGAACCCAATGGGGACGACTATTGTCCGCATTGTGGGCTACATTCAATGCCATGATCCAAACGTCCGCGCGGCTGCTGCAATTGTTGTCCTTGTTGCAGGTCCGGCGTGAATGGACAGGTCCGGCATTGGCCAACCGCATGGGCGTCACCGAGCGCACCGTTCGCCGCGACATCGATAAGCTCCGCAACCTCGGCTATCCCATCCATGCCTCGCCCGGCATCGCCGGTGGCTACCAATTGGGTGCCGGAGCCCAACTCCCACCCCTGCTGCTCGACGACAACGAAGCGCTTGCCGTCGCTTTGGGACTGAACTCAGTTGCGGCGGGCCCTGTGGCTGGCATTGGGGAGGCGTCAGTACGCGCACTCGCCAAACTCGAACAGGTGCTCCCCTCACGCCTCCGCCCTAAATTCGCGATGCTCAAGGCCGCGGTCACCACCTTGCCCAGCAATGCGGCATCGGTGGATCCCCAGCAGCTCACGGTGGTCTCGGCGGCAATCGCGGACAAACGGCAACTCAGTTTTGACTACGTCAAGGCCGATAGCGACGCTGGCCGCCGCCTGGTGGAACCGTACCGCTTGGTGGACACCGGGCGCCGCTGGTACCTGGTGGCATGGGACGTCGACCGGGAGGACTGGCGCACGTTCCGCGCGGACCGCATCGTTTCCCTGCCGGTTGAACGGAAAAAATATGTGCCGCGACCCCTGCCGGCCAAGGACCTCGCAGACTACGTCCAGCGATCCGTGACCCGCTCGCCTTACCGCTACGACGTCGTCGTGCGCCTCCATGCCCCCATCGGCGAGGTGGCCGCCGTCGTCGGCCCGCAGCTCGCGAGCTTGAGCGACGACGGCGGGAACGCCACCCTGCTTCGTGCGGGCTGGGACAGCCTGGCGCAGCCGGCCGCGCACCTCGCTGCCCTGGACATGGACTTTGAGATCATCTCTCCCGAGGAGTTCAAGGACTACGCCCACACCATGGCCGGGCGCTTGGAAAAAGCTGCCGGGAGCCATGCACTGCAAGGCAACGCGCCACCACAGTAGACTGTCAGCAGCCATGACACTTCATATTTCCTACCCCGCAGAGCTGCCCGTCTCCGAGCGCCGCGAGGACCTGATGGCGGCCATCGCCGCAAACCAGGTGACCATCATCGCCGGCGAAACCGGCTCCGGCAAGACCACCCAGATCCCCAAGATGTGCCTGGAACTCGGCCTTGGGGACAAGGGACTGATCGGCCACACCCAGCCGCGCCGCCTTGCCGCGCGTACCGTTGCCGAACGTATCGCCTTTGAGATGGGCGTGGAGATCGGGCAGGAAGTGGGTTTCCAGGTCCGGTTCACCGGCGAGGTCAGCAAGGCTACCAAAATCAAGCTCATGACCGACGGCATCCTGCTCGCAGAAATCCAGCGCGACAAGCTGCTGCGAAAATACAGTGCCATCATCATCGACGAGGCGCACGAGCGCAGCCTCAATATCGACTTCATCCTGGGCTATCTCAAGCGGATCCTGCCGCAGAGGCCGGACTTGAAGGTGATCATCACCTCGGCCACCATTGATCCCCAGCGTTTCGCCAAGCACTTCGGCAGCGAAGAAGAGCCCGCGCCGATCATCGAAGTCTCAGGCCGGACCTACCCGGTGGAAATCCGCTACCGGCCGCTGTCCCAGCCCGCCGGCGGTGGCGATGAAGACGCGTCCGACGACGAACTCGAGGAAGACCGCGACCCTCTCGACGCCGTGTGCGACGCCGTCGACGAGCTCGCCCTTGAGGCCCCGGGAGACATCCTGGTGTTCTTCTCCGGCGAGCGCGAGATCCGCGACGCAGCTGAGGCCCTGAACGGCCGGATCCCGTCCAACCGAAGGCTGGCGGGAACCGAAGTCCTGCCGCTGTTTGCCCGCTTGAGCTTGCAGGAGCAGCACAGGGTCTTCAACCCGGGCGGTAAGCGGCGGATTATCCTGGCTACGAATGTCGCGGAAACATCGTTGACGGTTCCCGGCATCAAGTACGTCATCGACACCGGTACGGCCCGTATATCGCGCTACTCGCACCGGACCAAGGTACAGCGGTTGCCGATTGAACGTGTATCGCAGGCATCGGCAAGCCAGCGTTCCGGTCGTTGTGGACGTGTCTCCGAAGGCATCGCGATCCGGCTGTATTCGGAGGAAGACTTCGAGTCCCGTCCGCAGTTCACCGATCCTGAGATCCTCAGGACCAACCTCGCGGCAGTCATCCTGCAGATGACGGCCATGGGGGTGGCCCGCGGTCCCAAAGACGTCGAGAACTTCCCGTTTGTTGAGCCGCCAGACTCGCGTGCCATCAACGACGGCGTCACGTTGTTGCGCGAACTCGGCGCCTTGAGCGCGGCGCGCACGGGCGAGGGCGGCGCTCCCCCCACGGGCGACAGCGGCAACGGACGCGTGAGCGGCGGCCTAACCGCCGTCGGGCAGAAGTTGGCCCAGCTCCCGGTCGACCCTCGGCTCGGCAGGATGATCGTCGAAGCCGGGAAGCGAGGCTGTGTCAAGGAAGTCATGATCCTGGCAGCTGCGTTGACGATCCAGGATCCGCGCGAGCGTCCAACAGACAAACAGCAACTTGCAGCGGAGAAGCATGCACGCTTCCGGGACGAGAACTCGGACTTCACGGGGTTCCTGAACCTGTGGAACTACATCCAGGAAAAGCAGCACGAACTCTCCTCCACGCAGTTCCGCCGGCTGTGCAGGAACGAGTTCATCAACTACCTGCGCGTCCGCGAATGGCAGGACCTCTTCCAGCAATTGCGCCAGCTCGCCAAGCCGCTGGGCATCACTATCGACAACAAGCGCGAAGCCGACCCCGTAGGCAACAACGAGGGCATCCACATCAGCTTGCTCTCGGGGCTCCTGAGCCACATCGGCATGCTGGATGAACGCAAGCGCGAGTATGTCGGAGCACGCGGCAGCCGTTTCGCGATCTTCCCTGGCTCGGCACTGTTCAAGAAGTCACCGGCATTTGTCATGGCGGCGGAATTGGTGGAAACAAGCAGGCTGTGGGCCAGGGTTGCAGCCAAGTTTGATCCCTTGTGGGCCGAGCAGGTAGCCCCCGATCTCCTGAAGCGCACCTACAGTGAGCCTCATTGGTCCACCCGCACGGGTTCGGTCATGGCGCACGAAAAGGTCATGCTCTACGGAGTTCCCATCATCCCGAACCGCCGCATCAACTACGGCAGGATCGACCCCGAGCTCTCCCGCGAACTCTTCATCCGGCATGCCCTGGTGGAGGGCGACTGGAAGACCCACCACAAATTCTTCCATCGCAACCGCGCCCTCCTCCATGAGATCGAGGAGCTCGAGACACGGATGCGCCGCCGCGACATCCTGGTGGACGACCACACGCTCTTCGAGTTCTACGACGCCAGAATCGGCAAGGACGTGGTCTCCGAACGGCACTTCGACAAATGGTGGAAGGATGCCCGCCGGCAGGACCCCACCCTGTTGGACTTCGACCAGTCGCTGCTCATGAGCGAGGACGCCGAAGCCCTGGATGATTCCGCCTATCCGAAAACCTGGCTGCACAAGGGCTTTGAGCTGCCCCTGAGCTACGAGTTCCATCCCGTCGCTCCCGGCTCGCCGCCCAATCCCTCGGACGGCGTCACGGCCGAGGTGCCGGTGCTTTTCCTCAACCAGCTCGACGACGCCGCATTCCGCTGGCAGATCCCCGGCCAGCGCGTCGAACTCGTGACTGCATTGATCAAGTCCCTGCCCAAGCACATCCGCAAGAACTTCGTACCGGCCCCGGATGTTGCCCGGCAAGCAGCTGCTGCCTTGGAGAATGACTTCGATCCGGCCTCGGATGACCTTGAGGCCTCGCTCGAGCTCGTGCTGCGCCGCATCCGCGGACACATCATCCCTCCGGGCTCGTGGAATTGGGACGCCGTGCCCGCACATCTGCGCGTCAGTTTCAAGGTGGTGGACAGCCGCGGCAAAGTACTGGACGAGGGCAAGGACCTCGCCGTACTCCAGGAGCAACTGGCCCCGGCCACCCGGCGAGCCATCGCCGAATCACTCGGGGCAACACCCGCGATGGCGGCGCGCACGAAGGGTCCGAGGGGCACCGGAACGCCCGCTGACCGAGTTCCAGCCTCCGCCCGCGGAAACGGCCGCGGCGGGCCGATCCAGCAGCCTGGCGGTTTCCTGTCCGAGCAAACCGGCCTCACCGAGTGGACTTTCGGCGCTATTGAACGCCAAGTGACCCGCACGGTGAAGGGTCACGATGTCACCGGTTTCCCCGCCCTGGTGGACGAGGGCAAGTCCGTCGCATTGCGGGTGTTCCAGACCCGGGCGGAGCAGGAGTCGGCAATGCGCAGCGGCGTTATCCGGCTGCTCGCCCTGCGGGTTCCTGCCCCGGACCGCTATGTCCTGGAACATTTGAACAACACCGAGAAGTTGACGTTCAGCCAGAACCCTCACGGCTCGGTGAGCGCCTTAATCGCTGACTGCGTCCTGGCGGCCATCGACAAGCTGACTCCGGCCGAACTTCCTTGGGACAAGGCAGCGTTCGAGGCCCTGTACGAACTGGTCCGAGCGGAACTGATCGACACCGTCTTCACGGTGACGGCCGTCGTCGAACGCGTCTTGGCGAGCACCCGGCGGATCGAGAAGCAACTCAAGGGCAGCACGAGCCTCGCCCTGATCAGTGCGCTCAATGATATGAAGAGCCAACTGGAGCAGCTCGTGTTCCCCGGTTTTGTAGCACAGACGGGCTACGCACAGCTGAGCCAGTTGCCGCGGTATCTGGCCGGAATTGAGAAGCGCCTCGAAAAGCTTCCGAACAATGTCCAGCGGGACGGGTTGAACATGTCGGTCGTGCAGGGCTTGGAGGATGACTACGACGACGCCGTCTCCGCACTGCTGCCCGGCCGACGGGCGGGCGCCGAGTTAACACGGGTGCGCTGGATGATCGAGGAGCTGCGCGTGAGCCTCTTCGCGGTCGAACTTGGCACGGCCTATTCGGTCTCGGAAAAGCGCATCCGGACGGTGCTCAACCAGGCGCTGGCACCAGCCTAGGCGCCGCGACGGGCTAAGACGCTCGCTCCTGCACTTATGAGGGTTAGGCCCGAAACCTTCCTGCACATCTAACGCAGGCAGGTTTCGGGCTTTCGCACCAAGGTGAGCGAGCGTTTGGGAAAAGGGCAGCAAAGGTGAGCGGGCGTCTGGCAAGACAAACGCTCGCTCACTTATCTGCCCGAAAACCCAAACGCTCGCTCACTTATAGCGGTCATTCTGTCGACCCTCATGCACTAATGAAGGGATCAAAACCGAAACCTTCCTGACATCTAACGCAGGGCAGGTTTCGGGCTTTCGCACCAAGGTGAGCGAGCGTTTGGGAAAAGGGCAGCAAAGGTGAGCGAGCGTCGCCCCGGAACCGGGCCGCATCCATTCCGCGACCATCCGCGGGAGTTCTACGGCGTCGCGCCTCAGTCTGCCGGAACGAACTGTCCGTGCCCGGCGGCGACAAGGCCGGCGCGGAGCTTCGCGGCGTTGGTATCAAGCTGGGCAGGGTCCGGATGGTGGTCCACGGTGCCGAAATCAAAATCTGCCAGGGAGCTGGCAGGGAAGACGTGCACGTGGAAGTGCTCAACTTCGAAGCCCACCACGGAAAGGCCTGCCCGGGGTGCGCCGAACGCCTTCACCTGGGCCTGTCCGATTGTCTGCGCGACGGCCATGACCTTGTTGAGGAGCTCGGGGGCGACGTCGGTCCAACGGTCCACCTCTTGGCGGGGCACCACGAGGGCGTGGCCGTCTGTAAGCGGGGCGATGGTCAGGAAGGCAACCACGTCGTCGTCTTTCCAGACGAAGCGTCCAGGGATCTCGCCGTTAATGATCTTGGTAAATAGGGTGCTCATACGTCTGCCTTTTCCGAAGGGGTCTGAAGGGTCTTGGTATCAAGGACGAATCGGTACTTCACGTCGCCGGCGACCATGCGATCGTAGGCCGCATTGAGTTGCCGCGCGGTGACCATTTCGATGTCGCTTACTACGCCGTGCTCCGCACAGAAATCCAGCATCTCTTGGGTCTCGGCGATACCGCCGATCAACGATCCCGCGTAGGCGAGCCGGCGTCGGATCAGGGCGCCGGGACTGACTGGGGGCATGTCCGTGGAGGGCAGTCCCAACTGGAAGAGGGCACCATCCAGGCGGAGGGTGCGGAAGTACGGGTTCAAGTCATGAGGCGCCGCGACGGTGTCAATAATAACGTCGATGGTGCGGTTGGCGCCCTCCATCGCTTCGGGGTCCTTCGAGAGGATCACCTGGTCCGCACCGAGCTCCGTCGCCGCCTCGATTTTGGCGTCCGACGTGGTGAAGACCACCACGTGCGCGCCCATCGCCTTGGCAATCTTGACGGCCATGTGACCTAGTCCGCCAAGTCCGACGACGCCCACCACGTCTCCTTCCTCGACGTCAAAGTAGCGCAGAGGCGAGTAGGTGGTGATGCCCGCGCAGAGCAACGGCGCCACCGCGGCCGGGTCCAGGCCCTCGGGCACGCGCAACACAAAACGGCGGTCGACCACCACCGAAGTCGAATAACCGCCTTGCGTGACGGCGTCGCCATTCCGGCCGTCCTTCACCCCGTAGGTGCCCACGTTTCCGCGTTCGCAATACTGTTCAAGGCCTTCGAGGCAGCTCCCGCATTCGCGGCAGGAGTCCACCAGGCAGCCGACGCCCACCAGGTCACCCGGCGCGAAGTCGTCGACGGCGGAACCCACCTTGCGGACCCGGCCCACGATTTCGTGGCCAGGGACCAAAGGATAGCTCTGGGCGCCCCATTCGCCCCGTGTCGCGTGGACATCGGAGTGGCACAGACCGCAGAAATCGATCTCGATCTCGACGTCGTCTTCCTTGGGTGCGCGGCGGGCAACTGTGAGGGGAACAAGTCCGCTGTCGGCAGAAGTGGCGCCGTAGGCGGCCGCGAGGGTTGGCGTGCCGTAGGCGGCCGCGAGGGTTGGCGTGCCGTAGGCGGCCGCGAGGGTTGGCGAGGGGACGACGTCGGTTTCGTCAATCGGGAGGAGCGGCTTGCCAAGCGGCGGAGGAACGGGGCGTCCGGGTGTCATGTTTCGACGCTACCTCTGCGGGCTGAATTTTTGCCACTCAGCGCCGCCACGCCACCCCGGCTTCACTGGGCAACCCGGCTTCACCGGGCAACACACGTTCACTGGGCGGGGGCGCCCAGTGGCTCGGCACCGACCACCACTCGGTTGGAGTCAAGCGAAGACCATTGCGAAAAGGACCCAGGGAACAACGCTGCCCTGAATCCAGCGATTTCGAGGGCTGCGATTTCATGGGCGGCCGTTACCCCGGAGCCGCAGTAGACCGCTACCTTGCTGCCCTCGTCGATGCCCAAGGCAGCAAATCTATTGCGGAGCTGCGCCACGTTAAGAAACGTGCCGTCCGGGCCGAGGTTTCCGCTTGTGGGGGCGCTGAGCGCGCCGGGAATGTGCCCGGCGCGAGGATCAATGGGTTCGATTTCGCCGCGGTACCTTTCTCCCGCGCGGGCGTCGAGAAGGATTCCACGGGTGTGCCAGTCCGCCGCCTCGTCCATGCTGATGGCGTCCATGTGGCCGTGTCCAAGCACGACGTCGCCCGGTACCGGCGGCTGCTCGTCTTGCGCCAACGGGTAGCCGGCCGCGCGCCAGGCGCCCAATCCGCCGTCGAGCAGGAAGACCGAAGGGAACCCGGCGTCACGGAGCAGCCACCACAACCGCGCAGCCGCGGTGCTGCCGCTGTCGTCGTAGGCCACCACGGTATCGCCGTCGTTGATGCCCCACGCGCGGGCGCTTCGCTGTAGGGCAGCGGTAGGCGGCAACGGGTGCCTACCCTGTCCCTCGGCTGACGGATCCGCGAGCTCGTTGTGCAGGTCCACGTAAACTGCCCCGGGGATATGGGCTTGGCGGAAGTGCGAATGGCCGTGCGGATCGCCCAACACCCAGCGGACATCGAGCAATACGGTCCGCTTGCCCGCGTCCATGCGGTCCTTGAGCGCGGCTACATCAATGAGGGTGGCCATCAAATCTCCTTCGTTTTGCTGCGACTACCAAACCGCTTCGAAGCTGCCGCCGTGCAGCTGCCGACCGGCCACCAGCCTATCCTTGGGCGGCAGCCTCCGCCGGTAGGCTGGATCGGTGAGCACTCTACACAATCAGGACCGGGCATGGGCCAGCGAGGCAATCCGCCGCATCGAAGCCGAGAACAACCGCTCTGCTGACACGCACCTGTATGCGGTGCCGCTCCCCGAACACTGGGGTGTCGAGCTCTACCTCAAGGACGAGTCCACGCACCGTTCGGGCAGCCTCAAGCATCGTTTGGCCCGGTCGCTCTTCCTCTACGGCCTGGTCAACGGCTGGATCACTGAAGGGACCACGATTGTGGAGGCTTCGAGCGGCAGCACGGCGGTCTCGGAGGCATACTTCGCCAGGCTGATCGGGCTTCCATTCATCGCCGTGATGACTCGAACCACCAGCCCGGAAAAGATCGCGCTCATCGAGGAGTTCGGTGGCGCCTGCCTGCTGGTGGACCATGCTTCCGAGGTCTATGCGGTGGCCGAGGACGTCGCCCGCACTTCCGGCGGTTACTACATGGACCAATTCACCTTCGCCGAGCGCGCCACCGACTGGCGGGGAAACAACAACATCGCCGAGTCGATCTTTGAGCAACTCGCCCTCGAAGAGCACCCCGTACCCGAGTGGATCGTGGTGGGCGCAGGCACGGGCGGCACCAGCGCAACAATCGGCCGCTACCTGAGGTACCACCGCCATTCCACCCGGCTGGCCGTTGTCGATCCCGAGAACTCAGCGTTCTATCCCGGTTGGCGCGACGGCGTGTCGGATTACTCCACGGGGATGCCGTCCCGCATCGAAGGCATTGGGCGCCCCCGCATGGAGCCCAGCTTCGTCCCGGCCGTCATCGACACCATGATCCAGGTTCCCGATGCCGCCTCTGTGGCGGCCATGCGGCAACTGCAGCGGCTTGCCGGGCTTCACGCCGGGCCATCCACGGGAACCAACCTTTGGGGCGTCTGCCAGTTGATCGCCGACATGGTGGCCCAAGGAAAGCGCGGGAGCATTGTCTCACTCATGTGCGACGCCGGCGATCGCTACGCAGGAAGCTATTACAACCCGGACTGGATCGCCGAGCGAGGCCTGGACCCAGCGCCTTATGAGGCCGTCCTGGCCGACTTCTTCGAGACAGGCAAATGGCCAAGCAACATCTAGAAGGCGGACCGGACTAGACCCCCACTGACTCCCGCGGAGACAGCCTGGCATAGCTGGTGCCGTACTTCGCGCCGATCCGGGTCACGTGGGCTTCAACCAGGCCGCGTCCCAGTTCGTTGAGCAGGGCATCGTGAACCGGGTAGGCCTTGGGCGCCCGAACGGCGATCACGAAGTCAACCACCTCCCCCACCTTTGACCACGGCGCGTGAATGGGAACCAAAAGCGTCTTGACGTCAATGCCATCAGGAACAACAAACGAGTCCCCAGGGTGGAAGACGTTTTCGTCCACGAGGTAGCCGATGTTCGCCACCACCGGAATCTGAGGATGGATGAGGGCATGCTGCCCTCCGAAGGTGCGTACCACGAAGCCGCCGGCTTCGAAGGAGGTGCCGGGTTCGACGGCGTGCACCCGGCCGCCGTCGTCGCCCGCTTTGGCAGCGAGCTGGGAAGCGACACCCGAAGGTGCGTGCACCTGCAGTCCGGGATTTCCTTTGAGGGCTTCGACGACTGCATCGGGGTCCACATGGTCCGCGTGCTCGTGGGTGATCAGCACCGCGTGTGCTCCGGCAAGGGCTTCCTCGGACTCGGAAAAAGTGCCGGGATCAATCACGAGGACCTGGCTGTCCTTTTGCAGGCGGACACAGGCATGGGTGAACTTGGTGAGCTTCATGCAGCCAGCCTAGGGGCGAGCCTCCGGCGGTGTCCACGAGGCGGTGCCGACGAGCCGGTGTCCAAGCGTGCTTGGCTGGTAACCTTGGTGTTTGCGAACATCCACACCGAAATGAGTCCACGAATGTCACACGGCGCCAATGCCGCCACGTCCAGGCCCGCGGCCCAACCGCTCCCGGCGGCGAAGGATCCCGCCGTCAAGGAGCAGCGCGTCACCAAGCAGCGCCTGGCCGTTAGCGCAGCCTTGGACGAACTGGACGATTTCGTGAGTACCCAGGAGCTGTACCGGCTGCTCCAAAACCAAGGCGTCTCCGTGTCCTTGGCCACGGCATACCGCATTCTGCAGTCCCTTGCCGACGACGGCCTCATCGATGTCCTTCGCAATGCCGACGGCGAAGCCGTGTACCGCCGCTGCGCCGTGACCGGTCACCACCATCACTTGCTGTGCCGCAATTGCGGCAAGGCCGTCGAGGTGGAAGCACCCGCCGTCGAGACGTGGGCGGCCCGGGTGGCAGCCGAGAACGGCTACACCGAAGTAGCGCACACCGTGGAGATCTTCGGACTCTGCCCCGAGTGCACGGCCAAGAAGGCTGCCGGCCGGCTCTAGCCAGCTACCGTCTGGTCTTCCACTGCCTGGCCCATGGCAGCGTGGGGACGGGCTACCCGGCCGTTGATTCCCCGCTTGGCGCGTACGTTGCCGATGATCCGGCACACGACATAGATCAGGAACGACAATGTGGTGACATACGGGCTGATGGGGATCCTGCTGCCGAGCGCCAGGAGGATGCCCCCCACCGTGGCCGTGATGGCAAAGAGGACGCTCAACAGGACCACAAGCCGTGGCGAAGTGGTCACCCGCAGGGCAGCTGCCGCGGGAGTGATCAGCAGGGCGAGCACCAGCAATGCGCCAACGATCTGGATGGACAAGGCAACGCTGACGCCGAGCAACACCATGAAGGCAATCGCCAATCCACGGACAGGCACTCCCCTTGCTTCCGCCATCTCGGGATCAACGCTGGCAAAACTGAGCGGGCGCCACATTGCGGCCAGCGCGATCATGACCACCACGGCGGTGCCTGCCAGAACTTGGAGCTGCACTGTGTCCACCGAGACGATTTGGCCGGTCAGGAGTCCGAACTTGTTGGCGGCCCTGCCTTGGTAAAGGGCAAGGAACAAGATGCCAAGGCCCAGCCCGAAGGGCATGATGACGCCAATGATCGAGTTCTTGTCCCGGGCCCGGACGCCCATGAGTCCCAGCAGCAGTGCGGCCGCAACTGAACCTGCCAGGGAGCCAAGAATGATGTCGGTTCCTATGAGCAATGCGAATGAGGCACCGGCGAAGGACAATTCCGAAATGCCGTGCACGGCGAAAGCAAGGTCCCGTTTCATGACAAAGGTGCCCACGAGCCCGCCGAGCAGGCCCAGGACCGCACCGGCCCAGATGGAATTCTGTACCAACGCCAGCAGTTCACCGTAGTTTTCAAAGTTGAAGATGGTGTGCAGGATGCTGCCAAAGTCCATTTAGTGGCCCTCCTCCACGCCGGCGTGCGCGTCATCATGGTAGTGAGTGGTGGCGTCCGGAAGCCCGACGACGACGATCCGGCCGTTCGCGCGGATCACTTCCACATGGCTGTTGTACAGGTCCGAGAGGACCTCGGTGGTCATGACCTCTTGGGGTGTTCCCACCCGGAACCTGCCGCCCGCGAGGTAAAGGACCCGGTCTACGTAGTCAATGACCGGGTTGATCTCGTGGGTCACGAACACCACGGCACTGTTCCGCTCGTGGCATTGCCTGTTAATGAGGGCGCTGACGGCCTGTTGGTGGTGCAAATCCAGGGAGAGCAGCGGTTCGTCACAGAGCAGGAGTTCGGGCTCCGTGGCCAACGCCTGCGCAACACGGAGCCTCTGCTGCTCCCCTCCGGACAATTGGCCAACTGGAACGCGAGCGTAGTCGCTTGCACCTACCAGTTCCAGCAGACCGTCGACCCGGTCATTGACGGCTTTGGCGTTCACCCGCAGTCCCCAGCGGTGGCCATCGACGCCGAGGGCAACCAAGTCCCGGGCGCGCAGGGGGGTGTCTGGCGCAAAGGACTTCTGCTGCGGGACATAGCCGATCTGTCGGCTGCCCCGCTCCACGGGGTGTCCTCCCACGGTCACGGTCCCGGAGTGGAGTTGCTGCAAGCCCAGGAGGACTTTGAGGAAACTGGTCTTGCCGCTGCCGTTGGGACCAAGCACAGCGAAGAACTCACCCGCCCTGATGTCCACATCGAGGTCCTTCCAGAGGGCCCGCTGGCCAAACTGGAGTCCCGCGCCGCGAAGGCTCACTACCGGTGTCAAAAAGAATCCTCGATCCATGGGGTTCGCGAAGCTGGGCTGCACTTTGAACACAAAAGGCCCCACAGCCGCCCTGTACATCTTAGGACGATTGCGGGGCCCGCCAGCTTCCTATCTTGCCTAAGCTGGCTACTTGTTCAGGGCAGCGGCGATGTTGGCCACGTTGTCCGTCATCCAGGCGATGTAGCCCTTGCCTTCCGGAAGCGTCTCCGTGAAACCGACAACAGGAACTCCGGCCGTGGTTGCGGCGGCCTTCAGCTTCTCCGTCTCGGCGCCCGCGGTCTGTTCGTTGTATGCCAAGAACCGCACCGACTTCGACGTGATCAGATCGCTTGTTTCCTTGACCGCCGCAGGCGGAACGTCCGAGCCGGCCTCGATCGCGTGGCTGAATTCCTCGGGCGTCTTGTTTTCCAGGCCAGCAGCTTCAAGCAAGTAGCCCGGGACCGGCTCAGTGATGGCTACTGGAGCGGAGCCCTTGGAAGCCTTGAGCTCGGCGACCTTGGCGCTGAGCCCGCTCAGGGACGACTTGAACTTTTCGGCATTGGCGGTGAAAGTCTTTGCATCCGCGGAGTTCAGGCTTCCAAGCTTCGCCGCAACGGCGTCGGCCACTTTGCCCATGGCATCGAAGTTGTACCAGACATGCTCGTTGAACCCTTCCGGCACCTTGGAGGCAGCGCCCGACGTCGGCGCGGGAAGGAGACCGGACGCGTTGACGGCGGTGATGACCTTGTCAGCGGGTACTTTGCTGTCATCGCTCAGCTTGCTGAAGAAGTCGTCGTACCCTGCCCCATTGTCGATCACCAGCCGGGCTTTGGAGATGGCCAGCTTGTCCTGGGTGCTTGCCTCGTAGGAGTGCGGATCCTGGCTGGTCTTGCTGATGATGGAAGTCACTGACACCTTGTCGCCACCAACGCTTTTGACGATGTCGCCATAAACGCTGGTGGAGGCGACCACATCGATCACCCCAGACGACGACGACGGCGCAGTCGCGGCGGGTGCCGCGCATGCGGCAAGCAGGACAGCAACTGCCGCGCACGCGGAAGGCAGTGTGGCAAGGGAAAGACGGGCGGCAGTGCGACGCACGGGAAACCTCGGATCTACTCAAATGAGAATCAAGCACAATAGTTGGCTCAATGAGTGTATCCATAAATGGGAATGATTCCTATTTAGGATTCACGACGGTTCTTTCCTACCCCACAGGGGCCGGCAAGAGGCTATGTTGACGTAGGTCCGCCCAAGCGCCGGATCCCCGTGGCCTGGGTGGCATCCCGGATCTCGCCAACCAACTGTTCGATAACGTCTTCCAGGAACAACACGCCCAATGTCGCGCCACCCGCCGCGACAACCCGGCCAAGGTGCGAACCGGTTCGCTGCATCACGGACATGGCATCTTCAATCTCATCCTCGGGCGCGAGGTTTACGAGGGACCGGATCCGGCTTTCCGCAATCGGATAGCGGCGTCCCTCCTCGGGAATGGAAAGCACATCCTTGACGTGAAGATAGCCGGTCAGCTCGCCGTCGTCGTCCAACACCGGGAAACGCGAGAAACCTGTGCGGCTGACGGCTTTCTCCAGTTGGCGCGGTGTGGACCCGGGCTTGAGCATCACAAGCTTGTCGAGCGGCACCATGATGTGCGCCGCGGTGTGCTCGGAAAACTCAAGCGCTCCGCTCAGCAGGCCGGCGTCGTCGTCCACCAGTCCGTGGCGGGTCGATTCCTGGACGATCGACTGCACCTCTTCAAGAGTGAAGGAGGAGGTCACCTCGTCCTTCGGCTCGATCTTCATCAGGCGCAGAATGCGGTTGGCCGACCAGTTCAGCGTCCAAATAACGGGCTTCACGAAACGGGCGACGTGCACCAACGGAGGCGCCAACAGCAATGCGGCCTTGTCCGCCACGGACACCGAGATGTTCTTGGGGACCATCTCGCCGAAGGTCACATGAAGGAACGTGACTGCCAGCAACGCAACCGCAAAAGCGATGATGCCTGCCAATTCAACAGGGACGCCCACGGATTCCAGCGGTGCCCCCAGCAAATGGTGGATGGCCGGCTCGGCCACAAGGAGGATCAGCAACGAACACACCGTAATGCCAAGTTGGGCGCACGCCAGCATCAACGAGACGTGTTCCATCGCGTACAGGGTGGTCTGCGCGCGCTTGGAGCCGTTCCGGGCCAAAGGCTCGATCTGGCTGCGGCGCGCCGACATCACAGCGAACTCGGCGCCGACAAAGAAGGCATTGCCAATCAACAGGACCACGAGCCATAGGATTCCTGCCCAGTCGGTCATGCTGCACGTCCTTTGCGGGTATTTTTGCCTACGGGGTTGCTTACGGCATTGCCCGCCGCACTGCCCGTGCCCCTGTTTACACGCTTGCTGGCCTGCTTCTTGCTTTGCCAACCAGTCGAATCACGTTCTGTGGCATCTCTGTCTTCCGGGCCATCGTCATCGGGTTCGGGCGCCGCGGGGCGGAAGCAGATCCGGTCGATCCGGCGGCCGTCCATTCGCGTGACGGCAAGAGTGCCGCCGCCCGCCTCGACAACGTCACCGACGACGGCAATCCGTCCCAGTTGGCTCATGACGTAGCCGCCTACGGTCTCGTACGCGGGGTCGTCAGGGACTGTCAGGCCCAGGATCTGTTCGCTGACCTCGTCCGGGCGCAGAAGCCCGGGGAAGTACCAGTCGCCCGAGGCGCTTTGCAGCAATCCAGGGCGGACTTTGTCGTGCTCATCAGCCACTTCGCCGACGATTTCCTCCACCAGGTCCTCGAGCGTCGCGATTCCTGCGGTTCCGCCGTACTCATCAAGCACGACGGCGAGTTGCAGGTTGCCCTCGCGGAGCTCCAAGAGCAGGGAGTCAAGGTGGATGGTTTCGGGAACGCTCAGGACCTCGGACATGATGGCGCCAGCTTCGACCCTGCTCCTGCGTTCAGACGGGACGGACACTGCCTTCTTGATGTGTACCACGCCCCGGATGTCGTCGGCGGACTCACCGATGACAGGAAAGCGCGAATATCCGGTGCGCCGCGCGGCCTCGATGATGTCCGACACCGGTTGATCGGCGTCAATGGTTTCCATGCGGATGCGCGGCGTCATGACATCGGCCGCGGTGCGGGCTGAAAAGTTCAGCGTGCGTGCAACGAAGTTGGCCGTTCCTGCGTCGAGGGTTCCCAGCTCCGCCGAACGACGCACCAACGAGGCCAGTTCAGACGGCGAGCGGGCGCCGGAGATCTCCTCCTTGGCTTCAAGTCCAACGAGGTTGAGCATCTTGTTGGAGAAGCCGTTGAGCACCACGATCGCGGGCTTGAACACGGCCGTAAACATCAGCTGCGGGCGGGCTAGGGCCCGGCCCAGCGGAAATGCCAAGGCGATGGCCATGTTCTTGGGGACAAGCTCACCGATCAGCATCGACAAGACGGTAGCGAACGTCATGGCCAGGATGAGGGACAAAGACTGCGCGGCAGCTTCAGGCAACCCGGCCCAGAGCAGCGGTCCGTGCAACAGAGAGCCAACGGAAGGCTCCATGACGAACCCGGTCAGCAAGGTAGTGAGGGTGATCCCCAATTGGCAGCTTGAAAGCTGGGTAGAGAGGGATTTCAGGCATTTCAGCAACGCCACGGCCGCGTGGTCGCCGCCGTCGACCGCTCTTTGGACGGTCGCCTGGTCGAGTGCCACGAGCGAGAACTCCACCGCGACAAAGAAGCCCGTGCCCAGTATCAGGAGCACACCGGCAAGAAGGAAAAGCCACTCCATTACCGGCCACCGCCGGCCGGTGCGGACGTGTGGAGCAGCCGTCCGGGAAGACTAGGGGCAGATTGACCCGGCGGGGGTTGGTCGGACGCAGCGGAAGAACGATCCGCTGCCCTGCCGGCCTGGAGCTCCGGACCGCGATGGGCATGTGTACGGGTGTTGCCGGCTCGACGGGTGCGCTGCGCGGAGATTGCCGAACGGCTTCCCCTGCAGCTCCCAGGCCGGCACCTAGAATTACTGTCCATAAGAATCCCAGTCTACAGTCCGGTCACCAAGCGAATTCACCGGCCATGACAGGGTCCGCGCCGCGATGGTCCACGGGAAGAACCCACGAAAAAACGGTCCTGCCAAGGCGCTTCAGCCGACGCACATCAGGATTGACATGATTTAGGTCACCACTATTGGCAGATAGCCGCCGCTCGTCACTAGACTGGCAAGGGTCTGAGTTCGCGGGACCCGGACCCTGGCTCGCCTTTGCACCCCTGCAGTTCCCCGGGCCAGCTGGAAATCAACACTCATGGAAGAGGCGTATTTCAAGTGCCAGAGCAGCCAAGCCACCGTCTACCCGAGGAATTTGGCGGAAACGAGTGGCTCGTTGACGAACTGTACGAGCGGTACCAGCAGGACAAGAATTCGGTCGACGCCAAGTGGTGGCCGCTTTTCGAATCCTTCGATACCGCTGACGGCACTTCTTCCAACGGAACATCCGCAGCCCCTGCGAACCCCCCCACTCGTGAAATTCCTGTCGTGGCACAGGCCGCAGCAACGGCAATGACGCCGATTGCGCCCGTGGTTGCCCCGGCAGCCGCTCCTGCCACCGCCACGCCTGCGCCAGCTGCTCCTGCCGTTGCTGCGCCGGCCAAGAAGGCTCCGGCCACTGTCGCCAAGGACGGCGCGCAGAAGCCGTCCGACGGCAGCCAGGCCCAACCGATCCCGGCACAGCTCCCCAAGAGCACCAAGGCCCCTACCCCGCCTGAAGAGGACGTCGTCTCCGTCCTCCGAGGTCCGGCCAAGGCCATCGCTTCGAACATGGTCTTGAGCCTCGAAGTTCCCACCGCCACGAGCGTCAGGGCCGTTCCGGCCAAGCTGCTGATCGACAACCGCGTTGTCATCAATTCCAACCTTGCCCGGGCCCGCGGCGGCAAGGTCTCCTTCACCCACCTCATTGGCTACGCTGTGGTCCGCGCCCTGTCCCAGTTCCCGTCGATGAACGTGTACTACGACGAAATTGACGGCAAGCCCGTTGCCGTGCAGCCCGCGCATGTCAACTTCGGCATCGCCATTGACATGCCCAAGCCCGACGGCACCCGCCTCCTGATGGTCCCCAACATCAAGAAGGCCGAGACCATGAACTTCGCGGAGTTCTGGCACACCTACGAAGACCTGATCAAGCGCGCCCGCAATGGCAAGCTCACGGCGGACGACCACGCCGGCACGACCGTCTCCCTGACAAACCCAGGCGGCATCGGCACCGTGCACTCCGTGCCCCGGCTCTCCAAGGGCCAAGCCGCCATCATCGGCGTCGGAGCCCTCGACTACCCGGCTGAATGGCAGGGCGCCAGCGAGAAGATCATCGCCCAGAACGCCATCAGCAAGATCCTCACGCTGACGTCCACCTACGACCACCGGGTCATCCAAGGCGCCGGCAGCGGTGAATTCCTCAAGCTCGTCCACCAGCTACTCCTCGGTGCGCAGGACTTCTACGACGAGATCTTCGAAGCCCTTCGCATTCCCTACGAGCCCGTCCGCTGGAGCCCCGACCTCCAGGTGGATCCCGCTGACGAGATCAACAAGGTCGCGCGCATCCAGCAGCTGATCCACTCATACCGGGTCCGCGGCCACCTCATGGCAGACACGAACCCGCTTGAGTACGTCCAGCGCAAGCACCCTGACCTCGACGTCCTGACCTATGGCCTCACGCTCTGGGACCTGGACCGCGAATGGCCCACCGGTGGTTTCGGCGGGAAGCCGATGCTCAAGTTCCGCGACATCCTCGGTGTCCTCCGCGATGCCTACTGCCGCACCACAGGCATCGAATACATGCACATCCAAGAGCCCGCGGAACGCAAGTGGTTCCAGGACCAGCTGGAGCACCCGTACTCCAAGCCGAGCCGCGAAGAGCAGTTGCGCATCGTCTCCAAGCTCAATGCGGCCGAAGCCTTCGAAACCTTCCTGCAGACCAAGTTCGTAGGCCAGAAGCGCTTCTCGCTTGAAGGTGGCGAATCTCTGATTCCGCTGCTGGACACGATCATTTCCGACGCGGCCGACGACGGCCTCGATGAGGTTGCGATCGGCATGGCCCACCGCGGCCGCCTCAACGTGCTTACCAACATCGCGGGCAAGACCTACGCCCAGGTGTTCCGTGAATTCGAAGGCACCCAGGACCCCCGATCGGTGCAGGGCTCAGGCGACGTCAAGTACCACCTTGGCACCGAGGGCACGTTCACTTCGGACAACGGCAACGAGACCAAGGTCTACCTTGCGGCAAACCCTTCCCACCTTGAAGCGGTCGACTCTGTGCTTGAAGGCATCGTCCGCGCCAAGCAGGACCGGCTGGACCAGGGCGAGGCGTTCCCCGTGCTGCCCATCATGGTTCACGGCGACGCTGCATTTGCCGGTCAGGGCGTTGTCGCGGAGACGCTCAACCTGTCCCAGTTGCGTGGCTACCGTACCGGTGGAACCATCCACATCATCGTGAACAACCAGGTCGGCTTCACCACCGCTCCGTCGTCATCGCGTTCATCCACGTACTCCACCGATGTGGCCAAGATGATCCAGGCCCCGGTCTTCCACGTCAACGGGGACGACCCCGAGGCCGTGGTGCGCATCGCGCAGTTGGCTTACGAATTCCGGCAGCGCTTCCACAAGGACGTCATTGTCGACATGGTGTGCTACCGCCGCCGTGGACACAACGAGGGCGACGACCCCTCGATGACGCAGCCGCTCATGTACAACCTGATCGAAGCCAAGCGTTCCGTCCGCAAGCTGTACACCGAGTCCCTCATTGGCCGTGGCGACATCACCGAGGACGAAGCCGAGCAGTTGCTGCGCGACTACCAGGAACGCCTGGAGCGCGTCTTCGCTGAGACCCACGCTGCCCAGACTTCGCCGATCCCGATTATCACGGCGGACTCCGCCGCGGTCTCCGACATCGAGCGTCCGATCGCCCAGCAGGCGGACTTCGGCACCAACGCGCCCGCCACCACCGCCATTTCAGCCGAAATGCTCCAGCGGATCGGCCAGGCGCACCTAGACGTTCCGGAGGACTTCACGGTCCACTCCAAGCTCAAACAGCTTCTGGAGAAGCGTGAGCAGATGTCCCGTGAAGGCGGCATCGACTGGGGTTTTGGCGAGATTGCAGCCTTTGGTTCGCTCGTCATGGAGGGCGTCCCCGTCCGCCTGGCCGGCCAGGACTCCCGCCGTGGCACGTTCGTGCAACGCCACGCAGTCTTCCACGACCGCGCCAACGGAGGCGAATGGATGCCCTTGGGCAACCTGAGCGACAAGCAGGCCAAGCTGTGGATCTATGACTCCCTGCTGTCCGAATACGCAGCCATGGGCTTCGAATACGGCTACTCGGTGGAGCGCCCGGATGCCTTGGTCTTGTGGGAAGCCCAGTTCGGTGACTTCGTCAACGGCGCACAGACCATCATCGACGAATTCATCTCCTCTGCAGAGCAGAAGTGGGGCCAGCGATCCTCGCTTGTGCTCATGCTGCCGCACGGCTACGAAGGCCAGGGACCGGACCACTCGTCCGCCCGCATCGAACGCTTCCTGCAGCTGTGCGCCGAAGACAACATGATCGTGGCCAACCCCACCACGGCCGCCTCGCATTTCCACTTGCTGCGGCGCCAGGCCTACAGCCGGCCACGCAAGCCGCTCATCATCTTCACTCCGAAGCAGCTGTTGCGCCTCAAGGCAGCCGCCTCGGCGGTGGAGGATTTCACCACGGGCGGCTTCAAGCCGGTCATCGGCGAGCACGAGCCCCTCGAGGCACAGAGCGTGGACCGCGTGATCCTGGTTTCCGGACGCCTCTACTACGATCTTCTGTCGAACCGCCAGAAGATCGGCGACACCTCGACGGCGATTATCCGCTTGGAGCAGCTCTACCCGTTGCCCCAGGCTCAAATCGAAGCTGAGCTGGCCAAGTACCCGAACGCCGACATCGTCTGGGCACAGGACGAACCCGCCAACCAAGGCCCGTGGCCGTTCATTGGCTTGAACCTGCCGCAGGCACTGGATCGCAAGGTCCGCCTCGTTTCGCGTCCGGCGTCCGCCTCCACGGCTGCTGGCTCCATGAAGCGTCACAGCGCCGAGCAGGCCACCTTGCTCAAGCAGGCATTCGAACGCAAGTAAACCCTCATAAAGAAGGCTGCCCGGCTGGAGGTTCAATACCCGCTTCCAGCCGGGCGGTTCTGTTTAATGGAACAAGTGCCCGGCAATCCTGCCGCCCGGCCGGGCACAGTGCAAGGACCGCAACGTTTGGTGAAGAGGTAACTGTGGAAGACAGGAAGCTGCGTATCGCAGCTGTTGGTGATGAACTGCTCGCCGGGCTCGGTGACCCCAGGGCTTTGGGTTGGCTCGGAAGGGTCCTTGCACGCACTCCCCAGGACGCCGTCCTCGTGGAGAGCTACTCTCTCCCCTGCCCCATGGAGGGCACGGAAGGCCTTGCGGGTCGGTGGCTCGACGAGGCCGGACGACGTTTCAGCAATGTCCACGAGAACCGCCTCGTGATCGGATTGTCCGGCCGCGACATCGAATTCGGTGTCTCAACTGCCCGGAGCCGCCTCAATCTGGCCAATATCCTGGACGGCGCATCCCAAAGCAACATCGAAGTTTTCGTCGTCGGTCCGCCTCCTACCCTGGACCCTGCCAAGAATCGCAGGATCGCGGAGCTCAACGCCGCTTTTGCCGATGTCACCACCCGCCGCAACCACCAATATGTGGACACTTTCTCGCCGTTGCTCAACCACGAACAATGGCGCACTGACCTCGCCGCAAATGGTGGCACCCCGGGCCAGGCGGGCTACGGGCTCATGGCGTGGCTCGTGTTGCACCGTGGCTGGTTCCAGTGGCTGAGGATCGCACAGCCGGAATAGCAGGCGCCTCTCTCCAGCAAGAACCCATTGCCAACCCGCTGTTCGCGATATATCGTAAATCCATAGACGCGATATATCGCAACAGGCGCGTCGCAACAATGGAGGGGTCATGACAGAGGAAAACTGGACCGTTACCGGCCCGCGGACCATCGACGTCGACGGCGTCCGCTCACTCAAGCTGGGGATCGTCAAGGGTCGCTTTGATGTCGTCACCCATGATGAGCCGATCGCGAGGATCGAAGTCTCGGAAATCGACGGCGATCCCCTGAGTGTCGCCCTCATTGATGGCCGGCTCGAGGTCCGGCACCAGTTGCACGGCCCGCAGGGCTGGTTCCGCAACCTCATGGGGACAGTCAACAACACCAGTACCAACACCATCGTGATCAGCATCGCCTTGCCTGCCGGCGTCGACGTCGAGGCGGGAACTGTGAGCGGTGACGGCATGGTGTCGGGCGTCAACGGACATATCCGCCTCAACACCGTGTCCGGATCCGTCCTTGCGGACCGGACTCACGGCGATCTTCACGTCAATACCGTCAGCGGTGAGGTCATCGCCCGGAACCACGACGGCGTCATGACTGCCAAGAGCGTGTCCGGCGAAGTCACGGCTTCAGGCCGCTTCAAGAACATCCGGGCCAACACGGTCAGCGGCGAGCTCAGTTTCGACCTTCACGGCTACACCCAGGATTTCGGAGCCAATTCCGTTTCAGGCGACCTCACTATCCGCCTGCCCCACGATGTGGGGGTGGACATTGTTGCCAAGTCGGCAAGTGGCACGGTAACGATCGATGACCGCCACTACGCCCAGCCAGGAAGCAAGGTCGTCCAGACTATTGTTGGGCCCGACCAGCAACTCATGGTAGTGCGCACCAATTCGATCTCTGGCAAGACCTCCATCATCCATGGCAGCGCGCCAGCACCCGGAACAACGCACTCAGTCCCCGGAGAAGAGGAAGTCTGATGCCGCCCGTCTTTGCCCACGGAGCCCTGAGGCTCTATCTGCTGGCACTCCTCGAAGAGGGCCCCAAGCACGGCTACGAGCTCATCAAGGCCCTCGGCGAACGTTTTGGCGGGACCTACTCCCCCAGTGCCGGAACCATCTACCCGCGCCTTGGCAAACTCGAGGAGGAAGGACTCGTAGCGACGAGCAGCGACGGGCGCCGTACCAATTACTCCATCACAGTTGCCGGGTTGGCGGAACTCAACAGTCGCCGGCAGGAACTGGCCGACGTCGAAGACAACATCTCTGCCTCCGTGCGGCGGCTGGCCGATAGCCTCCGTGAAGACATCCGCAGCAACATGCGTGGCTTGCGAGCGGACTTGGCCGCGACCGCCGAGGCCGCACGCGCCAACGCCAAGACCGCGGAATTCCAGTCGTGGGCCGGAAGTTACTCTCCTGAGGGGCACCGCATCCTCAAGGAGGCCGAGCTGTTGGTCCAATCTTTCCGTGACGACATCCGGATCGAACTGCGCCAGCATGCCGGCTCCAAGGCCCTGACGCCGGTCGCCCTTGAAACTGTGCGAACCGTCCTGGACCAGGCGAGGATCTCCATACGGAATTCCCTACGGGGCTGAGTCCGCGCGGTTCGCGGGGCGGCCCCCGGATGTGGGAGACTGGAGGGCAGCTTTATTGAGTATCAAGAATCTAAGGAGGCCAGCTATGAGCAAGCGTGCACGTAAGCGTCGTGACCGTAAGCGCGGCGGCGCAAACCACGGCAAGCGTCCCAACACCTAAGCCAGCGGCTTAGCGTAAGACTTAATGCGGAGGGCCCCGGAAACCATCAGGTTTCCGGGGCCCTTGCCGTTCCAGCCTCTTAGACGTCCACCGATTTCATCGAGTGGATCCTGTCCAGGATCGAGTTCTTGAGGTTCTCGGGCGCCGCCTCCGTGCAGGAGCGCTTGACCACGGTGCGGATGACGCACTCAAGGTCATACTGCTCAGTGCACTCCGGGCAGTCTTCCAGATGCACTTTGATCTCTACGATGTCTTCACGGGTCAACGCACCATCGAGGTATTCGTAGATACGCTGCATCCGAGCATCGTCGCAGTCGCCCAATCCTTGGCAGCTCATTTCCTTTTCTCCTGTTTTTTGCTTGCGGCCGCGCCCACGGCCAGGGCCTTTTCTTCCGCGCCGGCGCTGATTCCCCGTTCTGCGGCGTAATCCGCCAGCAGATCGCGCAACATTTTCCTGCCGCGATGAAGCCGGGACATGACCGTCCCGATCGGGGTATTCATAATGTCTGATATTTCCTTGTAGGCGAAGCCTTCGACGTCAGCGAAGTACACCGCGAGCCGGAATTCCTCCGGAATGGACTGCAGGGCGCTCTTCACGTCCGAGTCCGGCAAATGATCCAGTGCCTCCGCTTCCGCGGAGCGCAGTCCGGTGGACGTGTGGGACTCCGCCCGCGCCAGCTGCCAGTCTTCGATGGTGTCCGAATTCGACTGCAGCGGTTCGCGCTGCCTCTTCCGGTAGAGGTTGATGTACGTGTTGGTCAGGATGCGGTACAGCCACGCCTTAAGATTGGTCCCCGGTTTGTACTGGTGGAACGCCGAGAAGGCCTTGGTATAGGCCTCCTGGACCAGATCCTCGGCGTCGGACGGATTTCTGGCCATGCGCATGGCAGCCGAATAGAGCTGGTCGACATATTGCATGGCGTCGCGTTCGAAGCGCGCCCTCCGTTGTTCAGGTGTCTCGGACGCGAAGTCCACTGCGAACTCGACGTCGGCCTCAACAGTTGGATCGCCGTCGGACGTTGCGTCCGCGACTTCCGTCGCTGCTTTGTACATGGCCGCTGCGGCCGGATCCATGGTGCTCATTGCATCCAAGTCTACTGTCACCCTCCGGGAGTCCACTGGCAGCTCGCGACCGAGCGCCAAGTGTTCCTCGCGGTCCTTAACCAAGGCCAAAAAACCATCTCCGCTCAACGACGTGACACAGGCGCAACACAACACACACGCCAAAACCCGAGGTCCAGCCCATACCGCACCTTCTTTTCACAACCGCAGGCTCCGGGCAAATATTCCACAAAGATGCAAGACTAGACCCGACTGCACGCCGTGAACACTGCACCACTCGAACGCAGCACCACCTGACCACTGTGGCAAGCCATCCAGGAGGCAAAAACATGTCCCTCGTCCGTTTTCTCGCCAGGCCAATGTTGGCTTCCAGCTTTGTTGTCGCAGGGCTGGACAAGCTCAAGAACGCGGATGACACTGCCAAGCAGCTTTCCCCGCTGCTCCGCCGTGCCTCGGAGTCGTTGCCCTTCCCGACGGACGAGAAAATGCTGGCGCGCGTCATCGGCGGCACGCAGGTAGGCGCGGGCGCCTTGCTCGCCCTCGGCAAGTGCTCCCGGTTCTCGGCCACGCTTCTGGCTGGCATCTCGGTCCTGAACACTTTTGTTGAATGGCGTTCAGCCGACATCAGCACCAAGGAAGGGCGGCTCGCCCGCCGCGCCCAGTTGCTCAAGAACATTTCCCTGACCGGCGGCGTGCTGCTCGCTGCCGTGGACACCGCAGGTAAACCCAGCCTCGCGTGGCGCGCCGAGCACCTCGCCATGGACGCCAAGCAGGCCACCGGTAAGCAGCTCAAAAAGACAGACCGTGCCGTTCGCAGGGCCGTAGACACCGCAGTTGGAGCATAAGGAAGCATGCCAGGAACCCCCGCCACGCAAACAGATGAATCAGGCAGCACCACCGCCTCCGCACTCCCCCTGTGGCCAGCGCCTTTCGCGGACCACCCCGTGGATGCCACGGTTACTGTTCCTGGTTCCAAGTCGTTGACCAACCGCTACCTCGTTCTGGCGGCATTGGCCGATGGCCCGTCCCGCTTGCGCGCACCCCTGCACTCGCGGGACTCCGCCCTGATGGTCGAAGCCCTGCGCAAGCTTGGCGCCACCGTTACCGAAGTCCCCGGCGACGGACAGTACGGGCCGGACCTGGAAATCACCCCAATGGACGCGGCTGCAGCCGCTCCTGAGTCCGCCATCGACTGCGGCCTTGCTGGCACAGTCATGCGCTTTGTGCCGCCCCTTGCTGCCCTCCGCAACGGTGTTTCGGTGTTCGACGGCGATCCGCACGCTCGCAAACGTCCCATGGGCACCATCATCGAAGCCCTCCGAACGCTCGGAGTAGAAGTCAGCGCCGTGGACGGGCAGAACACCGCTTCCTTGCCGTTCAGGGTTTCCGGCACCGGTTCCGTACGCGGTGGCCACCTCGTGATCGATGCGAGCGCCTCTTCGCAGTTCGTCTCCGCCTTGCTGCTGGTGGGTGCCCGTTTCGAAGAAGGCCTGCACCTGGAACATGTGGGCAAGCCCGTGCCGAGCCTAGACCACATCAACATGACAGTTTCGGTCCTGCGCGGCGTCGGGGTACAGGTGGATGACTCCGTGCCGAACCATTGGCGCGTGGCCCACGGCACCGTCCGTGCCTTCGACGAGAGAATCGAGCAGGATCTCTCCAACGCTGGTCCGTTCCTCGCGGCGGCACTCGCCACCAAGGGAACCATCCGCATACCCAATTGGCCGGCCAACACCACGCAGGTCGGCGACCTTTGGCGGGACATTCTTGCCACCATGGGTGCCACTGTCACGCTGGACAACGGCACGCTGACAGTAACGGGCGGCTCCGAAATCCTGGGGGCCGACTTCGACGAAACCAGCGAACTCGCCCCAACGGTCGCGGCACTGTGCGCTTTGGCCTCGGGCCCTTCCCGGCTCACTGGCATCGCGCATTTGCGCGGCCACGAAACGGACAGACTTGCTGCGCTGGTTGCCGAAATCAACCGACTTGGCGGCGACGCCGAGGAAACCAGCGATGGCTTGGTGATCCGGCCCGCAAAGCTGCACGCCGGCGTCGTGCACAGTTACGCCGATCACCGCATGGCGACCGCGGGCGCAATCCTTGGGCTCGCCGTCGAGGGCATCCGGGTTGAAGACATCGCGACCACTTCCAAGACCATGCCCGAATTCCCGCACATCTGGGCCTCAATGCTCAGCGGTGGCCCGACGCCGGCGGACGCCGGCTCAACGGAGACAAGCAACTAACGATGGCTCGCGACGCACGTTCCTGGGATGAGTCCGATGTCCGGATCCGACCCAACAAGAAGGGCACACGCCCCCGCACGAAGGACCGCCCCAGCCACGACGATGCCGTGATCGGGCGCATCATTACAGTCGACCGCGGCCGCTACACGGCGGTGGTGGGCGAAGGCTCGGGCAACGAGCGCGTCGTCATTGCTGCCCGAGCCCGGGAACTTCGGCGCTCCCCCGTGGTTCCAGGAGACTTCGTTGCACTCGTGGGCGATGTGACCGGAGCCCCGGACACCCTCGCCCGCCTCGTGCGCGTCGAGGAGCGAAAGACCCTCCTGCGGCGAAGTGCCGATGACACGGATCCCATCGAACGGGCCGTCGTGGCAAATGCCGACCAGTTGGTGGTGGTTGTTGCGGCCGCCAACCCGGAGCCGAGGACCGGATTCATTGACCGCGCCTTGGTGGCAGCGTACGACGCCGGAATCGAGCCGCTGCTGCTCGTCACCAAAGCGGACGTCAAGGATCCGACGGAACTGCTCGCCAACTATGTGAGCCTTGGCTTCCCCATCATCATCAGCCGGACCGCCGACGCAGGCGCTTCGGGCATCGATGCCCGTTCCGACGACGGCTTGTCCGCCCGGCTAGATGGCGACGCTGTCGGTCAGTTGCGGGACTACCTCGACGGTAAGGTGACCGTGCTCCTGGGCCATTCCGGCGTCGGGAAGTCCACCATGGTGAATGCCCTCACTGGCGCCGAACGCGCCACGGGCGGGGTCAACGCGGTGACAGGGCGCGGGCGGCATACTTCGTCCTCTGCCCTTGCCCTGAAGCTCACCAACGCCCCGGGCGGCAGCTGGATCATCGATACGCCCGGCATCCGCTCCTTCGGCCTGGCTCATGTGAACCCGGATCGCATCCTGCACGCCTTCCCGGATCTGGAACCTGGAACCGAAGCGTGCGAGCGGGGCTGCAAGCACGATGCCACCGCGGTCCGTTGCGGTCTGGATTCCTGGGTCGCTGATGGCCACGCCGGCGAGGCCGGCCCCGCCCGCTTGGCGTCGCTGCGCCGGCTCCTCGGCGCGGACCCGCGCATGGAAGCCCAAGAGGCCAAGGAATTGGGCACTGTCAATTAACAGCACGATCGATTAACAGCACCGTCAACTGACTGCGCGCCGCTTGCCGTCCTACCTCCCCGGTTCACGGGCGAATAGACGGTAGTTTGGAACCATGACCCAACCCGATTCGAGCTACAACGACGACCTTCGGTTGGCCCATGTCCTGGCCGACTCCGTCGATTCCCTGACAATGGAGCGGTTCAAGGCACTGGACCTCCAGGTGGAGACCAAACCCGACCTGAGCCCGGTGACCGATGCCGACAAGGCTGCCGAGGAAGCAATCCGCGGGCAGCTCTCCCGTTCCCGCCCCCGCGACGCCGTTCTCGGGGAAGAATTCGGCAGCACCGGCCACGGCTCGAGGCGTTGGATCATCGACCCCATCGACGGGACCAAGAACTTCGTGCGTGGCGTACCCGTCTGGGCAACGCTGATCGCCCTCGTGGACGAGGGCGAAGTAGTGGTGGGACTTGTCAGTGCTCCGGCGCTCGGCAAGCGCTGGTGGGCTGCCAAGGGCTCGGGCGCCTATATGGGCCGGTCACTTGCCGCTGCCACCCGGCTGAAAGTATCCAATGTGTCACGGCTTGAGGATGCCTCGCTTTCCTACTCCGAACTTTCCGAGTGGAAGCAGCACGGTTCCCTCGACAACTTCCTCGGACTGGAGAATGATGTCTGGCGCAGCCGCGCCTACGGCGATTTCTGGTCCTACTGCCTCGTGGCGGAGGGCGCCGTGGACATCGCCGCCGAGCCGGAACTCCAGCTTTACGACATGGCGGCCCTGGTGCCGATCGTGACCGAGGCCGGCGGACGCTTCACGTCCCTCGAAGGCGCGGACGGCCCCTTCGGCGGCAATGCCGTAGCCACCAACTCGATCCTGCACTCCGAGGTCCTCAAACGACTCAACCCCGAGCTCGACGACCTGCTCTGAGCCCCTTGCTCACTGAATAATCGACGGCGGACGTCCCATTTTCGGGACGACCGCCACTTTTTCTTCGGCAGAAGGCACATTTTCCGGCCACCGTAATAATCCGCTTAACAATCGGAGTCACATTGGAACCCGCCTTGCCGGTGTCCTAGTCTCTTTACAGGTCACGAGTGCCAGCGCGAAACCCCGGTTTGCTGGCCGGCAACCCTCCATCGCGGCGGGGTGCCCCGGGTGACGACCCGGCCGGTCCGGAACGGATGCGGCAAGCGCGGATCCCCTGCACGCAGGGGTCCCTCTTGAGTGAGGTCCCATGAGCACAGCCACGTTCACTTCTCCCACCGTCTCCGAATTCGACGGAGAAGCCCAGCACAACAAATCAGCCCGCCCGTCTCCGGCATCACGCCCACTCGCCGCGGTCACCGGCGCCGAATTGCAGGCACCCTTGATCCAGGGCGGCCACGTCCGCTACGCCAACCTTGACTACGGCGCCTCGGCACCCGCGTTGACAGTGGTTTCCGCGTACCTCAACGAGATCCTGCCGTACTACGCGAGCGTCCACCGGGGCGCAGGCTACGCATCCCAGATCAGCACCTCGGTCTATGAAAACGCCCGCAACATCGTCCGTGATTTCGTTGGCGGGCGGGCAGACGATTCCGTCATATTCACGCGCAACACCACCGATTCCCTCAATCTTCTGGCCGGCTGCTTGCCGGTTGAGGACGGTCGGCACACTGGGGAAGTCCTTTATCTGGACATCGAACACCACGCCAATCTCTTGCCGTGGCAAGGCGTCCCCCACCGCAGCATCGTTGCCGCGGGAACCTTGGCCGAGACTATCGCCAATGTGCGCACCGCCCTCTCCCACGGGGGCATCAGCCTCCTGGCAGTCACCGGCGCGTCGAACGTGACCGGTGAGATCCTGCCCATCAAGGCTCTCGCTGCCCTGGCGCACGAATTCGGCGCGCGGATTGTGGTGGACGCGGCGCAGCTCGCCCCGCATCGCCGGATCGACATTGCCGCCACGGATGTTGACTACTTGGTTTTCTCGGGGCACAAGCTCTATGCGCCGTTCGGTGCAGGCGTCCTGGTGGGTCGTCCCGACTGGCTCGACGCCGGCACACCCCACCTTGCTGGAGGCGGCGCAGTCCGCGAGGCACGCCTTGACTCCGTCAGCTGGGCGACGGGACCGGCCAGGCACGAAGGCGGCTCCCCGAACGTACTCGGTGCTGCCACCCTTGCACGGGCTACCCAGGTCATCGCCAGCCTCGACCATGACGAGTGGCACGCCCACGAAGCCGCCATCCGCTCCCATTTGATTGACGGCCTCAACGAGATCGACGGCGTGACCGTCCACCAGATCTTCAGCGACACCGATCCCCAGGACACCATCGGCGTGGTCAACTTCTCGCTCCAGGGCTACGACGCAGGCCTCGTGGCGGCCTATCTTGCGGCCGAGCACGGCATTGGCCTGCGCGATGGGCGCTTTTGCGCCCATCCGCTGCTCAAGCGCTTGGGCCTCCCGTCCGGATCCCTGCGGGCCAGTTTCGGCGTGGGGTCACGGCTGGAAGACGCGACCCGGCTCATCGCGGGCATCCAGGCGCTCAAGAGCAATGGCCTCGGCTGGGATTACGTCGTGGACGCCGGCCGTTGGGTGCCTGCAAACGACCACCGCAGCTACCCGGAGTGGGCTCCCAACACCCCCGGGACCGCGGGCGCAGCTCCCTGCAGCACTGACTGATTGCGGTAGATTCGTAGGGTATTTTTCATGTCCTACGAAGGAGTTGCTACGTGGCCCCGCGACACAAAGGCACCTCGGCCGGCCCCAAGCTCTACGAGGAACGGCGCCTTGAGCTCGGTCAGAGTTTCCAGGACGGCGGGGAACATTATGACCGCGTCCGGCCCGGGTACCCCGCGGATTCGGTCGATTGGCTGCTGCCGGAAGGGGCACGGGACGCGGCGGACCTGGGAGCCGGTACCGGAAAGTTCACTGCGCTCCTGGTCGAGCGCGGGCTGAACGTCTCTGCGGTGGACCCTTCCACTGACATGCTCACGCAGCTGCGCAAGGCGTTTCCCCAAGTGGTCGCCTTGGAGGGAACGGCTGAGGCAACTGGACTGACGGACTCAGCATTCGACGTCGTCAGCGTTGCCCAAGCGTGGCACTGGTGCGATTCCCTCGCAGCCAGCACCGAGATTTCTCGGATCCTCCGGCCCCACGGTGTTGTCGGCTTGATTTGGAACCAGTTGGACACTTCGGTGCCCTGGGTCCACCGTTTGTCCCGGATCATGCATGCTGGCGATGTCCACAAGCCAGACTTCCGTCCTGTTGTGGGCCCGGAGTTCGCTGGCCTCGAAAGCCACGTGACGCGTTGGGAGGATCCTGTAACGCCGGCTGACATCCTCGAACTGGTGAAGTCCCGAAGTTATTACTTGAGGGCGAATGACGCCACCCGGGCCAAGGTCATGGGGAATCTCGGCTGGTATCTCTTCGAGCATCTGGGTCACACTGAGGGCGAGGTCATCCCCTTGCCGTACCTCACGCAGAGCTGGCGGGCGTGGAAGGTCTGAGGCCGCCGGTTCACGATAGGCTTGGAACCGTGAAGACCAGTGCGCCCTCCTCCTCGATCGAGGACTACGTCAAGGTCATCTACTCCTTCACGGAGTGGCAGGACAAACCCATCACGTCCTCGCAGCTGGCACAGCGGCTAGGCGTCGCCAATTCCTCCGTCTCGGAGATGGTCCGCAAGCTCAAGGACCAAGGCCTGGTGGACCACCAGCCCTACAGCGCCATTACTTTGACGCCCCAAGGAATGCAGCTTGCCCTCGGCATGGTCCGCAGGCACCGCCTCATCGAGACCTACCTCGTGCGGGAATTCGGCTATAGCTGGGACGAAGTCCATGACGAGGCCGAAATGCTCGAGCACGCCGTCTCGGACACCTTCATCGATCGTATGGCAGCCAAGCTGGGCAATCCCGGACGGGATCCCCACGGTGACCCCATCCCCGCAGCGGACGGTTCGGTGACCTTGCCGCACGCGCACCGAATGATCGAGCTCGACGACGGCCACTCAGGGAAGATCACCCGGATCAGCGACGAAAACCCCGAGTTGCTGCGCTACCTGTCCGCCGAGGAAATCGACCTTGACGCCAGTATCCAAGTGATTGGCCGCAAACCGTTCGGAGGCGCCCTGGTGGTACGGATCGGCAAAGGTCCGGGCAGTCGCGACTACGATCTCGCCGATGAAGTCACCTCCGCACTGTGGGTGGCGACGGACACCGCTCACGAAGGTTGCGTCCTCGCGGAACGCTGACCAAACTGTCGCTGGACCGCAGTCACTGGAGCGGTCTGCGTCTTGGAAAGCACTGCGTCTTGGAAAGCACTGTTCAGGCGCGCCGGGCTGCCGTCCCGCCGTCGTCGGGGGCTGGACCTTCCGGAGATTCCGTCACCGCAGGGGCCAAAACCGGGTTCCGGATCCCGACGGCGGATGCCGCCGCCCCGATGAAGAACAGCACAGCGGTGACCACCACCGCATTGATGAGACCTTGGCGGCTGAAGACAGGGCCGATGATGAGCCCGGCGAACGCGATGCAGATCAAGCCTGCAATACGTGCTACCGCGTTGTTCACCGCGGAGCCGATCCCTGCCTCTTCGGTGGGAACGGCCCCCAGGATCGCAGCGGTGAGGGGCGCCACCAAGGTGCTGAGGCCGATTCCGAACACGATCTGCCCGGGTAGCACTTGCGTCCAGTAGTTCAAGGGCTCCTGGACCGCCATGGTCATGAGGAACCCGATTCCACAGATGAACGGACCCGCCGTCATGAACCACCGCGGACCGTACTTGCCGGCCAGCCCGCCGAAGAACGAGGCCGTGAGCATCAGGATCACAGTCGCGGGAAGCAGAGCGATGCCGGCCGTCGTGGCCTTCATTCCTCCGACTTGCTGCAAATAGATGCCCACCGCAAAGAATCCCAGCGAGAGGGCACCATAAATCGCCAGCGTGGCCAGGTTTCCCCAACCGAAGTTGCGGATGCCGAAGAGCCGGAGGGGCAGCATTGGCTCCGGGGTCCTGGCTTCGTGGATCAGGAACAGGGTCATCCCGACCACCCCGACCGCGAGGGGCATCCAGACCAGCATGTTCCCCCAGCCCATCCGCCCCTGTTCAATGAAGGCGTAGACCGGGCCACCGAGTCCCACCATGGCCAGGAAGGCGCCAAGATAGTCGATCCTCTTGTTCCTGTCCGTGGCGGCGTCGGACTTCCGCAACCCCGCCAAAATCGGCCAGACGGCGACCGCCGGAATCACGTTGATGAAGAAGATGACGCGCCAGGACAACAGATCCACCGAGGCGCCACCGATGAGCGGGGCCACGATAGCTGCCGCGCTGGTCCAGCCGGACCACTGGCCGATCGCCTTGGACTGCGCCGGTCCGGAGAAGAACGTGACAATCATGGCGAGCGAACTCGGAACCAGGAGTGCTCCGGCGATCCCCTGCAGGGCCCGTGACACCACAAGCACCTCCCCGTTCCAGGCGAGCCCGCAGATGATGGACGTCATGGTGAAACCGGCGAGTCCCCATTCCAGGATCCGCGCACGTCCGAAATGGTCGGACAAGGATCCGGCAACCAGGATCAGCGCGCCCAGGGTCAAGAGGTAGGCATCCACCACCCATTGCTGGATGACGAGTCCACCACCCAGCTCGCGGCCAATCGCCGGGAGCGCGAGGTTCACTACGAAGCCATCCAAAATGGCGATGAAGGAAGCCACAATAGCTACAACAAGGACCCGCTTTTGCAGCGGAGTGCTTGGCAGCAGGGCCGCTGCGTCGGTCATGAGCACAGCCTACGCCTGCCTGTCCACTGGCGCCGTGATTCCTCCGGGGTTCTGCCACGGCGATAGTCCCGTATCGTTGAATGGTGATAAGCAGACGTGACGCCGCACTGGCCCTTGATATTTCGATGGAAATGGCCCAACGCCACGGCATCCCGTCCAGGCTTTCAAAAGCCGAACTGACCGAGCTGCAGGACAACCCACCGCAGTGGCTCGTCCAATCGCGCGCCAACCGCACCGGCAAGCGTCCCGTCTGGGTTCACCTGAGTTGTGTCGTGTGCGGTTACACCGAGGCTGCCCGTCCCAAGAAGTGGTGGCCGGAGTTCACCTACGTTTTCTGTGGGCACCACCGGAACAGCGAGGTTCCCGGAATCCTGCCCGGAGAGGTCCGCAGCGAGTACGAAGGAATCGGCTCGCGGTTCGTGGGCATAGTGGACGTCCCGGCGTCGGAAGCCTAGCTGTTGGTCCGTTTGGCGGCCGGTTGCTTTCGGCCGAAACAGGCGTAACTTACAAGGAGAGGGCCTTTCAGGACCCTCTTTGCAGGATCTCAGGGAAGATCCGTAGTTAGGGAGCATGACATGCCTGACAAAGCGCCTCACCAGCACGAGACGAAGAAGAGTATCAAGTCCATCAAGGAAAAACGGGCCGTGAAGCGTGCCAAGCACGAATCCGACGCTGCCGTGGATCCCGTGGCCCATTTGAGGATGAGGAAGAAGTAACAGAAAACCGGGGCCATCAAGGCCCCGGCTTTCTGGCGAACCGGCTTTCTACGGAACTGGCTCTTTCATGAGTCCGCGTCGGTCATTTCGCTCGGTACGGCAACGATTTGATGGATCTTGCCGTCGCGCAAGACCGTCAGGGGGAATGGCTCCCCTATCGCCTGCGAAAACAGGAGCTTCTGAAGGCTCTCCGCACTGGACACGGCCCGTGACTGCGCGCTGAGGACCAAATCGCCCGCAATCAGTCCTGCGCGCTCTGCCGGAGACCCGCCGATGACTTCCACTACCCGGAGCGCTTCCTTTTGGCCTGTCCGGATCACCGCACTTGCTTCCAACGGAATAGGGGTACTGACCAGGCCCAGGTATGCCCTGCGTACCCGACCGTCCCTGAGCAAGGCGGCGATGATCCGTTGAGTGGTGGTATTGATGGGCACGGCAAGCCCGAGGCCCAGGCCCGCCACGGCGGTATTGATTCCAACAATCCGCCCCTTGGTGTCGGCCAAAGCTCCCCCGGAATTGCCCGGATTCAACGCTGCGTCGGTCTGGATGACGTCTTCGATGACCCGGCTGTGCCGGCCAGACCTGACCGGAATTGAACGGCCAAGTCCGCTGACAACGCCGGCAGTCACCGATCCTGCGAGCCCTAGCGGGTTGCCCACGGCGATCACCAACTGGCCCACGTGCAAGGATTCCGCGTTACCCAAGATGGCAGGCGGCGGGGTGCGATGCCCCCGAACGATGGCGAGGTCGGACAGAGGATCCGCACCCACAAGTTCGACGTCGGTGTGTGTTCCGTCGGCGAAGATCGCCCTCCCGGAGCGGAGACCGGAGACCACGTGGGCATTGGTCAGCATGTAGCCATCCCCCGTGAACACTACGGCCGATCCGCTTCCGATCCTCACTTGGCCGTTCCTGCGCGCGCTGCTCATCTCCAACGCGGCAACATGCGGCGTGACGGTTTCCGCCACGTGCATGACCGTCCGCGAGTAGGCGTCCAAGGCTTCGTCGTCCGATGGGGCGTCAGGGATGTCTTCGGGAAAAGCTTCTTCCGGCAACGTACTCATCGCGCACCTCCTGTAACCGATGGTGTCTATATCAACGAATACACTGCCGCGGTTAGTCCGTTCCGGCCTACGCCGTGGGTGAACGACGGTTGGCACCCCACCCCAGCAGGCCTAACCCAGAGCGCCTAACCCCATAATGCCTTGCGCAGCAACACCTTGAGCTCGGCGGCTTCTTCGTCTGAGAGCGCCGCGAGCACCTCGGACTCCGCGCGCCGGGCAGCAACGGCTGCTTGGGCGAGCAGCTGGGTCCCTTGCGCCGTAGCCGTCACCGTCTTGGCCCGGCGGTCCTGCTTGCCCGGTGCCCTGGACACAAGCTTCCGCTTTTCAAGCTCGTCCACCAAGGCGACGATCTGGCTGGGGTCAAGGCTGAGGAAGCCCGCCAATTCCCGCTGGGTAGGCTCCAGGCCGCTGTTGGCCAGGATCAGGACCGAGTAAGACCTCTCTTTGAGGTCGAACTCAGCAAGCGCCCGGTTATTCAGGACCGAGCCGCCGGCATGGAGCTTTGCCAGGAGGAAACCCACGTCCTGGCTGATAGGAGCGGCGAGCAGCCGGTCTTTCGTGGCAGCCTGTTGCTCGTCCTGCGCCTCGATCGTCATAACAAACTCCAATAATCTTCAAAATCAATCGTTGACATTTTCAACTATACGTATTTTCATGGATACAGAACAGCATCCCACGCCCAGGGCTTGGATGCACGGGGATCGAGCAAAGGAGCAGCGATGAGCCTGTCAGGAAAAGTAGCGATTGTCACCGGAAGCGGTCGGGGCCTGGGGCTTGCTTACGCCCGGGAACTCGCCCGTCAGGGCGCGGCGGTGGTCATCAACGACGTCGACGCCGAGGTCGCCGGCGAAGCCGTCCGGACCATCGAGGCCGACGGCGGCCGGGCACTCGCCGTCGTCGCTCCCGTAGGCAGCACAGAAGCAGCGAAGCAGCTGGTGGAAGCGGCTGTCGCAGAATTTGGCCGTCTGGACATCCTGGTCACGAATGCCGGCATCCTGCGGGACAAGAGCCTGCTGAAGATGACGGACGAAGACTTCGACCTGGTCATCAACGTCCACCTCCGCGGCACTTTTACTTGCGCCCGCGAAGCATTCGGCTACTTCAAGGAGAACGGCATCGCTGGCCGCATCATCGCCATCGGTTCCCCGACGGGACAACGCGGCAACTTCGGCCAGAGCAACTACGCCGCCGCGAAGGCCGGAATCGTGGGCATGGTCCGGACCTGGGCGCTGGAAATGAAGAAGGCCGGCGTCACCGCCAACGCGGTGATCCCGGTGGCCGCCACGGCGATGACCAAGACCGTCCCTTACTTCCAAAAGGCAGTAGAGGCGGACGAGCGCGGCGAGGCCATGCCCCACTTCTTCCGCCACGAGCTCGGCTTTGGGACAGCCGATGACGTCTCCGGGCTCATAGCCTTCCTCGCCTCTGACGAAGCGGCCCGCATTACCGGCCAGGCCATCGGCGCCGGTGGAGACCGCCTCCAGCTGTGGACCCACCCTGAAGCCGCCGCGACTGAATACCGGGAGGGCGGCTGGGGTTACGAGGACCTCGTAGAGAACTTCGGCACGCTGTTCGGCGACAAGCTACAGAGCGTCGGTGAGGAATTCCTGCCGCTGCCTGAGGATCTGCGGCCCGAAGCCGCCGCCGCGGCACAGGTCCGCTGACATGGCCGCGCCCCAACGCTACGAGCTCGGCATCGACGCCTCAAAACTTGACGCGATCGACATGCACGTCCACCTCGAAGTGGACGGCCACGGCCACGAATCCCTGCCACCGGCCCTGACGGAAGCTTCCGCCAAGTACTTCAAGGCCGAGGACCGCACGCCTTCGCTGGACCGGATCGCGGAGGTGTACCGCGAACTGAACATGGCCGCCGTCGTCTTCACTGTGGACGCCCGCACGCAGCTCAAGCACGAACCGAACAGCATCCCCGAACTGATCGCGGGAGCCGCGAGGAACAACGACGTCCTGATCCCGTTCGGCAGCGTGGATCCCCGCACCGGGGCCGAGGCCATACAGGGTGCCAAGCACCAGGCGATCGACCTCGGTGCCCGCGGCTTCAAGTTCCACCCCAGCCTGCAGGGCTTCGACCCCTCGAACGAACAGTACTACCCGCTCTGGGAAACCCTGCAGGAACTGGGCCTCCCGGCGATTTTCCACACAGGCCAGAACGGCATGGGTGCCGGTCTTCCCGGCGGCTACGGCATCAAGCTGGCCTACTCCAACCCGCTCCTGCTCGACGCCGTGGCCGCGGACTTCCCCGGACTGCAAATCATCATGGCCCACCCCTCGGTCCCCTGGCAGGATGAAGCCAACTCGATCGCCACGCACAAGTCCAACGTGTTCATCGATCTCTCGGGCTGGTCCCCGAAATACTTCCCGGAGTCACTGGTGCGCATGTCCAACTCGGTACTGCAGGACAAGGTCCTGTTCGGCACGGACTTCCCCCTCATCACCCCGCAGAAATGGCTGGCCGCTTTCGCCGACCTCCCGCTCAAGGACGAGGTCAGGCCCAAGATCCTCAAGGACAACGCGGTGCGCCTGCTCGGGCTGGGCGGCTGAGATGAGCCTGGAGATCCGTGTGGAGCCAGCGGCGGAGCGCCTCTACGGCGTCTGCGACTATTACGACGCCGAGTCCCTCCTCACCGAGGACGAGCGCCGGGTCCTGGGCCGCTTGCGCGACTTCCTGGACCGTGAAGCGAAGCCATTGTTGGCCGACTACTGGGAACGGGGCGAGTTCCCTGCCCAGTTGGCCCGGCCACTCATCGATCTGGACCT
This sequence comes from Arthrobacter sp. 01T419, assembly GCF_056398865.1. NCBI lineage: Bacteria > Bacillati > Actinomycetota > Actinomycetes > Micrococcales > Micrococcaceae > Arthrobacter > Arthrobacter sp. 01T419. The sequence goes on from NZ_JBFTQF010000001.1 coordinate 461,253, forward strand.
GATGGAACCGGCCGAACTCACGGGCCCCGGGCCAGAGCGCAGTCCGGCCCGCGGAATCTACCAGGGCTTCAGGATCTTCGAACTCGCCCGCACGGATGCTTCGCTGGCCACGTGGTACACGGCACAAGCCGGCCTCTTCCGCACCGCTATCCGCGTGGGCGCCTCGGCGGAACAGCAGGCCGAGTGGATGCCACGGGTTGTCGACTTCTCGCTCAAGGGCGTCTTCTCCCTGACGGAACCGGAATCCGGCTCGGACATTGCCGGCGGACTCTCTACAACTGCCCGCCGCGACGGCGACAACTGGATCCTCAATGGTGCCAAACGTTGGATCGGGGGCGCTTCGACGGCGGATGTCCTGGCAGTGTTCGCCCGGGATGTCGCGGACGGTCAAGTCAAAGCGTTCCTCGTGGACCGCGAGGCCGCCGGAGTGACGCTGGAGAAGATCCACCGGAAGACCTCGTTGCGGATGATGCAGAACGCCCACATCACACTCGACGGCGTCCGTGTCCCTGAATCCATGCGTCTGCACGGGGTGAATTCCTTCAAGGATGTGGCGGTGATGCTCCGCGCGATGCGCTCCGATGTAGCTTGGATCGCCACCGGCATCCAGGCCGGCGCCTTCGAAGCAGGCCTCCGCTACGTCCGCGAGCGCCGGCAGTTCGGCCGCCCGCTGGGTTCTTTCCAGCTGGTGCAGGAGAAGCTGGCCCGCATGCTTGGCAACCTCACGGCAAGCATGTCCCTCGTGGTCAGGCTGACCGAACAGCAGGCCCGCGGGATCTACCGCGACCAGGACTCCGCGCTCGCCAAGATGCAAAGCTGCCTGGCTATGCGGGAAACAGTCGCCCTGGCGCGCGAGCTGGCAGGCGGCAATGGAATCACGCTCGAGAGTGATGTTGCCCGGTTCCACGCCGACGCCGAAGCCGTCTACTCCTACGAAGGAACACACGAAATCAACGCCCTGATCGTTGGGCGCGCACTTACGGGCGAGAGCGCCTTCGCGCGCTAGTTGCGCTCGAAGTCCGCCAGCTCGGCACGATGGCAGGCCGCCCCCGCAAAGCGAGTCACGCCGTCGTAGTTCTTCCACAACCTAACCACCACAGGAGGCAACAATGCCCAATCTCGTCGTCGACTTCGACAAACTGCTCACCCTTGCCGGAACCGATCTCGGTGTCACCGAATACCGCGAAATCACCCAGGAACAGATCAACAAGTTCGCGGACGCCACCGGGGATGACCAGTGGATCCATGTCGATCCGGAACGCGCCAAGGACGGCCCGTTCGGCGCCCCGATCGCCCACGGCTTCCTCACGCTCTCGCTCGTCATCCCGTTCTGGGGCGAGCTGTTCGACGTCGAAGGTGTCACCACCAAAGTGAACTACGGCTTGGACAAGGTCCGCTTCACGTCCCCGGTCAAAGTGGGCGCGCGCATCCGTATGCAAGCCACCATCGCGGAAGTCTCCGAAGTCAAGGGCGGCGCCCAGATCAAGGTGGCCAACACTATCGAAATCGAAGGCCAGGAACGCCCGGCAGTCGTGGCCGAATTCCTCGCCCGCTTCTACAGGTAGCCCGCTACTTCTAACGCCCCCACCCCTCTGCCTTAAGGAACAACGATGTCCCAAATATCGCAGCTTCAATCCATGGACGCGGCCACGCGGCGCAAGGAAGCACGCACCGTCATTGCTTCCAGCTACCTGGGCAGCACCATCGAGTACTACGACTTCCTGCTCTATGCCACAGCCGCAGCCGTGGTCTTCCCGAAGGTCTTCTTCTCGGGAATGGACGACTGGGTGGGAGTGGTGGCAGCCTATGGAACCTTTGCCGCAGGATACGTGGCCCGTCCGTTGGGTGGCGTCATCTTCGGGCACTTCGGCGACAAGCTGGGACGAAAGGGCATGCTCATCGTCTCCATGCTAGTCATGGGCCTGGCATCTGCGCTGATCGGGTTGGTCCCTGATGCCTCGGTGGCCGGACCGTGGGGTGCCGTCTTACTTGTTGTGCTCCGGGTATTCCAAGGGATTGCCGTGGGCGGTGAGTGGGGTGGAGCCGCCTTGATGGCGTTGGAGCATTCCGAGTCTGGGAAGCGCGGCTTCGCGGCCTCGTTCGTGAATGCCGGAGCCCCGTCAGGCGCCGTGCTGGGAACCCTCATCATGGGCGTCTTTTCGGCCCTGCCAAACTCCCAGTTCCTTGTCTGGGGCTGGCGCGTTCCCTTCCTGCTCTCGTTCGCCTTGCTGGCAGTGGGCATGTTCGTCCGGCTCAAGGTTTCGGAGAGCCCGATCTTCAAAGCCGCCATCGAACAGGAACGGGCGGCCCGGAACGCGGACAACCGCGCCGCGAGGCCCGTCATCCCGATCCTTCAGGTGCTCCGCCGGCCCAAGACCCTCATCTTCACCATGCTGGCCGGGGCCGCCGGCTTTGCCCTCCAAGTGGTGCTGGCAACGTTCGCGGTCACCTTCGCCGTCTCCAAGGGCGCCGACCGCCAAGGAGTGCTGTACGCCTTCGCCGGTGCTTCTTTCATTTCCATAGCCTTCGTGATCCTTGGCGGCAGGCTCTCGGACAAGCTGGGCCGGAGGCCGGTAATGATCGGTGGACTCGTGCTCTTCATCGCTTATCTGGTTCCGATGTTCCAGCTGTTGTCCTCGAACAACGTCTTCCTGATATTCGTCGCTTTCACCGTGGGCCTGATGATCCACTCAACCCTTTTCGGGCCGCTGGCGGCATTCGTGTCCGAGCAGTTCGGCACCACGTCCCGCTATACGGGAGCCTCGCTCGGTTACCAGCTCGCCACGCTCCTCGGCGCGGGATTCACGCCGGGGATCGTGGCCCAGATCTTCAAGGACTCGGGCCAGAATACGGGCTCGGTGGTCTTTTATCTGGCTGCGATGTCCGTGGTCTCCATCATCTTCATCCTGTTGACCCGGGAATCGAAGAACAACGATTTGCAGGCCGTCCGGCCGTGAGGCCGGGAAAGGTCTAGCTTGGGAATAAGAAAGGACCGTCATGGAGAATTTTGGCATCGGTTCGTGGCTGCAGCGTCGCCGCCCGAAGTCCGGCAGCAAGATTGCGCTGGTCTCCGGAGACCGCCAACTCAGCTATGAGGAATTTGCGGAACGATCGGACAGGCTAGCCAACGCCCTCAAATCCGGGGGTGTTGCCAAGGGCGACAGGGTGGCCTATCTCGGTGAAAACCATCCTGCCTTCCTGGAAACGCTTTTTGCTTGTGGGCAGCTCGGGGCGATCTTCGTACCCCTCAACACGCGATTGGCGCCGCCGGAAATCACCTTCCAGCTTGCGGACTGCGGTGCCGTTGCGCTGATCCACTCGGCGAGCCTCAACGGCCTTGCGGCCAGCGGCGCGGAAGGCACCCGCGTGAGCCGGCGCGTCGTCGTCGGCGACTCCTTCCCGGGCGAGGGTACCGCCGCTTCCGGCGACAGCGGACGCGGGAGCAGGACGGCGCCGGAAGACTATGAGGACGTCGTCGCCTCGGGGGCGCCGCAGCATCTGGACGAAGAAGTAGGGCTCGACGACGGGGCCATGATCCTCTACACCTCCGGCACCACCGGTCGACCGAAGGGGGCGCTGCTGACCCACGGCAACATTACGTGGAACTGCATCAACGTGATCGTCGACTTCGATTTCTCCTCCGCCGACGTGGCCCTGATGATCTCGCCGATGTTCCACGTCGCCTCACTCGATATGGGAGTGTTGCCTACGTTCCTCAAGGGCGGAACCGTCGTCCTGGAATCCAGGTTCGATCCCCAACACACCCTGGAACTCATCGAGCAGCACCAAGTCACCACGATCAGCGGAGTGCCCACCACCTACCAGATGCTCTGCGAGCATCCGGCCTGGCCGACGTCGGACCTTAGCTCCCTCAACAAGCTGACCTGCGGCGGATCGGCAGTTCCGATGCGCGTCCTGGAAGCGTACGAGGCACGCGGACTGCGCTTCTCTAACGGCTACGGAATGACCGAGACGGCGCCGGGCGCCACCACGTTGCCCGCCGCCAGGTCCCGGGACAAGGCGGGCTCGTCGGGGCTCCCGCACTTCTTCAGCGACGTCCGGATCGCCGACGTCGCAGGGGGGATTGCCGGGCAGGGCACAGTCGGGGAAATCCAGATCAAAGGCCCCAACGTCATCCACGAATACTGGGGGCGGCCCGAGGCAACGGCTGAATCCTATGAAGACGGCGGCTGGTTCAAGTCCGGAGACATGGGTTATAAGGACGCTGACGGATTCGTCTTCGTTTCGGACAGGCTCAAGGACATGATCATCTCGGGCGGCGAGAACATCTATCCCGCCGAGGTGGAACAAGCGATCAGTGAACTCGACGCCGTGGGCAGCGTGGCAGTCATCGGCGTGCCGGATGAGAAGTGGGGAGAGGTGCCACGCGCCGTGGTGGTCCTCCGCGAAGGAGCCTTATTGACCGAGGACGAACTCAAAGAACACCTAGCCGGCAAACTGGCGCGCTACAAGATCCCGAAGACCGTGGTGTTCGTGGACGACATGCCGCGAACGGCCAGCGGAAAGATCCGCAAGAGCGAACTCCGCCGGAGCACCGTTTCCTGACATGCCGCCTTCGGGCATTCTCGGAATTGAGCACCGGCCGGGCGCCTTCGCAACGCCCAAACTGGTTAACAACCGCGACGGCGGCGTCGCTACGGGTGACGCGTAGGAAATCCCAAAAACAAGTATTGACCACTCGCGACAGCAGCTATCCGCACTTCTACTCTGGCGCCTAGCGTCCATGCCACGACCGATGGGCATGATTTTCGCGACTGAGTCCAGACTGCGGATGGGTCCAGAGCGAAAGGCGGCATCCGCAACCATCAGGAATTGGGGCAAATCATGATGACGTTGAGGCTGATTCTGACCCAGCTTGCTAGCGCCCACATTCAAGGACAAATACAAGGTGGATGGGTGGATGGACTGCCCACTGTTCAAGAACCACGATCGGTGCATCGCCTAAGTAGGCACAAGGACTGACTCCGTACTCGGTCCGCCTCCCGGACTAGGCCGCCGGGGCACGGGCCTTTCGTAGCAATGCCGGGCTTAACCGAGGTGCTGGGATTGGGGGCGAACTTGGACGGGCAACAATGGATCTGGGTTGTGATGGTGCTTGTTGGAGCAGCCGTAGTAGCGGCCGTGATGGTCTTTGGACGCCAGCGACGGACGCTGATCGATCGCAAACGCGTTGCCGAAGATCGCGACCAGGACACTGGAAACCCCCAGGACATCGACGAGGCGGGCGACGAACCGGGGCCTCAGCATCCGGAATCCTAAGACCACCGAAAACAGGCAGCGAGTCGGCGCGACTACCAGGCCAGACAAAGAAAAACACCCCGGTCCGAAGACCGGGGTGTAACCGATGACCCGACTCATCCGTGAAGGATGTCTCGACTCATCACAAAAAGTGGAGATGGGGGGAATTGAACCCCCGTCCGATGTCGTGTTGTCAGGGCTTCTCCGGGCGCAGTTCGCGTCGGATTTTCTCGGCCCCAGCTATCCTGCGAACAAGTAGCTGATCCGGGCCCAGTCATCTAAGAGTCCCGTTTGCCTCGATGACGAAGGCAAACAGCAGTGGCTATCTAAATGACGCCAGGATCCGGGGCAATAGCAACCTCGGGCTGACGGACTGTCTTACTGCTTAGGCAGCAAGAGCGAAGTCAGTGCGCTTAGAATTGGCACTTATTGGTTTGCAGACAGCGTTTACGAGATAATTCTGCATCCTCGGCCCGCTTCACCTGTCGCGACTAACATCGTCGAAACCGATCATCCCCGTATTTTGTTATCAATCCCTGCAGGATCACGATTGCCCAAGAGCAACCACGCAACACTTCCTGCCGGGTTAACCATCATAACGCACAGCGGCACCGGAACATTCCGGGACACGCCCTACCGTACCCGCTGATGGATCCTTACTGAACTAACGGCGGTTTCGCTCGCGCAGTTCGCGCAGCGATTCGCGCTTGTCCTGCTGCTCACGCAAGGTCTGTCGCTTGTCGTAGTCCTTCTTGCCTCGAGCCAGAGCGATCTCGACTTTGGCGCGTCCATCTAGGAAATACAGCTGGAGCGGTACTACCGTCAAGCCCGTTTCGCGGATCTTGCCGGAAATCTTGTTGAGTTCCTCACGGTGAAGCAGCAGCTTACGACGCCGGCGGGCGGCATGGTTGGTCCAGCTCCCTTGGTTGTACTCAGGGATGTGGATGCCTTCCATCCACAACTCGTCGTTGTAGAAGGTACAAAAGCCATCGACCATGGAGGCATGACCCTCACGCAAGGACTTTACCTCTGTTCCCATGAGGGCAATTCCTGCCTCATAGGTATCCAATATGTGGTAGTCGTGCCGGGCCTTGCGATTGGTGGCCACTACCTTACGGCCACTGTCCTTGGGCACGGTAGAACTCCTTGGTTGTCGAAGAATCACACTAGTCTACGCCAGCGGAAGCCTGCCGCGTGGGCTATAGAAGGTTCATGGGATCTACAGCCTGACCATTTACCCAAGTTTCAAAATGCACGTGGCAACCAGTGGAGTTACCCGTCGTACCCGAGTAAGCGATGAGCTGGCCTTGGCTCACCTGCTGCCCGGAAGAAACCACCACGCTGGTGTTGTGGTAGTAAATGGTGGTCAGGGAGTCGCCATTGATGACCCCGTGCGAGATCTTGACCCGGTTGCCACCGCCGTCGTTCCCCCAGCCGGCCGAAAAGACCGTGCCAGCCGCGGCCGCATACACGGGGGTGCCGCAAGGCGCACCGAAGTCGATGCCGGTGTGCATGTAGCCGCCCTGGCCGTAGAAATCGATGGTTCCAGGCGGCGTCGCGCGCCAACCGAACCCCGAGGTGATGGGAATATTCCCGGGTACCGGGTGGATCAGGCCGAAGTTCGAGCGTGGATTGCTCGCTGGTGGGACGTAGGGCTGCGGGGCCTGGCCCTGGGCCTGCGCGGCAGCCGCCGCAGCTGCGGCCAGTCGCTGTTGTTCGGCCAACCATGCTTCACGCAGCTTGCGATCCCGCTCCGAGATTTCTGCAGCGACGGAGTCCTGCATCGCCTTCACTTGTTGGAGCTGGGCTTGGATCCCGGGCTTGGCTGCTTGAAGCTGGCTGTTGAGGCGGGTGGTATCGGCAATGAGCTTGTCCACCTCCGCCTTCTTGGCAGCGGCATCATCACGGGCTGCCCTTTCACGCTCGAGTGCGGCATCTGCTTTCGCCTTGAGATCCCGGATTTCCTGTTCCACGGCGGCGAGCCGGGCCTGGGAGTTCACGTTCGTGGCGCTCTGCTGCGTCAATTTTGTCATAGCGGCGTTCTGGCTGCGCATCGCCTGGTTGGCGAGGTCCATGGTTTCGGTGAGGTTGCCGCCGTCGTTCGATCCGAACAGCAGAGCAACGTTCGTGGGAACACCTCCGGATTTGTACGCTTGAGCCGCGATCTGGCCGATGAGCTTTTTGGTGTCAGTGATCTTTTGCTTGTCGTTCTCCAGCTGCGCCGTGATCTGGGCTTTGCTCTGCTGCGCCAAATCCACCCGGGCGGCGAGTGCATCGGCTTCCTTGACGGCCGAAGCGACCCTGCCCTGCGCTTCGAGGAGTGCCTGTTGCGCTCCGGGGAGCCTGCCTTGGTAGACCACGAGGTCACCAGCCGCTTTCGCGATGTTAGCGTCAACAAATTCCAGCGACTGTTGAACCCGAGCCGATTCCGCGTTGAGGGCGGCCTGCTGGTCATCGAGGTCATCGGCGCGCGCCAAAGGCGCGGTGCCCAAACTCGCAGCCAGTGCAATGGCCAGCACAGAACCGGCAACCTTGGCACGTCCGCTCACCATGCGTAGCCGCAGGGAAGCCTGGTACTTGCGGTTCATCGACCGTCCTGTTCGCTGGGGATCACTGCGATTCATTGCTACACCTTGAGGTATCGGCGAAGGGTGAGGAGGGAAGATATCCCGGCCAAGCCGCCGCCCAACGCTATCAGGACCGGCGCTATCACGAGTACCTGGGTCGAGGAAATAAATGGAGTATTCAGGAACTGTTTCGACAAGTCTCCGTTGAGCCAGAATTGGGCCACCAGCCACAGTGTCCCCGAGGCTAGCACGGCTCCAACGACGGCGGCAATGACGCCTTCGAGAATGAACGGCAGTTGGATGATGGTCTTCGATGCCCCAACGAGGCGCATGATGCCGGTCTCCCGTCGCCTGCTGAAAGCGGACAGCCTGATGGTTGTGGTGATGAGCAGGACCGCGCAAAAGATCATGACCCCTGCGACCACCATCGCCGCCACGGATGCGCCGTTCATCCACTCAAAGATCCTTTCGAGGACCTGACGCTGGTCGCTGACGGTCTCCACTCCGGCCTGGGAGGAGAATGTCTCGCTGATGATCTGGTACTTCTCGGGGTTTTTCATGTTGATTCGGAACGACGCCGGAAGCTGATCCTGGGTCACCGAGTCAACAATCGGAGAGTTGGAGAACTGTTCCTTGAAGTGCTTGAACGCCTCGGCCTGGGACTCAAATTGGTAGTCATTGATGTACGGCTTCACTGCCGGAGATTCGAGCATCTTGGCCAAGTTGTCCCGCTGCTCTTTGGTCACCGCACCCGAAGCGCAGCCCGTGGCCGTCGAAGAGTCATTGCAGAGGAAAATGGCAACCTGGACTTTGTCGTACCAGTAACCCTTCATCTGGTTGATCTGCATCTGCAGCATGCCGGCCGCCCCGACGAAGGTGAGGGACACAAAGGTCACCAGCACGACGGAAATCACCATAGACAGGTTTCGGCGCAGACCGCTGCCGATCTCACCCAGGATAAACGCGAGCCTCACTGCTGACCCCCCTGGGCACGGTCGAGTTCGGCACCGCTTGCATCCTTTAGGCGGCGGGACTCCCCCACCACGGGGATCATCGAGGTGTAGAGCGCCTTGGCTTCATCGCGAACCACCACACCGTTCCGGAGCTCCACCACGCGCTTGCGCATCTCGTTCACAATGTCGTCGTCGTGGGTGGCCATGACCACCGTGGTGCCGTTTTGATTGATCTTGTCGAGCACGCCCATGATGCCCATGGAGGTGATGGGGTCCAGGTTTCCGGTCGGCTCGTCCGCCAGGAGGATGCCGGGCCGATTGACGACGGCGCGGGCGATCGCCACGCGCTGCTGCTCACCACCGGAGAGCTCATGCGGCATGCGGCGTTCCTTGCCCTCAAGCCCAACAGTTTTCAGTACTTCCGGAACGGTCTCCCGGATGATGCTCCGGCTCTTGCCGATCACCTGCATGGCGAAGGCAACGTTTGCGAAAACGTTCTTCTGCGGCAACAAACGGAAATCCTGGAAAACGACGCCGATGCCGCGGCGAAGCTTAGGGACGCGCCAGCTTGAAATGTTGGCCACGTTTTGGCCGGCGACGTAGACCGAACCGGATGTTGCCCGGTCTTCCTTCAGAATGAGTCGTAGAAACGTCGACTTGCCGGAGCCTGAGGCCCCGACGAGGAAGGTGAATTCTCCACGGTCAATCTCAAGGTTGACGGCGTCCAGCGCCGGACGGGCATTGGGGTCGTAGACCTTGGTGACATTCTCAAATCGGATCATGACTCTTCAGAACCCCGCCAGACATGCCACGTTCAGCTAGTCCAACCGCCAGCGCACGGGCTTTCGATGGGGGAAGTTGAGCGCCGGCTCTTCGACTATACGCACGCTCCGCTACGGAATTGCAGGCTTGGTAGGGTGTGTCGCCCAATCGGGCGGTCGGTGCCTAGTCCGCGGCGTTGCGGTTGCCGGTGCGCCAGCGGATACCGGCGTCGATGAAATCGTCGATGTCGCCGTCGAGCACCGCTGATGTGTTGCCCACTTCGTATTCAGTGCGCAGGTCCTTGACCATCTGGTATGGATTGAGCACGTAGGAACGCATCTGGTCGCCCCACGAAGCCTTCACATCCCCAGCGAACGCCTTCTTCTCAGCATCCTCCTGCTCCTTCTTCAGCAAGAGGAGTCGCGATTGGAGCACGCGCATGGCGGCAGCGCGGTTCTGCAGTTGCGACTTCTCGTTCTGCATGGACACCACAATCCCGGTGGGAATGTGGGTCAGGCGCACAGCGGAGTCCGTAGTGTTGACGGATTGTCCCCCAGGACCGGACGAACGGAAGACATCCACGCGGATCTCGTTGTCCGGGATGTCAATCGAGTCGGTCTGCTCAATGAGCGGGATAACTTCGACTGCGGCGAAAGACGTTTGCCTGCGGCCTTGGTTGTCGAAGGGGCTGATGCGGACAAGCCGATGCGTTCCGGCTTCCACGCTGAGGGTACCGAAGGCGTAAGGCGCCTTGACCTCGAAAGTGGCTGATTTGAGGCCCGCTTCTTCCGCATACGAGGTGTCCATGACGGTGGTCGGGTAGCCATGACGTTCCGCCCAACGCAGGTACATCCGCATGAGCATCTCGGCGAAATCTGCCGCATCAACGCCGCCTGCGCCCGCACGGATAGTGACCACGGCTTCGCGTTCGTCGTATTCACCCGAGAGCAGGGTAACCACTTCAAGTTCCTTGAGGGCCTTGCGGACCGACTCGAGTTCCGTGGCGGCCTCGACCATGGACGCGTCATCGTCCTCATCCTGGCCGAGCTCGACAAGGACTTCGAGATCGTCGATGCGGTCAGCGAGCCTGTTCAACCGCTCAAGCTCCGACTGCCGGTGGGACAACTTGGACGTAATCACCTGCGCCGAGGAAGGATCGTCCCAGAGGTTCGGCTCACCAGCTTGCTCGCTCAGTTCTGCGATCTCTTCCTTAAGCTTCTCAACGTCGGAAACCTGTTCGATGGAGCGGTAGGTGGAGCGAAGCGCGCGGATTTCTGCGGGAAAGTCAATCTCAGCCATGGTTGTTCCAGAGTACGCCATCCGTTGGCTGACATGGTGCGAGCCTCGACGTGTGACGGCTTGCCTTAGCGTGTCAGTCGAGAACGCGCGGTGGAGCGGGCTTCGATTGGAATGCCTTCGGGAAGCAGGAAACTCACCACTGGCGGATGGGCAACCGCACTGAGCACCACTTCAGCCGTGGCACTGTCCGGACTTCCTGTGTCCTGTCCAACAGCAAGTTGATCGAACCGCGAATAGGCACTGTTTTGGCTAAGGTATGTCTCGGTAACGCTGCGAACCCTCTCGTTGCTGAGGAGGGCCGAGGGCTTTTCCGCACCGCCTACCACTTGGCCAAGCGAATAACTGTCCGCCGCCGCCACCGAAGCTCCGTCGGCCATGGAGAGGAGCTTCTTGTGTTCTATGTAGACCGCGGAAGCCGCGGCAACGACCGTTGCCAGCAACAATGCAATCGCCACGTAGCCGATGGTCAGGACCATCATTTGGCCTTCTTCGTTGTCCTCCGGGCGGGCCTTTGCGTTCGCCTTTGCGCGGGACCTCAGCGCCTCCGTGTTCGGGGAAACGCCGGTCACCGAAACCGTCCGACGATTTGCGTGGCAGACGCTTTCAGATGCGCGGCATCCAGGCTCAGAGCCTCGCCGAAGGGCACCATCGGCAACGGTACCTTGAGCTTGACCGTAACCGTGACCGCCGTCCCGGCAGACAAGCAATCGTCACGGTCGCACGCAATGTCCACGGTGGCCTGCTGGGCCGAATGCCCATAATCGGCAAGAGTTAGCAGCGCAGCCTGTTCAGCGGCGACACGGCCTTCGGAGGTGTCTTTCCTCGCCACGTAAACTTTGGCGGCCTGGTCCGCCGCACCAACGACGGCGAACGAACCACCCTGGACCTGCCCGATGGTAACGATGAAATAGACAATCGGAACCATGAGGAGGAGGGACAAAAGGGTGAACTCGACCACTGCGCTCCCGCGCTCAGAGTCACACTCCGCAGAGGGGTACTCCGCAGAGGGGCATTCCGCAGAGGGGCACCTTTGGCCGTTGCTGTCCGGCCCCTCGGGGAGTGGCAGGCAGAGTGCCTCGCTGAAGCGTGCAAGCCCCGCGCGGGCTAGGTCAACCGGAAATCGCGGCATGACCCCTGACTTCCAGTGCCGGAACCGATCCGATCAGCCCTATGACAGGAAAGGGCGCCCGGACTGTCACCTCCAAAGTGCGGAGTCCTTGGAAACTAGCCTCCGACGTCGAGATGTCTTGGGCAAATTCTGCATTCAGGCTAGTGCCGATCAGGTCTGCGGTGCGCTCACGCGCATCTGCTGCCGTCCGGTCCGCGAGAGTGCCGTAACGGGCTCCGGATGAGGCAGCATCTATGAGCGTATTGCGCACGTGCACCACAAGAGTCAGTTGAATGATGGCAAGGAAGAAGACCGTCAGGAGCCCACCGACCAAGACAAAATCCACGACAGCGGATCCCCGCTCGCCACAGCGACACACGCCGGCCCCGCCGCCATATTGTGCTCCCCTGCTGCGGAATAGCATCGGCTACTTTCCGACCTTGCTCATGGCCTGGTTGAAGAGCCCTTCAAGAGCCGGACCCGCGAGCGCAAGCAAGCCCGCTACGAGTGCGGCTGACATCAGCGTTATCATGACCCAACCTGGTACGTCGCCTCGCTCGGCGTGCTCGTCCCCGGGGGCCAAGCCCTCACCTGGGACCATCTTGGGTCCTGATCCGGGCGGCAGGAGAGTCCACAGCAGCAAAAGCAAAAGTCCTGATGCGGGCAGGCCGCGGCGTTCGAGTTTCTTCATTATTCCCCATTTCCGTGTGCAGGAATCCGTTGCGAATTTCCACGCGTCTTTTGTTTATGGACATTCTGCGAATGCCCATGTGATGGATGCGAAAAGGTCATTGATGATCACGCATTAGAAGCCAAGGTTCAGCGCGGCCAGGCCCGGATAGACGGCGAAAATCACAGTGAGGGGCAGGACACCGAAAACAAGCGGCACCATCATCGCGATCTCCTTGCGGCCTGCCGCTTCCATCAACTCGCGTTTGGCTGTATCTCGGACGTCTGCGGCCTGGGCTCGCAACACATCGGCCAAAGGAGTACCCCGCTCGACGGCAACGACGATTCCATCCACGAACCGGACCAGCGGGCCGAGATCGGTTCGTCCGGAAAACTCGTGCAACGCTTCGATCAGAGGCGTGCCGGCACGAGTGGCGGCCAACACCAAGGCAAACTCTTTCGCCAATTCGCCGTGGGCCGTGCGACACACGCGGTCGAGGGCGCCGCTAGCGCTCTCCCCCGCGCCCACAGCGAGTGCCATCAGTTCGGCAAGGCTGGGGAATTCCGCCAGTATTCGTCTCTCCCTGTTCTTGATCTGCATTACGAGCAAATAGTCGCGGAGGAGGAATCCACCAAGCGCACAACCCAGCACTAAGACAACCGCAGGCAACGGACTGAACCGGCCCGCCGTTACGCCCATGATCACGGCGACAACCCCAATGGCAAGACCCGCCGCTGCCCACAGCAGTTGCTCTGCCCGAAAATCCAGCGCAGACTTTCCTGATCCAGCCTTCGCCAACCTCTTGTTGAGCGCGGTATTACCCAAGTTGAACCGCGCCACGTAGTGCACGGTGTCGCGAAACAAAGGCCGCAGAATGCGTTCCAAAGGGCCGAACGGCGCGCTGTCAGGGGTTGAGGCAAGTAGTCGGGATTCAAGGTTTTGGGACTTGAGCTGCGGTTCAATGCGTTCCGAGAAGGGAATGGATCGCATGAATGGCATGCGAACGAAGATGAGCCACAACCCTGCTCCCAGGGCAAGACCGCAAAATACGGTCATAGCAGTCAGTGCAGTCATCGGAGCACTCTTTCGTCCTCGGGAAGGGCTCCGATGCGAAGCATGCCCCAGTAGCAGATCCCCGAGACCAAAAGCCCCACTCCGAGCACGCTGATTCCTGCCACGGAATTGTAAGCAGCAACAGCTTCCGGCCTGCTGGCCAGCAGCATCAGGACGATCCAAGGAGCGGCAACCGCCAATCGCGCTCCATTGATGGTCCATGATTGGCGTGCTTCAAGCTCGCTTCGGGTCCTGGCGCTCTCACGAAGGAACTCGGCGAGAGTTCCCAGAAGTCGGCCGAGATCGGATCCGCCCACTTCTCGGGTCAATCTGAGCGCCTCGATGATCCGGTCGGCAACAGGATCGGCAAGGCGCTCCTTTAGCTTGTTCAGCGCTGAATCGAAATGGCCGCCGGAACGGTAATCCGCACCGAACTCCCGGAAGAGGTCCCGCAGTTCCTCGGGGCCCTTGCCACCGAGCTGAACGAGGGCCTCGGGTAGCGAAAGTCCCGCCCGGATTGCCGAGCGCAGATGGTCCACCACGTCCGGCCACAGCTCCCGCAGCATGGCTGTCCGCCTGCGCGCGCGCCAGCCGACAATGGCCAAAGGAAGCCACGCACCGAACAGGCCAAAGCACGCCGCGATCGAAAGGGAGGCTGTAATGATGAAGATCACCAACACGGTGAAAAGACCCAATCCCACACATGACGCGATGAATCCCCTGCCGCTCACTTTCTCGATTCCAGCGGTGAGGAGTAAGGTCTCAAGACGTTTCGGTCCGGACTGCTTGAAGGCAATCGGGGGTTGCTCCCAGGCGGACCACCAGATGAGAAACACACCCAAGCCACATAGAACACCCAGCAGCGGCGCCATCAGTAGTGCTCCAGGAGCGTGGCAACGTCAAAGCCCGCACGGGCGAATTTCTCCGCAGCGGGCATGGAATGTGATTTGGGTTGAAGCCGACCATCCTGCATCGCGAATACCGTGGACGACTCAATGATGCCGTTCTCCACGCGTCGACCCAGCGAAAGAACTTCTGTGACTTGCCGGCTCCCATCCGCATGGCGGCTGCAATGGACTACGAGGTCGATGCACGATGCCACCGTTGGAACAACGAACGCGCTCGAAATGTTCTCACCGGCCAAAAGCGGCAACGTGCAAATTTTGGTCACGGCGTCGTGGGCAGAGTTGGCGTGGACAGTACACATGCCAGGCAAGCCCGAATTCAAAGCGATCAGCATGTCCAGGCTTTCGGCTTCGCGGACCTCGCCCACCACGAGACGGTCCGGACGCATGCGCAGAGCCTCTTTGACGAGTCGGCGCAGGGGAAT
Source organism: Arthrobacter sp. 01T419 (assembly GCF_056398865.1). Lineage (NCBI taxonomy): Bacteria > Bacillati > Actinomycetota > Actinomycetes > Micrococcales > Micrococcaceae > Arthrobacter > Arthrobacter sp. 01T419. Next base: position 476,254 of record NZ_JBFTQF010000001.1, read on the forward strand.
TTCGCCCTGCCCCTCCAGGTTCGGCTGGCGGCACTGCAGGCCAACAACGTCACGTAGCGGGAGCTGGAGCTCAAAGATCTCTTCGACTGTAATAACTCGTTCCCTGGAGCCGATGTTGGCCGCGAGGCAATTGAGCATGGTTGTCTTTCCAGCCTGGGTGGCTCCCGAAACGAGGATGTTCAGCCCACTGGCCACCGCAGCTCCCAGGAATCGGGCTGATTGGGGCGTCAACGTGCCCAGTTCCACCAGATGTTCAAGCCGGCTCGCCTTGACCACGAACTTGCGGATGTTCACAGCCCAGTACCGGCGGGTGACATCGGGAATGACGACGTGGAGACGCGAGCCATCGGGCAGGGCTGCGTCTACAAACGGTGATGAGAGGTCCAGCCGGCGACCCGAACTCTTAAGCATCCGCTCCACGAGGTCGCGGACCTGTTGCGCGCTGAGGCTAGCCGAGGTGAGTTCGGATTCGCCGTTCCGGGCAACGTAGATCTCGCTAGGGGCATTGAGCCAGATCTCTTCAATCGTGGGGTCATCCAGAAATGGCTGGAGCGGTCCGAATCCCGCAACAGCGTCAAACACGTACTTGCGAGCAGTTTCCAGATGTCCCAAGGGAGGCAACGGGCCGAGAAGGGCCCGCTCGTCGTAGTCACTCACAGCCGCCTCTACGAGCCGGTGGACCTCGACTGCTTGGCTCAGAGGGTCGAGTCCACGCCGTCGAATTAGCTCGCGGACTTCATCCTCAACGATGCGCAAAGCATCCATCTTTCCCCCAAAACAAGATGCGCCTAGGCGCCACGGAACCACCAACAATGTTAAAGCTAGGCGAGATAACAACTAGGGACCAAGTCAATTTGAGCCGATTGTGGATAACTGTTCACCCACTGGTCACACTGGCAACTCATGAAACTCTGGCCACTCAAATCACCAAAATGTTATGATGAGCCATCAAAAATGGCCGCTGGTGGGGTGTCTTCCGTGGTGGTGCTTCTCCTCCGGGGGTCACAGCCGTCCTCTTTCCTCCATCAATTTCAGAGACTGCCGTCATATGAAATGCTGATCATCGCCGGGCCTCGTTTGGCTCTTCTACCGCCGGGCATCCGCTCGACTCCCGCCTCCACTAACCGGATTTGCGACGTCCTGCAAGAAACGGTGCAAAGAAGGACGATCTGATGCCGAAAACACCGCGCGGTTACCTCCGCCACCGCTGGTTGAGCAGCCCGCGCCTACTCTCTGGTGCTGCTGCGCTGTTGCTGCTGGTTGCCGGGAGCTTCACACCTGCGCGAGCCGATGCAGGATCAGCGGACAGTCCTCCCGGCACGTCGTCGGCACCGGCCTCCACCCCCGAGCCCGGCCCGGTTGCCCCCGCCATAGCAAAGTTGAAGGGACACCGGCATTCAAAGGTATGCAGCGACGCACCCCCAGGCTACGCATCGTGCCATGCGGAGATCGATGATGAAGTCTCAGGCCCCTTGGCTGCCGGGCAGCTTCTCCCCGCCGGCTACGGGCCGGCGGATCTGCAGTCCGCGTATAGCCTGCCCTCACTCACCGCCGGAATCGGCAGAACCGTAGCAGTGGTCGATCCGTATGATGCCCCGACCGTCGAAGCTGATCTGGCGGTCTACCGGGCGAGGTACGGTCAGGCTCCGTGTTCCTCGGCCCTAGGGTGCTTTCGGAAAGTGAACCAAGACGGCGGCGCTTCCCTTCCGCCCATCAATGCGGCGTGGGCACAGGAAACGTCGCTCGATGTCCAAATGGTCTCGGCGGCCTGCCCCAACTGCAACATCCTCCTCGTCGAGGCCACGTCCAATTCGCTCACCGATTTGGGTAGTGCGGTCAACACCGCGGTTAGCCTCGGTGCCAGTGCCGTGTCGATGAGCTTCGGCGGCCCCGAATTCAAGGAAATCGCCCTATACGACGCCCATTTTTTCAATCACCAGGGGATACCCCTCGTGGCCAGTTCCGGCGACAACGGCTACACGAACGACACCGCCCCGCCCACAGTGAATTACCCTGCGTCCTCCCCCAACGTCGTCGCTGCCGGCGGTACCACCTTGACCCCCGATTCAACCCGGGTCCGGGGCTGGACCGAACACGCTTGGGGAACCGCCGCTTCCGGGGCGGCTGGACCTGGCAGCGGCTGTTCCGCCTATGAGCCCAAGCCGGTTTGGCAACACGACGCAGGCTGTCCGAACCGCACCGTCGCCGACGTGGCGTCAGTCGCCGACCCGAGCACCGGCGTCGCGGTCTATGACAGCACCCCCAGTAGCGGGATGAGCGGGTGGATGGTTTTCGGCGGAACCAGCGCAGCGGCCCCAGTCATCGCCGCCGCCTACGCCCTCGCCGGCCCTGTCCCTGCAGGAATCTCCCCTGCACAGCTGCCCTACAGCTCCCCGTGGGCGCTGAACGATGTTGCCAACGGCACCAACGGGACGTGCGCCCCTACGTACCTTTGCACCGCCGGCTATGGATACGACGGGCCCACCGGGCTAGGCACCACGCGGGGACTGACTGCATTCGCCCCTTCGACTCCGCCTTCGTTCACGGACGTCCCCACCAACTACGTCTTCTACACGGAAATCACGTGGCTGGCGTACAACGGCATCACCACTGGTTATCCGGACGGCACCTTCCGCCCCGGCCAACCGACCATCCGCGAAGCAATGGCCGCGTTCCTCTACCGTCTCAGGGGAAGCCCCGCCTTCATCCCCCCGCTCATCTCTCCGTTCAACGACATCGGGCTCTTCTCACCGTTTTACAAAGAAATTACCTGGCTGGCTTCAACCGGCATCACTACTGGCTACCCGGACCGTACCTACCGTCCCCTGAACCCTGTCAATCGCGATACTATGGCCGCATTCCTCTACCGGCTTGCCGGCAGCCCGGCCTACACCGCGCCGGCCACCTCACCTTTCACCGACCTCACCCCGGCCAGTCCGTTCTACCGCGAAATCTGCTGGCTGGCCTCAACCGGCATCACCAACGGATATCCCGACGGTACCTACCGTCCCCTGAACCCTATTAACCGCGATGCCATGGCCGCCTTCATGTACCGCTACAATGCCAAACACGGACGCTAATACAAGCAGCTCAAACCGGCCGGGTCAGACTCCAGCGGCCTCGTGCGCCGCGGAATAGCCGTGAGGGTTACGACTCTGCCAGCGCCAGTGGTCCTCGCACATCTGTGCAAGGCTCCGGCGCGCAGACCACCCCAGATCAGCGAGAGCGGCGGACGGATCGGCGTAGCTGATGGCAGCATCTCCCGGTCGCCTCGGCGCAATTTCATAGGGAACTTCGTGGCCTGCCGCCTCGCTGAATGCCCTGATGACTTCCAGCACCGATGATCCCCGGCCGGTTCCAAGGTTCCAACGGAACACGCCGGTCCTCTTGCTGAGATGACCCAAGGCAGCGAGGTGACCCGCGGCCAGGTCCATCACATGGATGTAGTCGCGTACGCCGGTACCGTCCGTCGTCGGGTAGTCGTTGCCGAAAACCATCACCTTTTCGCGGCGTCCGACGGCGACCTGCGCTACGAAGGGCAACAGGTTGTTCGGAACACCGCTCGGATCCTCGCCGATAAGGCCGGACTCATGAGCGCCGACCGGATTGAAGTACCGGAGCAAGGCGATGCTCCAACTCCCGTCGGCGGCACCTACATCCGAAAGAATGTCCTCGATTTGTTCCTTGGTGCGACCGTAAGGATTGGTTGCGTCCAGCGGCGACTTCTCGATGAGGGGAACTTCCTCCGAGGCGCCGTAGACCGTAGCCGAGGAGCTGAAGACCAGACGACGCACGCCAGCGGCGTCCATGCTGTGCAGCAAGTTGAGTGTGCCGACCACGTTGTTCTGGTAATACCAGAGTGGTTTCTCGACAGACTCGCCAACTGCCTTCAGGCCGGCGAAATGGATGACGGCCTCGAAGCCTCCCTCGGCGAAGATGGCGTCGACGGCGGCAACGTCGAGCAGGTCGACCTTGCGGAAGTCCACGCTCTTTCCCGTGAGCTGTTCCACCCTGCGCAGGGACTCGGGGTTCGAGTTCATCAAATTGTCGAGGACCACGACCTCGTGCCCCTCTTCGAGGAGACAAAGCGCAGTGTGCGATCCGATGTATCCGGCACCGCCGGTAACCAATACCTTCATGTGCTCAAGTGTAGGGCGGGATGTGGACGCATCCTCATTCCCCGGCAATTGGCTGCCTGAGGACAATGATTGTGCCACACTACCGCCCAACAACTACCATGGAAGGCGACGTTCGTCGTCCACATGCCGGGAACCTGAAGGATTCGGCTCCGAACTACCCCGAAGCAGAAAGTACCTCATGCCGCCCATCACGGCCGAACAAACGCTCGAACGCCCACTGGGCCGAAGCGCGCCGAAGACGTCGCTGCGAAACGACATCCAAGGCCTGCGAGCGATCGCCGTCGTGTCAGTGCTTCTCTATCACATGGGCGTACCCTTCATTCCGGGCGGTTTTGTCGGGGTTGACGTCTTCTTCGTCATCTCTGGTTTCCTCATTTCCGGCCTGATCATTCGCGAGCTGCAACGGACCGGGACCTTTTCCTTTTCCGGCTTCTACGCCCGGCGGCTCAAGCGCCTCGCTCCCGTGTACCTGATGGTCCTCCTGGCCTCCGGGACCGCCGTCATGACCCTGCTGACACCTCTGCAAGCGGGCCGCTATGTCAAGGATCTGATCGCCGCCGCGCTTTACGCGGCCAACTTCAATTTCGCAGGCCAAACCGCAGGCTATTTTGCCGATCCGGAACCGTCGCCTTTCATCCATTTCTGGTCATTGGCGGTGGAGGAACAGTTCTACTTTGTCTGGCCGATCATGCTGTTTGCTGTGCTGGTCAAGGCCCGGCGTTCCAAGCACCTGCTTTGGTATCTCTTGGGCGGCGTGTTTGCCGTCTCCCTGGCGCTGAGCATCGTGCTCTCGCACCTGGATCCCACAAGCTCGTACTACCTTCTCCATACGAGGGCATGGGAGCTCGCGGCAGGGGCGCTGACCTATCTCGTTTCCGCAAAGCTCACGGCGCTGAGCGGCAAGCTGCGGATTTTGCTCATGGGAACAGGACTTGCCTTGATTGTCCTGTCCTCACTTCTCATTACGAAGACCCTCGAATTTCCGGGCTGGGTTGCCCTGTTCCCGGTACTCGGCACTGTGGCGATCATTCTCTCGGGGAGCGGTGGCTTTATGGCGCCCGGCGCCGACCGGTTGCTGGGCAACAAGCCCATGTTGTTCCTTGGGAATATCTCCTACTCGCTGTATCTATGGCACTGGCCGCTCCTGGTCGTCCCGCAATTGCTCGCGGCCGAACCGCTTCGCCTGCGCGAAAAAGCTGTCCTGGCCGCGATCGCCATCGTCCTTGCAGCACTCACCTACCGATTCGTCGAAAAGCCTTTCCAAGCACTAAGTATTGCGTCGCGAAAGAAGCGGACGTATCTAGTCGCGCTAGGCACGACGGCGGTTCTCGTCACTGCGTTCGGCGGATGGGGACTCGTGCAGCAGCAGTCGCTACAGTCCGCGCAGGCTTCGAGTAAGCTCACCATCGGTGCCGACAGGCCCGGAACCGGATTGTCCGGTTTTGCCGACTCCGTGGTCGACTCCAGCGGCAGTTGGATCGCGCAGACCCAGCTCATCCCGTCCTTGGACACGGTCGACAAGGACCTGACCGATATTTTCACCAATGGTTGCAACAACAACGGAGCAGATTTCAAGGCTTCCGGCTGCGAATTCGGAAAGCTTGACTCATCGCGGACTGTGGTCCTTTTCGGGGACTCCCACGCAGGCCATTGGTTCCCGGCCCTGAAGAAAGCTGCCGAGGTGGAGGGCTTCCGGCTCATTACGATCACAAAATCGGCCTGTCCCTCAGTACAACTTCCAATCACCGGACATCCCGATATCAACGGCCCATTCAACTGCCAAGAGTTCCAGCGTGCAGGCCTGGAACGTATCCGTGAGCTGAAACCGGACCGAGTAGTGATCTCGAACTCCGAACGCAGCTACCATGGCTTCCCTGGCGTCGGGCCGGATTACGACAAACAATGGGGGGCTGGACTCGCGTCCCTGCTGAACGGCTTGCCGACTGGCGCCAAAGCGGTGATTGTGGGTGACAACCCCGGCTGGCCGCAGAATCCCAACTCTTGCGTCTCCAAGCATCTGAGCGATCCGGACACTTGTGCGGTGAAGCGCGCCGACTCCTACAGCCCGGCGCTGCAGACAATTGAACGGGACGCCGTCACTGCCCATGGCGGGACCTTCGTGGATACCGTGAACCTGCTCTGCGACAAAGACGTTTGTCCCGCCGTCTACCGCAATGTGCTGATGTCTCGGGACGGCAACCACATCACCACTCCGGTTGCCCGGGCTCTGGCCGCCCAGATCGCGGCAGCGCTGCGCTAACCTGCCGCTGCTTGATCTCGCCATCTCCAGTAACATAGGAAACAATGGCAACAGTAGTAACAACCGTCCCCGGTGTCATGTTGTTTCCGCCATGCGGAGGGTGCGGCTGTTCGATCCGCCCTGGTGCACCCGTGTTCAACGTGCTGGGTGCACCGGGACGGTAAGCTCACCCTTCTCCAGGAGAACAATATGAGTCGAGTTCGGACCCTGATGTCCACTCAGAACGTCCGCACCCGCTGGCGCTGGGGAGTGGCGGTAAGCGCTTCTGCCTTCCTTGTGATTACGTCGCTGGTTCAGGCGTCGGCGGCCGAGACCACTTCCGTTCCTTCAGCTCCAACGGCACTGCCTTCCGCGGTGAACAGCGACTTTCTTTCGAGAATCGGTCCAAACGGAGCCAGCATGGGTGACGGCGTACGCAAGCACCAGCGAAGCGCCACGCCCGGGGCGGCCTCATTGGGCTCCGCCGCCGCAATGTCCACCTGGATGCCCAGTGGGGTGCAAGGCTTGGACGTCAGCTACTACCAAGCGGGAGTGGACTGGGGCGCGGAAGTCGCGAAAGGCGCAAAGTTCGCCTATGTGAAAGCGACCGAGGGAAACTACTACCTCAACCCCGCGTTTTCCCAACAGTTCAACAAATCCTACGACGCCGGCCTGGTCCGAGGTTCATACCACTTCGCGATCCCCCATCCTGATGCCGGGACCGCAGCCGATCAGGCACGGTACTTCGTCGCCAACGGAGGGGTGTGGTCCAACGACGGCAAGACACTCCCTCCTCTGCTGGACATCGAATACAACCCCTACGTGGGTTCGTACTTCGGGAACACCTGCTATGACCGCACACCGGATCAAATCGTTGCGTGGGTCAGGGATTTCTCCGATACCGTGTACTCGCTGACTAAGCGGCTTCCCGCGATTTACACGACGACGGACTGGTGGAGTACTTGCGCTGGAAACAACGGAGGATTCTCCGGGAACCCACTGCATATCGCGTCATACTTCACACAGCCCGCCAGCAGCCCTGGGACACTTCCCAACGGCTGGCTGGGCTACGATATCTGGCAATACAGCAGCACAGGACCCTTCGCCGGTGACTCCGACGTATGGCGTGGCACGCTTGGCCAGCTGCAGACCTTCGCGACCGGCGTTACGGTCAACACCAACGGAGGCATTGGCCAGAGCTGGCTCGCTGCTGGTGGAGCCACCGGTTCGTGGGGCTCCCCCACCAGCTTCGAGAGCTGCGATTCCTCGCTATGTCTCCAGGTTTTCGAACGCCGGATGGTGTATTGGACTGCGCAGCGCGGCGTACTATCAGTCGCCACGTCCGGCGGAATAGGCTCCCTTTGGCGCAGTTCGGGAGCGGCCGCAGGGCCCTTCGGGCTACCAATCGGCAACGAAGCCTGCAATGGCTCCTATTGCGTTCAAAACTTCGAAAACGGGGACCTCTACTGGTCGGCCACCACCGGGGTCCAAACGATCTACTCCGGGCCGGACAACTCTACGATCGGCGCCTACTGGAAGAGCCTGGGCGGCCCGAGCAGCAAATACGGTCTTCCGACTACTGGCGAGTCCTGCGCCGCCAGCTACTGCGTCCAGTACTTTGAGCGCGGATCGATCTACTGGACCGCCGCCACCGGCATCCAACCTGTCTACACGGCGGGCGACAACTCGACCGTCGGTGGCGCATGGATCAAGCTGGGTGGCCTGAACAGCAAGTTCGGCTTCCCGACGTCGAGCGAGCGATGCTATTCGAACTATTGCGTGCAGATGTTCCAAAGAGGCCAAATCCTCTGGAGTGCTGTCGGGGGCGTCCAGCCAGTCTTCACCAATGGCGACAATTCCACGATCGGCGGGCTCTGGGTCAAATCCGGCGCGACCACGAGCCGGTATGGATTCCCGATCGGGCCCGAAACTTGTTCCAATGCCTCGTGCCAGCAGCGTTTCCAGTTCGGCACCATAGTCTGGAGCGCCGTCGGCGGAATTCAACCCCTCTATTACAGCAACGACAACTCCACAGTCGCTGCGTACTACACCCTGAATCTCGGCGGAACCGCCGGTAAATACGGCTTCCCGATCAGCGCGGAGACCTGCCAATCCGCTGCGTGCGTGCAGAAGTTCCAGTTCGGCAATGTCTACTGGAGCGCCGCAGGCGGGATACAACCCGTGTGGACCAATGGCTCACCGCAGACGGTCGGAGGCTACTACGAATCGTTGGGCGGGCCGACCAGTGCTTTGTCATATCCGGCCGGCGCGGAACAGTGCAAGAGCACTATCTGCTACCAGCGCTTCCTCTCGGGGTTCGTGACGTGGTCGGCTTCAACCGGCCTTCAGATCGTCAATACCAGCAAGGAAATCGGCCAGGCCTGGCTCAGCCGGGGTGGCGTCGACGGGGCCTTGGGAATCCCGCGCAGCAGTGAACAGTGTTCCAGCAGCACAAGCTGCTCACAGAGCTTCATGAATGGCACAATCCGTTGGACCGCTGCAGGGGGAATCACCATCGTCATGAACCCGTAGCCGTCTACGGCGACGGGACCCGGCCTCAGTGAAAGCCTTCGACAAACAAGGAAGGCTGGCCCCGGAACGACAGATGGTCCAGGGCCAGCCTCTTTGTTGGCGTTTTGCACGAAGCGGGCGCGTCAGGGCATTTCAGTTTTCGTGACGCTGGCTCACTTGCTCGGCTGCGACTTCTGGACGGGGAACCTCGTCGATCGCGATCCGGCGGGCGAGGCGCGTCATGGATGTCTCCATGTGACGGAATCGCTGATACGTCGTGGACATGAAGACCAACACCGAGACGATGGTTCCGTACAAGACGAGGTCGGTCCCGCGCCCTACGCCGAAGAACGTAGCGACAGTGGAGAGCATGCCTGGGAAGAAAATCGAGAGAACCGCTACCACCGCGAACACGATCAGCAGCATCCGGCGGATAGCGAGGTGACGGGCATTGGATCCCCCGCGCATCAGTGCCACAGAGACAAAGATGACGGCAAGGACAAGCGCAATCTGGACGATAATCAACATGTCGGGGACCTTACTATTTGAAGAACAGTTCGAAAACGATGTTGACAGCGTTCAGAAGAGACTGGCCTTTGGCTTTGGAATAGTCGGTGTAGATGATTTCGACGGGATGCTCCACATATCGTGGCTGCATCTTCGCCAGCTGATGTACGAGTTCCGAGGCATGGGCCATCCGGTTCTGCGTGAGATGAATCCGCTGAGCCACTGCGGGGCTGATGGCCCGGAGTCCGTTGTGTGCGTCCGTCAGATCCATGCCCGTGGCCAGTCGTGACTGGATAGCGGCGGTCTTCAGCACAACGCGCTTAGCGGGTGACAGCTTGGTCCGTTTGTCCAGGAACCTTGAGCCCAGGACGATCTCCGCTTCGCCGCTACGGATCCGCTCAACCATCGCTTTGGCGTCTTCAATCCGGTGCTGCCCATCGGCGTCGAACGTCACAATGCAATCGAGCTCGGGGTCTTGAAGAGCGTATTCGAATCCAGTCTGCAGGGCTGCGCCCTGGCCCAGATTGATGGGATGCTGTACAACTATCGCGCCAGCCGCGCGCGCGATGTCTTGGGAGCCATCGGAACTGCCGTCGTCAACACAGACAACATGGGGAAACTCCTTCCGGAGATCCGCCACGACCCCGCCGACGACGGTAGCCTCGTTGTACATCGGGATAACGAACCATGTGCGACTCACAAGAGTCCAGTATTCCATATGCCCGACCGGCGCCCCCGCCCCCGGGCTGCAGGATGCTGCCGGTATAGTGGTCAAACCCGGCGCATCGGGCTGTCGCAAGTGCTGGCGACGGCGGTGTGGGCCCCGAGAGAAAGCTGCCAGTTACTTTGACCGCCCCTGTTCTTCCGGTTCCGGAACCTGCCCATCACATTGCGTTCGTCGTGAACAACTTCCTGCCTAAGATCGGGGGCGTGGAGTTCCACGTAGCCGCCCTCGCCAAGGAACTCGCCAACTTGGGGGTCCGGGTCACTATCTTTAGCCTTGACAACGACACACCTTCGGACCTGGCCTCCAATCCGAAAATTGTCCGATTCAAATGCTCCCCGGCTGTCGGCGGGGTCCTCGCGTGGCCGTGGCCCGGGACTGCAAGGAAAATCCGGAAAATGCTCGCCCAAGAGTCGGTCACGGCGATCTCCTCGCATACTCGTTTTTTTCCTATGTCCTTGATCGGCGTCCGACTGGCCCGGCGGCTGTCCGTTCCGGGCATCCACACGGAACATGGCTCTGCAGAGGTCAAGGGGGTCTCGCCCCTCGTGGCCCTGGCCAGCAGGCTGATCGACAAAACCATGGGCAGGCTCGTGCTGTGTGGCGCCACCACAGTGCTATGCATTTCGGAGGGAGCACGGGACTTCGTCCGCGAGCTCGCCGGTGTTAACGGCCAGGTCTTTCACAACGCCATCGACACGACCGCCTTCGCATGTAGGTCCGAGGAGGGGTCTGAAATCGCCGCTCGGAGGACAAAGCTGGTTTATGTCGGACGGGTCGTCCCCGGCAAGGGTTGGGATCTCGCCCTCGCAACTGCCGAGCATCTTGCAGCTGACTACCCGGAAATGGAGCTACACGTGGTCGGCGATGGCACCGAGCGCGCAGCATTGGAAGCTCGAGCCGCAGCCTCGCCGATGGCAGACCGCGTCATCGTCCATGGCCAGCAACCGCAGGCCCGGATAGCGGAGTTGCTGCGGGGCGGCGTTTTCCTCAACCCCACAACGCTCTCCGAGGGTTTCCAGACCACCCTGCTCGAAGCCGTTGCGGCTGGCGCCGCCGTCGTCAGCACACCGGTCGGTGCTGCTCAATACCTCCTTGCGGCCGGAGCGGACGTACGGCTTGCCGAGGCCGGGGATTCCGGTGCTTGGGTCGAGAACGTCCGGGACGCACTAGACTCCCCTGCGTCCCGACCGGCGCCTGAGCTCGTGGCATCCTTCGACTGGAAACAGCGGGCGGCGGAGTATTTGGCGGTTGTTGACAGCGTACGGAAGCCTTGAGGATGGCGCGGCTCCACTTCCTCGGTTCCTCCCTGCTGGGTGCGGCGGGCAGCGCCATGGTGCCCATCTCGGCCCTATTGCTGTTCTCAACAGCGGAGTACGGCGCGTTTTCCGTTCCCTATCTGATCTTTGCCCTGGGCTGGTCGATGACCCTTTCTGCAATCTGCGACACCTGGGCGCGAGGGCGGACGCAGAACCCAATCCACAATGAATGGCTCGGTTACTCGGGCGCACTTTTCACGGGTGCCGCCCTCGCCGGGATTCTCACCCTTGCTGTCTCTGCGGTAGTCCTCGGCAACTGGACCAACGCCATTGCCTCCGCGCTCGGCGTGGCGGCCAACATCTACCGCCTGGGCGCCCGGTTCTTCCATTCGGCCAGCCGGGGCCCCCAGGCCGTTCTGATATCCGACGTCGTCGGCGTCGCCGTGTTCATCCTGACAGTGGCGGCTGCCTTGTTCTTCCGCACCGGGGCTCTGGGCGGGGTGCTGGGGGCGTGGGCACTGGCAAGCATTGCTTCCTCCATGCTTTTCCCCCCGTCGCGCTTCCGCCGCGGATCGGGCCTCGTCGCCTGGATCCAGCAGCGGCGAAAACGGATTGTTCCCCTGCTGGGCGAGTCCCTGCTGATGGACGCGGGATCGATCGGCGCGCCTCTCGCGATGGCGCCCTTCCTTGGCACAAGCAATTTCGGCGCATACCGGAGCATCTCAAGTGTTGCCATGCCCATCCAGCTGACACTCGATCCCATCCGGCCGAACATTTCCCAAATGCCACCACGGCTGCTGCTGAGCCGAAAGGTACTTTTTGGAGTCCTCGGCATGGCGGGATTGATGGCGCTCGGCTGTTTTGTGGTCCTCGGCTTCATCCTTCCCCAGCTTCATTTCGTTGCCGGTGCCCTGGCGACCCTCGCCAAGTACGCGGCAGCCTGCACCATCTATGTCGCGGTCGGTTTCTTAGGGCACTTCTACTACGTCGTCTCCCGCGGCATCCTGGCTCACGACAGCCTCGTCAAGGGTCGGGCGGTCCAGACAGTCATGCACATCCTGTTCCCGTTCACAGGCTTGTTCCTCAATGGGCTTGACGGGGCCGTTTGGGGCTTCGTCGCAGCGAATGCAGCCGCCGCGTTGGTCTGGCCGACATTCCTTGTCCGCCAGCACGGCCGGATACTAGTTCAGGCCAGCAAGTCCTAAGTGGCAGCTTTGGTAAAGTGGCCAGAGTTTCACTGTGATCACCATAGGGAGTTTTGATGCGTACGCTCATGCCGATTTACGGCACCCGCCCGGAAGCCATCAAGATGGCTCCGATCGTCTCAGCACTCCACGAGTCCCCGGACTTTGAGTGCGTTGTAACGGTGACCGGGCAGCACAGGCAGATGCTGGACCAGGTTAACGAGTTGTTCGAAATCGTTCCCGACTATGACCTGAACATCATCCAACCCCGGCAGTCGCTGACCGGCATCATGACCCGGACCATGCAGGGACTCGACAAACTCTTCAATGAGCGGAAGCCTGACGCTGTAATCGTCCAGGGCGACACCACGACGTCGACTGCCGCCGCCATCGCGGCGTTTTACCACAGCATTCCGGTCATCCATGTGGAGGCTGGACTGCGCAGCGGAAATCTCCATTCGCCGTTCCCAGAAGAGGCGAACCGGAAGATCACCTCGCAAATCACTGCCCTCCACTTGGCTCCGACCTCGGAGAGCAAGAGAAACCTCCTGGCGGAAGGCATCCCGGATAAGGACATCGTCGTAACCGGCAACACCGTCATTGATGCCCTGCTGGCCACCGTCGGCAAGCGGGTTCCCTTTTCCGACCCTGTGCTGCAGGAGCTTGCGGACACCGGGCGCCGGATCCTGCTGGTCACCACGCACCGCCGTGAGAACCAGGGCGAGGCCATGCGCGCGGTAGGACGCGCCCTTGCCCGGATCGCCGAGGCCGAGCCGGACCTCACAATCGTCCTTCCCGCCCATAAGAATCCGGTGGTGCGGGAAGCTGTCCTTCCATTCATCGAAACGTGCCCAAACGTCATCGTGACTGAGCCACTTGCCTACGGCGAGTTCACTCGCATGCTTTCCCTTGCCGACGTCGTGCTCACAGATTCCGGTGGAGTCCAGGAGGAGGCCCCCAGCCTCGCCAAGCCGGTCCTCGTTATGCGCGAGAACACCGAACGACCCGAAGCCGTGGACGCCGGGACAGTGCGGCTGATCGGTACTGACGAGAACCGGATTGTCTCAGAGGTCACCGCGCTCCTGCACGACGAGGCGCACTACACTTCGATGGCGCAGGCAGTAAACCCCTACGGCGACGGCAACGCCAGTGCCCGCACCCTGGCCGCCGTCCGCGCCTTGTTCGGAACCGGAGAACGGTTGCCGGACTTCGATCCGTCGTTCCCGCATCGAGCATCCGAGGCCGGCGCACACGCATGACTATCGCCTTTCTACGTGCAACGCATGTTGCCCCTGACCCACGGGTCGAAAAGGAAGTCAATAGCGTTCTGACGGAACACCCTGACATCCTGATCCTGGGCTGGGACCGCGACGGCGATCTTGCCCGGGACGAAGTTCTAACGTTTCCCAACGGCCGCGCACGGATCATTCGTTCGGGGATCAAATCGAGCTACGGCGCGAGCCTCAGAACGCTGCTGGGCATGGCATTGTTCCAGCTATTTCTACTGCGGCAGTTGTGGAAGCACCGCAAGGACCTCACCGCAATCCATGCGAGCGACCTCGGCACCGCATTGAGCGGCCTGATCATGGCCAGGATCCTGCGTGTGCCATTGGTCTACGACATTTACGACTACTTTGTTGATTCATTTTCGGTTCCCCGTACTGTGGCTCCGCTGATCGAACGAATCGATACGTTTGTCATCAACCGGGCCGACGTTGTGATCATTGTCGGCGAAAACCGCGAGTCGCAACTGGCCAAGGCCCGACCGAAGCGGCTGGTGGTCATCCACAACTCGCCGCCCAACACGGACGTGCAGGCAGTAAGGGACGCGGATTCCCGCAAACGGTTCGTCTATGTCGGAATCCTCAGCGAAGGCCGCCTCATCTCCGAGCTTTTGGAGCTATTCTCCCGACGACCAGATTGGCACTTGGACATCGGCGGTTTTGGTGCTCTCGAAGGGAAAGCTCGCCAGTTCGCCGCCGACTATGACTCCATCACTTTCCACGGCCGGCTGCCGTATGCGGAAACGCTAAAGCTGGAAGCAGCGGCAGACTGTCTGCTCGCCGTTTACGATCCTGCGGTTCCCAACCACAAATTCTCCTCGCCAAACAAGTTCTACGAGGCTCTGATGCTGGGTTTGCCGATAATTGTCGCCAAAGACACAGGTGTGGACGAGTTAGTCAGCAACCATAAAGTGGGCGCGGTCTGTGATTACTCTGCGGCTTCTTTCGAAGCGACTGCAGGCCGCCTGTTCGCCGATGCCGATGAGCTTACGGAAATTCAATTACGCGCTCGTACGCTTTTCAAATCCACTTTCAGCTGGGACATCATGGAGGAACGCCTCCTCTCGATCTACCGCTCAATTCTCTAGACTGCGCCGGAAAGTAGTTTCATGTTGCCTTGCAATGGGGTATGCCCATGATTTACGCCAGCCTGGCCCCCTTGGTAGCCGCCGCAATCCTGATTCTGCTGGTCCCAGGTCTCCTGCTCGCATGGGCAACAGGTGTTCGCGGTTGGGTGCTGGCCGGCTCGGCCGGACCTGCAAGTGTGACCCTCATATCCGTTTCCGCGATACTCGCCGGTTTCGCCGGCCTTCCCTGGAACATCCTGGTGGTTCTCGCTGTATCCGTCCTCCTTTCGGTGGCGATCTTCGCGGTGCGCCGGCTGTGGCCGTCGTCGATCCGCAGGCGAGGGACACGTTCCGGAAGGACCTCCCGAAACTGGAATGGCATCTTCATCAGCTGGCTTGCCATGACGGCAGTGTTTGCGGTGCTCTTCTGGCGACTTGGCCAGGTCTTCGGTGGACCCGAGAACATCTCGCAAACCTTTGACAATATCTTCCATCTCAACGCTGTCCGCTACATCGTGGACACAGGCAACGCGTCCTCGCTGCGGGTTAGCGGATTCACGGCTTCCAACGGGATCGGCGGCTTCTACCCTGCCGCGTGGCATGATGTCGTATCGCTGACCCAGCAACTGACGGGCAGCACGATTCCGGCGGCAGTCAATGCGACCAACATTGCCATTGGGGGGCTCATCTGGCCCTTGTCGTGCGTTCTGCTCGCGACCTCCCTCTTCGGCCGGCGCCGAACAGTGGTTGTCAGCAGCTGCGCCCTCGCAGCAGGATTCAGCGCTTTCCCTTTTCTGATGGTCGATTTCGGCGTCCTCTACCCGAACCTACTTTCAATCGCGCTGCTCCCCGCGTGCATCGCGCTCCTTGCCCTGGCCCTTCGGGTGGCTCGTGGCTTGGCACTTCCGCCTGGCTCTGCCTGGATCCTGCTGTTGGGAGCCCTTCCGGGACTTGCCCTAGCGCACCCAAGCACCCTTTTGGCGTTTTTCGCGTGGACGTATCCGGCAGTCTTGGCAGCCGGCGTCGCGGCTTTCCGGCTCTGGCGACCTCGCTTCGGGGCCCGGCCCACGGCGGCAACGCTCCTGATCGCGTTGATTGTTTACACTGGTGTGCTCGCAATCGGCTGGAAGGTCCTTCGGCCGGACGAGGCCCAGTCCACGTGGCAACCCGTTCAGACACTCAGCCAGGCCTTCGGACAGGCTCTGACTAGCTCTCCCCAAGGCCGACCGATCCCGTGGCTCATCTTCGCGTTGACCCTGCTCGGGATCTGGGCACTGTTACGGCAGCGCCGTCACCTCTGGCTGCTGGCAATGTTCATTGTTTCCGGACTGATGTTCATCATCGTTTCGGGCTACCCCTTCGGGAGCTTCCGGACCTGGTTCGGCGGCGTCTGGTACAACGATCCGTTCCGCCTGGCGGCACTATTGCCTGTAGCAACCCTGCCGGTCGCAGCTTTCGGTGCCGCGTGGCTGGCCGATCTCCTGCGAGGGTTCCTCCACGACCGCCTAACCGCGCGCAAGGCGCCGGTGTTGAGGGAATGGGTCAGCGGAACCCGGGCTAAGACAGCGTCCGTCATTCTTTCTGTGCTCGCGTTGTGCGGACTCTTCGTGCTTTCCCAAGGCGGGGCCGTGTCCGCAGCCGTTCGCTCCGCGGCGAGCAACTATGCGGTCACGTCGGATTCACCGTTGGTCTCCCGTGACGAGATGACGTTGCTGCGGAGGGCTGGCTCCGAGATTCCTGCTGACAACGTCGTCGTCTCGAGTCCGTGGACGGGTGCTTCCATGGTCTACGCAATCTCGGACCGCAAATCCCTGACGCCTCACGTTTTCGGAGAGTATGACGCCTCGACGATCGAAATCCTGCGTCAGCTCAATCATGCGGGTGAAACGCCGGAAGTTTGCGACGCTGTCCGCAAGCTCAAGGCATATTACGTTTTGGATTTCGGCACCCGCGAAGTCCATGGAGGCCACCACGAATTTCCTGGCGTCCAAAACCTTGAGATAAATCCTGGCTTCAGGCTCATCGATTCCGAAGGGCCTGCGAAGCTTTACAAGGTCTCGGCCTGCGGAGCCTGACGCCTCGCAAGCCTCGGCGTGTGTCCAACACCACCACCTCACGGCGGGTCAGTGGTCAGGCCCGCTGTGAGCGCCGTGGAATCCCTCTTCCATTCGCATTCGTCGTGTATCTTCGTCTGTGAAGGCTGTGGCTCCTGTGCTTCGTGGTGCAGTATTCATTTTCAGTCTGACGACGCGGAACGCAATATGGGGCAGGGCCCCAAATCCAATTGGAAGATGCTCATGCCATTTAGCCCCTCCTCGGCCAGGAATGTCTTTGTTGCAGTTGTTTTTTGCTCGTTGACATTCGCGGGTTCGGGCATCGCGGGCGCGACCACGGTTGAACCGTCTGGAGCCGCCGCGGCGCCCTCGGCCACTCCAGCTCCGCTGGCTGCCCCGTCCCCGTCGACGTCCGCAGCCACTGCTTACCCTTCAGGGCCGGCTAGACCAACAGCCACGGGCGTTCCTTCCGCAACGGCTGGCAGTGTGGCGCCAGTTGCACCGTCTCCAACGCCGCCGACGCCGGACGCCTCCTCTGATGGAAAGGTCCGGTACATCGTCCGGTACACACAGGAAACCGATATCGGCACAAAGGCGAGCAACTTGGAGTCCAAGGGCGTGGCCGTCGACAAGACTTTCACGCATGCGCTCAAAGGCGCTGCTGTTACAGCCACTCCGGCAGAGGCCGCAAAGCTATCGCAATCCCCCGATGTCGTTTCAGTTCAGGTCGACCAGCGCATCACCGTCGCCCAAGACTCTTCGCCGTGGGGGCTCGACCGGACGGATCAGCGCGATCTACCGCTGAATACGTACTACCAACCGATAGGAACCGGCGCAGGCGTCACAGCCTATGTCTTGGATACCGGAATACGTTCATCACACAGCGAGTTCATTGGACGGGTTAGCACAGGCTGGAGCAATGTCGACGATGGCCTGGGTACCGGGGACTGCAGCGGACATGGAACCCACGTTTCCGGTATTCTTGCGGGCAGCACATACGGCGTCGCAAAGTCAGCCACCATCGTTCCCGTGCGGGTCCTGGACTGCAGCGGTTCAGGATATACCTCGGGGGTGATCGCAGGCATTGACTGGATTACGGCCGACCATCAGGCCGGAACTCCTGCCGTGTTGAATATGAGCATGGCGGGTTTCACAGACATGGCTTTCGATGCCGCGGTTCAAGGCGCCATCGACCACGGGATCACCGTAGTTGCGGCGGCAGGCAACTACGGCGTCGATGCCTGTTCCGGTTCGCCAGCAAGGGTCCCGGATGTCCTGACTGTGGCCGCAACCGATTCAAGCGACACCCAGACGCCTTGGTCAAACGTCGGCAGCTGCGTTGACCTTTATGCCCCCGGCAAAGACATTACTTCGGCCGGGATCGCTTCGGACACGGCCTCGAAGATCATGTCCGGCACGTCCATGGCAAGCCCGCACGTTGCTGGTGCCGCTGCTGTGCTGCTATCCCGGAATCCCCAGATGACACCGGCCCAGGTCAGCGCAGCCATCCTTTCAAACGCGACCAGCGGTGTCGTGAAATCGGTCTCGGCCGGAACACCCAATAAGCTTCTCTACCTCCCTGCTCCCCTTGCCCTGAAGGGTTCACAACTCGACGGAGCATTCGGGGCAGCGATGTCTGGCGAAACCTATGGCCTCAAGGACGGAGGCGGCTACCTAAGCTTCGAGCGCGGTGCCGTGCACTGGTCGCCGGCAAGCGGAGCACACTCTACCAACGGCCCCATTCGGACCCTCTGGGCAACACAGAACTTCGAGGACGGGAGCCTCGGCTACCCCACCACGGATGTCCTGAGCTACCCCAATGGCGGCCTCGCCCAGGTTTTCCAGGGAGCTTCGGTCTACTGGACGGCGGGCAGCGGGGCGCACGCAACCTCAGGCCCGCTCCGCGCCGCCTGGGGCGCACTCGGATTCGAACGCGGTAAGCTCGGCTACCCCACCACCGACGAGCTGGACTACCCCAATGCTGGCCGAGCTCAGGGCTTCCAGGGCGGCGCCATCTACTGGACGGCGGCCACCGGAGCTCACGCCACCGCGGGTCCTATCCGGTCCACTTGGGCGTCACTGGGTTTCGAGGGCGGCACACTTGGTTACCCGGCTACCGATGAATTGAGCTACCCCAACGGTGGCCGAGCCCAGGGCTTCCAAGGCGGCTCTATCTATTGGACCGTTGACACGGGTGCACACGCCAGCACAGGACCAATCCGCGGAGCCTGGGCAGCTATGGGCTTTGAAAGCGGAAAGCTCGGATACCCCACCACCGACGTCCTCAGCTACTCGAACGGCGGCCTCGCCCAGGGTTACCAGGGCGGCTCTATTTATTGGACAGCAGACACCGGTGCCCACGCCACGGCGGGCCCCATCCGAGCCGCATGGGCCGCGCAAGGTTTCGAAAAAGGAAGGCTTGGCTATCCCACCAGCGACGAAACTCCGGGGATAGACGGCGGTGTCGTCCAGAATTTCCAAGGCGGGTCAATCTACTGGACCGCCGTCACAGGAGCCCACGCCAGCGCCAACCCCATCAGAAGCGCTTGGGCTGCTGTGGGCTACGAAAACGGCAAGCTCGGATACCCGACGACGGACGAGATGAACTACCCGTATGGCGGCGTCGCCCAAGTATATCAGGGTGGATCCATCTACTGGACCTCGGCTACCGGAGCCCACTCCAGCGCGGGTCCGATCCGGGCGGCCTGGGGCAGGGTGGGGTTCGAAAGCGGGCGGCTCGGCTACCCCGCGACGGATGAGATGAGCTACCCCAACGGTGGAATCGCCCAAGCCTACCAAGGCGGCTCCATCTACTGGACGGCCGACACCGGCGCCCACGCCACGGCAGGCCCTATCCGCGCCGCTTGGGCCTCCCAAGGTTACGAAACAGGCAAGCTAGGCTACCCCACCACTGATGAATACTCGACTCCCGATGGTGGCATCGCCCAAGGATTCCAGGGGGGCACCATCTATTGGACGGCTTCCGGCGGAGCTGTCATCAGGTAGCAGGCCTGCCCCGCGAAGAGAAGCGGGTCGGTTCAGATCCCTCGGGAAGCTGAGCCGACCCGCTTCTCTTCTTTGTTGGAATGGCTGTTGGCCCGGCTCGGAACCTGACCAGGCGTACAGGACTCAGCGTGGTGCCGGTGCACCAAGCTCCGCGCCTATGCGCAATGCGAGCCGTGATGAGACCTGCCGGTTCAGGTGGTCGAGGTCATAGTAAATGGGAACTCCACCGACCGCGCCGTAGCAGTAAGACTCGTCACAGAAATAGCGGGACAAATCTAGCAGCCGCACTTTATTGTCATTGGCCGCGGTGACCGCGGCGGCTATGGGATCCTCAGGCAGCGCTTGGTTTCTTGGGGCGCGGCACGTGAGCGGACTGTCGGCACTGAGGACTACGCAGTTGGCATCCCGGACCTTGTCGTTGAGCGGCGGATCAGCGATTGCGTAAACGACCGCCCCAGCCTGTGTCCAGCGCGTCCAGTAGCTGCTGAAACCTGCCTTGTACTGCTCCAGTTGGGACCGGCCGGAACCGTCGTTGATCTGTTCTCCTGCTGCAAAGCTTGAAGTGAAGACTTTTGCGGGCTTGTCCCGTTCCACGGCGTCGGCGACGTTTCTGCGCCAAAGCCCGCACCTCTCTACAGCGGCTGGATCCGCAGCGGACCCGCGGTAGCCGATGTAACGTACATCAGCCAGCGGGCATCCACCGCTGTAGCTAATTTTCAGCTTCCAGTGATTTGTTCGGGCCAGTTCGATGATTGCCGGCTGCCATTGCTGGGCGTGCGAATCTCCCACCAGCCAGACAGACTCAGCATCACGGCGCCCGCCCGAGTAGTCGCAGATTGCCGGGCCTCCCGGGTTGGCTTCACCGAGAGTGTCCTTCGTGGCTGGACAGTCCGCGGGCATACCCCAGTACTCGTTGGCGGGCCCCATATTCGCATCTTTAACGGGGCGGGCGAACGGGTCACCACATTCGGGCTTGTCAACCGCCCGGGGTCCAAAACAAGGACCCTCCGCGTCAGTCCGCGCGAGAGTCGCGGCGGCCTGAGCCTTGGGTGCTACCTGCAGGTAAAGCGTCGTCCCGCCCAACGCCAGCGCGATCATGCCGGCCGCAACACTGACGAGCACGCGTCGTGACCGCGTGGCGTGTTGGGGCCGCATGGTCCATCGGTCCTCAATCCACAACTTCGTCAGCCAAGCCAGAAGCACTGCCACGAGCGCCAACGACATTTTGGCCGCGGTGCCCAGTGTAGTCCCCAGCAAGAACGGCGCCACGACGATCAGCGGCCAGTGCCACAAATACAGCGAATACGATATGTTGCCTATGAACTGCACCGGTTTCAGCGCCGTGAGCCGGTCGTGCCACAAGTTCGCACCGCTTGCGCCTGCACGAATTACCAGCACCGTGCCCGCGGCCGGCACCAGAGCAGTCCAGCCTGGAAATGGGGTCGCGTGATCGTAGATCACAGCGGACAGAAGAATGAGGGCGAACCCGCTCAGCGCCATAATGTTCAAGGTGCGCCGAAGGCGAGCCGCGCGAGGAACTGACAAAGCCAGGAGGGCACCCGCGCCGAACTCCCAAACGCGCACCGGAGTGCTGAAATACGCTTGGCTGTGTGCGACGGCCGTCAGGTAGATGCTGAACCCGAAAGAAGCGACCACAGCCACCCCAAGACCGGTCACGAGGGTACGGCGAGGGTCGCGGCGTCGTCGTACCGACAATACGTAGAGGCTGATCAGGGCCAGCGGCCAGGCTAGGTAGAACTGTTCCTCGACAGAGAGCGACCAATAGTGCTGCACCATCGTTGCCGACGCATTCATCGCCGAGTAATCCACCGACTTCGCCGCGAGCACCCAATTCTCGACATAGAAGGCGCTGCCCACAATTTCCTGGGCGTTAGCAGTCCAACGAGTGTATGGCAGCCATAGCCAAGTTGCCGCAAGAGATACCGCCAGTACGATCAGGGCCGCTGGCAAGAGCCTTCGGGCTCGTCTTGCATAAAACTGGCCCAAGCGCACCCGACCACTCGCCAAAAGTTCCTTGCTCAAGTGCGAGGTGATCAGGAATCCAGAAATGACAAAGAAGACATCAACGCCGACATATCCGCCAGGCAACTGGACAGGCCAAAGATGGTTGGCCACTACTAGACTCACGGCAAGTGCGCGCAGCGCCTGGATGTCAGTACGGAATCGTCTTTTGCCGGGCAGTGGTTTAGCGGGTGCCTCATTTACACGGAGGGGGGATTCTCGCGCGAGGTGTCCGTCGAGTCCCTCGCCACTGCCAGCCGAAATACTGTCTTGTGAAAACGTCATCGGATCAGCGCGAGCTTTCGGTGCGGAGCTGAGCCACAGCGTCATCAATGGCTCCGTCAAACACGACATTTCCGTGCTTGAGAACCACACCCCGATCGCAAATACGGGAAACGAGTTCAAGGTCGTGACTGACCACGACGAGGGTCTTCCCTGCTGCGGAAAGCTCCTTGATCTTGGCGAGGCACTTACGCTGAAACGGTTCGTCTCCGACTGCTAATATCTCGTCCACGAGGAAAACCTCGGGGTCAGTGTGGACGGCCACAGAGAACGCAAGGCGAAGGTACATTCCCGATGAATAGAACCTGACCTCGGTGTCGATGAACTCGCCGATCTCGGAAAATTCCACGATGGAGTCAAATTGTTCGTCGATCTGGGACTCTGTCATCCCCAAAATTGCGCCGTTTAGATAAACGTTGTCCCGTCCGGACAGATCATGATGGAAGCCAGCGCCCACCTCGATAAGGCCGGCGACTCGGCCTCTCGTCCGCACTGATCCGCTATCTGGCAACATAACCCCGGAGATGTGCTTGAGCAGTGTGGACTTGCCGGAGCCATTCAAGCCCAACAAGGCGACGGTCTCACCTTGTTCGATTTCCAGATCGACATTGTGAAGAGCGTGGAACTTCTTCGAGATGTCGCCTTTGCGTCCGGTGACGAGCCAGACAATTGCTTCCTTGAGGGAACGCGTATGTCTCAGCACAAACTGCTTGTTTAGTTGCTGAACCTCGATTGCAACGGACATCCTTTAGAGCTCCTGTGCGAATCGGCCCTCAAGCCGGCGGAATACCCACTGGCCAAGAACAAGAACTGCGAGGGAAACACAGAGTCCGACAGGGACCCAGACTGGCAAAAGATTCGGCGGCATGGGAGCAGTTCCATCAGTGGTGGGAAGCCAGAAGGCGTAGTGAAAGGCTTCAACGCCTATAGTGATGGGATTGACTTGGTAGAGGGAATACCAACCCTCGCCAAGTTTCTCCCTCACCATCGTCCAGGAATACATGATGGGAGAAGCCCAGGTTGCAACCATCAGAAGCATGTCGACGATGTTCTCGGAGTCCCTGAAATAGACATTCGCAGAGCCAAAGAGCAGTCCCAGACCGGTAGCGAGCATAGCTACGACCACGAAACCGGCGACGGCCGCGATCAACTGGAGGAAGCTCGGGTGCCATCCTGCAAAAAAGCAGGCAACAACCAGGACAACCAACTGGGGAATGAAATGGACGGCGGAAACCCAGACCGATGCAACTGGAAATAGCTCGCGTGGCAGATAGATCTTCTTGATAAGACCACCATTGCCGACGATGGAGCGGGCTGCGTTACTGAGCGCCTCGGTGAAAAAGTTGATCAGAACAATTCCGGAGAACAAGTACACGGCGTAATTGCCCAAGCCGTCAGGGTTTCGAGCGCTTTTCTCGAGTCCAAGAAAGACGCCCAAGGCGATATAGAAGACAAGAAACTGGACCCCAGGTTTTACATAGGACCAAAGCAGCCCAAGTACCGATCCCTTGTAACGGATCTGCAGTTCTTTCCGGACAAGCAGCTTGAGCAAGAATCGCTGTCTGAACACATCAGCGAGTCCGCCTCCCACGCCCGGTCGGACGAGAGAGGCGGACTCGTTAAAGTCACTCGCAGTTGTCACCCGTTGACCTTTTCTTGCGGGGTCGTGGTCACCGCGTCGAACGTCTCGCGCCACGCCCGCTGGGACGTGAACTCGGGCAGGCTCCTTGAATATTCCTCGGCAAGCTTTTCCCAGTCTTGGAGAAGTTGCTGATGGAGTTTGATGCTGCGGGCCATCATATTGCGGAAATGCTCAGGATGACGCTTATACCAGGAGGCACCAGTTCCGTCCGCAGACGACACGATTGCGGAGTCCAACTGGGACAGGCGCCACCAACGGGCGTCCATTGCCGGGACAAGCGCCTCGGGGTGCTCAAGCGCCCCAGGCCGCACGCTTTGAACCTGACGGATTCCGGCTGACGCGGCCGTCGCGAGGGCAGCAAAAATCGATTTCGGAGAGGACGGCTTCTTCCCGCGCCGCGGGGGTTTCACGCGCTTCACTTGCGGGAAGGTTGCCACTTCCTTTGTGATGCGGGCATCATCAAAGTCCGCGCGTCGGGCACGTATTTCAGGGAGCTTGGTCTTGATTGTCTCGTGCAAATGGGACGGTCCCTTGAGGAGGTCCTCGAGGGCGTCAAGCCGGAGCTCGACCGCGGAATACTGCATCGACAGCAAGTGCTTGACATCTACCATGAAACTCTGGCGTGGCAGAAATCCGCCCTTTTTGTAGGGTGAGTAGACTAGGGCGGCAAGCCAGCGGTTTCGCTGGTGGAAATACGCCTGCCAGTCGATCGTGTCATCCTTTTCAGTCCAAGGCATGTGCCAGACGGCAGCTCCGGGAAGGCTAACTGTGGGGTAGCCATGACGGCGGGCCCGGATGCCGTATTCGGCGTCGTCCCACTTGATGAATACCGGAAGCGAGAGCCCTATCTCGCGCACAACGCTGGTCGGAATCAAACACATCCACCAGCCGTTGAAGTCCACATCGATCCGGCGGTGCATCCACGGCGTGGTGCGAAGGTTGCTCGCGGAGAAGTCATGGGCCTCTTTTGTGCTGTCGACGGCGCCCCACTGGAACTTGTACTCGTTGACTTCCTCGCCGAAACTGTGCATGACCGAGCGCTCATACAGATTGAACATGTGACCGCCGACGATCGATGGTTTCCTCGTGAAGTCAGCGAAATTGATGGCGCGCAATACGCCTTCTGTTTCGATGATCACGTCATCGTCCAGCAGCAGCACGTATTTGCTTCGACCGTCCTCAACCGTCTCAAGCATTCCGCGGGCAAAGCCGCCCGAACCGCCGAGGTTTCCCTGCTCTATGAGTGCGAACTTGTCTCCAAGTCGGGCGGCAGCCTGTTCAAACCCCTCCTGGTCCCGAACCTTTTGCGTCCCTTGGTCGGTGATCAGGAGCCGGTCCATGACGTTCAGGAGCTCTGGAGATTCGGCAAAAGTGGAAAGGTGCTTGACACAGAAATCAGGGCGGTTGAAGGTGGTCACGGCAACCGTGGCGGTGCCCGCCTCGAACCCTTCGGGCTTGCGTACAGACCATTCGGCGCCGAGAAGTTTGACCTGTTCAGACGAAGCCACGAGGTCAAACCAGTACCAGCCGCCATCGCCGAAGTTAGCCAGCGGTAGGACAACATCCACTGGTTGTCCCGCGTCCACGCTGATGCTTTCCACCCTATTGGAGGTACCCCTCGCCGTGGACCGCAGAATGACCACGGTTGCCGGGGCGTCAACCGCGACCGTAAGACGCACACTAGTGACATCCGTGTGCGCCCGCCAGTAGCTTGCGGGAAAAGCGTTGAAGTACGTTCCAAACGAGAGTCGTCGATAGGCCGGCAAGTGCAACTGGCGGCGGTTCTCAATGAAATCCGACCGGATCTTTGCACCACTGGAAGTGACGGCTGTGACACCTGCCCCGGACTTGGACGTCTGCGATTCTTCAGAAACAACACGCTGAGCCGAGTTGAAGTCTAGATACAAGGGAAGGGTGTCGGAATCTCCGTCAGTCGGAAAGACAACACGATGGACTGTTTGCCACTCCTCGCCCAGCCCGGGCGTAGCGCCCGTATTCAGGGGTTCCGTTGAAACGCTCATGCGTCCACTCCTCCGCTTTCAATCTCTGCGCCGCTTTCGAAGTGCGGACGGATCTTGTTGTCAAACATGGACAGGGCAGAACCGATGGCCATGTGCATATCGAGATATTTGTAGGTGCCGAGACGCCCGCCGAACAGCACGTCCTTTTCAGCTGCCGCAAGATCGCGGTATTTCAGAAGCTTCTCGCGGTCAACCGGGGTGTTGATCGGGTAGTACGGTTCGTCGCCGCTTTCCGCAAACCGAGAAAATTCTCGCATGATGACGGTCTTTTCCGTCTGGTAGCCACGCTCCGGGTGGAAGTGGCGCGGCTCAATGATCCTAGTGAAGGGGACGTCGGCGTCGTTGTAGTTGACAACGGACGTTCCCTGAAAATCACCCATGTCCAGGACTTCTTCTTCGAAATCGATGGTGCGCCAGGACAGATCTCCAGAGACGTAGTCGAAGTACCGGTCAACAGGGCCGGTGTAGACAACGGGAATCTTCCCGACGACCTTGTCTTTTGAATACTCATGGGAGTCGTCAAAGAAGTCAGTGTTCAGACGTACGTCGATGTTCGGGTGTTCGGCCATCTTCTCGATCCACGCGGTGTACCCGTTGGTCGGCAGGCCTTCATATTTGTCGTTGAAGTAGCGATTATCGTAGTTGTACCTGACGGGAAGCCGCGAAATGATTCCCGCTGGCAGGTCCTTGGGGTCAGTTTGCCATTGCTTGCCGGTGTAGTGCTTGATGAAAGCTTCGTACAGGGGGCGACCAATCAGCTGGATACCCTTGTCATTAAGGTTCTGCGGATCGGTTCCCGCGAGTTCGCCAGCCTGTTCCTTGATCAGGTCCTGCGCTTGGCTGGGAGTCAAGTTGGCACGGAAGAACTGGTTGATCGTTGCCAGGTTGATGGGGAGAGAGTAGACCTCGCCCTTGTGTACGCCGTACACCTTGTGCACGTAGTTGGTGAAGCTCGTAAACCGGTTGACGTACTCCCACACGCGCTCATTTGAGGTGTGGAAGAGGTGCGCACCGTAGCGGTGCACCTCGATTCCGGTCTGCTCTTCCGTTTCGCTGTAGGCGTTGCCACCGATGTGGTGACGGCGGTCAATGACAACAACCTTCAAGCCCAGCTCAGTGGCGGCCTGTTCTGCGATTGTCAGGCCAAAAAAGCCTGACCCGACGATGACGAGGTCAGCGGTCACAAATACTCCTGGTTCGAATGCGGGCAGCCCAATGATCTGCACTGGCTGCAGGTCAAGCCTACCTGAGATGCCGCATCCAATTGCCGCCGGGCTCGTTCGCTGACCAGCGAGCGCAGCGTTTTCCACATACGCCAATCGACCGAGAACATCCGGATCTCATTGCAAATACGTTGGAGGAGCATCAATCACGCAACTCGAAGGAGCGGGCAAACAGTGACATTCCATTGCACCCTGGTCCGGGGTCCGCGGGCACTTCGGCAAGCAGAACCCGTCGAGCTGACTCTCGCCGTGGGCGACGGCAGCTCGGGCTCCCACGTCCAGGCAGCAGTGGCCGCGGAGTTCGGAACCGGGAAACTGATGGTCGACGGGCTGCCACTAGAGAGTCTCACCGTCGGCGCGGCGCCTCTCGTATCCGGAGCCGTGTTGGTTGACGGCGCGGATTCGTGCGGACAAGATACCCGCGACGGCGGACGCGCCCCTGCAACTTTGTCACTTCTGGTGCACACGGGCCCCGCCGCAGGCTTGATCATTCCCCTGGAACGCGGCAGTTACGGGATCGGCAGGAGCAGTACGGATATTTGCCTCCCGGATCCCGATGTTTCCCGGGTTCACGCAGTCCTTACGGTTTCCGAGACAGCACTCACGATCTCTGACAACCAGAGCGTGAACGGAACCAGGGTCGATGGACGCAAAATCCGCTCGGCCTTCCTTTCAACTGCCTCCAGAATCCAATGTGGCCGCTCCGCAATGTCAGTAGTCTTCGGCGATGGAGAATTCGGCGCAGAGTCGCTGGGGAAAGCTGGCCTTGGCGTCGCAGAGCCTCTCTCAGTGCAGACTCGCAGTGACACCTACGGCCGCGTCCAACTGCTCCTCACTGCAGGGCTGCCGCTCCTGCTGGGAGTCGGCATCACCCTGGCCACGGGAATGTGGATGTTCCTCGGATTCACAGCAATTTCTGCCATCGCGGTCCTCGCGCCGGCCATTTCGGGAAGACGGCAACGCCGCCTTCTGGCGGCGGCGCTCGAAGAGGCAGTAGAACAAGACAGAGCCCGACGGCGGCGGTGCTCACCATCCGCCGCGGAGCTCGCCTTTGCCGTCAGATCAACTGCCTCAGTCTCAGACGGACGTGGGCGAAAGCAACTGAAGCTGCCACTGACCGCCGCCGACAAAGGAACGGTAGGCTGGAATGAAATCTGGCTCCGGCTCGGCGTCAGTCCGCAGAACGCCTTGGTTGCACTCGATCCCGCCGATCCACGCTTCGAGCCGCCGCAGTTGGGCCCGGTTCCAATGGTTTTGGATCCCACCATCCAAACGGTTTCCTTTGCTGGACCTGAAGCCAAGATCCAAGGCATGTTCAGGTTCCTGCTCATGCAACTTGCGGCGTTTCCTAGCGCATCGAATGTCGCTATCCTCATCCACGGCCCAATTGCCCTTTTGCCGTTCAGCGCCCGCTTCTTACCCCGAGTCACGATGACCACGGACGTCCGGTCAGCAGCAGCCGTTCTCTCCGAGCGAACCGGGGAACCAGGCGCGCTCTTCTTGGTGGGGTCCGAGCCTGATTCCGACGACGATTCACTCCGGAAGGCGGCGGCCGAATCCGGCTGGAGAATCTTCCAACGCGCAGCAGGCGGAGATGCAGGCATATGCCTTGTCGAGTTTTGGAACAGACGCGCAGTCCTCCGGTCCTGTCTTACAGAAACGGAATTCGATCCTGACTTTGTCCAGCACCCAGTTTTTGACCGCTACTGCCGATCGTTGGCCGCCGTGCCCGTACTGGCGGCAACAAGGCCGTCCGTTGTCCCCCCTGCGTGCCTGTTGGCCGAACTGCTTCCAAACGACCCCTCAAGCATCGCGGCCCGCTGGAGCGACTCTTCAGCACGCAGCGGGCTCACCGCGGTCATCGGGCGAGGGACCGAAGGGCCCCGCTCCCTGGATCTGGTTTCCGACGGCCCGCATCTCCTTGTGGCCGGAACGACTGGATCGGGAAAGTCCGAGCTTTTGCGCACTATCGTGACAGCGATCTCACTGACCCACAGCCCCGAGAGAGTCAACTTCCTATTTGTTGATTTCAAAGGAGGTTCAGGTCTGGGGCCCTTGATCGACCTGCCTCAATGCGTCGGAATGCTCACGGATCTCAGCGAACACGAACTGGAGCGTACCCTGGTGTCCCTCCGTGCCGAAGTTCGGATGCGGGAGGCAATCCTTGCGGAGGCAAATGTCCCGGACTTGCCAGCATACTGGGCCCGGGTCGGCGGGTCGGGAGACGGGATCCAGACAGCACGAAAAGACCAATTGCCCATCATCCCCCGATTGGTACTTGTGATCGACGAATTCAGGATGCTTGTTGAAGACGCCCCGGCTGCTCTGGCCGAACTGATGCGGATTGCCACCATCGGCCGGTCCTTGGGCATCCACCTGGTCATGGCAACACAACGTCCGCAGGGCGCACTGAGTGCCGACATCCGGGCCAACGTCACTACGAGCATTGCTCTTCGCGTCCAATCAGACTTGGAATCGCGGGACATCATCAACTCTCCGGCCGCCGCATCGATTCCGGTGTCCCTCCCTGGCCGGGCCTATTTGGTTCGAGGGGCGGAGGAAGCCGAGCTTTTCCAGACAGCGACTCTCACCAGCAGCGAGGGTATTCGACCACTCACGAGGATCGTCGCCCGGACGGCAGCAGAGTGGCTCGGCCTCAGCGGCTCGTCTGGGAACGCCGAGGAAGGGATTCAAAATCCAGGGACAACCCCGGCAGAAGCCGCGCGTCCCATTATCAAAGGAATCAATCGGGTTTGGACCACCCATGGAGGTAGACCGCCCCGAAGACCTGTTGCGGACGCGCTTCCTGAATCCATCGCATTTGACCTATGGCTTAGCGCGGCAGCATCGGCGGGCAAGCATGCAGAGCCCAGGAAATCGGCAGGAGGAACCGCCTACCTCGGCTTAGTCGATTTACCTTCGCAACAACGGGTTACGGGTCTGACCTGGACTCCCAGTCTGCACGGGAACCTCGGACTTGTCGGCCCTCCCGGAAACGGCGTCGAAGACGCCTGCCGGGCGGCGTTTGCACAGCTTGTTGGAAGTGGCGAGGAACTCCACTTTTATGTCCTGGATGGCGACGGCGCTTTCGCCGGTGTGGCAGCCGGCGGGCGCGTCGGCGCCGTCGCCTCCGTCAACCACGCCAAGAGGGCCGCCCGGATTCTGGAGCGGTTGGCGAACGAAGTGTCGGCGCGGCGGGCCCGGGGTGATGTCATGGGAGAAGTTCCCTTGCTGCTCGTCATTTCCGGCTGGGGGTCTTGGATCTCCGAGTTGCGCAACGGGCCACTTGCTTGGGCCGAGGACCTCGTCCACACCATCGTTCGCGATGGGCCGAAGTCCGGACTGACCGTTCTGGTAACGGGTGACAGGGAACTGGTCGCGTCGCGTATGTTCGCGTCAATTCCCAATCGTGCATACTTTCCCCTTGGCGCTACCGAAGAAACACGGCTTGCGTGGCCCCGATTTACGGCAATAAAGCCTGTTAAGGGCAGGGCTGTCGCGAGTGGCAACTTCCTTGATGTCGACACGGCAGTCACCCAGTTCGTGGCCCCGCCGCCACGCACGGGTTGGCCCTCCGACGAACCCCCTAACCCCATGCGACGCCCTTTCCGGGTGGAGCCGTTGCCACACTTTGTCCGGGCCTCGGACATCGTGGCGGACCACGGAATCGAAGCCACTGCTCCTTCGTCGGCTCGCGTGCGCAGAGCGGTGCTGCTTGGTCTGGGAGGCGACGAACATGAACCTGTATGGATCACGCTCCCGCCCTCGGGCGTTCTTCTTGCGCTTGGCGTTCCTGGATCCGGCAAGTCGTCGTTGCTCACCGCATTGCCGCTGCTCAACCCAGGCCTTCAGTGGCAGCGCCCACCACGGGGTACCGATCCGGATGCCTTCTGGGCGGACTTCCACAGGAATGCAACCAGCAAGCTTGCGAGTACCGGCACCAATCTCCTGGTAGACGACGCCGAACACCTGAGTAGAGCAACCGGCATGCTCCTTGCCGAGCTTGCCACCATGGGATTCTCCATAGTGGCAACGGCGGCACACAGTCCGGCCCTGCTGCAGCGGACGCCCCTGGCTTCCCTTGCCCGAGCCCACGGAAACGGGATTCTCCTTGGCAAAACCTCGCCTACTGACGGGGATCTCTTCGGCGTCCGCGTTGACGTCGAACTGGAAGCCCCACCGGGCCGTGCTGTCCTTATTGAGAACGGAAGAACGCGTCCTGTCCAGATCGCCGCTCCAGAATGAAGGGCTTCGTCAGAGCGAAAGGGGTCAGAGCGCGGCGCGGGATCCGCCCGTTCGGGAAGCAAAGGCGATCACCCGCTTGTCGAACAGAAGGACAATTCCAGCCAAAGCCGGAACCACCATGGCGAGTCCGGCGAGGGCCAGCCCCCCGGTCATCGTGGGAAACCCGATCGTCAGGACGAACAGCTGGGCAACCAACGCCGCCGCGCGGGTCCAACGATAGCCACGGAACAAGAAGTGGCTGACCGCAAACAACCACGCAGAAAAGGCAAGGAGAAGGCCCAGCGTAAATACCGCCCCCCAAAATGAGGTTACGGGCGCCCCGGTCGCTAGCTGGTAGACATACAGGGCCGCCGCGGTCAACAATGCGAGGGCTTCCAGCAAAACCACGATCGAAATCACAACGATTCCTTTGGGACGCTGTCCTCCGCCGGGGGCTCCAGCAGAGCTGTTGTGGCTGGTCCCTTGGCCGTCGTCGCCGGGCACGGCAGGGTCGTGGGCAGGGTTCAGAGGGGGTCTTGACACACTGGCACACTACCGGACATAGTCAAATACCTGTGAGCAGACCGGCAACCAATGTGATGCATCGCTCACGGTTTCAACGGCTTGAACCCCTTGTTTACATGGCGTTAACATGACACGCTTGACTCAGACGACCAAGGGGGCCCAATGGGTCCCCTTTCCTGTGAAGCCTCTCGTGAATATTTTCACAAAAGGCTCACCTAGTACTCACGAATGGAGTGACTGATCAGCATGGATTGGCGTAACCGCGCAGCCTGCCTTGACAAGGACCCGGAGCTTTTCTTCCCCGTAGGCAACACCGGCCCTGCGCTTCTCCAGATCGAGGAAGCGAAGAGTGTCTGCCGCCGCTGTCCTGTCGTGGACACATGCCTTCAGTGGGCTCTTGAATCGGGCCAGGACGCAGGCGTCTGGGGCGGCATGAGCGAAGACGAGCGCCGCGCACTCAAGCGCCGTGCAGCCCGCGCACGCCGCGCTTCCTAAAGCCGGCGGCAAATAGACTACGGTGCCTGAAAGATAGAACACGGCGTCGGCAGCGAACGGAACATACGAGGATGGCCCGGACCGAAAGGTCCGGGCCATCCTCGTATGTCTCATTGCGGTTAGCGGCACCGCAGCTCGTGAGCGCCTGGTGTCAGCTTCGCACCAGGTTCAAGACGATCTCGACGGCGGTGCCTCCCCCGTCGCGCGGCATCCACTGGATGCTGCCACCCAATTCGCTCGTGACAAGCGTCCGCACAATTTGAAGGCCCAGGCCTTCTGTGTACGACCCCTCGGGCAGCCCGACGCCATCATCGGCAATTGTCACGGTCAGGAGCTCATCACCGCGCTCCCCGGTCGAACGATCGGCCATCAGCCACACTGTTCCGGCCCGTCCTTCGAGGCCGTGTTCCACGGCATTCGTCACGAGTTCGTTGATAACCAGGGCAAGCGGCGTGGCAAAGTCGCTCGGCAATTCACCGAACAGACCTGAGCGCTCGGTCCGGACATGCTGCGAAGGTGACGCTACTTCGGCCGAGAGCCGGAACTGGCGCCCGATCAGCTCATCAAAGTCCACGCTCTGGGTGAGTCCCTGCGAAAGGGTCTCGTGCACCAACGCAATGGTCGCCACCCGCCGCATTGCCTGTTCCAGGCCTTGCTTCGCCTCATCGCTGACCATGCGTCGCGACTGCATGCGCAGCAAGGCAGCAACTGTCTGCAGATTGTTTTTGACGCGATGGTGGATTTCACGGATGGTGGCATCCTTGGTGACAAGCTCGAGCTCGCGGCGTCGTAGTTCGGATACGTCGCGGCACAGAACCAGGGCGCCGAAACGGTGCTTTTCATCGCGCAGCGGAATTGCGCGCAATGACAAGCTGACCCCGCGGGACTCAATCTCGCTCCGCCACGGCATGCGGCCCGTGACTACCAACGGCAAAGTCTCGTCCACCATGCGCCGGTCCTTGAGGAGGCCTGCTGTAACCTCGGCGAGGGACCGCCCTTCCAACGTCTCCACCTCGCCGAGGCGGCGGAATGCCGAGACACCGTTCGGGCTCG
Organism: Arthrobacter sp. 01T419; assembly: GCF_056398865.1. Taxonomy (NCBI): domain Bacteria; kingdom Bacillati; phylum Actinomycetota; class Actinomycetes; order Micrococcales; family Micrococcaceae; genus Arthrobacter; species Arthrobacter sp. 01T419. The sequence continues at coordinate 509,714 of NZ_JBFTQF010000001.1, forward strand.
CATACTGCACGATGCCGTCCGCGTCGAGCCTGATCAGGCCGTCACCCACACGCGGCGCACCGCGGCGAGAGCCCGTGGGTGAAGCGAAATCCGGCCACAGTCCCAGAGTGCCCATGCGGAGCAGATCATAGGCGCATTGCCTGTATGTCAGCTCCAGGCGGGAAGGCATCCGCGAACTGGACAGGTCCATATGCGACGTGACGACGGCGAGGGTCCGTCCGTTCCTGACCATGGGCACCGCTTCAACCCGCAACGCCATCTCGCTGCTCCAGCTCGTTTCACTGGAGCGTTCGATTGAATGGCTGGACCACGCCTTGTCCACTATCGGTTGCAGATCCGATCGGATGCCTTCCCCGACGAAGTCCGCGTGAAACACCGTGTGGCTCGTCGATGGCCTGACGTGTGCAAGCGCAATGTAACCGAATTCAGGATGCGGAAACCATAGGGCCAAGTCCGCGAACGCCAGGTCGGCGACCATTTGCCAGTCGCCGACCAGGAGGTGCAGCCATTCGGCATCTCCAGGCCCGAAATCAGCGTGCTCCCTGATGGGGTCTGTAAAGATTGCCACTGCACCTCCATATAACGCCCGGGCTTGTCCCTAGCGTCGAACGATTGACCTCAAGAGCCTCAATGCTACCGACAGCGAAGCCATGTCGTCGGCCTCCAACGCATTGACCTCGTCAAACATGCTCTTCGCACGACCCAGCTGCTCGGCGTTGAGGTCCTCCCAAGCCCGCAAGCGGGCTTCGGCGTCGAGACCGGCGTCGGTCGATTCGAGGACCGACATGGTCATGTCCGCCACAGTCGAGTAGAGGTCGTCGCGCAGAGCAGCACGGGCAAGCGCCTGCCACCGGTCGTCCCGAGGGAGTGCGGTAATTCGCTCGAGCAGTGAATCAACATGGAAGCGGTCAAACACCGTGTAGTAGACGTTGCTGACCTCTTCCACCCGGGCCCCGCGGCTCTGCGCAATCTTGGCGATGTCCAAGAGCACGAAGCTCTCGAAAAGCTCGGCCCAGCGATGGGCAAGCATCTCCGGCAAGCCCCACGCACGCGCCTTTTCAAGCCAGCCGGTCACCCGCTCCTTGTCGCTGCCGCGCAGGTAGTCCAGCACCCGGGCCCTCATGGGATCCATCATCGGCTTGAACTCAGCGACAACCTCCGAGATCGGCTTTGACGCGTTACCCTGGCTCAGCAACCAGCGAACAGCGCGGTCCAGAAGCCTCCGGACGTCGAGGTGGACGGTGCTCCAGTGTTCCGTGGGGAACGAAGCCGGCAGGGCATTGAGCTCCTTCACCATGGAGTCGAGTTCGTAGATCTCGCGGAGAGCGACGAACGCCTTCGCCACGGCAACCTCGGTGGCCGAGGTCTCCTCCATGGTGCGGAAGGCGAAGGTAATGCCGCCCAGGTTGATCATGTCATTGGCGACCACGGTTGCGATGATCTCGCGACGCAAAGGATGCGTGTCCAGTTCGGCGTCGAACCGTTCCCGAAGCTGCTTCGGGAAGTACGAGCGGATCGTCTTGCGGAACCAGGGATCGTCCGCCAGGTCGCTGTCGCGCAATGCAGATCCCAATTCGATCTTGGCATATGCGGCGAGGACGGACAGTTCCGGAGACGTCAGGCCTTGGCCCTGTTCCAGCCTCTCGCGAAGCGTGTCGGTGGTCGGCAGTGCTTCAAGGTCCCGCTTGAGATCAGCAGACTTCTCGAGCCAGTCCATCAGGCGTTCGTAGCTCGGGCTCCATTCTGCGACACGGGTGCGGTCGTTAAGCAGCAGGATGTTCTGATCAATGTTGTCTTCGAGCACAAGGCGCCCGACCTCGTCGGTCATGTCGGCGAGGAACGATGTGCGCTCGGAAGCGTCAAGTTTCCCGGCGGCAACCATCCGGTCGACGAAGATCTTGATGTTGACCTCATGGTCGGAGCAATCTACGCCGGCAGAGTTGTCGATGGCATCAGTGTTGAGGATGACTCCCTGTAGTGCGGCCTCTATGCGTCCGCGCTGCGTCATTCCGAGGTTGCCACCTTCGCCGACAACCTTGACGCGCAGCTCGCGTCCGTTCACACGGATGCCGTCATTCGCCTTGTCCCCCACCTCAGCGTGGGTCTCGGTGCTTGCCTTGACGTACGTCCCGATGCCGCCGTTGTACAGGAGATCTGCCGGGGCGAGGAGTATGGCGCGCAGAAGATCCGGAGGGCTCAACTGGACTGTTCCGTCCGGAAGACCCAGGGCGCTACGAACCTCCGGGGAGATCGGGATGACCTTGGCCTGGCGCGCGAAGACGCCGCCGCCTGCACTGATGAGCGAGCGGTCATAGTCATCCCATGAGGAGCGGGGCAGATCGAAGAGACGCTGCCGTTCGTCGAAGGAGGAAGCCGCATCCGGCGTCGGGTCCAAGAAGATGTGGCGGTGGTCGAAAGCGGCCAGCAGACGGATGTGCTTGGAAAGAAGCATTCCATTTCCGAACACGTCACCGGACATGTCGCCGACGCCGACCACAGTAAATTCCTCGGTCTGGGTGTCCAGGTCCAGCTCGCTGAAGTGGCGCTTGACCGATTCCCAAGCGCCTCGTGCCGTGATCCCCATGGCCTTGTGGTCGTAGCCGATGGAACCACCGGAAGCAAATGCGTCTCCCAGCCAGAATCCGTACTCGGCGGCCAGTCCGTTGGCCGTGTCCGAGAACGTTGCCGTGCCCTTATCCGCAGCCACCACCAGGTACGAATCGTCGTCATCCTGACGGACAACGTCCGACGGGGGCACGATCTTTTCGCCGTCGGCTGTAGTCACCAGGTTGTCGGTGAGATCGAGCAGACCACGAATGAAAGTCTTGTAGCTCTCGATGCCTTCCGCCATCCAGGCCGCGCGGTCAATTGCGGGATCAGGGAGCTGCTTAGCAAAGAAACCGCCCTTGGCGCCGGTGGGCACAATGACAGCATTCTTCACGGTCTGTGCCTTGACCAGGCCGAGGATCTCGGTCCGGAAATCTTCGCGGCGGTCCGACCACCGCAGGCCGCCTCGAGCCACCTTGCCGAAGCGCAAATGCACGCCTTCAACACGGGGCGAGTATACCCAGATCTCGTACTTAGGCCGCGGGAATGGCAGTCCATCGATCTTGGTTGGATCCAGCTTGAAGCTGACGTACGACTTGCCTTGGAAGTAGTTCGTGCGCAGGGTCGACTCGATGAGGTTGACGAAAGTCCTCAGGACACGGTCGGCGTCGAGCGTTGCGACTTGGTCGATCGCTTCGGCCAGTGTGGCGCGCGCGGTGTCTTGGCGAGCCGGACGGGCTGCGTCAGCTGATGCCGGATCAAAGCGTGCTCCGAAGAGATCAATCAGGCCACGGGCAACCTCGGGGTTGGCGAGGAGTGTGTCCGCAATGAACTCGAAGGAGTTTGTGTTTCCCATCTGGCGCATGTACTTCGCATATGCGCGGAGCATCACGACCTGGCGCCAGTGGATTCCCTCGCGGAGCACCAGTCGGTCGAAGCTGTCGGATTCCACCTCACCGGTCACGGCTGCACTGAAGGAATCCGCCAAGAACTGGCCGGTGGCCACGGGGTTGACGCCAGCGGGGTACTTCAGGCCGAGGTCGTAGAGGAAGAAGTCCCGGTGGTCGGAAGTCTCGATTTCGAAGGGTCGCTCGTCCAGAACCTCAAGGCCGAGATTGTGGAAGTAGGGCAGGATCTGGCTCAAGCTCTTGGGTTCCAGGAGGTAAAGCTTAACGCGGGCGTCCTCTTCAAGGAGCTCACCGGCACCATCGGGCAGATAGACATGCACTCCAGGAGCCGCCTGGACGGCGACGGCGTCGCGATCGGCCGTGGCGCCGTACTTCTCGAAACGCTCGATGTCCTGAAGAGCGTCCTCGACTTCGTAGTCCACGCGGTAACCGGCGGGGAAGGCATCCGTCCAGAGGGCGGACAGCGCCTCGGCTTCCGATGCGCTCGTGTTCTCGCGGAGCACCTCTGCGATTCCTTCTGCCCAGGACCGAGAGGCCCGGACGAGGCGCTTTTCGAGCTCTCCGGCGTCGACGTCGCGAAGTTCCGCCTCACGCGGCAGCCGGATGCGGAAGAACACCCTGGCGAGGGCGGACTCCGTGATGCGCGCTTCATAGTCGATGCTCTCGGCTTCGAAGGTCTCGCGGAGTTCCTGCTCAATACGCTGCCGGACGTTGGTGGTGTAGCGGTCGCGGGGCAGGTAGACCAGGGCTGACATGAAGCGTCCGTAGATATCCGGACGCAGGAAGAGCTTCGTACGACGCCGCTCCTGAAGCCGCTGGATACCCAAAGCGGTTGTGGCCAGATCGTCGGTCTCAATCTGGAAGAGTTCATCACGGGGGTAGGTCTCGAGAATACCTACGAGGTCCTTGCCGGAGTGGGAGTCCTGCGGGAAACCGGCCGAGCGGAGCACAGCGTCGACCTTTTCCCGGACGATCGGGATGTTCCGTACGGAACCGGTGTACGCGCTGGTGGCGAAAAGCCCGATGAAGCGGCGCTCGCCGTTGACGTTGCCGGCAAGATCGAAGCTCTTGACACCTATGTAGTCCAGGTACGCAGGACGGTGCACGGTAGAGCGCGAGTTGGCTTTGGTGATGACCAAGGCACGCTTTTCGCGGGCCTTCCTGCGTCCTGCGTCGGTGAGGTGCTGGATTTGGTGCGGATGGTCACCCGCCCTCAGGAGTCCCAAGCCGCTCGCTTCCCGCAACTCAAGGACGTCTTCGCCGTTCTCGGTGATGAGGTCGTATTCCCGGTAACCCAGGAACGTGAAATTGCCGTTGTCCAACCAGCGCAAGAGGTCCTGTGCCTGCTTGAGCTCGGCGATGTGTTCGGGATGGGCCACCTTGTCCAGGGATGATGCCAGTTCGAGCGCCTTGGTGCGCATCTTCGGCCAGTCTTCGACGGCGGCACGGACATCGCTCAGGACGCGATGGATTCCGTCCACGAGTTCCTTCTGGAAGTCGTCCGCCACCCTGTCAACCTCGACGGCGATCCACGACTCCATGTGGGAGACGTTGTCGCCTTGCGCGATCAGGTGGGCGACATTCGGCATCGCTGCGGTGTCACCGCTCGAGATACCTATGTTGGAGGGCACCCGGGCAATGCCGGAGAGATCGCCCGTCAGGCGATCGCGCGAAACCACGAAGAGCGGGTGCATGACGAGCCGGATGGCGCAGTTCTGGCGAACGAGCTCGGCATTCACCGAATCCACGAGGAACGGCATGTCATCCGTGACGATATACAGAATGCTGCGGTCTGCCTCATTGGCAATCTTGACGTTGGCGGTGCCCGGTTTGCGGCTTTTTCCCACTTCCCGGTGGGCGGCCGCCCGGGAGGTCAATCGCTCGGCCGCATATCCGCGGGCGTCCTCCTCTGCGAGATGCTCGTAGTAGTCGCCGTAGAACCCTTCACGGACTACTGCAAGTTTAGAACGATCCTCCACGCTGGATCCTGACGACATCGACAAACGCCTCCATCACATCTTGATTGCTGCGTCCTTGCAGCCCACATGGCGAGCCTAACGCTTTAGCCGTCGCCTTGCTCTGGAATAAATGACAGAGGATTTGCCATTTTGCTGGACGGCTGCACAGACCAATTTGGCGATTGCTTGCCGCAGGGCAGATTCAGGCGCACTTTCGAGGAGCACGGCGCCGGACAGCAAGGCAGCGTCGCAAGCTTCCGGGTCAGATGGAAGGAACCCCTCGATAGCGGAGCCGGGACCGTACCGATCCCATGCTTCGCGAAGCTCGCGATTCGGTGAGCGGCCCGCAGATGCTGCCCGGACCTTATTCAAGACCACTCGAGGAGCCGCTTGCGGTACGGCCTGCGCGACCTCCGCAAGGCCACGCACGAGCCGCGGAACGCCGATCGCATCGGCAGCACCCACGGCGTAAACGGTGTCCGCAAGTTCGATGCTGCGCAGAGTGGCCGCGTTGCGTCGGGGTGCCATAGTGTCGAAGCTGAGTTCTTCATCGGCTTCAACACAGAAACCCGCATCGACCACAACGACCTCAGCAATCTCCCTGGCGTACTCATATACGGTAGCGAGTGCAGCGGCCCGAAGTTCGGTCCACCGGTCCGCACGGGTGATGCCTGTAAGAACCCGAAAGCTGCCGGCCTCTGTAAAGACAGGCACGGCTATTCGTTTGAGGGATTCAACGTCCAGCAATCCTTGGTCCGCCAACCGGCAGGCTTGCGCCAGTCCGGCTGATTCATCCAACAGGCCCAGTGAGGCCGCGACGCTGGCCCCGTAGCTGTCCGCGTCGACAAGTATCACGGACTTGCCTTCGGCCGCCAACTCCGCAGCCATGTTGACAGCCACGAGGGTCCGGCCCGGCGCTCCCGTGGGACCCCAAACCGTTATGACCCGGCCGTCCCCCGCGGGCGCCTGCTCCGCTTCTTCCTCGACATCGGAGGGGCGGAGTTCCGCGGCGGTATCCGCATAACCGGAATCCCGCTGCTCTGCGCGTCGCCTCGCCCGTCCGGAAAGTTGTCCCACCGAATCGGAGATCGTGGAAGCCAGTGACGCCGAATCCACCTCCAGCGACGCCGTGACGACGCCGATACTCCGCAAGCGGACCGCCTCCGCCGGATCGTCACTCAGGGCAACAACGGACACGCCGACGGCCGCCAACCGGTCGACCAGCGACGCTGTAAGCTCCTCAGTACCGTTGGCTATGACCGCCGCACGGGCGAGACCGCTTTGGCACGCGGCCAGCAGTTCGGCGAGCTCGCCGCACCGGCGGACGACTGTCACCGGCCCATGGAGCCGCTCGAGTCCCCCGACCAAATCTTCCCGGGACTGCCCGACGGTGACAACGGGGATACTCACTTGCTGGCACCGCCCGGGTTCCAGACCACGGCAACCTTCGCTTTGTTCGCCTGTGCGCCAAGAAGTTTCGGCATCTGCTCATCGGTCACGAGTACGAGCACTACCTTCTCCTTGGACACCCCAAGCGTCGAAGCGCCTTCGGTGATCTGGGCGATTTCCGCGCCGGGCAACAATAGCTGTGGCGCGCCGAAGCCATTGCGGGCATCGGGAAGGGCTACCCAGACGTCCACGCGGGATCCAGCCACAGCTTGGGGAGGCAGGGACTCCTGAATGGAGATCGCAACCGGCTTGCGGTTCAGGGTGTCCGCGGCTCCGAGGCTTTCTTGCGGGACGAGCTGATTCTTGGCGATCCTTTGGACGGCGACCCTCCCTTCGGGCAGGCCATCCGTCAGAGTCACGTAGCTTGACTCGACGTCGTCGAGCCGCACTTTCACGATCGTAAGATCGTCCTTGCTGACCTTCTGGCCCACGGCGATCGGCTCGCGCGCCGCATATACCTGGATGGTGCGGTCCGCGGTTCCAACGAGGGCGATGACTCCAGCCAACGATGCCAGGACCAGGAGGATCCCCACCAAGAGGCGCGGATCCCTCCATGACGGTTTCTTGAGCCGCGCTGCAGCGGCCGCGGTAGTTGCACTCACTCTGTCCCCCAATTGCAAATTCGCCGGTCGTAACCTTCAGTGGCCCTCATTCTGACCGCTTACTGGCAGCTTCCAAAAGTCAAGTGCGGCAAATCACCTCAAACTGTGGATAACGTCAGCAAATTGGTTGAAGAGTGGCAAAATAAAGGCATGCCCCGATTCCTCACCTTGGCTGATGTCGCCGAACAGCTTCAAATCAACTCGCCGCAGGCATACGCCTTGGTGCGAAGCGGAGAACTCAAAGCCATTCAGGTGGGTGGCAGGGGCCAGTGGCGCGTGGAAGAAAAAATGCTAGAGCAGTACATCGAGGAACGCTATGCCGAGGCCAACAGGATGATCCAAGAGGCCAAATCCAAGTCCTCCTGATCCCCGCAAGCACTGAAAAGCTCCCAAGCGCCAATGACGGCCGCGGGGAGTCTCCGCCCGAGTTACATCTCCTGGCCCCGCAATGAACGCAGAGCAGCAAGCGACCGGAACGGAACTGTCGCCACGAAAACGACGCTGCCGTGCCGGCGCACTTCGCCCGGCATCATGACTGCGAGATCAAAGTGGTCCTTGCCTACGCGGTCAACGACGCCCCGCATTGCCCTCTCCTCCGATGTCGATCCAAGCAAATGGACTGCGACTTCTGACCTATCCCGGGACAGCATCCGCAGTGCGCTGGCCAAGCCAAGGCGTTGCACCGTCTTCGATTGGCTTGCCCGCGCTTGACGGCCGAGTCCCTGATACGTCAGTACTGCCTCCCCCGGCACCAGCCACTGGTGGCGACCCTCATCCAGAACCAACCATTCGCTCCCGACATGGCTCAGCGTCCCGGACACCAGCGTTCCCGAACGAAGCTTCACATCAATCTTCTGGCCGATTGCTCCACGCAGCCTGTCAGAGAGTTCGATTCCGGCGGTCTCCACCCGGGCCCGCTCTGAAATTTCGGATTCAAGTCCCAGCAAGTGTTCGGAGGCCAGTTGTGCCTCCATGTCTTCAAACAGTGCATCCCAGCGCATTGCGTCAGCGTAAGCGGGCAGGCTGTGTGGGTCAATCTTCGTTCACCGGCATTCGACTTCTGGACAAGTGATGCTTTGTGTGGTCAAAATGGTTCAAGATATATCAAACTGCATCAAATGCCATCAATTGGGTGAGGGGAACCCATGGAACAGACCACCACAACCATTCGGAACGACGCTGCGATGGCAGCGACCATCCTGGTTCTCGGCCTTTCGCTCGCTGCCACCGGCCTGATCCTGACTGACCGATGGCAGGCCGCAGCAGGCCGTCACCAAACACCCATGTTTGAAGATTTCCTAGGATTTGTTGCGACCGGCGTCGGTCTGGCGATCGTCGCCTGGTGGATAGCGACATTACTCCTGGCGGTTGCCGCCGCGGTCTTCCAGCAATCGGGCACAGGCCGCACCGCCCGCACCGCTGCCAAACTCAGCCCCGCCTTCATGTGCAGGCTGGCAGCAGCAATTCTTGGCCTGAATCTCGTGGGAATTCCGATGGCAAATGCAGCCCCCGCACCAGTTGAACCCGCGTGGAGCCCTACTGCCGAGACCGCACCGTCCACCAGCATTTCCGCCCAGTGGGCACCAGCCCCCTCTACGCACCTTTCAACCGTGCCATCGATTGCGTCCGATCCTTCGAAGGTCGAGCCGCGCTGGCAACCCCGTGCAACCACCGGCGAGCCGGGGTTCCTGGGATCCCTACCGCAGCGGACCGCGGAAGAGCCAGTCTCCCCGGGTCAGGGCACTGTGGTGGTGAGCCGGGGCGATTCATTATGGTCAATTGCGGCGCGGCAGCTTGGCCCGATGGCCAGCGACGTCGACATTGCCCTCCACTGGCCAAAGTGGCACGCCGCAAACCGACAAGTCATAGGAGACGACCCTGGGCTCCTGTTCCCTGGTCAAATCCTCCAACCACCGCCCCGTACCTGAGCCGCCGGAACCACACCGTCCGCAGCCAACCCGCCATCCGCCAGCAACCCATCGATTCAATCGAGGAAATCCATGAGCGCAACATCAGCTATCCATGCCCTGCCCGATGCATCCCGGACGGTGACTTCGCCACAAATCTTTCCTCCAGCAACCGGGGAATCGTCTCGCGCCACAGCCCGACCGGGGAGTTCTTCCGCTACGGGGCGGTCTTCCGCCCGCAAGGTGGCCGACGTGATCAGCCTTGATGGGGAATTGCGCACGCTGGCCCGCAGTATCGCCCAAGCCTCAATCGAAGTCCTTGCGGGCACGCGGCCTGTCCAGCAGCTCTCGCGGTCCCTGGACCCGCGATGCCTCAGCGCACTCCAGCACCGGGCGGCACTGACGCGAGCCCATGCGGCCCGGTCCCAGGCCGGACGGTCACGGCTTCACCGCAGTCCGGTGGTCCGCTCAGTTCGTGTCTGCACCGTGAAGGAGGGAGTGTACGAGGCAAGCGTGGTTATCTCCGAAGAACTCCGCTCCCGCGCCGTAGCCATGCGGCTTGAAGGAAGCAATGGCGCGTGGAAGGTCACTGCCCTCGAAATTGGCTGACGCAGCGTCCCCTGGGACGTCTCGGGAAACGGAGAAGGACCAGAACGAGGTTCTGGTCCTTCTCCGTTTCCCAGCGTACGGCCGGGGTCAGCGGCGCTTCTTCTTGCTGGTCCCGCGCTGCTTGTCTTCGGCGGCGGCCTTGGCGGGGTTGCCCGAGCGCCCCGAGGACCGGCCTTCCACCCGGGTCTGGCTCGCACCGTCTTCACCGGGCGCCGTGTACTGCAGCTGAACCGGTTTCTCCGGAGCTTCGAGGCCGGCCGCGCGAATTTGCGGATCGTGATGTTCGACGTGACCGCCTTCGGGGCTGCCGTCGACGATCACCACGTCTTCGGCGGGCGTTACTTCGACTTCCAGGTTGTAGAGGAAGCCGACGCTCTCCTCTCGGATGGCCTCCATCATGCTCTGGAACATCATGAATCCTTCGCGCTGGTACTCGACGAGGGGATCCCTTTGGGCCATCGCGCGAAGGCCAATGCCCTCCTTGAGGTAGTCCATCTCATAGAGATGTTCCTGCCACTTGCGTCCAAGGACCGAGAGGACAACCCTGCGCTCAAGCTCGCGCATGTTCTCGGCGCCAATGGCTTCCTCCCGCTCCTTGTAAACGAGCTGCGCGTCAGAAAGGATCTCGTTTTTGAGGAATTCAACGGACACGCGGGCCTTGCCGCCGGCTTCGTCAATGATGTCCTGGGCCGTAACAGTCACCGGGTACAGCGTCTTGAGGTTGGTCCACAGCTGGTGGAAGTCCCAATCATCGCCGGTTCCTTCCGACGTCGCGGCATCGATGAGGGCATTGATGGTGTCCTCCAGGAAGAATTGAACCTTTTCATGCAGGTCGTCGCCCTCAAGGATCCTCCGTCGGTCGCCGTAGATGGCTTCACGCTGGCGGTTCAGAACGTCGTCATATTTGAGGACGTTCTTCCGCTGCTCAGCGTTTCGGCCTTCAACCTGGCCCTGGGCCGAAGCGATTGCACGGGACACAAGCTTGGATTCGAGGGCGACGTCGTCCGGCACGGAGCTGTTCATGAGGCGCTCGGCGGCACCGGAATTGAAGAGCCTCATGAGGTCATCCGTCAGCGAGAGGTAGAAACGGGACTCACCCGGGTCACCCTGGCGGCCCGAGCGACCGCGGAGCTGGTTGTCGATTCGACGGGATTCGTGGCGTTCCGTTCCCAGCACGTAGAGTCCGCCTAGTTCAAGCACTTCCTCATGCTCATCCTTGACTGCCTGCTTGGCCGCTTCGAGTGCCCCTGGCCACTCTGCCTCGTATTCCTCAGAGTTCTCCTCGGGATCCAGGCCACGCTTCGCAAGATCGGCAATAGCTGTGAACTCAGCGTTGCCGCCCAACATGATGTCAGTACCACGGCCAGCCATGTTGGTAGCGACCGTGACTGCGCCCTTGCGTCCCGCTTGCGCGACGATGGCAGCCTCGCGTGCGTGGTTCTTTGCGTTCAGGACCTCGTGGCGGATGCCTTCTTTGGCCAGCAACTTGGCAAGGTATTCGCTCTTCTCCACGCTGGTGGTGCCAACGAGGACGGGCTGGCCCTTTTCATGGCGTTCCGCGATGTCCTTGACGACGGCTTCGAACTTCACGATTTCGTTCTTGTACACGAGGTCCGACTGGTCGATGCGCTGCATGTCCCGGTTAGTGGGGATGGGCACCACACCAAGCTTGTACGTGCTCATGAACTCGGCGGCTTCGGTCTCAGCCGTACCGGTCATGCCCGAAAGCTTGGAGTACATGCGGAAGTAGTTCTGCAGTGTCACCGTGGCGAGGGTCTGGTTCTCAGCCTTGATCTCGACGTTTTCCTTGGCCTCGATCGCTTGGTGCATGCCCTCGTTGTAACGCCGTCCCGCGAGGATGCGGCCAGTGTGCTCGTCAACGATGAGTACTTCGCCGTCCAGGATGACGTAGTCCTTGTCCCGCTTGAAGAGCTCCTTTGCCTTGATGGCGTTGTTCAGGAAGCCAATGAGCGGGGTGTTGGCGGATTCGTAGAGGTTCTGGATGCCGAGGTAGTCCTCGACCTTCTCAATGCCGGCTTCGAGGACACCGATGGTGCGCTTCTTTTCGTCGACTTCGTAGTCGGTCTCCGGCTGGAGACGCAACACGACCTTCGCGAATTCGCTGTACCAGCGGTTGGTGTCACCTTGGGCAGGACCGGAAATAATGAGCGGGGTGCGGGCCTCGTCAATGAGGATGGAGTCCACTTCGTCGACAATCGCGAAGTTGTGGCCGCGCTGTACGAGCTCGGATTTGTCCCACGCCATGTTGTCGCGCAGGTAGTCGAAACCGAATTCGTTGTTGGTGCCGTAGGTAATATCGGCAGCGTACATCTGCCGGCGCACTGATGGGTCCTGGTTGGAGAGGATGCATCCGCTGGTGAGGCCCAGGAAGCGGTAGACGCGGCCCATGAGCTCGGACTGGTATTCGGCGAGGTAGTCGTTGACTGTGACGACATGCACACCGTTGCCTGTAAGGGCATTGAGGTAGGCCGGAGCAGTGGCCACGAGGGTCTTGCCTTCACCGGTTTTCATCTCGGCGATATTGCCTAGGTGAAGGGCAGCCCCACCCATGAGCTGGACATCGAAGTGGCGCATCCCGAGCGTGCGGGAGGAAGCTTCACGCACAGCCGCGAAAGCCTCGGGCAAGAGCTCGTCCAGCTGCTCACCGTCCTCGTGACGGGCACGGAGCCTGTCCGTCTCTTCGCGCAATTCGGCGTCGGAGAAGGTCTTGAAAGAGTCTTCGAGGGCGTTGATGGAATCGGCATAGGTCCGCAGTTGCCTCAGGGTTTTTTTGTCACCCGTGCGGAGAAGTTTTTCGATAAGTGATGCCACGTAAAGTTGCTCCCAGTCTCAAGCTGCCGAATTCTGGCGGTTTCAGTCTACGTGAGAGACCAACACCACGCGGCCTCGTTCCCCTGAGAGCGGAGAGCCGGGCGCGCCTGGGGACACTCCGGGAATTCAGTTTCGGGCCGCTGCCGAGGCCAGCGCCGGGGAGAGATCACCGCTCGGTGACACGACGACGTCGTCGAGCCCGAGCCAATCGGCCATGAGCCGCAGCTCCGCGGAGAGCTCGACGGCGGTGTCCCCCGGCGCGTTCGGTTCACCATGTGCGGCGCGCACCAGAAGCTGCTTGGCTGAGCGGTCGGCTTTAAGGTCTACTCGGGCGACCACTGCGTCCCGGAGGAGGAACGGCAGGACGTAGTAACCGAACTTGCGCCTCTCCGCAGGCGTGTAGATTTCGATCCGGTAGTGGAACCCGAACAGCTCCTCAAGCCTCCGGCGCTCAAAGACCAGGGAGTCAAACGGGCTGAGCAGCGCCCGGGCGGTGGCACTGCGGGGAAGCCGGGCTTCCACGTGCCGATACACCGGCCGGTCCCAGCCCCGCACAGTGACCGGTTCCAGGCGCCCCGCGGCAACGAGCCTGCTGAGCGATGCTGCAGCAGGCTTCACCGGAGTCCGGAAGTAATCGGCGAAGCAACGGATTGTTCCGATGCCGTGGGCCTGGGCTGCGGCGTCGATCAGCCGGTCCATGGCCGCCGCTGGGAGATCAGCGTCACCGTCCTGAAAACTTCCCATGCGGCCGTTGACTCCAGGAGATCCCGCGGGCAGGACCCTCGACGTCAGGGTGTACCGCCGCTCGAATTGCTCCGTCCTCGACGCAGCCGTCACGAGCCCCTCTTCAAACAAGTGCTCCAAAACCTGTTTGACCAAGTTCCAATTCCAACCCCAGTTGTCGTGCTGCCGCTCTTCCTCGTGCCCCAGGTGTGCGGTCAATTGGGCGGCCGTCATGGGGCGCCCGCTTGCGAGCGCGTCGAGGATACGGCTCGCCATATCCTCCCGGATTCCGCGCTCCAGGTGGGCCGCGCCCACCCAGGTACGGTTTTGCCACAGCAGCAGGTCCTGAAAGTGCTCAGGGCGGATGAAGCTGGCCTCGTGCGCCCAGTACTCCATCATGCGCCGCGGACTTCGCCCGGCCATTGTATGGAGGATGCTTCGGTCATACTTGCCGAGCCTTGAGAAAAAGGGGAGGTAATGGCTGCGCGTAAGGACATTGACGGAGTCGATCTGCACCACATGGAGCCGGGCAAAGGTGCGGCCCACCGTCCGTGTAGTCACGGGGCCGGTGGGCCGTTCCTTGTCCAGTCCTTGGGCTGCCAATGCGATCCGCCGTGCCCGCAACAGGCTCAGCGAAGCGGCCATGCCAGTCCTTTCATGGGAGATGCGAATGTTGCCTAGGCTGTGGCAGCCTGGTCATTCGAGCGGTAAGCGTGGATCTTTTCCTCCACGGGTTCGTCTCCTGGCTCGCACGTGGAGTCGAGGGTGATTACTCCATATGTCCAGCCGCGGCGGCGATAGACAACCGACGGGGTGTTGGTTTCCTTGTCCACGAACAGGTAGAAATTGTGGCCCACCAATTCCATGTTGTCCACCGCATCATCAAGGGTGAGCGAAGCGGCGGGGAAGACCTTGCGACGAATCAGGACCGGGGAATCGCCGGCCGGAATGTCGTTGTCGACATCATAGGGCGAGGTCTCCACCGGTGGCGTCGTTGGCTCCTGGTGGTTGCTTGCTTCTACGTAGATGGGTTCGCTCGCACTGGCGGGCTCGAGCGCCGCGGTGGCCTCACGGACGGCTTTGGGCGTGTGGCGGCCATGGTGGACCTTCTTGCGGTCCTTGGCCCGGCGGAGTCTTTCCAGAAGCTTGCTATAGGCGAGATCAAAGGCGGCAAACTTGTCAGCGGCGCTCGCTTCGGCCCGGATCACAGGGCCCCGGCCCAGAACTGTAACTTCCACCGTGAGCTGGCCCGGTGTCTGACGCGGGTTGGTTTCCTTCGAAACCTTTGCGTCAACCCTCTGGACCTTGTCCCCAAGCGATTCAATCTTTGAAATCTTCTCGCCTGCATACTCGCGGAAGCGATCCGAAACGGTCAGATTACGGCCGCTGATCATGAACTCCATGGTGCCCTCCAAACAACTCAGGTGACACGATAAGGGCGCTTCTTGGGGCTGATCTGACGGACAGTCGAGCCCCTTTCCGAGCCGCTATCGACAGGTACATCTGTTCTTGGTACCCATAACCGACGTTAGTTCATCGCCACGGGTAATTCACCCTTTCGTCACTTATTTTTTGTTTGAGTCGATTTTGGGTTGCCCCGGGCGCATCTGGGAGAACTCGTTTCCCGCCGGGGGTCTAGTGGCCGCAAGGACAACGGCGCCACACACCGTGCCGCCCGCCGCCGATACGGCCCGCGCAGCTTCGGCCAGGGTGGCGCCCGTGGTGAGGACGTCGTCGACGATGATGCATACCCGGCTTTCCAAAGAACCTTTCCGGAAAAGCCGAACGGTCATGGAGCCGCGGACGCGGCGCGCACGGTCTCCACGGCCCAAGCCCTTTTGTCCGCTTCCTGGCGCCGGCGCCCCAACGCCAACACCAGCCCGTTGCGAGGCTTTCACAACCTGGCCCGCAACACCTTGGAACCGGGCCAGCAGGGCCGGCATGAGGGTCTGCACCGCAATCCCGGGCCTCCCCTTCTTCAAGGCATCCTTCACCTCCAGGCCTGGCAAGGCACCCTGGCGCCGCAAGCGGCCGAGCAAGAGATGGACCGGACTGAATCCGCGGCGCCGGAAGGCCGCGTTGCTGCTGGGCACCGGGACCACACAGATGTCCACCCTTTCTCCAACGGCTGCCCGTATGGCCTTCCCCAAAGCAGGCGCGAGCGTTGAGGCCAGTTGTCCTTGGCCTAGATGCTTGAAAGACAGGAGTGCTTGCGCAAGTTCGTCCCGATAGTGGCCGGCTGCGACAACAGGCAGGAGCACGGAGCCATCCACCGTAAGCAAGGCCGGTGCTTGCCCTTCAGCGCGGAAAGGGCGCTTGCACAAAAGACGTAGCTGCCGTGCACATGCGCCACAGAGCGCCGAATCCTCGGCACCGCAGCACATGCATTCCACGGGAGCCAGAACAGCCAGCAACTCAGTGAGGGCATCACCCAAGCCCTGTCCGAGCCGCATCAAACGAGCAGGATGAATTCCCCGATGACGCGCAGCGTGGTTCCGGACAACAAGATCAGGATCGCACGCCCGGCGGTGCCTGTTGTCATTCCCCATGCCCCAAGCATCCGGTTTCTGCCCCACAGCCAACAGCACCGAACGTACGCATGTGGATAACACCTATGCGGACAACAGGCTATGTGGAGAACGTGACGGCAAAAGGGACCCTAGCCCGGGAAAGCCGGGTCCACCGGACCCTTGAGTTGGAGTTCCCAACCATTGCCCACCCGCTGGAACACTCCGGCTGCCGACTGTCCAAAAATCTGGTCGGGCCCGTTGCCGGCACTGATGGTTGTCAGGCTCGGCCAAGCCGGTAACAGCTGCGGCTGGCTGGACGTGAGGGACAGCAGTTCAGGAACAACGTTTTGACTGGATGAAGCCTTCATCACGGCAACTGTCGTGGAATTGACCCAAACGCCTTGATCGGCAGGAGCTGAAGAAATCAAGGTAATCGGGGCGGTCAGATCCTTGGGGGTGCCGTCAGGATTCCGGACGATGCCGGTCACTTGCACAGACGACTTACCGTTCATTTCGGAGATGACCAGGGCGCGCGTTCCCTCCCGGGATATGCGGAAATCCCTCACCACGCGCCCGGCCAGCCATGCCGGGGTCATCGTCACGCTGGGGACAGGCTGGCCTTGCGCAACGTTGGATGGCTTGAACGCCACGACCTCGGTGGCGCCGCTGGCTCCCGGCCCTGCCGTCCAGACCCAGTCCTGTGGACTGAACGAGGGATGGCTCAGGGTGCTCCTTGTGGTCAACTGACGTGCGGGCTGGCCCGGAATGATCGAATAAAGGACGGTTCCAGCGTCATTGAGGAAGGCCACCGCCTGGGATGTCGGGGACTCTGCGGGAGCCTTCGGGTTCAGTCCGGCCACCGGCTGCATGTCCGGGAGGGGCGAGATTCTGTTGTTCTCGTAGCGCACCAGTTCGTTGTTGCTGACTGCAATTTGGCGGGCAGGTGCACTCTTCTCGAGCACCGGGGGCAGGACCGAGCCATTGTCTTCCACCCGGACAAGGTCCTGGTCCGCCCGGAGCTGAACGTTCACCACATCCGGTTGGCTGCGGAACGTCAGCGCCAGCTGATTCTGCATGCGCTGCCTGTCTTCGGCAGAGGCGTCCACGAGTTCCTTTGCGGACAAGTCAACTTGGGCTGCTCCCGAAACAACGGGCACCGATTCCCTGGCCAGTTTCATGCCCGAAGGAAAGGCACTGACGACGGCGCCCCGCAGGTAAGGCGCCGGACCGGCTAGCAATGCACTGGTCATCGCCTTGACGGTGTTCTTCTTGATGAACCAGCGGATATCCGGAACCGCGTACGCAAAAGTGGGGTCGTAGAAATAGATGGGCTGGGCCGCATAGATGACTTTGAACGTCTCTTCCGGGATCGCTGTACCGTCCGGAACTGCTGAGATCCGCCACTCGCCGTCGACCTGTTCCAAAGTCACCGGAATTGTCTCAGTGGTTCCCTCAGGAAACTGTGTGGCAACACCGTCGGCGTCGACGGCGTAAGCGAGATCGAGCTGGTACTTGAACTCATTTTCCACGCCGGTTTTGACGACTGTCGCTTTGCGGAAAACGAGTGTGCGCTTATCGGATTTCCAGCTGACGGATAGCGACTGCGTCAGGTACTGCCGGGCCACAGCATAGTCGCCTTCATAGCCGCTGCCAGCACCGTAGAAGTCTTCAATGATGGACGCGGGGCTGGCTCCGGGGTGGGGCGGCGGCGGGAAGAAGACGGGAGCGTTCGGGTTGCCCGCGCTTTCGTCCTTGCTCTTCCCCACTGGACCGGACCGTGGGATTTGCGCGCAGGAACTGAGGACAACCACGAGGACTGCAAGAACGGCGATTGTAGCCCTCAGCAGATACGGGCGTCGGGACGAATACGAGCGTCGGGAACTCATAGTGCCGTGTCCCCCGTCTTGTCGGCATCGTCCTTGCGGGTCGGAGGCAAGGCAGGAGGAAGCGCCGGAGGGCCGTTCAGTTCCTGATCCGCACGGGACCCCTGCTCCGGCGGGGCTTCGCCTGCATCCAAGACGAGCATGTGGCGTTCGGGAGCGGCGCCTGGCAAGTGGATATCTGCGGCTTCAAGCTGCAAGGGGGATTTCACAATGGTGCCTCCCTTCCTGAGAGGCAAGGTCAAGCGGAAGTTCGAACCGGATCCTTTGCGGCCCCAAGCCTGGAGCCACCCGTTGTGAAGCTTGGTGTCCTCCGCGGCGATGGAAAGTCCAAGGCCGCTGCCGCCGGTTGTCCTGGCGCGGGCGGGATCGGCACGCCAGAAGCGATCGAAGACCCGCGCAGCCTCCGCCGGGCTCATCCCTATGCCGAAGTCGCGCACTGAAACAGCGACCGCTTCGTGGTTGGCTGCGACGGAGACATGGACGGGTTTCCCCTCGCCGTGTTCGACGGCGTTGAGCAGCAGGTTCCGAAGGATGCGGTCGATCCGGCGGGAATCCATATCCACGATGATGCGTTTGTGGCGGGAGGTAAGACGGACTTCCGAGCCGTACTCCGCGGCGACTGGCGAGGCGCTGTCGATGACATGGGATACCACTTGGAGGATGTCGGTCGGCTCGGAGTCCAGGACCGCAGCACCTGCGTCGAAGCGTGAGATCTCGAGTAGGTCCGAGAGTAAGGATTGGAAACGCTCCACCTGGTTGTACAGGAGTTCTGCGGAGCGCTTATTGATGGGGTCGAAATCATCCCGGGCGTCGAACAGCACTTCCGCCGCCATTCGGACTGTCGTGAGCGGGGTCCGCAATTCATGCGACACATCGGAAACGAATCGCTGCTGCATCTGGGACAAGGTGGCCAACTGCGTAATTTGTTCCTGAAGGCTCGCAGCCATGTGGTTGAAGGAGGCGCCCAGCCTGGCCACCTCATCTTCACCCTTGACCACCATGCGCTCCTGCAACTGGCCTGCGGCCAGCTTCTCGGAGACGACGGCGGCGTGGCTCACCGGGCTCACGACGTTCCTGGTCACATACCAGGCAATACCGCCGATCATCAGGATGAGGGCGGCGCCACCCGCCCACAGCACATTCTGGATTTCGTCCAGGGTTTGTTGGGCGGTATCCAGGTCGTAGAGGAGATACAGTTCGTAGACGGTTCCATTGAAGGTGACCTTGTTTCCGACGGCGATTCCCGGGTGATCCTGGTTGCCGACCGGAAACTCCGTGGAAGCCCAGTACTGGTCCTTGCCCGATTCCTGGACCGATTTGCGGAGCGCCGGGGGGATGACGCGGACCGTCAATTGGTCCGAGGCCCGCGATTCCACCCAGCGGTTGCGCGGCTTGGTTTGTTCGGGCATGGCTTCGAAGACGTATCGCCGCTGGATGACCGAGCCGTTGCCTTCCACAGCCTTAAGGGTGTCGTAGACCAGGGTGATGACGCTCGACTGGTCGTTGGCCTGTGAACCGTCGAAGGTGTCCTGCACTTGCTTGACGTAGTAACGGCTCTCAGATTCGGCTTGCTTCAGACGCTCCTGGAACAGGTTGTTCGCAATTTGGTTTGAGAGGTACGCGCCGACCACCGCAAACGACACGACCGACAGCACGATCGTCACGGCCACGGTCCTGAATTCAAGCGAGCGGCGCCAACGCCGTAGGAGGGCGCGCCACAAATACCGGATTCCTGGACGAATGTGGCGAAGCCCGGTCACCACAAGACGGGAGACGCGAAGCGCCAGGATCAGGGCCCGGCGAGTCCAAATTCGAGTACGCTCCAGGACCCACGGGAGGTTTAGTGCCCGGGCGTCGGTGTGTTCCGGGACAGGATGTCCGGCAACGGGGTGTTTGACCTCGGTCGATGCCGCCGCTTGGTCAGTGCCGGGCTCGCCGCTGGAAGACTCAGGAGCCTGCTTTATATCCGACACCACGAACCGTCAATACAACTTCGGGGGCTTCCGGATCACGCTCGATCTTGGACCGCAGCCGCTGGACATGGACGTTGACCAGCCGGGTGTCGGCAGCGTGGCGGTACCCCCACACCTGCTCAAGGAGCAGTTCGCGGGTGAAAACCTGCCACGGCTTGCGCGCCAGGGCGACCAAGAGGTCGAATTCCAAGGGGGTCAGCGAAATCCGCTCACCGCCGCGGGTCACCAAGTGGCCCGCGACGTCGATGGTGACATCGGCAATCCGCAGGGTCTCCGGCGCTTTCTGGTCTCCCGGGCGCAGCCTGGCGCGAACCCGTGCCACGAGTTCGGCCGGTTTGAAGGGCTTTGGCACGTAGTCATCAGCACCGGATTCAAGGCCGCGGACAACATCGGAGGTATCCGATTTGGCGGTGAGCATGACAATGGGAACGTCGGACTCCCCGCGGATCTGGCGGCACACTTCGATGCCATCCGAACCGGGCAGCATCAGGTCAAGCAGTACCAGATCAGGCTTTGAGGAACGGAATACCTCCAGCGCCTGCCCGCCGTCCGCGCAAAAAACCGGGTCGAAGCCGTCGTTCCGCAGCACGATGCCGATCATTTCAGCCAGCGCTTCGTCGTCGTCTACCACCAGGATGCGTGCCTTCATAGTTATATATTCCCTTATCACTAAGCCTTTGTCCCGTTGAGGCGGATCACGGCATGGCGCGCGGCAGAAGGCAGGCGGATTGGGCTATGAGGCGCGACGGCGGAACTATAGGCTGGAGCGAATGGCCCGCTTCCGGGGCCGTGCACTGCTGCGGATCGCATCTTTTGGGGAGGAAAACGTGTCACAGCCAGATCCGGGCAACCGGCCCGAACAGGGACCGCAGCCACCATGGGGCGCCCAGCCACAGTGGGGCGCTCCACAAGCGGGCGCCCAGCCACCATGGGGCGCCCAGCCACAGTGGGGCGCTCCACAAGCGGGCGCCCAGCCACCATGGGGCGCCCAGCCGCAGTGGGGGCCGCCGCAGTATCCAGGACAGCCGTGGGGCGTCCCGGCCGATCCGCGCTGGCCCGCCGGTGGTCCGCCGCCATATGGTCAGCCCCGCTATGTCGCTCCGCCGAAACCCGGGATCGTGCCCCTCCGGCCGCTCTTGTTCGGTGAGATCATGGACGGCGGCTTCCAGACCATCCGCCGGAACGCCAAGACCATGTTCGGTTCGGCACTTGTTGTTCAGGCAATCACCAACGCATTGAGCGGGGTGACCACACTGGGCATGCTCGGCATAGCCCAACCCCCAGTGGATGGTTTCACCTCCCAATCCGAAGCGATGCAGTATTTTGGCCCGGTCCTCGGTGCCTTAGCCGGGATCCTGGGTATTTCGATGCTCGCATTGGTGCTTTCCTCCATTCTCCAAGGCGTCATGGCGATCCCCGTCGCGAGGTCGGCGCTGAACCGCCGGACCGGGTTCAAGCAAATGTGGTCCCTGGCCCGTTCACGTATCTGGTCCCTTGTGGGGTTTGGTTTCCTCGTACTTGCCGGCTCATTGCTGTTCTTCGTAGCCCTGTTCGTGTTGGCCGCCCTCATCTTGACTGGGCTGGGTCCGGTCGGGCTACTTTTGGTCCTGCCTTTGGGATTCGGCGCCGTCGTCGCGTATGCCTGGGTCCGCACCAAGCTGCTCGTGTCACCGTCCGCCATCACCATAGAAGAACTGGGCGTCTTCGCCGGTCTTCGGCGCTCGTGGACCCTTACGGCCAGAAATTGGTGGCGGGTCTTTGGCATCACGTTGCTGGTGGGATTCATGGTGGGCGTCATCGCGCAGGTCATCCAGATTCCGTTTAGCTTGGCGTCCGGCGGATTGACGGCCGTCTTTTCCCCTCACCCCAGCGCCGAACAAGTGACCACCACAACAGTGGTCCTGCTGGTGATTTCGCTGGTCGTCGCGGCCCTCGTAGGTGCGGTCGGCTTCGCCTTCCAAACCTCGGTTGCCGCCCTGATCTATATGGACTTGAGGATGCGACGTGACGGACTGGATGTGGAGCTGCTTCGGCTTCTGGAGACCGGAGAAGATCCCGACGGCGTTCCCGGCCGCCGCGGAGCACGTCACGCTGGCGCGCAATCATGGCCGCCAACGCCCGGTCAGGGTTCGCCAACAGGATGATCCCGGCCTTCGCGTCCTTTGCCTGTCTTTTCGCAGCCTTCGAACCTCCCGTTGACCCCGACCGCGGGGAAGCCCAACGGTGGGCGGTTGAGGAACTCTCCAAGCCCCAATACGCATCGGCCAAACCCAGTTGGATCGAAGAGATGTGGAACCAGTTCGTCGAATGGCTCCGCTCCCTGAACGGCGATTCCTTCAGCGTGCCGAATATCGGCGTGCCGGTGATTGGAGCGTTGGCGGTGGTCCTCATCGTGGTTGCCGTGATCGTGGTCAGGCCGCGGCTCAACGCCCGCAGGAAAAAATCGGCGGAGGTTTTCGACGACGCGACGTCCGAGAATGCCGAGGCTTTCCGCGCGCGGGCATCTGCCGCAGCGGGCCGTGGAGACTGGGAAACGGCCGTCGTCGAGCAGTTCCGCGCTGTGGTTCGCTCGGCTGAGGACCGTGCAATCATTGATGCCCAAGCCGGCCGGACCGCGGACGAGGCAGCTGCCCAGTTAGGGCGCGTGTTCACGGCCGCCAGTTCGCGGCTTGAGCACGCGGCCAGGCTCTTCGACGGAGTGAAATACGGCAAGGCAGCTGCCACATCCTCCGATCACGCCGTTGTCTTGGCATTGGACACAGAGTTGTCGGCCACGAAACCTGATTTCGCCAGTCAGGCAGTCGCCGGTTTGGCGGTCCCCCGATGACTTCAGCCCCCGGCAAGGCCAAGGAACGCGGCACCTCCGAACGAGCGGCAAGCCGAACTCACGATCAGGATGGGACCTTGGCCGAACAGAGTGTCCGGTGGACCGGGCGGCTGCGTGGCTGGTCGAGGCGCCAAATCGCCTGGATGATCATCGGAGCGATCGTCGTGGTGCTTGGCGCCCTCACCCTGGCCCAGTCGCCCGCCAACACGGACAAGGCGCCCCTGTCTGCCCGCAATCCGGCTCCGGACGGGGCGATGGCAGCGGCCGAGGTCCTTCGCAGGCACGGAGTCACGGTTACGGAATCCGATTCGTTTGCGACCACAACTTCGCTCCTGGCCAGGAAACCAGGCGCCACCGTCTTGTTGTATGACCGCAACGGCTACCTTGACCCTTCCCAGTTACATAGTTTGCTGGAGTCGGCCGGCCGCGTAGTAGTAGTCACCCCAGGCGTCCGGACCCTGACGGGACTCAGCAGCGAGATCCGGCATGCCGGCGTGGTTCCCAACGGCACATCAACCTTGGAAGCGGGATGTGGCCAAGCGGATCCACTCGCCGCAGGGCCCGTGTCCGGAAAGAACGGCTTCCTTTACACAGGAGCCGAGGCGATTTGCTATAGGCCAGGAAGCAAAGACGGCGGCATGTACGCCGCGAGCGCGGACGGGCGGCTGGTGGTTTTCGGCAGCACGGCGCTGCTCAGCAACGATCTTCTGCGAGAAGAGGGAAATGCCGCTTTGGCCTTCCGCACTCTTGGGTCTGCCCCGGATCTCGTCTGGTATCTCCCAAGCCTTGGAGACATACCGGGAGACGGCAAACCGCCTACGCTCAACGAATTGGCGCCACCGTGGGTGGGCTTCCTGGGTCTGTGGCTGATGGTAGTCGCACTGCTTGCCGTGCTGTGGCGTGGCAGGAGATTCGGTCCGCTCGTGTTCGAACCGCTGCCGGTGGTGGTCAAGGCCGCAGAAACTGCCGAAGGCCGCGCCCGGTTGTACCAGGACTCACGTGCGGTTGGCCGGGCAGCGGACAATCTACGGGCAGGCGCCCTGGCCAGGCTGGCAAGGCACTTCCGGCTCGGTCCCGAGGTGGGAGCAGATTCCGTCATTGACACCGCGGCCCGGAGGCTGGACGTGCCTGCGCAGGAACTCCGGATGCTGCTGGACCACCAGCCCCGCACCGAATCCGAACTGGTCCGATGGGCACAAAGCATCGAAAAACTCGAGCAGGAGGCAACAGCCGCATGAGCAATCAAGCAAACAGCTTCACCGACGGGAACTATGGCTATTCGGGAGGGGCGGCATCGCAGGGACCACCGTCGCAGCAGCCGGTCCAGCACTTTGTGGAGTCCGATCCCGCCCGCAAAGCCCTGCTGGACGTCCGTCACGAAGTCGGCAAGGCCGTCGTCGGGCAGGATGCAACGGTGACTGGCATGCTCATCGCATTGCTCTGCGGGGGTCACGTCCTGCTGGAAGGCGTACCCGGGGTTGCCAAGACTCTGTTGGTCCGTGCTTTGTCCACCGCCCTCAACCTGGATACGAAGCGCGTCCAGTTCACGCCGGACCTCATGCCCGGCGATGTCACCGGTTCGCTCGTCTACGATTCGCACACCTCGGAATTCACCTTCCGCGAAGGACCTGTCTTCACCAACATCATGCTGGCAGACGAAATCAACCGGACCCCTCCCAAGACCCAGGCCTCGCTGCTGGAGGCCATGGAAGAGCGCCAGGTATCAGTGGACGGGCTTTCGCGTCCCTTACCCTCGCCGTTCATTGTTGCCGCCACGCAGAACCCCGTGGAGTACGAGGGCACCTATCCCCTGCCGGAAGCCCAGTTGGACCGCTTCCTCCTCAAGCTCTCCATGCCCCTGCCCGGACGTGCCGAGGAAATCGAGGTGATCCGCAGGCACTCGGAAGGCTTTGATCCGCGCAACCTGTTGGCGGCCGGGGTCAGGCCGGTGGCCGGTGCCGCCGAGCTCCAAAATGCCCGTGACGCCGTGGCCGGGGTGACGGTGGCCCCCGAAATCCTCGGATACATCGTGGACGTTGTCCGGGCGACGCGCGCCGCTCCGTCGTTCCAATTGGGGGTTTCCCCGCGCGGGGCAACGGCATTGTTGAACACTTCGCGTGCCTGGGCATGGTTGTCCGGCCGCAACTTCGTCACCCCCGACGACGTCAAAGCGCTGTCCTTGCCATGCTTGCGGCACCGTGTGGGGCTTCGCCCTGAAGCCCAGATGGACGGCGTTCACGTGGACGATGTCCTGGGCAGCATCCTTGCCTCTGTCCCTGTCCCGCGCTGAAGATGCGGCGCCTCATGACTGTCCAGGAGTGCTGAATGGCGATCACAGGCCGCTTTGTGCTGTTGGTATTCGCAGCGTTGGCCCCCTTGGTCCTGTTTCCTGCATGGGGTACGGTCTTTCTCATCGCGGCAGGGCTTTTCGCCCTGATGTTGTCCGACATCCTGCTGGCAGCGTCGCCCGCCAAAGTTGCCCTGCAACGCAAGGATCCGGGCAATGTCACCCTCCACTCGGAGGCAGAATCAGTGCTGACTCTGGAGAACGGCAACAGCCGGACCTTCCGCGGGCTAGTGCGTGATGCCTGGCAACCCTCCGCTGGCACCGTCGCCCCCGTCCAGCGCGTCGATATCCCGGCCGGTGAGCGCCGGCGAATGTCGGTCCAGCTACGGCCCACACGGCGCGGCGACCTGACGGCACGGCACGTCACGCTGCGTTCCTTTGGGCCGCTCGGTCTGGCGGCCAGGCAACGCACGGTGCCACTCCCCGGCCACCTGCGGGTCCTGCCGCCGTTCCACTCCAAGCGGCACCTGCCTTCCAAGCTACGGAAACTGCGGGAGCTCGATGGCAAGGCGGCCGTCCAGATCCGGGGAGCCGGCACGGAGTTCGACTCCCTGCGCGACTACGTCCGGGGCGACGACGTGCGCTCCATCGACTGGCGCGCAACCGCGCGGCGCACCGCCGTCGTCGTCCGGACGTGGCGTCCCGAAAGGGACAGACGGGTCGTGATCATGCTGGACACCTCGCGTACGGCGGCAGCACGCATCGATGACGAGCCCCGCCTGGACACCGGAATGGAAGCGGCCCTCCTGCTGGCTGTGCTGGCCGAGCGGGGCGGAGACCGTGTGGACTTCTTCGCGTTCGATCGGCGTGTCCGCGGGCGCGTGGATTCGGCAGCCAAGGGCAATCTGCTCGGCTCCTTGGTCCAGGCCATGGCTCCGCTCGAGGCCGAACTGATCGAGATGGACTGGGCGCAGATCCCCGCCCAAGTGCGGGCCATTTCCGCGCACCGTTCCCTGGTTGTGCTGTTGACCTCGCTCGACGCCGGCGCCCCCGAGGAAGGACTCATTCCCTTGGTGGCGCAACTGGTACGGCAGCACGTCGTGTTGGTTGCATCGGTTCGTGACCCCTTGCTGGGGCGAATGAAAGAAGAACGCACGACGGCGAGCCAGGTTTTCCGTGCCTCGGCCGCCGAGCGGGCCCTTCTTGACCGAGAAGCGGTCAGCGTCCAACTGCGGCAGCTTGGCGCGGAAGTAGTCGACGCCGAGCCTCTTGAACTACCGCCACGCCTCGCGGATGCTTACATCCGCCTGAAGGCTGCGGGCCGTTTGTAGCCGATCCGGCAGCCACTCCGTCTCACAGGAAATCCATAACCCGAGGAAAAATCATGAGCACACCCATCTACGAGTTGGCATTGGGCAGCAAGTTCCGGCAGCTGCAGCCTGAACTCCAGGACTATTTCTCGCTTGCGCCAGGGACCGGATCATATGGAATCGGCGAGGGCGTGTTCGACGTGGTCGGTTGCCGGCAGAAGTGGCTCCGCCCCCTCCTTGCCACGGTTGCAGGGGAAGAGGCCTTCTTCCCCGAGTACGGCGAGCGCATCCCGTTCCGCATCGAAAATCATGCGCACCTTGATCCGTTCGGACGGTCCAGCCTCACGGCCCGGCGTGAAATTTTCTTTCCCGGGCACACCCGTTTGTTCCATGACACCACTGTCGCGGAGACCACCAACGACGGCGGTACCCGCCTGGTGGACTATGTGGGCCGTTTCCGCAGGCTTGCCACGGCGTTGGATCTGGATGTCACACCGGAGGGGCGGCTTCGCGGCGTCTCGGGTGCCTCGCGTTTGTTCCTGGGTCCGCTGAGGCTCGCCTTGCCGGCTTCCCTTGATGCGAAGGCTTACGCGGAGCAGTGGTGGGATCCGGCAGAAGGCAAGCATCGGATCCAGGTGAAGGTGCTTCAGCCACACGTCGGCCTGGTCCTCGTCTACTCAGGCTCCTTTGATTACCGATTGGCGCCCTCGTTGCCCGCGCCGGACGGCGCCGCGGCCGCGCGGACCGCTACTGCCGCCGTCGGGCTCCCCCGGTACGCCGAACCGGACCGCTGGGAACGGCGCGTCTAGGAACGAGCTGGAAAGCGGTTAGCCGAGGGCGAGCTGGTTCAATCCATCGGCAAGCTGGGTCAACCGGCTCAGGACCTCTTTGGCGCCCGACGGCGAGTACCCCGCCAGCCCGTCCGACGGTGTGACACGCACGGCCCCCAAGCTCGACGCCGGGAGGCCTAGTTGGTGCCAAGGCCGCCAAACGGTGTCCACCACCTCGGCGGTGCGTGGCAAGGTTGCCCGCGGATTGTCGGTGGGGAGGGCGCCGGCCCAGAGGCGTTTGCCCGCCTCTACCGCCGTCGCAATCTGTTCCCATTGACGCGTGGTGAGTGCTTTGAGCGGAAGGGCGACGCCATCGGCTCCAGCGGCCAGGATCTGCTGGATGGGTGCCTCGATCTCCGGAACGGAGACCACTGTCTCGGCCACTCCGGCTGCCCGCAGCGAATCGATCACTAACCGCCAGGCACCCGTGACTTCTTCGCCGGGGATGGACCGTAGGGTGCGGTAGCCGCTCGCGGTGGGAATAGTACCCGCCAACACCGAAGCAATGTCCGGCTCGTCGAGTTGGACCACGACTTCGGCTCCCGGCACTGCGGCGCGAACCCTGGACACGTGCTCGGAGATGCCGGCAGCCAAGGATTCGGCAATGTCCCTGCGGGCACCATAGTCAAGAAGGGCGCGCTCCCCGTTGTGCAGGTAAAGGCCCGCTGCGAGGCTCATGGGACCGCGCAGCTGAATCTTCAGCGCCTCCGCGGAAGATTCTTCGGCACCGGCAACGTCAGCCAAGACGTTAACGTCCGTAGCAAGGGCGGACCTTGCCCGTCGCAGGTCTTTCCCCGGGCGGTCCACCAGGCGCCAGCCGTGCGGCTGGACATCAATAGCGAGCTCAACCAACAGGGAAGCCGTCCGGCCAAGGGCATCGGAACCAACGCCGCGGTCCGGAAGCTCAGCCAGGAATGGCAAGTGCGGACTGCCCAGTTCGCCACGGATGGTCCGTGCAGCCTCGGCAGGATCCGTCCCAGGCCAGGAACCCAGGGCTGTCGCAGTGACCTGGTTCTGCGGGGTTTCTTCCGGCATGTGGTCAGGCCTGCGCGACGGAAGCCTGGTGGTCTTCGGCGATTGCCTCGTGGTGCCGGATGACCTCGCTGATGATGAAATTCAGGAACTTCTCGGCGAAGGCGGGATCCAGGTGCGCTTCCTCGGCGAGCCGGCGCAACCGCGCGATCTGGGCGGACTCGCGTCCCGGGTCCCCTGCCGGGAGCTTGTGCGTCGCTTTGAGGACTCCTACTTTCTGGGTGGCCTTGAAGCGTTCCGCGAGGAGGAAGACGAGGGTGGCATCGATGTTGTCGATGCTGGACCGGATCGAAAGCAGCTCGTCCATGACGGAGTTGTCCACACGGCCGGCAAGGGAGCTAGCTGAAGGATCGAAGGAATCGGCGTCGGGAAGGGCATGGTTCTGCTCGGTCATTCCTCCAGTCTAGGGTGTGCTGGCCGCACCGGAACGGCGGGACAGGCACTGGCCCACGATGTCCAACGTCGCAGTGGTCTCTGAGTAGGCAGCCAGAGGAAAGGCAAGGACAGACGAAAGACCCGCCTTCCACAAGCAAGGCGGGTCTTTCGGGTGTGGAAGCGGCTCAGCTTCCCAGCAGCTCGGTTCGCAGTAGCTCCCGGTTGTCTTCCCGGCGTCGGGCCTGTTCATCAGGATCCGGCACCGGCAAGGAAGCGATCAGCCTGCGGGTGTAGTCGTGCTGCGGATTGCCCATGATCTGGCTACCGATCCCCTGCTCCACCAGCTTGCCTTTGAACAACACGCCCACCCAATGGGAGAGCATGTCCACCACTGCAAGGTCGTGGCTGATGAACAGCGCGGCGAAACCGAACTCTTCCTGGATGTCCTTGAACAGTTCCAGGACCTTCGCCTGCACGGAAACGTCGAGGGCAGACGTTGGCTCGTCGGCGATCAGGAGGCGCGGATTGAGCGCGAGCGAACGAGCCAGCGAGGCGCGCTGGCGCTGCCCGCCGGAGAGCTCGTGCGGGAAGCGCTCAGCGTACGACGCCGGGAGCTGCACCGATTCGAGCAACTGCGCCACACGCAGGCGTGCTTGAGCCGGGCTCGGGTGGGTATGGATGAGTAGCGGTTCCGCCACGCACTCGCCGATGGTCAGCTGGGGGTTGAACGAGGCTGCCGGGTCTTGGAAAACGAAGCCGATGTCCTTGCGGAGCGGCTTGAACGTGTGCTCCTTGAAGTCCAGCATTTCGTAGCCGAGGACCTTGAGGCTGCCACCGGTCGCGCGGTTGAGGCCGGCGATGGCGCGGCCGATGGTGGACTTGCCCGAGCCGGACTCGCCCACCAGGCCAAAGACCTCGTTCTCGGAGACCGTAAAACTGACGTTGTCCACAGCCTTGAACCCGGGCTTGCCAAGGCGGCCCGGATATTCGATGGTGAGGTTCTTGGCTTCGACCAGGACCTTCCCGCCTTGGTGCAGCCGTTGAGTGGCTCCTTCGGATGCTGAGTTGCGGCCGAGGTGCGGCACAGCGGCCAGCAGCTTCTTGGTGTAGTCCTGCTTGGGCTCGGCGAAGAGGACTTTGGCTGTGGCTTCTTCGACGACGTCGCCTTGATACATGACCACCACGCGGTCGGCCAAGTCAGCCACCACACCCATGTTGTGGGTAATGAGCACGATCGAGGTGCCGTATTTGTCCCGCAGGTCCCGGAGCAACTGCAGGATCTCCGCCTGGACCGTGACGTCGAGAGCCGTTGTCGGCTCGTCCGCCACGATCAACCCCGGGTTCAAGGCAAGCGCAGCCGCGATGACTACGCGTTGCTTCTGACCTCCGGAAAGCTGGTGGGGATAGTAGTTGACTCGGATTTCGGGATCGGGGATGCCCACCTTCCGCAGTGCTTCGGTGGCCCGCTTCTTGGCTTCCTTGGCCGAGATCCGGTGCCCGCCCGAGGCATGGGCGCGTATGCCTTCGGCGATCTGCCAGCCCACCGTGAACACGGGGTTCAGTGCCGTGGAAGGTTCCTGGAAGACCATTGCCACGTCCCGGCCACGGATCTTGCGCAGCTTGGACGCGCTGACGCTGATCACGTTGTTGCCATTGATGAGCACAGCTCCCGAGCTGATGGCTGTTTCCGGGAGCAGGCCGAGAATGGTCTTGGCGGTGACAGTCTTGCCGGAGCCGGACTCCCCCACGATCGCCAGCACTTCTCCGGCCTTGACCTCAAGGCTGACGTCCTTGACGGCATAGACGTCGCCGCTGTCCGTGGCAAAGGTGACTTTGAGCCGTTCGATGTCGAGGACTGGCCGCCCCGGTTCCCGCAGCTGGTCCGAAATGTTGCCGATGTTGGTGGTCATGCCTTACCTGCTTCTGGTTCAGGAGCGGTAGTGGCCCCTGTGTTCGTGCTGTCGGTTCCTGCCGTGCCTTTGGAGCGGGAGGCCTTGCCGCCAGCACGCTTGCGTCCGCGAAGGCGGGGATCGTTGAGGTCGTTGATGCTCTCGCCAACCAGGGTCAAGCCAAGCACGGTCAGGACGATCGCGACACCGGGGAAGACGCCGGTCCACCAGATGCCGGAGGACGCGTCTGCCATGGCCTTGTTGAGGTCGAAGCCCCATTCAGCGGCGGAGGACGGTTCGATGCCGAATCCCAGGAAGCCGAGGCCTGCCAAGGTCAGGATGGCTTCGGAGGCGTTCAGGGTGAACATCAGCGGAAGTGTCCTGGTGGCGTTCTTGAAGATGTGGCGGGTGATGATCCGCAGGCTGGACGCGCCCAGGACCATGGCCGATTCCACGAACGGCTCGGCCTTGAGCCTGATGGTTTCAGCCCGGATCACGCGGAAATACTGTGGCACGAACACCACGGTGATCGAGAAGGCGCATGCGAGGATGCCGCCCCAGAAGCTCGATTGGCCGCGGCTGATGACGATGGACATGACGATCGCCAGGAGGAGGGAAGGAAAGGCGTAGATGGCATCGGCGATGACCACGAGGACCCGGTCCAGCCAGCCGCCGAAGTAGCCGCTGAGCAGGCCCAGCGCCACACCGAGGAAGATGGACATCGCCACGGCGACGACGATCACGGTCACGGCGGTCTGTGAACCCCAGAGGACCCGCGATAGCACGTCATAGCCGCCGACTGTGGTGCCGAGCAGGTGCTTGCTGCTGGGAGCCTCTTGGGTGGGGAACGAACCGGAAGCATCACTCAGCTGGGCGTATCCGTAGGGCGCTATGAGCGGCGCCAGCACCGTGCACAGCAGGAAGAAGCCCGTCAGTACGAGCCCGGTGATGAGCATGCCACGCTGCAGGCCAACGCTCTTGTTGAGGTGGGAAATGACCGGGAGTCCGGACAAGAAGGACTTTTTCCGTCCTGAAATTGTTGCAGTGCTCATATCAGTACCTCACTCGCGGGTCGATCAGCGCGGCGACGACGTCCACCACAAAGTTGGTGATGGCCACGATGACGGCCAACAGCACCACAATGCCCTGGACGGCTACGAAGTCCCTGGCGTTCAGGTACTGGACCAACTGGTAACCGAGCCCCTTCCATTCAAAGGTGGTCTCTGTCAGGACGGCACCGCCCAGCATGAGGGCGATCTGCAGGCCCATGACGGTGATGATAGGGATCAGCGCAGGCTTATAGGCATGCTTGGTGACGAGCCGGAACTCGCTGACGCCGCGCGAACGGCCGGCCTCGACGTAGTCCTTGCCTAGCGTGCCGATCACATTTGTCCGGACGAGGCGCAGGAAGACGCCGGCGGTCAGGAGGCCCAGGGCAATGGCAGGAAGCACCGCGTGCGAGGCGATGTCGCCCAGTGCATTGAAGTCTCCGCTGCGCAGCGCGTCGAGCCAGTAGATGCCGCTCGGAGCCGCGAGTTGACCCATGGCCAGCTCGGTGCGGGTGGACACACGTCCGGCCACCGGCAACCAGCCGAGCCAGACGGAGAACGTGAGCTTCAGCAATAGCCCGGAGAAGAAGACCGGGGTGGCGTAGCAAAGGATGGCGAAGCAACGAAGGAAGGCATCTGCTGCTTTGTCACGCCGCTGAGCGGCGATCAGGCCTAGCGGGATACCGACCGCGAGGGCCACGATCAGCGCGTTGATCGACAACTCAAGGGTTGCTGCACCGAAGGTCGAGAGCATTTCAACGACGGGCCGCCGGTCCGTGATGGTGGTGCCGAAGTTGCCGGTGACCAATTGGCCCAGGTACTCGAGGTACTGGATGATGATCGGCCGGTCATACCCGGCGTCGTGGATTCGCTGTGCCAGGACATCCGGAGGAAGCCGACCGCCCTGCGCTGCCGTGATGGGGTCACCAATGACCCGCATGAGGAAGAAGACCAGCGTTACAAGGATGAAGATCGTCGGAATGATCAGGAAGAACCTGACCACGATGTACCTGCCGAGACCCCCGCCCGCCGATTTGCTCTTGGGAGTGACCGCGTCCGGTTCGACGTCGGGCACCTCTATAAGTGTTGTCATTGCTACCTAAGTTCATTGCCCGCGGATCGCGCGGGGTTTTGCTCATATGTGAGGCAATCAGCAGTAAGGGGAGGCAAAGCGCCTGTTGGCACCCGCCTCCCCCGACCGGCTGCTTACTTTGAAACGGTTCCCAATCGGAACTTGAAGGATGCGTCAAGCGTCTTGTCGACGCCGTTCACGCCCTTGGCCGAGATGGCAACTTGTGCACCCTGGAGCAGCGGCAGAGTGGAAATGTCCTTTGCCAATGCGTTCTGGGCGTCCTTGATGGCCGACTCGCGGGCCGTCTTGTCCGTGGTGGTCAGCTGCTTGTTGATCAGATCCGTCACGGCCGGGTTGTTGTAATGGTTCTTCAGGAAGCCACCGTTCGGGAAGAAGGGGCTCAGGTAGTTGTCGGCGTCGCTGAAGTCCGGGAACCAGCCGAACTGGAATAGCGGGTACTCATCGGCGCGGCTGGCCTTGCTGTAGGTCACCCATTCGGTGGACTGCAGGTTGACCTTGAAGAGGCCCGACTTCTCCAGCTGGTCCTTGATCATGGCGTACTCGTCGCCTGAGGACTTGCCGTAGTGGTCCGGGTTGTACTGGAGGTTCAGGGTGACAACATCCTTGACTCCGGCGTCCGAGAGAACCTTCTTGGCTTTGTCCAAGCTAGGCTTTCCGTTGTCGCCGTAGGCGTCCTTGAACGACTCGTTGGCGCCCAGGAAACCGCTGGGGACATTGGAGTACAGCGGCAGGTACGTGCCCTTGTAGACCTGGTCGGCGATTGACTGGCGGTCAACGAGATTGGCGATCGCCTGGCGGACTGCAAGTGCCTTGGCCGGGTCCGCTCCCGCTGCCTTGGCGCCAAACGGCATGGTGTCGAAGTTGAACGTGATGTAGCGGATTTCGCCGCCCGGTCCAACGTTTACCTTGACCTTGGAGTCCTTCTTGAGGTCGTCGACGTCGGTGGCGCTGAGGCTTCGGTTAGCGACATCGATGTTGCCCTGCTGGATGTCCAGCTTCATGTTGGTCGGCTCGGCGTAGTACTTGATGGTCGCCGCGTCATTGGCCGGCTTGCCCAGCACACCCTTGTAGTCCGGGTAGGCCTTGAGGCTGATGAGCTCGTTTTTCTTGTAGCTGTCGATCGTGTACTGGCCGTAGAACGCCTTGGCCTTGATGATGTCGTCATCGGAGAGCAGCTTGTCCGCGGGGAAGACTTCGTCATCGACAATCGGAGCGGCCGGGCTGCTGAGGATCTGCGCAAAGGTTTGGTCGTTCGCGAGCTTGAGCTTGAAGACCACCGTGTTGGCGTCGGGAGTGCTGACGCTGTCCAGGTTCGCGAGGAGCGACGCGGGGCCTGCGGGGTCGTTGATCTTGAGCTGGCGATCGAACGAGAACTTCACATCCTTGGAGTCCAGCGTGTGGCCGTTGGCCCATTTGAGTCCGGACTTCAGCTTGACCGTGAACTCGGTGGGGGACGTGAACGACGCCGATTCTGCCAGGTCCGGGACGGGCTCGGCGCTTCCCGGCTTCGAGTTAAGGAGGAAGGAATAGACCTGGTTCATCACCATGAAGGAACCGTTGTCGTAAGAACCAGCGGGATCGAGCGCGGTCACTTTATCGGTGGTGCCGTAGGCGATCGGGCCGCTGGCAGCTGAAGAAGCCGAACCGCCGCCGCCGGACGGGCCCGTGCAGGCCGTCAACGCGAATGCGGAGATGCCCGCGAACGCGATAACGCTGCGCAGGGCTTTTTTGTTCATTGCCATCAGTGAACTTTCTGTTCGATGGATACGGCGTACCGCCGTCGGTAATTTCCTCGGAGCACATACTCCTGATTCCACGATTCAATCAGAAGCATTAGCGGTGAAACGTTTGATTTTGTGAGTTGAGACACAAAATTTACTTTTCTTCGGTCGCGTCGACAGCAAAATCGATCACCATGCGCAGGAACGCCTGAGGCCACGAGCGCTATTCCCCCGTCCTGTGGAACTTGTTTTGGACACCGCTGGAAGCCTCCTGTTCGGCGGCGTGCTGTTCGTCCGAGACGAACAACGCGCCCTGCCTTTCACGGGACATGACCGGTTTCAGCGCCGCGTAGACGAGGCGGCCACCGGCGTCGAACCTCAAGACTCCGCCCCCGCGGATGTCCACATAGTCCCGCTTGGTCTTCAGGCCGAGACGCACCAAGGCCTCCTTTCGGCTCATCCGCACTGTCTGGATGAAGGACGCCCCGATCTCCGAGACGACGAAGCCATCCGGAGTGACCCGCTCGGAAGTCCGCACCCGGGTGGAACTGAGCGGAGTGCGGCGCTCCAAGCGGGCGGCATCGAGCAACCGGGGATTTTCCCAGACAAAGCGTTGAACCTCCTGGGGATCCGAGCCGAGTGCGGTGAGCCGGATGGGGTACCGCAGCCCCTGGTAGTTGTCCACCCCGGAAATATTGGACGGTGAAACGCGATGGATGCCGATCCCGGAGAATTCGGCTTGGATGGCTTCCCGGTAACCGTGCGGGTCCTCGGGAACCATGTCCAGGTCCGATGCCATCACCCCCCGCAACAGGTCATGCCAGGAGACATCAACGGGAGGCATGTAGGCCAGTCCCCTGATGAGCATGCGCAGGACCCTGGTGCCCACGATGGAACCGGACTCTGCTTTCTGCTGCAGGCTCTGCCCCTCCCCGAAGCGGCGGTTCCGTTCGACCCAGAGTCTATGGACCGCCCGCAACACGGCCCCGACGACGACGGCGCCACGCTTGTGCGGCTCCGGCAGCTCCTGCCAGTGGTCGGGGACGGCACCGACGAATGGCTCACGAAGGGGGCCACGCGCATAGAGATCCCGGGCAAAGTCGAAGATGGACCGCATCATGATGGCCTCGTCCACGTCCTGTCCGGCCTCGAATCCTCCGGCTGCGGCTTCGAGCTGGCGGTACACCACGTCCCGCGAAGAAAACACGGAAAGGATGGCAACAAGGTCCGCCAGCGCTTCGTGCAAGGCGATTTGTTCCGTGGTGGCCATCGCATCACCCCATGCCGGGCGGAATCCATCAAGGATCGCGTGCGTGACCTCGTGCGCCACGATGTCCCGGAACAACGCGGTAGGAACCTTGTAGCCCATGCGGTCGATGGAACCGAAACGGATGATGTTGGTATCCCGCTCGTAGCCGGTGTCCGTGGCCGTCACAAGGTCGCGCGCCTTCAGCACGAGCCGGCCCTCCGGATTCCACGGCATGCGCCGACCCAGCGTCGACTCGAACAAGTCAAGGGTTGCCGAAGCCACCCCGTAAACGTGCTGGGCCAAGAACCTCGAATCGTCAAGGAGCGCCCGCAAGTCAGCGGGCGGGTCCTCGGAGACGAGACGCCAAGGATCCCCCGGCGCCGTGAGGGTGATGGGAACCACGTTGGTGCCGCGCCATTTCCTGATGTGCACGGCAAGCCGGTGTCCCGTGGGGCCGCGTCGCAGGCGCTCCACGGGGATGCGCAACCGGGCGATCAGCGGACCGGCGCCTCCGGTGCCGATCGGGCCTTCAGCAAGAACCGCCACCTCGACCATTTGCCCGGCCTTGATGTCCCCCGGGGCCTTCTTTTGAAATGCCACAGCCATCGCCGTCCCGAATGCGGAACCCCAACCACCGCAGCGGAAACGCTGCTTAGCCAAGTATGGAGCGGGCCTTCACGGGAGGCAATGGCACCAGCCAGGCGCAAACAAGGCTAAGTGCGGCCGCGGACACGCTTAGAGCGCGGCGCGCTGGAGGGACCGGGCGGCGTCGATGGTTGCCTGGCCAAGGACACGGGTGCCTTGGTACAACACGATGGTCTGGCCGGGGGCCACCCCGCGCAGGGGATCGACAAGTGTTACCACGAGGCCTTCGCGCTCGACGCCGGCGTCGTCGACATTCCGCTCCACCGACGCCTTGGCGGGAACAGGATCGCCATGGGCGCGTACCTGGGCATAGCAGTCGAACTCGGCACCGGTAGCCACCTCGGCGATGGGTAGCCCAGCCCAGGACACCTTGATTCCACGGATCTCGTCGATGGCGAGCAGGGCTTCGGGCCCGACGACCACTTTGTTTTCCTTCGGCCGGATTTCGAGCACGAAGCGCGGCTTGCCGTCAGCGGCAGGGGTGCCCAGCTTGAGCCCGCGGCGCTGGCCGACAGTGAAGGCGTTGGCGCCCGGGTGCTCCCCTACCTTGGTTCCGGCCTCGTCCACGATGTCGCCCGTGGTCATGTCGATCTTTTCGGCAAGCCAACCCGCGGTGTCGCCATCGGGGATGAAGCAGATGTCGTGGCTGTCCGGCTTGTTCGCCACGGACAGGCCGCGGCGCTCGGCTTCCGCCCGGACCTCGGCCTTGGAAGGGGTCTCGGCCAGCGGGAACATGGAATGCTTGAGCTGTTCATGGGTCAGGACGCCGAGAACGTAGCTCTGGTCCTTGGCCCAATCGGCCGCGCGGTGGAGTTCGGGATTACCGTCCGCGTCTTGGATGACCTTGGCGTAGTGGCCCGTGCAGACCGCATCGAAGCCGAGCGCGATGGCCTTTTCCAGCAAGGCAGCGAACTTGATCCGCTCATTGCAGCGCATGCAGGGATTAGGGGTTCTGCCCGCCGCGTATTCGTCGATGAAGTCCTGGACGACGTCCTCCTTGAAGCGCTCCGAGAAGTCCCAGACGTAGTACGGGATCCCCAGCACATCACAAGCGCGCCAAGCGTCACGGGAGTCTTCGATGGTGCAGCAGCCGCGGCTGCCGGTGCGCAGCGTTCCGGGCATGCGTGACAGCGCCAAATGGACGCCGACGACGTCGTGCCCCGCCTCGACGGCGCGGGCGGCGGCAACGGCGGAGTCGACTCCGCCGCTCATTGCTGCAAGAACTCGCATGCTGGCTTTCTGTTGACGTTGGGGGTAAGAATTGCGGCTGAAGAGACTATGCGCGCCCGACTATTCTAGCGCCCGCCGGAATAGGCCCCAAAAATGCCTTGACCGACCTCGCGGGCAATTCTAAAATCAAAACTATCAGTTTTAGATTACGGACTGCGCGAACAGTCCGCGCCCACGTGAACCCCACGCTCTCGCGAATCGAGTCACCATGGACACTGAACACATCGTCATTGCCGGCGGCGGGTTGGCCGGAGCCACTGCCGCCAAAAACCTCCGCTCGGAAGGATTCGAAGGCAGGATCACGGTGGTTTGCGCCGAAAATGAGCCGCCATATCTGCGCCCTCCCCTTTCCAAGGAGTTTCTCCTGGGCAAGGCCGCCGAGGACACCGTCCCGGTGCTGGCGGCGGGCTGGTACGAAGAGAACGACGTCGGACTCCTCCTCGGCGAGGCAGTCGGGGCTGCCGATCCTGCCGCCCATACGGTACAGCTGGGATCTGGAACCGAGCTTCAGTTCAGCAAGCTCCTGATTGCCACGGGGGCGCAGCCGCGCCGGATTCCGCTCCCCGGGTCCGATCTAGCGGGTGTCATGACGTTCCGGACATTCAATGATTCGCGCAGGCTCAAGGAGGAACTGTCGGCCGGAGGCCGAAACGTGGTGATGATCGGCTCGGGTTGGATCGGGATGGAGCTTGCCGCGGCCGCCAGCAGCTACGGCAACGCCGTGACCCTGCTGGGACTGGAAGACGTGCCGCTCAGCATGGCCATCGGCCCCGAACTGGGCGGCTTCTTCCGCAGCCTGCACGAAAAACACGGCGTGCAATTCCGGCTCCCCGCGAGCGCAGCGAAAATCACCGGCACCGGGGGCAAAGCGGGCGCCGTAGTTACCAACTCCGGCGAGGTCCTTCCCGCCGATCTCGTGGTGGTGGCCGTAGGCGTGGTTCCGGACACCGCGTTGGCAGAAGCCATTGGACTGGATATCCGGAACGGAATCATGGTCGATTCTTCCCTCCGGACCAGCAGCCCGGACGTGTTTGCCGCAGGAGACGTTGCCAACGCCCTCCACCCCTTCACAGGGGAGCACCACCGAAGCGAGCACTGGTCCAATGCCCTCAACGGCGGCAAGGTCGCCGCCAAAGCGATGCTGGGACAGGACGCGATGCTGGATTCGATCCCGTACTTCTATACGGACCAGTTCGACGTCTCGATGGAGTACTGGGGATATCCCACGCTCGCGGCAGGATCGGTGCCCGTCATCCGCGGCTCGTTGGAAAAGAAGAACTTCATCGCCTTCTGGGTACGGGAGGGTGCCGCGGTGGCGGCCATGAGCGTCAACCAGCAACGGGTCCAGAAGCCCGTCAAGGCGCTCATTTCGGGGCGCATTCCAGTAGACGTGGACCGCCTGACTGATCCTGCCGTTCCGCTGGATCAGTTGCTGCCGGAAGCCGCATAGCCTGCGGAACCGCTGGCAGAGTCACCGACGGAGCCGCGGGCGACGGTGGCCGCGGTCTGGATACTGGACTCATGTCCGGCCATTCCGGCCAGCTTCGCCCGGGCATACGCATCA
This sequence comes from Arthrobacter sp. 01T419, assembly GCF_056398865.1. Classification (NCBI taxonomy): domain Bacteria; kingdom Bacillati; phylum Actinomycetota; class Actinomycetes; order Micrococcales; family Micrococcaceae; genus Arthrobacter; species Arthrobacter sp. 01T419. The sequence continues at coordinate 548,716 of NZ_JBFTQF010000001.1, forward strand.
GGCAGAGCCTTGAGCAGCGCGTCGACGTCGGCGTCGTTCGAGGAATGCCCCAGGCTGAATCGCTGTGCCCCGCGGGCGGTGTCCTCATCCAGTCCCATGGCAAGCAAGACGTGCGAGGGCCTGGGGACTCCCGCAGTACAGGCGGATCCCGTGGATGACTCGATGCCCGCAAGGTCCAGGAGGAACAGCAAAGAATCGCCCTCGCAGCCCGGGAACGTGAAATGGGCGTTGCCCGGAAGCCGGGCGTCTCCAGACGCTCCGCGCAACACGGCCTCGGGAATAGCAGCCCGGACGCCGTCAATGATCCGATCCCGCAAGGCACTGATTCGCTCGCGCTCCGCGGGCAGGTTCTCCGCAACCGACTCCGCCGCCGCGGCGAACGCCGCGATCGACGCCGTGTCCAGCGTTCCCGAGCGGACGTCACGTTCCTGTCCTCCCCCGTGCTGGACGGGTGTGACCTTCGTGGACCGCCCGAGGAAGAGGGCGCCCACGCCCACCGGCCCGCCGATTTTGTGGCTCGACACGGACATCGCGGCAAGCCCTGATTCGCGGAAGCCAAGGGGAATCGACCCGAAAGCCTGGACGGCGTCCGAGTGCACGGGGATGCCGTGGGGGGCGGCGATTTCAACGATCTCCTTGACGGGTTGGATGGTGCCAACCTCGTTGTTTGCCCACATGACGGTGACCAAGGCCACCGATCCCGGATCGCGCTCGATCTCCGCCCGGACGGCGTCGAGCCGCACCACGCCTTGGGAATCGACGGGGAGCCAGACTGCTTCCGCTCCTTCGTGACGTTCTAGCCACTCGACAGTGTCCTGCACAGCATGGTGTTCGACGGCGGAGCAAAGGATCCGCTTGCGGCGGCCGTCTTCGTCGTGGCGGGTCCAGTACAAGCCCTTCACGGCGAGGTTGTCAGCCTCGGTGCCTCCGGAAGTGAAGATAAGTTCGGAGGGATGCGCCCCGGCCGCGGCCGCGATGGCTTCGCGCGCTTCTTCTACCACGCGGCGGGCACGTCGCCCCGAAGCGTGCAGGGACGATGGATTGCCGGTCCGCGCCAGCTCGCGCGTCATTGCACTCAGCGCGACAGCGGCAAGGGGCGTGGTGGCAGCATGGTCCAGATAAACAGGCACTACCCAAGTCTATCGACGGACCGGGATTCAGGCGTCTGCGGGGCCGGACGCCTGCTCGATCCGCTTCCTCAACCCGCCGGGCGGATCCTGGCGCAGCAATGGCCTTCGCGGTTGTCATCGGCGATCCGGTCCTCCGCGATTCCACACGCGGCGGCCGCTCCGCTGAGGAAGGCGCCGTTCATGGCACAAACGACGTTTGTGTGACCTTCGGCCAGACGGTGGAACGGGCAATTGACCAAGGAGTACCCGCCGTCCTCGTCAGCCTCCGGACGGTAACCGTAGCTCGCGAGAACGTCCAGGAATTGCGGCTCCGCGCTTCCGGCCTCGCGGCCACGCGCATAAGCGGTTTCCAGGAGTGCTTCACGGGGGGAACCTCCCTCCGCCATCAGGTTTTGGATGGCCGAGGCCATCACTTCTCCCGCGAGGTCATAGTGGCGCTCCGGGACCGAGGCGCCAACCTCTTCAATGACTGGCGCGTAGAGCTTTGCGGGGCGCCCGGAACCGGGACCAACTTTGCCACCGAGCTTGCGGAATTCAACGTTCAGGAGCCCGTCCCGGACCAACCGGTCCAGGTGGAAGGAGGCGGTGCTGCGGGGAAGTCCCAGGGCCATCGCGGCGTCGTCGCGACTCACCGCGTGGGTGGCGCCGCAGACGTGTTCGTACAAGCGGCGGCGATTGCCGTCGTCGAGGGATGCGAGGGCGGAAAGTCGACGCAGCCAGGGAAGTCCGGTCATGCATCCAGCTTAACTCTAAAAACAACACTCATTGCTTAATCCCTCCGAACTTTCTAAAATCAAACTATCCACTTTTAGAATGAAGGCATCATGAAGACTGCACCATCCTCGGCTCAAGTGAAAACCGGGTCGCTCACCGCCCTCGATCCCCAGCGGCAGGCATTCCTGCTCCTCCGGACCGTGTTCACGGTGGCGCCGATCATTTTCGGCCTGGACAAGTTCAGCAACCTGCTCACTCACTGGACGATCTACCTGGCTCCCATAGCTACCTCGGTGGTACCGATCCCCGCCCAGACGTTCATTTACATCGTGGGCGTCGTGGAGATTGTGGCCGGCATTGCCGTGGCGGTGCGCCCGCGCTTCGGCTCGCTCCTCGTGGCCGTGTGGCTCCTGGGAATCATCGTGAACCTGCTGGTGCTCGGCAACTTCTTCGACGTCGCCCTCCGAGACTTCGGGCTCCTGGTGGGCGCACTCGCGCTCAACCGCCTGGCCGTGGCCTCGCATCGCTGATGATCAGTTCGACGGCGGCACGAGCGGCAGATGCGCGGCGACGTCGGCCTTTGCGGTACTGAGGGCCTCCGCGGAGGGGCAACTGAACGAAATATAGACCGACGATCCGGCCGTTCCGAACAAACGGGCAAGGATACTGGTGGCCTTGCCTCCGGTTCCCGGTTGCGGGTTGAAGGCCATGACTTCAACGTTCGACGCCGGCTTATCGTTTTCGCTGCCCCAGCCGAGGCTCTCGGTCCGCAGATAGCTGGGCAGGATGGCGGGATCCAGGTAGGTGAACAACGCTTCCGTTGAGGCTTTGTCATCTCCCGGGACCGCCAAGGGGCCCTGATCCACACTGACGCGTGTGGACACGACGCAACCGTCTTTGCGGTCAAAGCGGCTTTCGCCTTGGGCGTTGTCCCTGACAATGTGCCAGCCTGGAACATCCCGAAGACCGTCCGAAATCCCCACCGGCACGCCCGCCGCCAACGTACCGCCCGCCTGCAGCGGCATGTCTTTTGCAGCCACTGCCTTGGCATCGTGTCCGGGGGTAATGGTGGGCGTGGCCAGGAGGGGTTTACTCGATTCCGGCTGCCGGGCGGCCGGGTCTGGAACGTTGACGCTGCAGGAACACAAAAGTGCGGCAAGTAGCACCGCCCCGGCGGGCAAAGCCCAACCTGGCAATGCCCACCCCGGAGCCTCCACGCCAAGCCAGCCCCGGGCTGCCGTCCGTACGAAGTTTTTCAAACCGTAGCCCCCGTCGGTTCCTGTGTCGGTCGCGGCCAATCCGAGTCTAGCGGCCCGGGTTTCGCGGCCTGCGGTTCGCGGCCTGCGGTTCGCGGTCCGGGTTTCGCGGCTCGCCTCTTCGGTCACGCCAACACCCGCAGGGCCCCCGGAACCACGTCGATGTCCAAGGGAAGGAAACCGATCCGCTCTCCGTCGGCGTAGGCCACCACGTTGTCGGCGGTCAGCCGCACCGAGCGGACCCTGCGGATTTCCACAGCCGGATGCGTGGTGTGCCGTCCGGAGAAGACCTTCGGGAAGACCGCAAGGAAGGCTAGCCGGGACAAAGGCTTGACGATGAACAGATCCAGCAACCCGTCGTCGGGCGCGGCATCCGGGACGATGCGCATTCCGCCGCCAATCGACTGGCCGTTGGCTACCGAAATCAGCACGGCCCCCACCCGCGAGCTCGCGCCGTCGGCTGTCACGGTGTAGGTGATGGCACGGAACGAACCCAACTCCCGGAGCATCGCCAGCGTGTAGCGAAACGCGCCGCGCGGCCACCGCCAGGAGTTGGCCCGTTCGTTGACGGCGGCGTCGAATCCCGCGGACACAGCGCCGGCAAACCACGTGGTCCGTCCGACCGCGGTGATGCGGCCCGCGTCGAGCACCCGGCCACCGCCGTCGAGCGCGGAGATCACGCGGGCGCACGACGCCGCAACATCCTGCAAAGGCAGCCCGAGCATTCGGGCTACGTCGTTTCCGGTGCCCACGGGAACGATCCCGAGCGGCAGCCCGGTCCCGGCAAGCGAGTTGACGCCCAAATGGACCATGCCGTCGCCGCCCACCACCACCAAGGCTTCGGTGCCCGCCTGAAGAGCTTCGTCCACCGCTTCCCCCAGTGCGTCCATGCTGTTGCGCCGAAGTACGACGACGTCGAGGCCGGCGGCGCGGAGACAGCGGGCGGCTTCGTCCCCGGCAAGGACGTGCCGGCCAAATGCGGCGGCCGGGTTGACAGCCAGGACAACCCTTCGGCGCGGCGACCCGTTCAGCCCATCGGAGCCGGCGTTTGGTAGGTCGAGGGGATTGCGGCTGGCCGGGGAGTTCACAGCATGAATCATGCCACCGGAACGGGCGGGACCCGGGGAACTAAAGCCCAGGCCGCCGTCGTTCTCATGGTGGGCTGGCTAGACTTGCCAAGATCGCCGCTCCCGCACCGGGGCGGCAGGAATCTTCAGAATCCCAGAGAAAGGCCCGTGGTTGGCTCAGGGCAGCAGTTCCCACTATCAGATCCTTCGGGTCCCCGTCACCGCGACGGACAAGGAGATCAAAGTGGCCTACCGAAAGGCCGCGAGGAACGCCCACCCGGACCATGGCGGGGATCCTGAGGTCTTTCGACAGGTCACGCTTGCGTACGAGACCCTGATTGATCCCAAACGACGCGCGGAGTACGACCGCCGTTATGCCAGTGGTACCTCCGGAAGGGTAGGCCCGCATGCAGGCCAGGGGCCGAACTACGGTTGGGCCGGAGCGCCTGGAGCGGAAACCCGCACCACTACCGGGGTCCACCGGCCGAATGCCCCGCGCAACACAGCAGGCGACGCGCCCGTCTATGTCCCCTCCTTCGATGATCCCCACGAGGTGCCCCTGCTTTCCAAGGGCGAGGCCGCCCTGCAGATCCACGGGATGCCCCGGAAGCGTGGAATCTTCGGCGCCGAAGCCCGCATTCAGCGCGAAATGCGGACAGTCCAGCTCATCAGCCGCCAAATCCTGCCTGTCATTCCCGCAGCCCGGCTTATCAATGGGCTCCTCTCCCCTTCGGACAACAACCATATCGATCACGCCCTGCTTTCCGGTTACCGTCTGGCGTTGATCGGTTCCATGCTGCTGCCCAAGGGCGCGTATGCCTGGGACGGGATAGCGCTCAAGCACGGCGGGCGTTCAGTGCCACCGCCGCAGCTCGAGCTGATCGTCCGCCACATGCAGGAGATCTTCCCGGAGCTGAATGTGACGGGCTGGGTGGTAGTCCACAGCCCTGACGGCAACCCGCACGAGCCCGTCATCGACCACTACAGGCGGACAGACGGAGACTTTGGGTCGGTGCAGATCGTCAACGCTTCCGGACTGGCCCGCGGCCTGAAACAATTCCTGAGCTCCGGCCCTGTGCCCAACACAGTGGTTGTCCCGGTGCTCGCACGGCTGTTGCGGGGCATGCACTGAGCTCTCGGCCCAAGCCGGCACTTCCGCTGGCTAGGATTGGTACGTGTTCCGCATCCTCTTCCATACTCCTGAAATCCCGGGCAACACGGGAAACGCCATCCGGCTCGCCGCCATCACCGGCGCGGAGCTCCACCTGGTGGAGCCGCTGGGCTTCGACTTCTCCGACGCGAAGCTACGCCGGGCGGGGCTCGACTACCACGACCTCGCGGTTGTCACTGTGCACAAGGACATCGAGGCAGCTTGGGCGGCTTTGCAGCCCGAGCGCGTCTTCGCTTTCACGTCCGACGGCGAATCCTCCTATACGGACATCGCTTACCAGGAAGGTGATGTGCTGCTCTTCGGTCCGGAATCCGTCGGCCTTCCAGACTGGCTGAAGCAGGACCCGCATGTCACCGCCCGCGTCCGGCTCCCGATGCTGCCGTCGCTCCGCTCTTTGAACCTGGCCAACGCCGCCTCCATCGCTGTGTATGAAGCTTGGCGTCAACACGGCTTTGCCGGGGCGCGGCTCTAGTAGCTTGCTTTAGCAGCTCGAACAATCCGCAGGGTCGCGGCTGCGCCTCCCATCCAAGCCACCCGCTGCACCGAATACTCAGTGCAGGCATAAACATCCTGCGCATACATTTGGCCTTTGAAGCAAAGTGCCTGGATTGCGGCTGACTGTGGAAGGGGGCGCACGTGACTACTCTCAAAACTCGCAGTGCCTCTGGTGCTGCCGGGGTCATCAGCAAACTATGCTGGACGGTGATGGATACACCGAATGCGAGCGGCCCGGAGGCCCCCGGCCTCATCGCCGGTTCCAATGCGCAGCTCGCGGAATTGCTGGGGCTAATGGCCGACGGCGACCGGGCAGCCTTCAGCGAGTTCTACCGGCTGACGGCGCGGAGGGTATTCGGCATGGCCAAGCGCGTACTGGTGGACCCAGGCCTGAGCGAAGACACCACGCAGGAAGTGTTCATCCAGGTCTGGCAGAATGCGGCCACATTCGATCCCGACGCGGGCAGTCCCCTCGCATGGCTCATGACCATCACGCACAGGCGTGCGATCGACCGCGTCCGTTCGGCCCAGTCGGCCACGGACCGCGAAGCGAAGTACGGTGCCGCGAGCCAGCACCTTGACCACGATTCCGTGGAAGAGGAAGCCAGCAGCAGGCTTGAGGCCGAGGCCGTTACCCGGTGCCTTGGTACTCTCACGGAAACGCAATTGGAATCCGTGCGGCTCGCGTACTACGGCGGGCTCACCTACAAGGAAGTTGCCGAGCAACTCGGCGCCGCGATTCCCACCATCAAATCCCGCATCCGCGATGGACTCCTCCGACTCAAGACTTGCCTGGCGGTGAGCTGATATGACCGACCACGACGACAACAAGCAGAAAATCGCTAAGGACGGTTACCTCCGCAGGATGTTCGCCACCGACATAGCCAGCGATCTTGCCGAAGGAAGGGTCTTGGAGCTTGCCGAGATCTATGCCCTTGACGCGCTGAGCGATGCCGAGCGCGCAGAAATCGATCACTTCATCGCCACCGCGCCCGAACGCTCGGCGTTCCTTGACCGGGTCAGGCAGACGCGGGAGACGCTCGCCACCGCCTTCACGGACGAGGCCGAACCCCGGGCCGGGCTGTTGCAGGACATTCTGCTGCAACTCCCGGACCAAGCACGTGTGGCACCCGCCTCTTCCTCGATTGCAGAAGCTTCAGTTAGCGCACCAACGCACGCAGCGACAGAACCGTCTCCGGGCCTCGTGGACCTCGCAACGGCCCGGGACCGACGGGATCGGCGACGCTTCGGCGGCGTCCGTGGTTGGGTGGCGGCCGCCGCGGCGGCCGCGGTGATTGCCCTTGGCGGGGTGGGCGTGGGCGTCTACGTGGCCGGTCAGAACGATCCCGTGAACCAGGTCCTTCAGGCCAGCGATGTCCGGCAAGCCACCGTCAATGTCAATGGTGGCGGCACTGCCACTGTGTCTATTTCCAGCTCGAAGAATGCGGTAGTGGTCCGCATGAACGGAGTTCCTGCTCCCCCCGCGGGCAAGGTCTATCAGATGTGGCTTATTCCGAAAGACGGCTCCGACCCCGTGTCCCAGGGACTCATGGATGCTGAAGCCCTGAGTCATCCGGCAGTGGTCTCGGGCATTTCCAGTGCGACGGCCATTGGTATCACCGTGGAACCCGCGGGCGGCTCCAAGAAACCGACACTCCCCACCGTTGCAGCAGCCCCTCTCACGTCATAGCCGGGGCCGCGCAATGACAGAGGTGTACGGCGACCAGTTCAACAGCAACAGGACTTGACCTTGACGTAGCGTCAACTTCTACGCTGGATGCATGAAGCAGGAAAAAGCCGGTGCCTGGACCATTTCCGAAGTGGCGAAAGCCAGCAAGGTCTCCTCACGGACTTTGCGGCACTACGACCAACTCGGACTGTTGGAGCCCGCGCATACCGGGCACAACGGCTACCGCTACTACGGTCAGCCTGAGCTGTTGCGCCTGCAGCGCATCCTCCTGCTTCGTGAACTTGGCCTTGGGCTCGAGACCATCGGCGAAGTTCTGGATGGCCAGGCCGATCCTGCGGAGGCACTTGCAGTGCACAGGAACTGGCTGCTGGCCGAGCGCGACCGCCTGGACCGGATGTCACGGACGGTCGACGCCACTATCGCAGCACTACGTCAAGGAGAAACCATGACCGCGGAGAATATCTTCAAGGATTTTGACAACAACCCCTACGAAGCGGAGGCGCGCGAGCGCTGGGGCGATCGGGCTGTCGACGAGAGCAACGCCCGTCACTCGGCCATGACACCGGCCCAAAAGCAGGCCTTCATGGAAGAGTATGCGGCCCTGAACCGGGATCTCGCCCGTTGCTTCGACGCCGCCCTTCCAGCGGACCACCCCGACGTCCAAGCCGCCGTGGACCGGCACTACAAGTGGATTTGCGCGAGTTGGACACCGAACCCCGAATCGTATGTGGGCTTAGGCCAGATGTATGTGGACGATCCCCGGTTCACCGCGAACTACGACAAGGTCCGTGTCGGGTTGGCGCCCTACCTGCTGGAAGGTATCAAGGTCTACGCAGCGGAAAAACTCAGTTAGGGAATTCCTTTCTGAAAAGAGCGACGGCGGCCCGTCTCCCCTGTGTCAACTGGGGAGGCAGGCCGCCGTCGTACTGGCTGCTTGGCAGTCCGGCTAAATGATCAGCGAGAGCACCATGATGAAGGCGAAGCCGACCAGCGAAATCAGCGTCTCCATCACGGACCATGTCTTGAACGTCTGCCCGACCGTCAGGCCGAAAAGCTCCTTCACCAGCCAGAAGCCAGCGTCGTTGACGTGGGACAGGAAGAGCGAACCGGCGCCGATCGCCAAGGCGAGGAGCGCGGCGTGCGTCGGACTCAGGCTGCTGGCCAGCGGAGCCACAATGCCGGCTGCCGTCACAGTAGCAACTGTTGCCGAGCCCGTCGCCAGGCGCAGCGCAACCGCCACGATGAAGCCAAGGACCAGGACAGACATGTTGGCGCCCTCTGCCCATTTCTTCACGGCGTCGCCCACGCCGGCACCGATCAGGGTCTGCTTGAAGCCACCACCTGCGCCGACGATCAGCAGGATGGCGGCGATCGGACCGAGGCTGGCGCTCAACTTGGACGTGATCTTGCTGCCGGTGAAGCCCACGGCGTAGCCGAACGTCACCATCGCGGCGAGCACGGCCAGGGTCATGGCCACGAGCGGCTGGCCAATGAAGTCCAGAACGGCGCGGATCATGGGCGCATGTGCGGCATCGGGCCAGACGATGTCCGCCACGGCCTTCAGGAGCATGAGTACCACCGGGAAGATGATAGTCAGCAGCGTGACGATGAAGCTGGGCTGGCGCTTGACTTCACTGAGGTCGACGGCGTGTGTAGTGTCGACGCCGCCGGCTACGGCGGGTGCGTCAACGGGAACCCAGCGTGCGGCCAAGTTGGAGAACAGCGGACCGCAAATGATCACCGTCGGGATGGCGACCAGGAGTCCCAGTGCCAACGTGGTTCCCAGTTCGGCCTTCACCGCGCTGATGGCGATGAGGGGTCCCGGGTGCGGCGGCACGAGGCCGTGCAGCACGGACAGGCCGGCGAGCGCAGGGATGGCGATGCGCATGAGCTTCATCTTGGAGCGCTGGGTGACCAGGACGATCACCGGCAGGAGGAGGACAAGGCCGATCTCGAAGAACATCGGCAAGCCGATGATGACCGCCACCAAGGTCATCATCCAGACGACCCTATTGCCCTTGGCCTTCTCCAGCAGCGTGTCCACTACCCTGTTGGCACCGCCGGAGTCCGCCAGGAGCTTGCCCAGCATGGCGCCGAGGGCGATCAGAATGCCGACTTCCTTGAGGACACCGCCCACGCCGTCTTCGAAGTTGCTGATGACTTTGTCGAGCCCCACACCCGAGGCAAGGCCGACGAACGCCGAGCCGAGCACGAGGGAAAGGAAGGGGTGGACCTTGAATTTCGCGATCAGCAGGACAATCAGCGCAATGCCGATGGCCGCGACTACGAGGAGCTGGGTATCGTGCCCGGTCCAGTTCACGCTGCGCCACCTACCGAGTTTGCTTGCTGTGCCTCGAGGCCCAGCCGTTCGATGATTTCGTCCGCCTCTTCAGATGGAGAAGCGGATACGCACAGCGAGATGTGGTTCTCATCCTCCGTGGGCTCTTCCAATGCATCGAACTGGGATTCCAGTAGCGAGGGAGGCATGAAGTGTCCGTGGCGCGAGGCCAGGCGGTCGGAAATCTTGTCCTTGCTTCCCTGGAGGAAGACGAACACCACACCCTCGCCGCGCAGGACGTCACGGTAGCGCTTCTTCAAGGCCGAGCACGTGATGATGCCCGGCTTTCCAGCCGCCGTGCGCTCCTTGATCCAATGGGCAATGATGTCCAGCCACGGCCAACGGTCCTCATCGCTGAGTGCGTGCCCTGCCTGCATCTTTGCCACGTTCGCTTCGGGGTGCAGGTCGTCGCCTTCGGCGAGGTCCCAACCCAGCCGGCCGGCCAATACGCCTGCCACTGTCGATTTGCCGGAACCGGAGACGCCCATGATCACCAGTACCGGTTGCTGTGCAGTCTTCGCCATCAAAGTCTGCCTTCCTCAATTAAATATGATTTAAACGAGAACAGCATATGACACAGGTTACATTTCGGCAATTTCAGAATCCGGCGATCGTTCCTGAACCGTTGACTTCCACCACGTGGAACGCCTCGGCACCGTGCCCGGCAGGCAGGCCGGCGCGCGAGGCATTCCGCTGCAGCATGCCCCGGACAGCGCGTTCCATGCCCTCAAGATCGGGATGCTGGCTCGCATGGATCCGGATCGCGGCGAGCTTGGCGTCAATGTGCCCTGTGACGTCCACGAAATAGTTCTCACGGGCTTCGGGACCGGCGAAGAGCCACAGCCATGGCAGTTTGAAGGCCTCGAGACCGGCTTCCGCCAGTTCAGGGTAGGCGAAGGGGTTCTCAAGCGCGGGGTACACGGCGCGGGTCACGATCTCCCCGACGGCAAGGTGATCCGGGTGGCTTTTCTGAATCCGGTCCCAGTTGCGTTCCGGGTGCATGGCCAGGACCACGTCGGGACGGATTTCGCGGATCAGCTTCACTACTTGCCTGATGACTTCATGCGTCGGTTCCAGGTAGCCATCACGCTCATGGAGGTAGTGCAGGTCCGTCACGCCGACGAGGGCCGCGGCTTGTCTTTGCTCCTCTGCGCGCATGGCAATGATCTCTTCGCGGTGGGCAGGATCGAAGCCTCCGGCATCGCCGTCGGTCATGATGCAGTAACTGACCTCGACCCCGGCGGCGGTCCAGGCCGCGATGGTGCCGGCTGCGCCGAAGTCAATATCGTCCGGGTGGGCAGTAAAACAAAGCACCCGCTCAACAGACTCCGTGGAGGCGTTGAACGGGCTCTTTGCCGACGTAGCGTCAGGTGACAAAGGGATCAGCCTTTCCGCTTCTTGATCTCTTCGGTGGCCTGCGGAACAACCTTGAAGAGGTCACCGATGATGCCGAAATCGGCAATTTCGAAGATCGGCGATTCTGCGTCCTTGTTAATCGCGACGATGACCTTGGAGGTCTGCATGCCGGCCTTCTGTTGGATGGCCCCGGAGATGCCCGCCGAGATGTAGAGCTGCGGGGAAACGGTCTTGCCCGTCTGACCCACCTGGTAGTCATGGCCGATCCACCCTGCATCCGTGGCGGCACGGGATGCGCCGACCGCCGCGCCCAGGGCATCGGCCAGTTCTTCCAAGGGGCCAAAGTCGCCGTCGACGCCGCGTCCGCCGGCAACGACGATCCGGGCTTCAGTCAGCTCGGGACGGCCGCTGGCCGGCTTTTCGGCGCGCCCGGTAATCCGTGCGGCGGCAGCCGTGGCATCCGCCGGGACGTCAATGGTCACGGTTTCAGGCGTGCTTGCCGCAGCCGCGGCCTCGACGTCAACGCTGTTCGGCTTGACCGTGAGCACGGCGACGGCGGTGCGCGCCTTCGCCGTGGTGGTGTAGGAGCCAGCCAGGACCGACTTGTGGGCCGTGCCATCGGCGTCGACCCCCACAACATCGGTGATGACGCCGGCGTTGAGCTTCACGCCAAGGCGGGCTGCGATTTCCTTGCCATCCGCCGTGTTCTCCAGCAGGACAGTTTCGGCCCCGGAGGCAGCAACCGCGGCGGCAAGGTATGCGGCTTTCGGCGCAACCAAATAGTCGTCCAGGTCCGTCGCGGATGGCCGGTAGAGAAGTGAGGCTCCGTGCGCCCCCAAGGCGGCGGCAACGTCGTCGTGCAGTTCGCCGTTGAAGGCGACTGCCGCTTCCCCGAGGGAACGGGCGATCGTCAGGAGTTCGAGGCTGCTCTTCTTGAGCGCCGCTCCCGGGTTGTCAATGAATACAAGTGCTTTTGCCATGTGTCTGGAATCCTCTTAGAGCAGCTTCTGGGCGGCCAGGAACTCAACCAGCTTGATGCCGGCGTCGCCTTCGTCAGTGATGATGGTGCCCGCTGTGCGTGGTGGACGCGCCTCTGCGGTCTCGACGGCGGTCAGCGAACCAGCGGCGCCTACCTGGGCCGCATCGACGCCGATGTCGGCCAGGGTGAGCGCCGCGATCTTCTTCTTCTTGGCGGCAAGGATGCCCTTGAAATTGGGGTACCGGGGCTCGTTGATCTGGTCCGTCACGGACACCAAAGCCGGCAAGGTTGCCTCGACCGTGTCCGAGTGGGCATCGCCATCGCGACGGGCAACGACGCGTTCGCCATTGACTTCCAAGGAAGAAGCAAAGGTGACCTGCGGCAGCCCGAGCCGCTCGGCGAGCTGGGCGGGAACCAAGGACGTTTCGCCGTCGGTCGAGGCCATACCCGTCAGGACAAGGTCCACCGGTGCGTCTGTCCCGAGATACCGGATTGCCGCGGCGAGGGCCAGCGAGGTAGCGGCGGCATCGGAACCGGCCAAAGCGTCATCGCTCAAATGCGCGCCCGACGAGGCTCCGATCTGCAAGGACTTCTTGACGGCGTTTACGGCGCCGGCGGGACCCATGCTCAAGGCGATGACCTCGTTGCCCGCCTTCGCACCTCCGCGGGCCTCGCTGAGCTGCAGCGCGGCTTCAAGCGCATACTCGTCCAGTTCGGAGAGGATGCTCTCGTCACGGGCCGTCGTGTTGCCTGGGCCTGTGAGGTGTCGGTCGAACTGCGCGTCCGGGACGTGCTTGACCAGAACAACAATCTTCAATGTGTCTCCCACTGTGTTCGAGGCAGCCTTCCATACTCGGGGATGGCCAGCAGCTGGCGGCATGGCCAAGAGTGCCCAGCGTAAGGGCTCGTCCTAGCTAAGCATATTGCGGGACAAGTCGGGCAACGCCGGGTGCCCGCGTTAACTCCTGTTTCACGGGCCACTCCCCGCGATGGCGCGGTACAGCGCCCGACGACGGCGGGCGGCACCCCAGTGGTGCCGCCCGCCGTCGTCGACCGCTGGGTCCTTGTCCGATTGGAATCTACGGTTACGGCGCTGCTTCTGTTAAGGGGCAGCGTCCAGGGTCACATCGAGTTCCTGGGACTGGCCGCCGCGTTGGATGGTCACCTTGACCGTTGAGCCTGCCGGCTGTTCACGGACGGCCGCAGTGAGCTGTTCAGGGTCAGTGATATCCATGCCGGCGAACTTGGTCACGACGTCGCCCACCTTGAGCCCGGCCTTCGCAGCCGCGGACCCCTGGGTCACACTTGCCACTTCCGCGCCCACCGAGAACCCGTCGGCGCTTCCCGTGGCCGACTTGGGCTGCACGCTGACACCGAACTGCCCGTGGGTGGCCTTGCCCGACTTGATGATTTCATTAGCAATACGTTTCGCGTTATCGATGGGGATACTGAAGCCTACGCCGATGTTGCCGCTGGACGAAGACGAGGAATTGCTGCCGCCAGCGGAGGCGATCGCCACATTGACGCCGATGACCTCGCCCTTGGTGCTGACAAGCGCCCCACCGGAGTTGCCCGGGTTGATGGCCGCGTCGGTCTGGATCACGTTGAGCGACACCGTGCCTTGGCTAGCGCTGCGCTGGCTCTGGCTGCCGTTGGGAGGAGCGAACTCGAACCCACCTTGGCCGCCACCTTGAGAGTTGTCCGAGCCACCGTTGGGAACAGCGGAGGACGCCACGCTGATGGTGCGGTTGAGGGTGGACACGATGCCATCCGTGACGGTGCCCGGCAGGCCAAGCGGGGCACCGATGGCGACGGCGGTGTCCCCCACGTTGATCTTGCTCGAGTCACCGAGCGTAGCCGGCACCAGCCCCGAAGCGTTGTCCACCTTGATGACGGCGAGGTCCGACAGCGGGTCAGTACCGACGACGGTGGCCTTCATGACACGTCCATCGCTCAATCGCACTTCAATCGCGGCGTTGGCGCTGGCACCGTCGAGGGTCACCACATGGGTGTTGGTCAAGATGTGTCCCTGATCATCGAGGATGATGCCCGAACCCGTGCCGCCCTGGCTGCCGCTGGACGCCATGATGGTCACGACGCTGGGCGAAGCCTTGGCTGCTGCTGCCGTGATGGCGTTGACGTCGTCCTTGTTGTTGACGATCACCGTTCCCGTCTGGCTGCTGCTCGCCGCGACCGGGGTCCGGCTGCCGAACAACTGATCGCTGGCAGCCACCACGCCGCCGCCCACCAGCCCTGCCGCGAGGATGCTGGCCACCAAGGTCCCGACGCCGAAGACGGGCTTGCGTTTGGGACCAGCCGCCGGGCCGCCCGGGTGGGCCGCCCCCATCGGATGGCCCGGGCCGGCTGCAGGGAACTGCTGGGTGGGATAGTGCTGAGCGGGATTCGGCCCACCGTAGAAAGGCTGGTGCTGCGGATAGTGGTGCCCTTGGCCTGCGGGGTAGTCCGGGCGCTGGGGTTCCGCATGCTGCGGCGCCGCGCTGTGCTGGGGGGCGCCGTACTGTGGCGGGTTGCTCTGGGCCGTGAAATCCTGACCCGGCTGATATGCCGGCAGCGGGGCCGTAGGCTGGGAATTGATTTGCTTGTCCCCCTCCGCCTTGCCGTTGCTCTCAGGACCATGGTTCTCGGGGCCATTGTTCTCAGGCGCGGCGCCCTGTGCTGGGTTCTCCGTCATGGGACTTCCTTTCTTCCTCGTCCCCTTAACTATCGTCGCTCTTGCTGGATCAAGAGTCGACGTTCGCTGGGAGCTTGCTGAACGCGGGCATCAGAACTGTCCCCGCCCACGAATAGCCCGGCTAGCCCCCTCAACGCTGGAGAAGGGCAGATCTCTCCCCGTTTCGCTGGCGGCATATTTACCGCTGTGGACGCTCCAAAAGGTGCACCATAGTATCAAGTGGAATTGCCACAGCGACCTGCGGCTTGACAACCATGCGTGGGGGCGCTGATGCATTCTGTTTCGATTGATCCGGCCCGGACCAGTCGCAGACGTGCTGAAGGGTTGCACATGCGGTCAATGTTGAAACGTGTACTCGCCGTCATCGGCCTGGCTGGAATGCTGGCCCTTCCGGCCGCTGCAGCTTGGGCAGCCGACCCGGTGACTATCCCGTCCGGCCAGAACATCGTGGACAACGCGAATGTTCTGGGCAACCGCAAGGGCGAGGTCCAGGACGCCATCCAGAAGCTCCTGAAAGACCACAAATACAACTTGTACGTGGTCACTGTGAATTCGTTTGAAAACCCCTCATCGCCCGAAGCCTGGGCCACGGCCGTGGCCACCAAGAAGGGCATGGGCCGGTCGGACGT
The DNA here is from genome assembly GCF_056398865.1 of Arthrobacter sp. 01T419. Taxonomy (NCBI): domain Bacteria; kingdom Bacillati; phylum Actinomycetota; class Actinomycetes; order Micrococcales; family Micrococcaceae; genus Arthrobacter; species Arthrobacter sp. 01T419. The sequence continues at coordinate 564,233 of NZ_JBFTQF010000001.1, forward strand.
CATTCTGGCCATCTCCGCGGCCGGTCAGTACTATTTCGCACCTAACTCTGCCAGTGCGATCTACCCCAAGAGGTCAACCATTTCGTCCAATGCCATCGCGGCCAACCTGGGCGCGGGCAAGCGGGACTTCGCCCAGGCAGCCATCGACACGGCGGCCGCCGTCGGCGACGCCGCCAGCGGAGGCAGCGGCACGGTTCCGAGCGGCAACTCGGGCGCAGTCGTTTTGATCGGCGCGGGCGTGGTTGCGGCCGGTGGTGTCGGCACATACCTGTACTTCCGTAACCGCCGCAAGAAGAGCCAGGCATCCAGCGCCAGCTACGGCCCGCAGGGAGAACAGCTCGATCCCCTGGCCTCCCTGAGTATCGCGGACTTGCGGCGCAAAGCCGGCTCCCTGCTCATCGAAGCGGATGACACCATCAAGTCCAGCGAGCAGGAGCTCGGCTTCGCCCAGGCGCAATACGGCGATGCCGCCGTCGGGAACTTCACCAAGGCTCTGCTGGAAGCCAAGAACCACATGACCGAATCCTTCAAACTGCAGCAACAGCTCGATGACCACATCCCGGACACCGAAGAGCAGCAGCGCAGTTGGCTCGGCGAAATCATCCGACGCTCGGAGGCCGCCCTTCAGTCGCTGCGCGAACAGAAGGCCGATTTCGATTCCCTGCGGGAGCTTGAGAAGAACGCGCCGCAGGCTTTGGCCACTGTTGCCGCCGGCGCCAACGAAGCCGAGGCAAAGATCAGCAGCGCGGAGCAATCGCTCAACGGCCTGCGCGCGAAGTACGCAGACAGCGCACTTGGCCACGTGAGTGACAACATCACCCAGGCCAAGGACCGGCTTGCCTTCGTTCAAAACGCAACAACGACGGCGCAGGAAAAACTCGCCGCGGGTGAGAGCAGCCTTGCCGCAGTGGCAGTCCGCGCCGCGGAAGAGGGCCTGCACCAGACCAACGTGTTGATAGACGCGATCTCCAAGGTAGCGGGCAGCCTCGACGAAGCCCGCAACTCGCTGGAGGGCGCCGTCGTGGAGACCAGCCAGGACCTCGCACAGGCCAAGGCGATGATCCAGTCCGGCGAACACCCGGAGCTGGCTGGTCCGGTGGCCGGAGTCGAAGCCGCACTGGCGCAAGTCAAGATTGAAATCCAGGGCGGGAAGATCGACCCCATTGCCACTTTGGACCGCGTGGAGAAAGCCCACCAGGCCTTGGACCAGTCCCTCTCGGGAATCCGTGACCAGCAGGAACAGGCAAGGCGTGCACAGGCCGCGCTCCAGCAGACCATCATGGCTGCCCAGTCGCAGATCAGCGCCACCTCGGACTACATCGCGGCCCGACGCGGCGGTGTGGGCACGGAGGCGCGTACCCGCTTGGCCGAAGCCCAACGGAATCTCGACTACGCCCTGTCCATTTCCCGCAATGACCCGGTCACCGCACTGACGTACGCCCAGCAGGCCCAGGCGCTCGCGGCACAAGCCGGGCAACTGGCACAGTCCGACGTCGATCAGTTCGGCGGCTTCGCCAACCAAGGCTACGGCCGTGGCGGCATGTTCGGTGGTGGAGGCAACGGTGGCGGCCTCGGCGGAGCGATCCTCGGAGGCATCCTCATCAACTCCATCCTGCACGGCGGAGGCGGCGGCTGGGGCGGAGGAAACAACGACGGCGGAGGCGGAGGCTTCTTCGGCGGCGACGGCGGTGGGGGCGGGGGCTTCTTCGGCGGCGACGGCGGCGGCGGCGACTTCGGCGGCGGCGACTCCGGCAGCTTCTAGTACCCAAAGACTAGGCGGGGGCCGGTCCCCCGCGTAGAGCGATACAAAAACTGATCACTGGATTCAGTGGGCACCACTGAGCAGGACGAAAGGCAACACCATGGTTAAGCAGTCCATTTTCGGGCGGATCGCACAGCTCGCCAAGGCGAATATCAATGCCTTGCTCGACCAGGCTGAGGACCCGCAGAAGATGCTGGACCAGATGGTCCGCGACTACTCGAACAACATCGCCGAGGCCGAGTCCGCCGTAGCCCAGACCATCGGCAATCTCCGCATGCTCCAGGCCGACTACAACGAGGACGTCAAGAACGCCCAGGACTGGGGCAACAAAGCCCTTGCCGCCTCCCGCAAGGCGGACGAGTACCGGGCCACCGGAAACGCCGCCGACGCCGTGAAGTTCGACAACCTTGCCAAGGTGGCCATCCAGCGCCAGATGTCGGCCGAGAACGAGGCGAAGTCCGCCGAGCCCAATATCGCTTCCCAGTCGGAGGTTGTGGACAAGCTCAAGAGCGGGCTGGACCAGATGAAGGGCAAGCTTAACGAACTCACCAGCAAGCGCAATGAACTGGTTGCCCGCTCCAAGACGGTTGCAGCGCAGACGCAGGTGCACGATGCCCTCAAGAGCATCGACATCATGGATCCCACCAGCGAAGTTGGCCGCTTCGAGGAGAAGATCCGCCGCGAAGAGGCCAAGGTACTCGGCCAGCAGGAGCTTGCCGCTTCCAGCCTGGACGCACAGTTCAACCAGCTTGAGGACCTGGGTGAGCAGACGGAAATCGAGGCTCGCCTGGCGGCCTTGAAGTCCGGCAGTTCGAAGGCCGCGATCGGCGCAGGCGCTACCGCTTCGGAGGATGACACTGTGGACGAAGCCGACTTCGACAAGCTCTGATCCCACCAAAAGAATGGCCGGACCTCTCCCGTGAACTGCCCACCGAGAGGTCCGGCCATTCGTGCTTGCGGCGTGCTTTAGGCCCCCACGGCAAGCCGCCCGACGATCAGCCGCATGATTTCATTGCTGCCTTCCAAGATCTGGTGGACGCGCAGGTCCCTGGCGATCTTCTCCAGACCGTACTCGGACAAGTATCCGTAGCCCCCATGCAGCTGGATGGCCTTGTTTGCCACGTTGAAACCGGCATCAGTGGCCACGCGCTTGGCCATCGCGCACAACCTCACGGTGTCCGGGGCGCCGCGGTCCAAGGCATCAGCCGCCCGGAGGATCAACGTCCTGGCGGTTTCGAGTTCCGTATCCATGTCGGCGATATCAAACAGCAGGGATTGCTGGTTGATGAGCGGCCCGCCAAAAGCCGAGCGGGACTTGAGGTAGGCGATGGACTTGTCCAGCGCCGCTTGGCCGCCTCCCACGGAACAGGCGCCCATATTGACCCGGCCGCCGTTGAGGCCCTTCATGGCGATGCCGAACCCGCTGCCTTCCTCGCCGAGACGGTTGGCCACGGGGACCCGGACATCTTCGAAGATGACCTGTCGTGTGGGCTGGGCATTCCACCCCATTTTCTTTTCGTTCGGGCCGAAGGACAGGCCCGGCGCTTCCGCAGGCACCACGATTGCGGTGATGCCCTGGCTGCCCGTGTCCGCAGTCCGCGCCATGACCACATAGATGCTGGAAACGCCGGCTCCCGAAATGAACTGTTTGGTTCCGTTAAGAACGTAGCTGTCGCCGTCGAGCACTGCTTTGGTGCTCAGTGCGGCAGCGTCGGAGCCCGCTCCCGGCTCGGTGAGGCAATAGCTGCCCAGGGCCTCCATGGACGCAAGCTGCGGCACCCACCGGGCCCGCTGCTCATCGTTGCCGAAAGCGTCGATCATCCAGACCACCATGTTATGGATGGAGATGTACGCCGCGATGGTGGGGTCGGCCTTGGATAATTCCTCAAAGATCAGGGCAGCATCCGTGCGGGTGAGCCCTGAGCCGCCGAACTCTTCCCGGACATAGATGCCGCCCATGCCGAGCGCGCCGGCTTCCTTCAGGACATCCACGGGGAAGTGCTTGGTCTCGTCCCACTCGGCGGCGTGCGGGGCAATGGCCGTTGCGGCGAAGTCGCGCACCATCTCCACCACCGCTTGCTGGTCCTCTGTGAGCTCGAACATTGGCACTCCTTTTCCCGGGTTGTCCGGTCTTTTTCTAGCTATCCGTTGCGGTTTATTTGCTGACTTTCCCCATGAGGGAGGCGACAGGGCGAAGGAACAACGGCCTCGCGAGGAACCATGCCCCCACAATCACCAGGAGGGACACGGCGAATATGCCGAAACCAACCCAGTTGATGTCGTCGCTGCTGCCGTACATGTGGTTCAGGTTGCGCAGCGCCCCGGTGGCGAGCACCAAGGTGACGTGAACGATGGTGAAGAGCACGAAGTACACCATCACCGGGAAATGCACCGCACGGGCCAGCTCGATGGGATAGATCTTGTTCACGGTGCTGGCCTTCTTCGACCATGCCGACGACGTGCGAAGGCCGGTGATGATGGCCAACGGGGCCGCGATGAAGACCGTGACGAAGTAGGTCAATAACTGCAGGGCGTTGTAATTGACCCAGCCGTCTTCGGTGGGCCAGTTCAGGGACGCGTACTGGAGGGCCGCGGAAATCGCGTTCGGGAACACGTCCCAACTCGTCGGGATGATCCGCATCCATTGCCCGGTGGCAAAAATCACGATGATGAAGACGATGCCGTTCAGCACCCACAGTGCATCCAGCGTCAGGTGGAACCAGAGGTCCAGGCTGATCTTGGTTGGCGCATTCTTGGTCCGGATGAATCCTGTGTTGTTGCGGGTCCATTGGGCCGGAGGTCGCTTGGCTGTGCGGACCTGCCAACCTGAACGGACGATGAGCACCATGAAGAAGACGTTCAGGAAGTGCTGCCACCCGAGCCAAGCCGGGAACCCTACGGGTGCACTCTCGGGGAGGCTGGAAGCACCCGGATAGTCATGCAAGAACGACTGCACACCCGACAGACCGGTCAACCATTTGGCCAACAAGACAATGAGCAAAAGTACAACCAGCACACCGGGAACCACCCAGAGGGGTTGGGACCACTTGCTTTTGGCTGCTGTCGACTTTTTCGCGGGGGTGGACATCTTCTCAGACACCTCTCGGAAGAACTTTGCAATCACGGACGCATCAAGCTAACAGGCTTTTGGCTGAAGCGGCCAAAGCCTGTTACGCCGTCAGTTGGATCGGGCTTTGACGGCCTCGATCAGTTTGGGAACCACCGTGAAAATATCGCCCACGATTCCGAAGTCGGCCACGTCGAAAATCGGGGCGTCTTCGTCTTTGTTGATAGCCACGATGGTCTTGGCTGTCTGCATGCCGGCCCGGTGCTGGATGGCTCCGGAAATTCCCAATGCGATGTATAGCTGCGGGGACACGCTGACGCCGGTCTGGCCTACCTGGGCCGTCTGGGCAATGTACCCCGCGTCGACGGCGGCACGTGACGCACCGATCGCCGCACCCAGAACGTCGGCCAATTGTTCAACCAAGACAAAATTCTCGCACGAGCCCAGGCCCCGACCGCCTGAGACCACCGTGGCTGCACTGCGAAGCTCGGGCCGGGCGGAGACCATGGGGTCGTCGTTGAACCGTTCAATAGCAGCGGCAGCCGCGGTGGTGGCTTCCAGGGACGCAATGCTGACGTCCGCAGTGGCTGCCGGAGCCTGGCCCTCGATCGCACCCTGTCGAATGGTGAGGATGGGCAGCCCACCGTCCACCGTGGACTCAACGGTGTACGCCCCGCCGAAGACTGAATGCTGGGCAACGACGGTTCCGTTGTCGTTACGCACCTGCACGACGTCGGCGAGCACACTGCCGCCCGTTCGCACAGCGAGCCGGGCGGCGGCTTCGCGGCCATCCGCCGTGTTCGTGGTGAGCACCGCGGCCGGCTCATAGGCCTCGGCGGCCGCGCTCAGCGCATCCACTGCAGGGGCCACCAAGACAGTGCTCGCGGCAGCAGTCACAGCCGAGTAGATCCTTGCCGCGCCCAGCTCACCCAGGCGCGCGACGTCGTCGTCCGCCAGAGGCTCCGACGAGACCACGACGGCGACCGGCGAGCCCAGCGCGGCAGCGGCAGCCAACAGTCCCTGGGCGGACGCGGCAATCTCGCCGCGGTGGGAAATTTCGATGAGTGCCAAGATGTTCGACATTTCTTTTCCTCCCTCAGACCAAGCGATTCGCAACGAGGAACTCAGCCAGTTCGCTGGCTGCGGACCCGTCATCAATGAGTTTCCGGCCTGCTGCCCGGGGTGCGCGTTCAGCGGTGGAGACCACGACGGTGCGGCTCCTACTTGCCGGAATGTCGAGCCCGGCGACCGACAAGGTGGTGACGGGTTTGCGCTTGGCCGTCAGAATGCCCTTGAAGTTGGGAAACCGGGCCTCCGGGAAACGTTCGGTCACCGTGAGGATGGCAGGCAGCCCGGCATGGACGTTGAGTGTTCCGCCCTCGCCCTGGCGGACGCCGCGTACCGCGTCATCGGTGACGTCTGCGGAGATCAATGATCCCAAAAGAGGCAGCCTGAGGTATTCGGCCACCATGGCGGGCACGACGCCGGCGCGGCCATCCGTGGATTCGTTGCCGGCCAGCACCACGTCAAAACCCGTAGCCCGCAAAGCCGCTGCCAGGGTCGCGGCGGTGCGGCCCGTATCGGCGCCGTTCAGGGAATCATCCAGGATGTGCACACCTGAGTCCGCTCCCATGGAAAGGGCCTTGCGCAGGGCCTGGGCGGCCTCGTCAGGTCCCATGGTCATTGCCACGACTTCAGTGCCCTTGTTGGCGTCCTTGATCCGCAACGCTGATTCGAGGGCGCGCTCGTTGATTTCGTCAATCACGTTGTCGCCGGCTTCACGGTCGAGCTGGCCCGTAGCGAGCTCGAGCTTCCGCTCTTCCGCCGTATCCGGCACTTGTTTGACGAGCACGACGATCTTCATTCAACAGCTCCCTTGATGCAAATGGCTGACGCTTGGAATCGAGAATACTAGGAACTCCTAGTATTTACCATGGAGCGACGGGAAGAATGCTTGGAACTCCTATTGATTATTCCGCGAGCTAAGATTTCCGCGCCGGGCATGACGAAGCGGCCCCGGCGGGTATCCGGATTTCGTAGGATCGATCTAGCCCTCGCGAATGCCGAGGGTGTTCCCGTCGGGATCGCGGAACCAAGCGCCGCGTGCGGGGCCGAGCTGGGCGATGTGCCCTGTCGTGGCAAGGGGACCCTCTGCATAGTCGAGGAACTCGACGCCCTTGGCGGCCAGGTCTTGGACCACGGCCTCGATGTCGCCCACTTCGAAGTGTGCCAGGGTGTGCTCGGTAGCTGTCGGCGGACGCTTGAAGACAGAGATCTCGCTGATGGACCCGCAACGGTACCGGACGCCTACCGGAGTTTCCCAGAGGAAGGTCAGCCCTAGGATGCCGCCGTAGAATTCCTTCGCTCGCTCCAGATCCGTGACCGGAATTGTCGCCACGACCATTGTTGCATTGATCATCAGGGACCTCCTCAGGCATGCCATTTCCGTCAGGATGAACGGGCCATTCGGCCCAAGTTTCGTCCTCCGATAGCTGGACTGTCAACCTATATTGCGAGCATCTTGCGGCAGTACGTGGAGCAACGAAGCTCTGTGCACGCTCGGGAAAGGTGGGGCAGGATGGCTTAGTTCAGTTGGACGTTTCAGTCCGCTGTGAACACTTCAACGAGCGTCAGGGTGCGGGCGCGCCGATTGAGAGTTGGGTCCGTTTCGATCTTGCCTCAAGGCCATGCGGAGCATCCCGCCGTCGCCGTCATTGCGAAGCAGCAAAGCAAGATGCGATCCAGCCACCACCACTGAAGTCCAAAACAGGAGGGGCAGCCAAACCTGGAAAGGAAAGAGCAACCCGGGCAGGAGGAACGGAGCGACGGGACCAGCAAACGTGACGGCAAGGTCCTGATGCCTCGGCAGGCCGCACCTGACGAGCCGGAACCTCCCTGAACGGGCGGTGAACAGAGCCGGCCCCGACGGTGCGAAGAGCCTGAAGACCCCGAGGTGTCCTAGTTCGTGCAGGATCAGGGAGACCAAGATGAGGAAGGCCAACGAGCTGAGCAACGCAAAGATACGCAGGCCAACGGCCTCCATGACCCACCAAGTTGCAGCGCTGAAGGCAACGGGCCACCCCAGGGTTCTGAGCATCATCGCCAGAACCTGGGTCTGGGAACGCGCCATGCCGGGCAGCACAGCATCCGACTCAGTAGCGGGCAGTGAATCAGGATGCAGCAATTTGTTCAGGAGACCACGGTGTCCAACGTGTCGCGCTGACGCCAGCCCGGAGTCGAGGGACTCGCGCGCGAGTATCAAGGCTTCGGGGCTGCTCTCCCGGGTGAGGAACTGCGGCGGGGCGGGGATGGACATCCCCAGCGGAGTGTAGTTCCAGTTCCCATTCTGCAGAACAACACCGTCGATCGGATGAAGCTCGGTCCATCTGGCTGCGCCGTCAACCACTTTTGGAAACACGGACCACGACCAAACCAAGGACCCCGGCGAGGAGGGCAGCCAAGACCGAGCTGGATAGGACCTCGCCGAGGTAGCGGACATCGCCGAATAGCTTCCCGAGTTCCGTCCCCGTCCAGCGTGCTGCTGAAGATGAAGCACCGTAAAGCAGGAAAACCGTGAAGCCAGTGGCACCGCTGGCCAATGGCTGCTCGCGGCTGAAAGGCACAAGCACTCCGCCAATCATGGCCGAGACCCAGGCCAGAACGGCATCAGGGATCAGTCGGGGCCAATGATCCGCGGTCAGGAGACCCGCAGCGAACAACGACCCCGCGAAGACAGCGCCAATCGCCAACGAGATCGTTGCGCAGGCAATGAGTTTTGGGGCAACCCAGCCAGTTGCGCGTCCAGTGAGATGACGTTGGACCCAATGGGTCCTGTTTGTCAGCCCATAGGATTGCATGCCGACGACACCAGGGGCCACAGCCAAGCTTGGTGCTATTGCCGCTGCGAGGAATCCGAACTCAGGGTGGCCGGATAACGCAATCACACCGACAAGCCCGATCACCAGCAGGAGTACCAGCACCGTGAACTGATGGCTGCGCAATAGTTGCAACCCGTCGACGCACGCGGCAGCCAGCATCCTGTTCCGGGGAAGCGGGATGTTGGCGAACAGCCGGAGCGTCACGTCCTCCTGGTTGTCGATGTCCACTCGGGCCACGAGGAACATCAGACCCAGGGGAACCGCCAGCCACGCCGCGCCCGTCACGATGTCTAGCCACGGAGCGGGGGCGCCGGTCCATAAGGGTGCCAGTGCGCGGCCCCAGACACGGTGCATTGCAAAGTTGCGCGGACCTTCGACCGCATCGGCCATGCTTTCCGGCAGTGGCAGGACATCAGTCCAGACGAGCAACGTGCTGATGATGAAACAGGAGACCCCGGCGAAGGTCAAGGCGTAGTAGCGCGGTAGCCGAAGCCAACGCCTGTAACCGTAGCCAAGGGTTTGGAACAGGGCCAAGACCAGCAGCTGGGTGGAGGCAAGGAAGACCACAAGAAGAATCGACGCGACAGCAGCGGCCCACCAGTCAACACTGCTGCGCCAAAGCGCGGCGAGTGAAGGGATGCAGAGGCTGAAAGCCAAAATGTAAGACAAAGCCAGTACAGGGATCTGCAGCCCTGCGAAGACAGCCCGCCGAGAAACCGGGAGCATCTCCAGCACAGTCGCGAGGGAGTTCCGGGACGGGCCGAGTATCGAGAACAAAGCGGTGAGAAACGCGATCGTCAGGAATGAGCCGCCCAGCATGAAGGAAAGCGATCCCGGGGCGAGCGTGATCCGTTGTGTTCCTTCCGTTCCCCCGATCATCAAAGCCAGCATCGTACCGAAGGCCAAGGCAGTGGCAACCGCAGTCAAGGTGAAAGCCCTGATCGCAATTACGGAGAGCCGAAGCTGTCCCGCCGTCTCTCGCGTCCACGCTGTGAGCGCGGTCCGGGCGACCGTCGCTGCAGCACCCACTAGTTGTGTCCTGAGGGTCCCGGGGATGCGTTGCCGCTTCGCACTGCCATCACCACACTAACAAGCACCGACAACGCGATGACCGCGACGATTCCGGCGAAGTTGGGCTGGAATTCCAAGGCCAGTGCCCCGTTTTCGGTTCCAGCGGTCGCACTGAATAGACCTGGCAGGGTCGCCGGCGAGCCCGTCGAAATGGCGATCACGCTCGTGGCCACGCACAGAATGAACGCCAGGGCGATTCCCCCGGTCACTCCGCCTAGGGCTGCGCCAACAATTTTCGACGTCTTGTTCATTGAGGTCCCTCCTCGAGCCGGTCAACGCGGAGCGCCGCCTGTAGTTGTTCCCGGCGCTGCGCCTGGAACTCGTCAAGATTCGTTGCCTGAAGGAACACTGCTTCAAGCGATGCGAGCCCTCCGTAGGCTTCCCGAAGTCCGGAGGGGCTGCCCAATGCCGCCTGCTCCCCTTTGTGAAGGATCATCACCCTGTCACAGTCGAGCTCGGCCCGCAGCATGTCGTGTGTGGCGATCAATACGGAGCCACCGGCCCCGGCGAACATCCCCAGCAAGTCTCGAAGCACGGCTGCCGCTTCCGGGTCGAGCCCACGGAACGGTTCGTCGAGGATGAGGAGTTCCGGGGAATGCATGACGGCGGCGATCAACTGCAGCTTCCGCTTCATGCCATGCGAATATCCGCTGATGGATCGACCAAGAGCCTCCTTGAGGCCGAGCGCATCGGCCAACTGGGCGGCAACGTCCCGATCGTCACGCTTCCGGAGCCGATGATGAAGATCCAGGTATTCAGTGCCAGTCAAGGACAAAGGTAACGGCAAGTCATCGGGCGCGAACCCGATCCATTGCCGGGATTCCTTGTCCTCGATGGGGACGCCGTTGACTTCAACACTGCCCCTGCTCGCTTCCAGCAGACCCGTAAGGATGTGGAGTGTGGTGGATTTACCGGACCCGTTAGGGCCGAGGAGGCCGAAGACTTCTCCGGGTACCAGCTCGAACGAGATGTCCCGCACGGCTTGTACCGTTCCATAGTCCTTTCCGAGCTCCTCGACCCTGCAGGTGAAATGCACAGATTTCAATGGTTCATTCACTGTCGCGTTGATCTAGGCCCGGCAGTAAAGCTTCCAGGTTCCCCCGGATTCCCAGCTCGGCATGTCCATTGCCGGCCAGGCTCCGCGCTGCTGGCAATACCAGAACCAGGCGGCGACCAGCCCCATGAAGATGATGGCGGCAATCGGGATAATGATCAGGAACCAGACGGCGTCATTCTGGCGCCGTCCCATCGAATCCGCAGCCTGTGGCCGCATGAGCAACTGAGCCGTAAGCAATAGCGTTGAGAGTCTTTGCATCGATTTCCTCCTATTTTCTTGAACTGGCGGAGGGGAAGTCCAGCGATGAATCTTTGTTCCCCCGCCAAGAAAATAGCCCCGCGTTTTCGTCTCTAGGTGGTGGAAGGGGCCAATCCCCGTGCAGTTTTGCCCGAAACAGGTGAATTTTTCGGCAATCTAGGTGTGGTTCCACACCCGTCTAGGTGTAAGCCGTTGCGAATGGTTCAACTGGCAGTCGCCGCCAGGACCTCGGCCAAGACCTCTTGCCGGGCTCGGAGCGACCGTCGCCGCCAGCGCTCGCGCACAACGGAGCGGACGCTTTTCGGCCATAGCCGTCGAGGCAAAACAAAAGAGTCCGCCCTCGTGGGCGGACTCTTTTGTTTATTTGGTTGCGGGGACAGGATTTGAACCTGTGACCTCTGGGTTATGAGCCCAGCGAGCTACCGAACTGCTCCACCCCGCGTCGCAAAATCAACTCTACCCCACATTCAGGGGTGCCCCCGACCACTCAGGTGTGGGCTGCGGCACGTTGAGGAATACCCCGGCTTCCACCCCACGGAACCGGCGAAAAACAAAAAGATCCGGCACAGTGTTTCCACTGTGCCGGATCTTTTCTCCAGTTGCGGGGACAGGATTTGAACCTGTGACCTCTGGGTTATGAGCCCAGCGAGCTACCGAACTGCTCCACCCCGCGTCGCAAGAACTACTTTACCTGCCGGTGAATGTCAGGCCAAATCCAAACGACGTGACCTCGGTCTCCCTGACCCGCATGTCAGTTTCAGAAGTCGACTGCACAGAATGTCAGAAGTCCTCTGCACTCGGACCCAGCTGAATATCGGGCGGTCGGGCTCCACCCGGTCCGGTGCAGATGTTGGCGGCCGGAGCCTCTGGCATCAGCGCGGTCCTCGGGTGAGGCTGTTCCGTCGTGGCTGCGCAGCGGTAGCTTCGGTAGATTCCTAGCCCGACACTCCGGAGAATGAGAACGCGTTCGTTGCCGCCCGCCACATGTAACCAATGCGCGCTGCCGTCAGCTGCCAGCATGTCGATGCTCCCGGTAGCGATGGCTTCCCCTGTTGATGGATTTGCACGTCGTCGGCCCGTGACAGCTTGGACCAGTTGGTAACGGGGACGGGTTTCCGGTTTTCTGCATGAGCTCCGGACGATCGGGTCGTCATGGTTTGTCCTTGGGTTGGGGCGCCTGCGGTGCCGGACTCGTGTGAGCGTGGAAAAAGGAGGCAGGGCGGCGTTTCCGCCACCCTGCCTCCTCCGTATAGGCTCTCTTCCCACGCCCGACTATCGGGCTGCCTGTTGCGATGGAGTGCGGGAAGAGCGCCCATCTGTGCCGGACATCGGGCCGGCAGTCGGTGGTGATGGTCCGCTCGGGAGACCAGTTTTGGTCCCGAACGTCAGAGCAAATTTCCCGGGGCCCCTTTCGCCGTCAAGAGCCGGCTGTCCCTCAGTCCCGGTCGCTGCGACCAGCGTCGGAAGCCGGCTGGCAGCTTGTCGGAGCGCGTGATGCCTGCGGTGGCCCCGCCAGGGTTTGTGAGTTGAAGTGCAGTGGATCCGTACCCTACGCCAGGACGCCCGCCCGCCGCCCAAAGACGCACCCGGCAGCAAGTCCGGTGCCCCCGGGGTAATTGACGCTGAATAGTCCGCCGAGCATTTCACCTGCCACGAACAGGCCTTCGATGTGCTTGCCGTCCTTGTCCAGGACGCGGCCGTGCGTGTCGGACTTGATGCCACCGAAGGTGAACGTGATTCCGCAGGTTACGCCATAGGCGTAGAAGGGCCCCGTTTCGATCGGGGCGGCCCAGTTGCTCTTGACCGGTTCTGTTGCCGCTGCCCGGCCATCCTTAATGTTGGGGTCGAACGGGATGGAGCGGTCGATCGAGTTGTTGAAGTCCGTCACGGTTTTGGACAGGCTTTCCGGGTCGATGCCGATTTTAACGGCCAGGTCCTCAAGGGTGTCGGCGACCTCAACGGAGATGCCGGGCATCTCGTATTCTTCGCTGCGCAGCATAGGCCGAAGGCGGGCGTCGAAGATCTGGTACGCAACGGACCCGGGCTGCTTGAGGATTTCCTTGCCGTACTTGGCGTAGGTGTAATTCCGGAAGTCCGCGCCCTCGTCCAAGAAACGCTTGCCGTCGGTGTTGACGATGATTCCAAACGGGTAGCTTTGCCGGGTGAGGCGGTTGGTGAGCTCGCGGTTGCTTTCGTTGGTGGCTGTAAAGGCATCCCACTGGACGCTGTGGCAGGTGCCCCAGTCTCCGCCCTTGGCGGCGCCGATCTCCAACGCTGCGGCGATCATGTCACCGGTGTTGTAGGGCGTGCCGCGTACCTTGGCGTTTTCCCAGCCTTCGCCCAAGTACTCCCGCCGCCGCTTCGGGTCGGCCTCGAAGCCTCCGGCGGTGAGGATCACGGACTCTGCCGGCAGGCGCAGCTCCCCATCGGCGGTGTTGACGACGACGCCGGCTACACGGCCGTTCTCAACGATGAGGCTTTGGGCCGCATGGCCGTACCTGACTTCGATGCCCAGCTCTGCAGCGACCCGGGTGTGGTCTTCGATCAGGCCTTCGCCACCGCCCACGTTTCCCACGTGCAGGCCGCCCCAGAAGAGGTAGGACCCGTCGGCACGCTCGAAGGCCTGGCGCTCGTACATCAGGCGGTACTTCAGGCCCAGGCTGTTGAGCCACCGAAGGGTGGTCTGGCTCTCGGCAATGAGGACTTCCGTCAATGCCGGGTCGTTCCGGCCTTCGGTGACCTTTTCCAGGTCTGAGGCGTATTCTTCAGCACTGTAGGGCGGAACGACGGTCCGGCTGTGCCGTTCGTCCGGTTCCACGAGCCCTTGGAGGTCATCCAGGCCGTTGTGGACGATGCGAGTGGCGCCGGCGGTGTAGAAGCTGTTGCCACCGGCCATGTCTTTGCTGCCCTTTTCGAGCAGGATGACTTTTCGTCCGCGGACGGCAGCGGCGTGGGCCGCTGTGAAGCCGGCGTTGCCGCCACCGACGACGATCACGTCGGCCTTTGTGAGGTTTGCAGCTGCGGGTTCGTTCTGATCAGCCATTATTCTCTGTCTCCTTTATATTGAATTCATAAGTATTCGACTGTATACACAGTAGGACAAGGGTGATTTGGGGGTAGGGGCGCCCGGGGGTCAGCAGTGTGCCGGTAGGGGGTCTGGTTCCGCCGCTGTTACGGGGATCGGTTCCTGGGCGGCGAGGCGGTTTTGGCGGCGCTCCAAGGCCACGGCGAGGGCGCCCAGGGCGATGTTGACGATCAGGAATCCCAGGGCGGCAACAAACTGGGCCTGCAGCAGGGACCGGGTGTAGTACTGGCCGATGACGGTAGTGGACCTCAGCAGATCCATGTATCCGCCGAGCACAAAGGCCAGTGCTGTTCCCTTGAAGAGGATGATGAGCTGGCTCACCAGGGCAGGACTCATGGACCGTAGTGCCTGCGGGAGCAGGACCCGGCGGAGCGTGCCGAGATGGGAGAAACCCAGCGCGAGGGAAGCTTCGGCCTGGCCAGGCGGCAGCGCGAGGATGCCGGAGCGCAGCAGGTCACCGATGACGGCCCCGCTGTAGAGGGTCAGGGCGATGACCAGGAACCAGAAGTCCCCGAGTTTGAGGCCGTAGTTGGGCAGCACCAGGGACGTGAAGTAGAGCAGCAGGAGCAGGGGGATGCTGCTGAAGACGTCGGTGTAGACCCGGCAGCTCCGGCGTATCAGGGTGTGGGTGGAGACGAGTCCGAAGGCCAGGAGGCATCCGGTGATCAGGGACAGCACCATGCCGACTGCTGCGGCTGCAATGTTGTTCCACAGGCCCTGGCCGAGAAGGGCCCAGAGCCCGGGTTCGGCGAACGGAGCCCACGCCGCGGCGCTGAGCTCTCCTTTGTCGTAGAGGACCCGGAAGACCAGATAGGCGCCGGCGGCCACGATGAGGGCGGTGATGATTTCCAGGAGCAGGTGCCGGCGTTTGGCGCGCGGGCCGGCCGGGTCAAAAAGCGATACGGTACTCATCGGCTGAACGCCACCTTCTGATCGACTGCGGATACGAGCCGGCCAATGACCAGCCCGATAGCGAGGTAGCAGAGGGCGGCCCCGCCGAAGACAAGGAATGGTTGTGCCTCGTCCACCGCGATCTTGTCCGACAGGAACGTCAGTTCGGCCACCCCCACCAGGGCAGCGACCGAGGTGTTCTTGACCATGGTGATGAAGACGTTCCCCAGCGGTCTGGTCACCGTGGCGAAGGCCTGCGGCAGGACGATGAGTTTCAGGGACGCTATCGGGCCGAAGCCCAGGGCGCGCCCCGCTTCAAGCTCGCCGCGGTCCACGGTGTTGAGGCCCGCGCGCAGGGTTTCGGCCACGAACGGTGCGGTGTAGAGCACCAGGACGATGGCGGCTGAGGCGTAGAGCGAGTACTGGATGCCCAGGACCGGGAGTCCGAAGACAAACAGCACCATCTGTACGGGGAGAGGCACGTTACGGAAGATCAGCACATAGGCCGAGGAAACAGCCCGGGCGGTCCTGATGGGACTGGTCCGCAGTGCGGCCAGCAATGTCCCCAGGACCACCGAACCGGTAGCGCCCAGGAGAACGAGCCCCAGGGTCACCAGCACACCCTGACCGAAATCGCCGAGATGATTGACAAGGAAAGACATCAGCGACCCCTACAGAATTACTTTGGGCGGGGTGACGTCGCCGGGCTTGACCTGGCCGATCGTGGAATCGTAGGCCTTCTTCCAGTCCCCGTCCGCGATGGCCCTGGTCAGAAGCTGATCAAGGTAGTCATGGAATGCGGCATCGTCCTTCGCGGAACCGATGGCAAATTCCTCGGCATCGGCCAGATGTCCGTCCGCGATGCGGTAGGCGTCCGGATTCTGGGACTGGACACCGAGCAGGATGGCCTCGGTGGTGGTCACCGCATCGACTCTCTTGTCCTTCAGGGCCTGTGCGCATTCACTGTAGGTGCTGAACAGGACTACGTTGGCGGTGGGCACGGCCGCACCGATCAGCTGGGCAGCGCGGGCGCCGGTTGTGGAACAGACGGTCTTGCCTTGGAGATCCTCGGGTTTGTTCACTGAGTTGTCGTCCTTGCGTACCAGCAGGGCAACGTTGCTCTCAAGGTATGGACCCGCGAAACTGACCACTTTCTTCCGTTCATCCGTCACGGCGTAGGAGGCGATGACGGCGTCGACCTTGTTCTGCTGCAGGAACGCCTCCCGGTTCTTGGTGACCGCCTCCACGAACTCGACATTGTCTGCACTGCCGGTGAGGTCCTTGGCCAGGATTCTGGCCATCTCAATGTCCAGGCCCTCCATCTTGCCGGTGACAGGGTTTTTCACGCCAAAGAGCGGCTGGTCGAATTTGACCCCGACGATGACTTTGCCGCGTTTCTGGATCTTGTCCATGGTGCTGTTGGCCGGGAAGCTTTGGGCCGGTTTGCTTTCGGCGGCCGGGGCGGTGCCGGCGCAGGCCGTGGTGCCCAGGATCAGGGCGCCGGCGATGGCCAGGGCCGGCAGGAAGTGCTGGCGTTTCATAATGACTCCTTAAAGGTGAGTGCGTCGTTGCACGGGAACTGTTAGTGGATCGAAGAGAGGAAGGCCTTGGCCCGGTCGCTGGACGGGGAGGTGAAAAACGTTTCAGGGTCGGCAATTTCCACGATGGCCCCGGAGGCCATGAAGACGATCCGGTCCGCGAAGGCACGCGCGAAAGACATTTCGTGGGTCACGACCATCATGGTTGTGCCGCTTTGCGCGAGGTTCCGCATGGTTGCCAGAACCTCGCGGGTGGATTCCGGATCGAGCGCGGACGTCGGTTCATCAAAGAGCAGGACCTTGGGATCCATGGCCAGTGCGCGGGCGATGGCCGCGCGCTGTTTCTGTCCTCCGGAGAGCTGGGACGGCCTGCTGTGGGCCTTGTCGGCGATGCCGACCATGGCCAGCAGCTCGTGGGCCCGTGTCTCGGCCGACTGCCTGTCCAGGCCCAGAATTTTCCGTGGAGCGAGGGTGATGTTATCCAGGATGGTCTTGTGCGAGAAGAGGTTGAAGGACTGGAAGACCATGCCCACCTCGGTACGGAACTTGTACAGGTCCCTGCCCTCTACAGGCTGTTCGTGGCCGTCGATGAGGATGTGGCCCTCGTCGATGGCTTCGAGGCGGTTGATGCATCGGCACAGCGTCGATTTGCCTGACCCTGACGGGCCCAGGATAACGACCACCTCGCCACGGCGGACTGACAAATCAATGCCGGTCAGGGCCCGCATGCTGCCGAAGCGCTTGCCGACCCCGCGGAACTCAACGACGGTGTCCGTCTCCGTGATCGTTGCCAATACGACTGTATACAGTGAAGTACAGTGTGGCATGGTGACCGCCATCACGGCAAGTGGTGATGATGTTCGATGGGTGAGCACGCCACCGCGGCAGATAACGGCAGCGGGGCCGCGCAACCGCGGCAGCACCGGGCTAATGCCCGGGAGAAGGCCGAAAAGCTGGTACTTCGGGGGCCCGGAGATCCAGCTGGAGAGCCCGGCAGTGATCTTAGTAGGAGGCCGATTTCCGCAGCAGGTCGAGCCTGATCCGACGGGCTGTCTCCATGTGCTCGCGTGCGGTGTTCCTCGCAGCAGTTTCGTCGCCGGCGGTGATGGCCGCGACCAGCTTCGAATGCTCGGCCAGGGCCTCGTCCCAACGCTCGCCCACCGACAGAGTCGAGTGCGGGGTACGGATCAGGTGAGTGGACAGCCGCTGCAGGAGATCCTGGAGGACCGGATTGTGCGCAGCCGCCCAGACGGCAGCGTGGAACTCCAGGTTCGTCGACGCCCGGGTGTGGTCATCCGGTTCCGAAAGTGCGCGGTCACGTTCCACCAGGCCTTCGAGCTGCATGATGTCAGTGATGTCGTGGGACAGGGCAGCCTGCCCGGCCGCCTCCTGTTCCAAAAGAATCCGCACGTCATAGACCTGGATGACTTCCTGGGGCGTTGCCTGATGGACCTGCAGTCCGCGGGCGCCGCGGTCCAGAAGACGGTCGTGCTGGAGGCGGCGAAGAGCCTCGCGCACCGGCGTGCGGGAGACACCGAAGCGTTCCCCTAAGGTAACTTCCCGCAAGGGAGTAGCCGGAGGAATTGCGCCGCCCAGGATTTCAGAGCGCAGCTGGGCGTAGATCGAATCCCCGTCGTGCCGCATCGTTTCAGAACCAGGTGACACAACTTTCCTTCCACAGTGGCGACTCGGAAGGGAGGCTTACGCCGCCACTCGATCCCGCCAGTTCGCACACCCGAAGCCATCGCCCGGACACCAATAGTATTCCAGTGGATACGCGAGTGTCCACGATGTGATGTCCTATCCATCCAGATGGTGCATATAAGTCGGAGTTACTGGGGCCGCCGCGGCCTAGTTCTTAGTCAGCAACTTTTCGCCGTCCGGGCGGAGCTCGCCCGTCGGCGATACATGTCGGTAAAGGGTCTGGCGGGTGATGCCGAGTTCGGTGCAGAGGTCGCCGACTTTGGTTCCGGGCTTGCCCATGGAGGCCATGGCGAGCCGGAGTTTCGCGGGCGTCATCTTGTAGGGGCGTCCGCCGTTCCGTCCGCGGGCGCGGGCGGAGGCGAGGCCGGCGAGGGTGCGTTCGGAGATGAGTTCGCGTTCGAACTCGGCCAGAGCGGCGAAGATCCCGAAGACCAGCTTCCCGGAGGCCGTGGTGGTGTCGATGGCGGCGCCCTGGCCCGTGAGGACTTTGAGCCCGATGCCGCGCTCGGTCAGGTCGTGGACGATGTTGACCAGGTGCCGCAGGTCCCGGCCAAGCCGGCCGAGCTTCCATACGATCAGGGTGTCGCCGTGGCGCAGTGCCTTGAGGCACGCTGCCAACTGGGGCCGGTCATCCTTCTTCCCGGAAGCCCTGTCCTCGTAGAGAGAGTCCTTGCCGACGCCGGCGGCGACGAGTGCGTCGCGCTGCAGATCGGTGGTCTGTGAGCCGTCCGCCTTTGAGACGCGCATGTAGCCAACGAGCACCGGCTTCTCCTCTGTTATTTATACGTTCGTTTAAGTGACAGCAGGATTTGAAACCTCTATGGATCCAGTATTGTCACTAAACCAGTTATTTATTCTAAGTTATGCAAAGGACTTCAGCCTTCTTAATGTGACAGGATGTGTTATTCCGAGTCCGTGGAATGGAGTAGGGGCGTGTTGGATGGCGGCCGCCGGCAGAGCAGCATGTCGAACAGCCGGTGTCGGCGGCTGTGTTGCCTCTGGTCCCTGCAGCGGCTTCGTCGAACAGGAGCAAGCCCGTGGCCGGTGGTACGCGATGCTGTTACCGTTCGGAGTATTCCGGTCAGGCGGCGCAGGCAGGAAGAGTGCTGCGTCCAGCCCGTGACCCGTGAGCATTTTGCTTTCCAGAAGGTAGATGGTGGTCGCGGTTGCTTCGAGGGTGTGGAGTTGCACGCCGAGTGGATAGTCCTCGTGCGGGCGCCAACTCAGCGGCCCTGCCCGGAATGGATACCCCGCCTCTTTCCAGATGCGCATAATCATCGGCCGTGCGGTCCGGCACTCCGTCAGGGTTGCTCCCAGTTCGTCGATGATTGTCCGGATCAGGCGAAACCAGGTTCCGGCGTGAACCTGTCGTCGGGGCAGGTCGACCGATCCTGTCGTCATGGCGTGCCAGGTTCTGCTGTCCATGGCCAGGACCGTATCTTCGGCACGTCTCGGTGTTGGTGGTTTGCGCTCCCAGTCCGAGAAATAGGTGGCTGCCTTCTGGCGCGGTTCGAGCAGGCACCCATGGAAAGGGCAGCTCAGCGTCAGTGAAAGGAACCACAACAGCTGGTACGGGTACGGCGGTTTTGACGTCGCAATACATTGCGGGCATGCCCGCAACGCCGGCCGCGAGGGAAGCCATGCCCGCCACGCGGGGATCTCCCGCGGCCGCAGCCTTCCTGCCGGCAGCAGCACGGAAAACTTTCGGGTATAGCTGGTAAATGCTTCGGGGCCCGGTTCCATCTGGTCAATGAGCCAGGGTGTCCAGCCGCTAAGGCTCATCCTCTGAATCCGGTACAGGTCAACGCCGGTTCGTCGTGCCAGCTCGCGAGCGAATCCAGCGGGCGGGAATGTGTCCAGTTCTTCCGGCCCGCCCTGTGCATGGCCCAAGTCCGACATGAGAACCTCAAGGCTGGCATCGTAGCGATCGGCGATTCGCCGCAACCATGACGAGAGTGCCTCGCCGGGCAGCGGTGCAGGATGGACCGGCCAGCGGCGCGAAGCAATCACAGCAGTTCCTTTTCGAACAGCCTTCGCCGTTCGCTGGGGCCGATGTAGTCGGCCATGGTCAGCGTCCGGTGGTTGATCCTCTCTTCCCCGCTCTCAACTGCGGCGACCGCGGCGGCAGTCAAAAGGCGGGCTAGTTCTCCGATGGTGCCCTCGCTGCGGGCAAGCAGGTAACGCGCCATATCCTCGGTGTCGATCAAGGATCGTGAGTGCAGGGGGAACGAGGCGGCGAAGCTGGCCAACAGCGACCTGCATTCATCGCCTACTTCCCAGAGCGGCAGGATGAACGGTTCGAATCTGTTCTCGAGCTGGTCATCAGATCTCACGGCAAGGTATGCCTCCCTCGTGCCGACTCCGACGAGGGGAATGCGGAGATCGTTGCCAAGGAACCGGAGCAGATTCAGAAACTCGCGCCGTTTCTCACCACGTCCGGCCAGAACGTTGTGGAACTCGTCGATCACCAGCATCTGGACTCCCACCGCACGCAGGAGGGAAAGCGCCAATCGTTCAGCCTCAGGGAGACGCAGATGTGGACGGAACGGTGCACCGATCGCGGACAGTATGGCCGTATAAAACCGAAGCTCCGATGGTTCCGAGGGCATCTGCATGCACACGACCGGAATGTTTTCGCCGTCTGGTCCTGTCACTGACGGATGTGTCCTGCGGAACCGTTCGACGATCATGGACTTTCCGTTGTTCGTCGGTCCGACCAGCAAGAGATTGGGCATACGCTGTTTCCTCGGCCAGCGAAAGAGCACCTCCAGGCGCTCGACTGCGTCCATGGCCTTTGGGTAGCCGATCCACCGGTCGGCACGAATGCGGTGTAGTCGCTCTTCAGCTGGCAGCTTTGCCAGTTCCCGCGCTACAGGGTGCAGATGCGTCAGATCCTGCGGCCGGCTGTCTTCCACGGTCACCATTCCTCAATTTGTTCAAAGGGTTGAACGGAAACCTCTCCCGGGTCCACGTCCGTTGGCGCATCTGGCGGTGGAACTTTTGAAGTTCGGGTGCCCAGGCGGCTCGGGTCCTTGGCGTGCTTGCGGCGTTCCGTTTCCCTCCGGACGCGCTTGGTCGTTTTCACGGCAGTCTCGCTGACCTGGCGCATTTGCTCGATCATCCGGAACAACACGGCCTCGTCCACTTGGGCGGTGCCACGTGCGCGTAATCGGGTCAGGGCTTGCCTGTGTTCCCACAGACTGATGGAGGGGTTGGAGATCGACCTGTACGGAATTTCCACGTAGTGATGCCCCTCCGGTTCCAAGACCCACACCCTGCTGATGTCCCGTGGATCCCGTCTGATGATGAACCGACCCAATCTGTCTCGCCGGCCGATCCAGGGTTTCAAAGCGTTCGCGAAGTAGTGGACATGGTCGATGACGAAACCGGTGCGGGACAGCGTGCGGCGGATGACCGGGAGGAAATCCACAAGGAACGATGTCTGGTTAGCGGTGACCGCAGGCATGCCAGTAGCAGCCACCCCGGCGGCCCACTTACCGCCCGGCGTCTGCCCCAAGGCGCCATGTACGCTGCCGTGGTAGCTAGCAACCGCAAGCACCAGCCACTTCTCCAGCTCAGGCAAAGTCAGTGCGGCCATCTTCTCCGAGTCATACCGGCCACGCTCTGCCGGGTTGGAGAAAGTTGTTCCGGGAAGCTCGTGGATCTGGCGCATCGTTGTGCCGATCACGCGTTCAACAATGCCGCCATAATGTGGTTGCCCTTGCGGTCGGTAGGCCAGACGGATGCCGTGCTGCTCGCAGCCGCGCCGCAACGCCTCGCTCTTGAACTCCGCCGCGTTATCCAGGTACAACGATTTCGGCTTGCCGCTCATCGGCCAATCCACCTCCACACCGAGGCGTTCGAGCCAGGGCCGTTTGTCGCCGGAGGCGTGGGCAAGGCACAATCCCACGGACACGGCCGACGGCGGTTCCAACGTGACGACCATGCCAATGAGCGTCCGGCTGTACACATCGATCGCAACAGTCAGATACGGGCGGCCGATCGATCGACGTTCGCGCTCATCCACGATGACCACGTCAATGACCGTGTGATCGATCTGCACCTGCTCCAGGATTGAACCGATCACGGGCACGTCGCCGCCGGCGGACTGCAACGGCCTCACCGCGTCCGCGCCTTCCCTGCGGCGGCCGACCTCAACCGTGTTCAGCATCGCGATGCGCCGGGACACCGTGTTCGTGGTCGGAGCCTTCAATCCCCGCGCCGCACAAGTACGGGCGATCTCGCGGTGGAGCGCCGCCACGCTCCACCTCTGGCGTGTGAGGAACCGCTTGCGGATCAAGTCCCGAATGATTTCCTCAACAGGCTCAGGCAGACGGTTCCCACCCTTGCCGCCAGTGGAACGGCGAACCGCAAGATCAGTGACGAGACCTGAACCCTGACGGTACCTGTCCAGAAGCACGTACACCTGTCTGCGGGAAACACCGAGCTCCAGAGCTGCCCTGTCGGCGGCGACAGTCCCTGTTGAGCCCCGCGACGCCAACGCCCCGATCACTGAAGTCCGAGCTTCGGGCCTGTTCCCATGCGGCATCCGACATCGTCAGTTCTCCCCGCGCCACAATGCGAACCGGATCGGCGTCCATGCCTGCCTCCTTTGGGAACAGGAGTACCGAACAGAAGCGACCTTAGTGCAGAGGAGTACCGACCGGCCAGTGTTCACAAGTCGTCTACACAACCCCCGAAACCACGGGATGACTTGCGCAGTCAGCTTCTGAAAGTGACACCGCAGTCCGCCCCAAAACGGCCAGGCCACCCGGCCAGACCACCTCGGCGACGCCACCAGAACAAGCGGCCAGGCCCCCAGAACAAAAGGGAAAACCGGGCCAGCCCTGGTCTGGGCTGGCCCGGTCTTGTAACACTCCCCCAGCTAGGCAGACATCAGCGAGCTGGAGATCGCCTACTTGCTCGGCGAGGGTGACGACGTCGACGACGGCGACGGTGACGGCGTCGCGCTGGCCGACGGCGCCGGGGTAACACCGAGCCGGGATTCGGCGTCGAGCGCCTTCTTCAGTGCGGCGGACAGAATGTTCTGCTGTGCGCCGTAGCCTGCGAAGTCACCCTTGGCCAGCGCAGCCTGGCCGTCCTGGATTGCCTTGTTGGCTTCATCCAGTGCAGCCTTCAGCTGGGCCTGGGCATCCGCGGTGGCCGGTGGAGTGCTAGCCCCCGGAGTCGTGGGCGTCTGGCCGTTGTTGGCCGAGTCCCCCGCTGAGGCCCCGGAGTCGCCGCCGAACAGGATCTTCAACGCGGCGTCGAGCGTCGGAGCAAAGCCGACCTTGTCGCCGAAGGCCACCAGCACCCTCTGAAGCGTCGGATATGAGGTCTCACCCGTCGATTTCAGATACACCGGCTGGACATAGAGCAGGCCCCCGCCCACTGGCAATGTCAAAAGGTTGCCGTTGAGCACGTCCGAGGCGCCTTGTCTCAGCAGGTTGAGTTCCCGCGACACTTCAGGATCGGAGTTGAACTTGTTCTGGGCCTGGCCTGGTCCTGGAACCTGGGTGTCCGTGGGCAACTGCAGCAAGCGCAACTGCCCGTAGGTGTCAGCCTTCACCCCCTTCTGGCTACCGGCGTCGGAATCCGCCGCCAAGAAGCCATACAGGATGTTCCGGGCGTTCCCGTTGACTACCTGCGGGATGAATGACGACGTCAGCTGGAAGGCCGGCTTGGTCTGATCGGGCATCTGCAGGGACATGTAGAACGGAGGCTGCCGGACGGGATCCGTGACCGTGGGATCGTTCGGAACGCTCCACGCATCGTTGTTCTGGTAGAAGCTGTCCGCGTTGGTGACGTGGTAACGCCCAAGCAGTTCACGCTGGACTTTGAACAAGTCTTCCGGGTAGCGGACGTGGCTCATCAGTTGTCCCGACATTTCCGAGTACGGCTTGATGGTGCTCGGGAAGATCTTCTCCCATGCTTTCAGGATGGGGTCCTGGTCATCCCAGGCGTACAAGGTCACCGATCCGTCGTAGGCGTCAACAGTGGCCTTGACCGAGTTCCTGATGTAGTTGACGGTGCTGTTCGGCAGGGCGGCAGTGCGTCCAGAGGTCGTCTGCGAGTCAGCCGTAGCGTTCTGCAACTGCTGCTGCTGGGAGTACGGGAAATACTGGCTGGTGGTGTAACCGTCCACGATCCATTTCACACGGCCATCGACCACTGCGGGATAGGCGCTGCCGTCCACGGTCAGGTAGGGAGCAACCTTTTCCACGCGTTCACGCGGAGTGCGGTCATAGAGGATCTGGGACTTCTCGTTGACGCCGTCAGACAGCAACAGATCCGAGGACTGGAACTTGATGGAGTACAGAAGGCGGTTGAACCAATTGCCTACATTCGGGCCACCGTTGCCCGTGAACGTGTACTGCGTTTCAGTCGAAGTGTCCTTGCCAGCCGGACGGTCCTGTTCACGGTGCTGGGCGCCGTCCGGGGCGCCGACCACCGAGTAGTCCGGCGAATCTTCGCCGAAGTAGATACGGGGCTGGTAGCTCGTATCGCTGCCGAGGGTACCCATTGACGGAATACCGGACAGGAGGAAGTCCGGCTTGCCGTCGACCGTGAACGTATTGCCCTTGGCGGCCACTACGCCGTAACCGTGCGTGTAGACGATGTGCCGGTTGACCCAGGTTTGCTGGCTGGCGTTCAGCCCGTCCTGGTTCAATTCGCGGACAGCAATCACGGTGTCCTGGGTCTTGCCGTTCACCGTGTACCTGTCAACGTTCAAGGCCTTGGGGAATTGGTAATACGGACGGTACTGCTCCAACTGGGAAAACGCGGAAGAGACAAGGTTCGGGTCGAGCAAACGGATATTGGCAGCCGTCTGTGCATCCTTGGCAAGAGCGCCGGTCTTGGCGTCCGTTGTGGCGTTGTAAGGGGAAACCTTGATCTGGTCCAAACCGTACGCAGCCCGGGTCATCGCAATGTTGCGATCGATGTACTTGTTTTCCAGCGTTTGCTCCGAGGGGCGGACTTGGAACTGCTGGATGACCCACGGGTAGACGCCGCCAGCCAGGATTGACGTGATAATCAGCATCGCAGTTCCGATGACTGGAAGGCGCCAACGGCCGATCACGGCGGCCACGACGAAGAGGACGGCCACCAGGCCAGCGGCCACTGCGAGGATGGTCTTCGTGGGGATGACGGCGTTGACGTCGGTGTAAAGGGCGCCCGCCCAGTGTCCGCCATTGTTTTGAACGGTGCTGTAGACGTCCAGCCAGAAGTTGGCCCCAAGAAGCAGCAGGAAAACGGCGCCGGTCACGGCCAGGTGGATCTGCGCGGCGCGGCTCGTGAAGATCCCGCGCTCCATGAGCCTGATGCTGCCGTAAAGGTAATGCGTCAGGATTCCGGCGATTCCGGCAACCACCACAACGCTCATCAGGAAGCCCGTGACAAATCCAAGGAACGGCAGAGTCATGAGGTAGAAGCTGATGTCCAGGCCGAACTGCGGGTCAGTCTGGCCGAACGGTACCTGGTTGAAGAACAGGAGGACTTTCTGCCATTGGCTCGCAGCAGCACTTCCGGCAAACAGTCCGAAGAGCACGGGGACGCCGATCATGACCACACGGCGCACCGGTTCAAGCTGGGCCTGGTACCGGTTCATGTTGTCCCTGGCCTCGGAGTCCGGGGCATAGACGGGCCGCGCGTGGTAAGCGACGCGGATCGCATAGAAGACTCCAACGAACATCAAGGCGAAGCCGGCCAGGAAGACAACTATCCGGGAAAGATTCTCCCGGAAATACACTTCGAAGAAGCCCAGCTGCTGATACCAGAGGACGTCGGTCCATACATTGGCAAAGAAGATGAATCCCACCACGACGACGGCCACGACGATCAGGGTAGGTGTCAGGGCACCCCGTCTCAGCGGCGGTCTTCCGGGCGGGTTGGTGCTGGCTGGACGGGACAAACTCGGTACCTCATAGCTGGTCGTCAGTTAATTGTAATCAGTGCGTGTGTTCGTCGGCCCCGGTGCCTGGTACTGATGGCGGAGGCCGTCATATGTGCCACGAGTGGCGGTGGAGCTAAGTTCCATCGTCAGTCTAGTTGTTGGAGCAAGCCGGAAGCCGGGACATGTCCTGTCCAGAGGCGAGTCGTTCCACGGCCGACTTTGCTTCCGCAAGGGTCCCCACTTTGACCACTTGCAGGCCATCCGGAATATGCCCCACGACTTCGTCGCAATTGGCTGCCGGCGCGAGGAAAAGCGTGGCGCCTCCGTTACGGGCTCCCCGCATTTTCTGGGCGATTCCGCCAATAGGTCCCACGGTCCCGTCGGGCGAAATCGTTCCGGTTCCGGCCACATGCTTGCCACCCGTGAGGTCTCCGGGAGTGATGCTGTCGATGATTCCCAGGGCAAACATCATGCCCGCGCTCGGTCCTCCCACCTGGTCCAAGGAGATCTTGACGTCGAACGGGAAGGTGAACTTGTACTGCAACATCACTCCGAGGATGTAGCGGCCGTTTGAACTTTTACCCGGCGCGATGTTCACGGTCACCGGTGTGCCCTTGCGATCGACGACGACGACGGCAGGCGCGCCCGCGCCGTCGGCCAGTGCGGTTTGGATGACGTTGAGGGACGTGACGGCCTTGCCGTTGATCGAGGTAAAAACGTCTCCGGTTTGGAGTTTGCCTTCGGAGGCCGAGCCGTCGGACAAACCTGCGACTTCAAGTTTCTGCTGGTACGGAATGTTCTCTTCCTGGAGCGCCGAAGCAACCGCATTCTCTTGCGAGGTGGTCATGGCAAGCGCGCTTTCCTGTTCGGACTGCTGCTTGGTGACGCCTTTCGGGTAGAGCAGTTCTTCGGGGTACACGGCTTTGGAACCATCCAGCCAGGCCTGGAACGCCTCGAAAATACTCACCGGTCCATTGGGGCCACCGTTGATGTACACGGTGGTCAGGTCCAGGTTTCCCTTGGCGGGGAAGGTCTGATGGCCAGTGATGCTAATGACCGGTTTGTTGTGGTCTGTGCCCAGGGTGTTGAACGTCGGCCCCGGCGATTCCACCACGTAAGGAACGGGGAGGGCAGCGGCGGCCACTCCCAACACAATGGTCAGGGCGCCGGAGACCAGCATGGCGAAGTACCGACCGTCGCGCCGCCGGGACGGCTCCGGCGCATGGGGCTGATCCTGCTCCGGCTCCCGCGATTCCGCTTCTTGCGCCTGCGAAGGGTCGTGCGACGTCGGGGCTTCGTGCGAGCGGGAGGGGCCGAGGGGCTGTCCGGGTTCCCCGGACGCTCCGGGACTCGGCAAACTAGTCAATGAAAGACCTCTCCGCGCAGGAACCTGTGCCTAACGCTACCGTTTCGGCCCCTCAGGGTGGAGGCCCATAAACATACCAACGATCCACCCTACTTGTTGTGCCAGCCAGGCGTGCTTTGCCTAGAGCGAACGACGCGTTCCAGAGGCAGACAGCCCCCGGGCATCGCGGTACCTTGAAAGTGATCACCAGTCACATCGACGATCGGCGGCACCATGACCTCCAACCCCAATACCCCCTCCAATGGAGACGATTCACCCCAGGATCCCCTGGCAGAAATGCTGAAGAACCTGATGGGCGGGCAAGGCATGGGCAACATCGACCCCGCCGAATTGGCGAAGGCCGCGGGGCTGCCGAACGACCCCAATATGCTGCAACAAATGTTTGCCCAAGTGCAGGCCATGATGAGCTCCACGTCCGAGGGCCCTGTCAATTGGCAGCTCGCCCACGAAAACGCCCGCCGCGTCGCCGCTGCCAGCACGGATCCGTCGGTGAACGCCCTGCAGACCCGCGAAGTCGACGAGGCGCTACGGCTAGCGGAACTCTGGTTGGATCAGGTCACCGACCTTCAAGCAACGGGCCTGATCGGCCGTGCCTGGTCCCGCGCCGAATGGGTAGAAGCCACCCTGGCCACTTGGAAACGGCTCACCGAGCCGGTTGCCAACAGCATCGCCAACGCGCTCTCGGACGCATTGACCCAGCAGATGCCGGAAGAAATGAAGGCCATGATGGGCGGCACCTCCTCCATGTTGCAGAACATGGGCGGAGCCATCTTCGGCATGCAACTGGGCCAGGCGATCGGCGCCCTGTCCGCCGAGGTAGTCAGTTCAACCGATATCGGTGTTCCGCTCGCCGATCTCGAAATGGCCCTGCTACCGGCCAATGTGGCCAAATTCGGCGAAGGCCTGAGCATCCCGGAGAACGATGTCCGGCTGTTCCTCGCCGTCCGCGAAGCCGCGCATGCCCGCCTGTTCGTGCAGGTTCCTTGGCTGAGGGGCCACCTCCTCGGCGCCATCGAGGCCTATGCGCGCGGCATCCACATCGACATGTCGCGCGTCGAGGACCTCGCCCGCGATCTCGATCCCGGCAACCCCGAGGGCATCCAAGAAGCCCTGTCCCAAGGCGTGTTCACGCCCGAACGGACCCCCGAACAATCGGCGGCCCTGGAGAAACTCGAAACGGCCCTGGCGCTTGTTGAGGGCTGGGTGGATGAACTCACCGCAGCGGCTACCGAGAAAGTGCTGCCCTCCGCCGTCGCACTCCGGGAAACGGTGCGTCGACGCCGCGCCACCGGAGGACCCGCGGAACACGCGTTCTCCTCACTGGTAGGACTGGAACTGCGCCCACGGCGCCTGCGCGAAGCCGCCACCCTGTGGGCCGCGCTGAAGGACGAACGTGGAATCGCAGGCCGTGACGCCATCTGGCATCACCCCGATTTGCTCCCCACAGCCCACGATCTGGACGATCCCACGGGCTTCACCGAACGGCGCCGCCTGGCCGAAGCCAGCGATACTGAGGTGGACGACGCCCTGCAGAAGCTCCTTGAGGGTGGTTACGACGCTCCGAAGGATGAGGAGAACACTGAAAGCAACCCGGAGGCTCCGAAGCCGGAAGATGGAGACGCTCCCTAGCAAACCATTCCTGGCAGAGGCCTAGATGGCGTCGGCGTCCCAGCCCTCGGCTGGAGCGTCGGCGCCTTCTGCGTCCGGTCCAAGCCCCCGCGACGTCGCAAAGGAGACCCCCTCCAGGAAGGCCTTGGCCCGCTGCGTCTCAGGGTATGCCTCCAGCAAGCGCCAAAACGCGGCGTTGTGTCCAGCCACCAGCAGGTGCGCGAGTTCGTGGAGCAAAACATAGTCGATCACCCACTGCGGCATGGCCCTGAGCTTGTCCGAAAGGCGGATGGTCCCGTCCGCCGGTGTTGCTGAACCCCACCGTGACTTCTGGTTGTTGACCCAGCGGACCGACGTCGGTTTGGCACGTCCGCCCAGATATTTCGACGACAGTCCGGCGGCATGACTGGCAAGCGCAGCATCGCTCGCGGGACGTCTCTTGCCGGCGCCCTGCGCCCCTCTCTCCCCCTGACGCTTGAGCTTGTCCAGCATCCGCCGGACCCATTCGCCCTCTTGTGCCTTCGTGAAGTGGGCGGGGATCGCAACTACCGCGTTCCCGTCTTCCCAGAACGCCGCAACAGTACGACGGCGGCGGGCCGAGCGACGAACGACGACGGGCACGCCGTCGTCGGTGGTCGACGCCAAAGCGGGCTGGCCCGCGCGCTGCGCCACTAGGCGGACCCGTTCTCGACCAGGACTGCCAGCACGGCTTCGCCATACTTTTCCAGCTTGGAAGGCCCGACTCCCGCGAGCTTCGCCAACTCCTCAAGCGAAGAAGGCCGCGCCTCGGCGATGGCAGTCAACGTCGCGTCGGTGAAGACCACATAAGCGGGAACCTCATTGCTCAAGGCCTCGTCCTTCCGCCATTGCCGCAAAGCCTCAAACGTCTGCTCCTCGTACGTGGGCGGGCACTGGCTGCACCGACCTACTTTACGTTCAGCGCCGGTGGCGAGCATGGTGCCGCACACCCTGCACGACGCCGGTGCTGCCGCCTTGCGCCGCGGTGTCGCGCGGCTGCGGGCGCTGGCCCCGAGCACCGAATCGGGGCGCAGTCCGTCAAGGAAGCGCGACGGCTTACGGTTTGCGCGGCCACCAGGCGTACGGGCGGTGGACCAGGACAGAGTCAGGTGTTCGCGTGCTCTGGTGATCCCGACGTACAGCAAGCGGCGTTCCTCGTCCACGCTCTCGGGAGTGTCGGCGAAGGAAATAGGCATAAGTCCCTCGCTCAAGCCCACCAGGAACACGGCGTCCCATTCCAGGCCCTTCGCGGCGTGCAGCGAAGCGAGGGTAACGCCCTGGACCGTTGGGGCGTGCTGGGCCACTGAACGTTCCTGGAGTTCGTTGACGAATTCCATCAAAGTGAATTCCGGCCCGCGGCTAATGGCGAGTTCGTCCGCGAGTGCCACCAGGGCCGCCAATGACTCCCAGCGTTCGCGCAGGGCTCCACCGCTGTGCGGAGCAGCGTCCGTGTAGCCGAGCGAAGCCACGATGTCCCGGACCAGTTGGCCGAGAGGTTCTTTGGCGGAGTCCTCGGCCACTGCTCGCGTGGCAGCGCGCAACTGGAGGATGGCATCCCGGACTTCCTTGCGGGCGAAGAAGCGCTCACCGCCCCGCAGTTGGTAGCCGATGCCCGCCGAAGCGAGGGCTTGTTCGTAGGCTTCCGACTGTCCGTTGGTGCGGAAGAGCACAGCGATCTCGCTCGCCTTGGTGCCGGCGTCGATCAGTTCCCGAATCCGGCCGGCGACCACCGCGGCCTCTGCCTCGTCATCGGGGCATTCCATGAACCGTGGTTCCGGTCCAGTTGGACGCTGCGCCACCAGCTGCAGGGGCTTTGCCCAGGCAGCATCCGCCACCGTCCCACCGCTTCGCCGGGATCCGAGGAGATCATTGGCCAGCTTCACCACTTGGGGCGTGGAGCGGTAGTCACGAACCAGCTTCACGACTGTCGCCGAGGGGTACTGCCCCTTGAATCCAAGGAGATGCTTTGGGGAAGCGCCCGTGAAAGAGTAGATGGTCTGGCTGGCGTCGCCCACCACGCAGAGTTCGTCGCGGCCGCCAAGCCACAGCTCCAAGAGCCGCTGTTGCAACGGAGAAACGTCCTGATATTCGTCCACCACAAAGTGCCGGTACTGCTCACGGACGGTGGCTGCCACTTTCGGGTCTTCCTGAAGGATGCCTACCGTGATCAACAAGACGTCCTCGAAATCGATCACGTTGCGGTCCGTCTTCACGTCCTCGTATGACTGGAAGACCCGCGCGACCGCGGTCAAGTCGAAGCCTCCCGGAGTGCCGCGGCCGTGGGCGTTCTCAAGATAGTTGGCCGGCGTCAGCATGGAAACCTTGGCCCACTCGATCTCGGCCGCAAGGTCACGGATGGAAGCGCGATCGGTACTCAGGCGGAGCCGCCGCGCCGCTTCGGCGATCATGTTCGCCTTATGATCCAGCAAGTTTGGCAGGACGCCGCCGATCGCCTGCGGCCAGAAGAACTGTAGTTGCCTGAGCGCAGCGGCGTGAAAGGTGCGTGCTTGGACGCTTCCGACGCCGAGATCCCTCAGCCGGCTGCGCATCTCGGCTGCGGCCCGGGAGGTGAAGGTGACGGCCAGGAGTCGCTGTGGGCTGTAGACCCCGGAGTGGACACCATAAGCGATGCGGTGCGTGATGGCCCGGGTTTTTCCCGTACCCGCTCCGGCGAGGACGCACATGGGTCCATTGAGGTTGCTGGCGACTTCCCGCTGCTCGGCATCGAGGCCGCCGAGAATCCGGTCCTCGAGTGAAACGGTGTCGCCGAAGATGCCGTCTGTCACTGCTGGAGGTCCTCGATGACGCCGCCGTACCAGTGCTCGATCAGGGAACGCGCAATCGAGAGCCGGGTGGAGATCGTAATCTCGCCACTGAGCACGGCTGCCTGGAGCTCCGCGCGGCTGAACCAGCGCGCACGGGTGACCTCGACGCCGTCGGGCCGGGCTTCGACGTCGTCCGTCGTCGCGGTGAACCCGAGCATAAGCGAGGCCGGGAACGGCCACGACTGCGAGCCGAGGTACTGGCAAGCGGTGACCCGCACACCTACCTCTTCCGCGATCTCCCTCACCACGGCCTGCTCAAGTGATTCCCCGGGTTCAACAAATCCTGCCAAAGTGGAGTAGTTCTTCGCGTCTACCGGCCCGCCTCCTCCCAGCAGCAGCCGGCCGTCAGAACCGACCACCGTGACGATGATGGCAGGGTCTGTCCTGGGGTAGTGTTCCGAATTATCCCGCGGGCATCGACGCACCCAGCCCCCGGCCTCGATGACGGTAGGTGCTCCGCATTGCGGGCAGTGTGTATGGGTGGCATGCCAATTGGAAATGGCACTCGCTTCAACGAACAAGGCGGTATCCGTGGCATCGAGGCGGGAAGCGATCTCCCGGAATCCCGTCCAGGTGCCTTCGGCCGGAAGACCCGCAGTTCCGGGGGCAGATGGCTCGCCCGGCACGAAGAGGACGATGGGTGTTTGCGCCGGGACAGACGAAGGCTGGCCGGACGAAGGGGCAAGGGTCCGGCCGAGATAAATCGCAGTGAGCGGTCCGCCGGCTGCTTGAAGGGTTTCAAGGAGAGGCGCAGCATCACCCAGCCACAGCTTCTCACCCACCACGAGCGCCTGGCGCTGCGACAGCACCATGGCCTTGGCAGCGCCCGAAGAGATCACTTCGTCCAGCATGCCGGGCTTCATGCGTTCGGCCGATCCCCGGTCAACCATGGCAGGGCGCACCGGAAGAACGGTATCGATAAGGTGGTTTGCCGGCGCCTGGAACTCGGTGAAACTCATGTACCTACCGTACTGACTCGCACCGACAAATAACATTTGGATCCACCTGCGATCCACGCTCCTGCATGCTGTTTTCTCGCGGATCTCAAGACTCGCCGTACTGCATCGCTCCCAGAGGCGCTTGTCAATCTACCGTGGAACACGTGAGAAGAACACCGTTCGAACTGGCCGCTGTAGCAACTGCGGCGGTGCCCGGCCTGACGCCGACGGCTGCCGCCTCCGCCCCGGATGATGCTGCCGATTTCGATTCGGCGCTTCTGCTGGACTCGGAGGGCAAGCGTTGGCGCGTCCGTTCACCACGGCATCCGGAAGCCAGCGCCCGGCTCGAGACCGAATTCATGATTCTCCGTGCCTTCGCGCCGGCGATCAGGGCCGAGCTGCCCTTTCTGATGCCCACTGTGGCCGGAACCGTGCGCCAAGGTGCGCTGAGCACATTTGTTTACGCCCATTTGGCGGGGGCCACGCGCAGCATCGAAGAGCTGTCCGCCTGCAATGATGCGTTGGCCAAGGAGATCGGCGCGGCACTGGCAGCGGTCCACGATCTCCCCCAGTCGCTCGTCAACAACGCGGATCTTCCCAGCTATACCGCCAACGAATTCCGCCAGCGCAAGCTGAATGAGCTGGACCAAGCCGCCACCACGGGCAAGATTCCGCCCTCCCTGCTGCGTCGCTGGGAGCACGCGCTCGAGGACGTGGCGCTGTGGCGCTTCAATCCGTGCGTGGTCCACGGCGACCTCCACGAAGACAATCTACTGATCGACGGCGACAGCGTCGCTGCCCTGACAGGGTGGACCGATCTGCGCATCGGCGATCCCGCCGATGACTTCGCCTGGCTCGTGGCGTCAAACGAACAGAAGTTTGTAGAGTCCGTGCTCCGGCACTACACGGAAGCCCGACGGGACACGCCGGACGAACACCTGCTGCGTCGCTCCGCACTTCTCGCCGAATTCGCCCTGGCCCAGTACCTCGTCAAGGCCATGGCTGCGGGCCACAATGACATGACTGCCGAAGCCGAGGGCATGCTCACATCCCTTGCCGACGACATCGAGGAACAAAACGCACTGGCCGCAGAAGAAGCCGAGGCCGCAGCTGCGGAGCTCGCCGCTTCCGATGACGGCCTGGCAAAGCCTGCGGTGAGTGTGACAGCCATTCCGGAAGCCGTCCCGACGACCACAGTCCCGACGACCGCAGTCCCGACGAACGCACAGGAAACAAGCGCCATCACCCCGCCAGTCACCGTTGAGCCCTTGGTCGAAGCCGCTGTGGACCGCCCCGCCTCGGATAAGGCCGCTTCGGACGGACCCGCCTTAGAGCCTGCCGCAGTTTCAGCGGGCGGGAGCGACCCGACGCCGGAGGCGCCCTCCGAATCAGACGACACCTCGACGACGGCCCTCGAGGTAGTGGAGCCCGCTCCTTTGCAGGACGCCAAGGACCGCTAGCTGGTTTCCATCGCTAGTTGGTTTCAGCGGGCGACCAGGGCGGTCTTAGCGAGTTCGCGCGGCCTTAGTTACCCAGCGCGGAAGCGATGATGTTCTCCAGTTCGTCTGCCGTGCCCAGATCATGTGGCCTCACCACGGCGTCATCGGCTACGTAGTAGAACGCTGCGCTGACTTGCTCCAACGGGATGCCCTTGAGGCGCGCCCACGCCAGCCGGTACACGGCAAGCTGCAAGGCCCGGGTCTTCAGCTGGCGGCCAGCCGGCCGCTTGCCCGTCTTCCAGTCCACTAGGTCCCAGATGCCGTCCGCCCCCTGAAAAACAGCGTCGATCCGGCCCCGCACCACGACGTCCCCAATCCGCGTCTCTACAGGAACCTCGACGAAGGCCGGGGCACGGTGTGCCCATTCGGAGGTGACAAACGTTGCCACCATGTCGTCTAGTCCATACGCCTCGTCAATGTGGGAGTCAGAGCCGGGCGCCTCGTCGAGGTCCAGCATCCCGGTGGTTCCGAAGTAGTCCTCCACCCACGAATGGAACGCGGTGCCCTTACGGGCCGAAATCCCGGGTTGCCGCGGCACGGGCCGCCGTAGCTGGGCAAGGACGGCAGCAGGATCGTTTCCAAGATCGACGAACATTGATGCCGAAATATGCCCCGGCAGGTGAACGTCCTGAACCGGCTTCCGTCGCAGCTGCCGTTCCAACAACAGCTCCGCTTCGGCGGCCCAGCCAGCAGCCGCGCCTCGTAGCTGTTGGGCGGAGGGGTGGCGCGGAGCACCAGGCAACGAGGAATTGATGACCAACGGCGCATCCGATGGGAGCCCCTCGATGGCTTCCCTGACCCGGGCTGCCGCGGCCTCCATGGCAGCCCGTCGGCCCGGTACCAACCGGAGCCGATCTCCTGTACGAGGATCGCTGGGACCTTCGAGGGGATCATAGGGGAAGAGAGCAACTTCTGTGCCGACCGTCAGGGGGCTCTCAATGGGCAGCGCGTCTTCACTGAGCGACTGCGGGTGAATGGCAGCGGCCGATGCTCCGCCGGCGTCGTCGCCTGATTGGTCAGCCAGACATGCCAACTCGGCAAGGAAGGGCGACGTCTCGGCAATCCCCGCGCGGGAGCCGTTCCACGCGGCGCTCGATGCCCACAGGACGAACT
Source organism: Arthrobacter sp. 01T419 (assembly GCF_056398865.1). Classification (NCBI taxonomy): domain Bacteria; kingdom Bacillati; phylum Actinomycetota; class Actinomycetes; order Micrococcales; family Micrococcaceae; genus Arthrobacter; species Arthrobacter sp. 01T419. The sequence goes on from NZ_JBFTQF010000001.1 coordinate 599,805, forward strand.
TTGCACGAGTGTAGGCAACGTAGGCGAGTCGCCGTTCTTCAGCCTCGCCGTGGTGCTGAACCTCTGATTTGAAGTCCTTCTCGGCATCCAGCCAGCCTTTCTGGTCCGGTTGGTCCAGGTCCCACTGAGGGAGGTCTGCCCGGTCACCGCGGAGAGGCCATGGCAGTGCCGCAGTTCCGCTGCTCCATCGCGAGTCCCGGCTGCTCGGGAAGGCCCCGGCATTGAGACCGGGGACGAAGACAACGTCCCATTCCAAACCTTTGGAAGCGTGAACCGTCAGAAGTTGCACGGCCTCGTGGTTCACCTCGGCATCGGCCATGTCCAGTCCGCCTTCTTCTGATGCGGCCGCTTCAAGCCACCCCAGGAAGGCCAGTAGATCCACGCGTTGTGAGGTCTGCAGGAAGCTCGCAGCAGCATCGTGGAACGCGTCCAGGTTCCGACGAGCCTGGTGGATACTCGTGCCGGGCTTCGCCGCGACTTCAATGTCAAGCAACATGGCGCGTTCCACCTCGCCGAGGAGGGTGGAGAGATCATCCCCGATGAATCCACGGAGGTTCCGAAGTTCCGCAGAAAGGCGGCCAAGACGTTCCAAAGCCAATGCGCTGAGGGAGCGGCCGTGGCCTGAGGTCCATCCCGGGCGGGGCAAGAAGTCCAGCGCCTCAACAAGGCTCGCCGCATCCGTGATGTCGCTTTCCACCACGGTCTCCGCGAGGCTTTCGTCCGTCCCGAAGGCATCGTGGTCCGCTCCGTCCCCGTCGTACACACCGCCTTGGGAGCGCCGTCTGGCCAGGAACTGAGACCAGTCGCGGAACGCCATGAGGTCGGCAGTACCAATCCTCCACCGGGCGCCTGCCAGCAGACGCATCAAGGCGTCCGAGCGGCCGGGATCGGCCAAGACGCGGAGGGCCGCCACGAGGTCCACTACTTCAGGAGTATCGAGCAGACCGCCGAGGCCGACTATTTCGTACGGAATCCCCTGGACCTCGAATTCGCGCCTCAAGCATTCCATCTGTGCCCGACGGCGGCAGAGTACTGCCATGGTTGGCGAAACCGGTGCGCCGTCAGCTGCCGTTTCGAAGACTGTGCGCCGGTACCGGTGGACGTCCAAGGCAATCGCTGTGGCCTCATCTTCGTCCGTGGCAAAGCGCCCGAGAACGACATTGCCGTCCACGGCCGCTGGGCTCGGCTGCAGCGGTGGTACTGCAACGGAGCTGTCCGTGGCACTAGCGCCCGGCGCTCCGTCATTCACGGCAGCCTTATTGAGCGGCCCCGAAATGACATTGGCGGCGGCCAGGATATTGCGTCCATTCCGCCAAGCAGTTGTCAGGTACGAGGTAGGGGCGATTGCAAGGGACGCTCTTCCGAAACTGTCTTCCACCCGGACCGGGAATTCCTGGACGAAGTGGAATAGCTGGCCTGCCGAAGCACCCCTGAACCCATAGATGGATTGGTTGGGATCCCCCACCGCTGTGACGGCGTGCCCTCCCCCGAACAGTCGGGAGAACAGGACCAGCTGCGCGTGCGAGGTGTCCTGGAATTCATCCAACAACACCACCTTGTAGCGGGCCCGCTCGGTGGAGGCCGCCAAGGGAACGTCCTGGGCAATCTTGGCTGCGAGCGCAACAAGGTCGCCAAAGTCCAGAACCCCCCGGTTCCTCTTCGCCCCTTGGTAACGCCCCACCATGTCCGCAACGCTGGCTCGGGTGCGCAACATCGCGCCGAGATCGCCAGCGGCTTGGGTGGGGTTTTTTTTCGCCCCGTCAACATAGGGCAATTGTGCGAACTCTGACACCCGCTCCATCAACCAGCGCTGGACTTCGGCCGGTTCGCGCAAATGCTCGGCGCACTCGCCGGCCAACTGCATCACAGCATTGACCAGCGTGGACTTGGCGGCCGTGAAGTGCCCGTAATCGCCGTCGTACGCTTCAACCACTTCAGTGGCAAGCTGCCAGGCCTGGGCGCCTCCCAGCAGCACCACATCGCGTTCGATACCCAGACGGAGGCCGTAGTCGGCCACAATTCCGCTGGCGTAAGAGTGGTAGGTGGACACTTTGGGTTCAAGTTCATCGGAGCCGGCAACTCCCTCGGGGAAGCCGTACTGCCCGTCGTCCGAGGACGCGATGCGCTGCAGTGTGGCCAATTTGGCGCGGATACGACTGGCCAGCTCCCCTGCCGCTTTGCGGGTGAAGGTGACGCCAAGGACCTCTTCAGGGCGAACCCATCCGTTCGCGACGAGCCACACCACGCGATCCGCCATGGTTGCGGTTTTCCCGGATCCGGCGCCGGCGATGACCAGCCGGGGGGTCAACGGTGACGCAATGATGGCGGATTGCTCGTCCGTGGGACGGTTCCGTTCGCCGAGGATATCGGCCAATTCGCCGGGCGAGAATCGAGGTTCCGGCAATACCGCGGCATCTTCGGCGGCCTCTCCGGCCTCGATTCCGGCAAGTGTCTGGACGGTCATTCTGTGACCTGCTTTCCCCTGGCGCACAATGGGCAAATATCGGGCAGTCGGCAGCCGTGGCCTCCATGGCTGCCCTTTGAGGGATCGTGACGCGCTTCGAAGCTTGCTCCGGCCATGAGCACGGCTGCTTCGCTGACAAGGTCCTGCGCCCAGTTATCTCCCGGGTCCAGGGGCTCCTGCACTTGGACCGCCGGCGTCTTTGTCTTGGTCCCCAACTGCGCCAGCACGGCACCGCCTGGAACAAGCCCCGGAACCGGCAGACCCTGGAATGCCCCGTGCAGTACGGCCTCCTGGTACGCACCCAGCTGGGGGTGCCTGGCGAGTTCGGCTTTGCCCGGCTGGCGTTTGCCCGTCTTGAGGTCGACAATCACCAGCCTGCCCTCGGCGTCAATCTCCAAACGGTCCACTTGCCCCCGAAGCACACCGTTCCGGACAGCCTCGGAATCCTGAGCAGCGGGGTTCAGCCGCACCTCAGGCAGCGGAACCTCGAAGTCCTGCTCGACCCCTGCCAGGCTCCGGCCCTCGCTCCGCATGACAAGGACGTATTGTGCAAGTTTCCGGACCATCTGCTCCGCACGTTGGAAGTCCAGCCTGCCCTCCCAGTTGTCCTTCATGCCCAGGGTCGGCCAACGGCGCACGAGCTCCGCGACATACTCGGCACCGGAAGCATCCGGCAGCTCCTGGGCGATCGCATGGACCAAGGTGCCCAGGCTCCGGGCAAAGTCAGTGGCGGCTTCGCCGCCCGCCGCCTGAACGAACCAATCCAACGGCGATTTGTGTACGGTTTCCACCTTCGAGGGAGAAACGAACACCGTGCCCCCTTCCGGAATCACCGGCTCCTCGCTGCTGAGTGGCGCCAATCCCCACCAGGAATCCGGGTGCGCGCCGGGCACCGGGGGCTCTGCGGTGGCAAGGTGAGCAAGGACCCGGGCAGCCTCCGCAGCCTCCCCCGCGACGCCGGGACGGGCAAGTCCGGCGTCGTCCGGCTGGACACGCTGCCTCAGCTCGGCCACCAAAGCGCGCAGGGTCATGGGCCGGTCCACTGGTGTGTACTCACGCCTGTACTGTCCCGGTTCGAGGGGCGCCACGTAATCGAGAAAGGCCGATTGCTGCTCGTCCTCGGAAGAAACCGCCGTGCAGATGAGGACTTCCCGCGCACGGGAGACGGCCGTTGAGAAGCTACGTAATTCGTCGTAGCGGATGTCCCGCAGTCTGCTGAGCGGACCCCGTTGCAGGGCGTGTTCAACTCCATGCTCCACGGCATCGGCAAATAGAGTACTGCCGAGGAGTTCACCCCGGAGCCTCGTGTTGGGCCATACGCCCTCCTGCAGGCCAGCGACGATGACCACGGCCCACTCCCGCCCGGCGGCGCTGGCCGGCGTCATGAGCTCCACTGCTTCCTCCAACTGGGCCCTGGCGGCCAGAGTGTCCATGGGGAGTTCCTGGCTGAGCAGATACTCCAGGAACTGTTCGGGACCGGAGCCGGGGAGCTGGTCGACATAGCGCTCGGCGGTGTGGAACAGGGCCATCATGGCGTCAAGGTCCCGGTCCGCGCGGGCGCCTGCCGCGCCGCCGTCGAGCGCCGTTTCCGTCCAGCGCGAAGCCAGCCCGGTGGCTTGCCACAATGCCCACAACACCGTCTCCGCGTTGGCCCCGGGTTCGTCGGCAGCCAGACGTCCTGCCGCGATCATGCGGGCCAAACGCCGTGCCGAGCTACCTTCGATACCCAAAGAACCCAGTGCCCCGGGCTCTAGCAACGCCTCAACCAGCAACGCATCGCTGGACCGTCCACCGCCGCCCAACAGTTCTTCCCGGCGCAGGGATTGCCGCAGGCGGCGCAACTCGATCGCGGTAGCCCCGCCGATCCTCGACGTCAGAAGAGAGACCGCAGACTCAGGCGTCAGCTTGGCCGGATCCAACACCACGCCGTACACCTCGAGCAGGGGACGAACAGCCACTTCGTCGCGGACAGCGGAATCCGCGACGGGGACGCGGACGGGGATTCCCTGACCGCTCAAATAGCGTTGCAATTGCGCCAATTGCCCACCGTTGCGCACGATCACCGCGATGTCACCGAACTCGTGGTTCTCACATAGCTGAGCTTCAAGGATGCGTTGTGCCACGTAGCGCAATTCGTGGACTGTGGAGGGAAGGACATGTGCTTCCACCCGGCCCACAGGCTGCGGCCCCACCGATGCAGGCAAGGGATCCAGGCGGCGGGCCAACTGGCCTCCCGCGCGCTGCGAAATGCGCGCAGCCACGCCGGTCCATGCTTTCGCGACCTCGGGGAAGTGCCGGTGGGTATGCCAGAGCGGAAGCTCGTGAACACTATTCGCAAGACCTCCGAGCAGTCGGGGCAGTTCGGCGACAAGATCGGGACGCGCCCCGCGGAAACCCTGGACTACGGTGTCCGGTGAGGACGTCACCAGAACGTCTTTCCCCTCTGCGATGTCTGCGAGCAGCTCAAACACCGCGGGATTTGCCTCCTGGATATCGTCCGCCAGGATGAATTGCAGCCGCTCGCGCTCTGCGGCCAGGAATCCGGGTGAATCCTGGAAAATCTGGCGCGCCGCGGTAATGATTCCTGCAGGATCAAATGCCTCCGGCATGCGCAGATCCAGGACGTCGCGGTACTCGGCGTACAGGTCTGCGGCGGCGACCCAGTCCGGCCGGCCGCATTCGTAAGCGAGCACCGTGAGGTCCTCCGCGGTGCGGCCGGATTCAATGATGCGGTCAAAAAGCTGGCGGATCTCCTGACGGAATCCCCGCGTCGGCAAGGCCGCTGACAAGTCCCGTGGCCACGGAAGTTCAAAGCCCGGTTTGGCATGCCCTTCCAGCAATTCCTTGATGATCAGGTCCTGTTCCGGCCCCGAAAGCAACTTGGGAGGACGCTGCAGCGCCAACACTCCCTCCGCTTTGGCGCGCCGGATCAGATCGAAAGCGTAAGACGCCCAGGTGCGTGCCGGCGTCGTACTCAAACTGCGGTCCAGCCGCCCCGTAAAGGTGTCCCGCAACGCCGACGCCGCGTGACGACCGGGCGCCAGGATCAGGATCCGCTCGGGATCCACGCCATCGCGCTCAACCCGCCGGACGGCAGCTTCCACCAGGACAGTCGACTTCCCGGTGCCCGGCGCCCCGGGCACCAACACCGGCCCGGATCCGAGCGGAAGGTCGACGACGGCGGCCTGGTCAGCGGACAAAGGCGGCGCCGCGTAATGGACTTCACGCGGCGGGAGCAGGCGCAATCTGGCCGAGGACTGCCGCGACTGGGACTGCCGCGGTGTTTGCCGTGTTGTCGCTTGCTGTTTTGACGCCTGCGGGGCCGGTGTTGGACTCACACAGTCATTTCATCATCGGGCACCGACAATTTATGGAGCTCACGCTCGAGTTGCTCAGAGATCACATCGATAGAGTCGAAATCCTGATCCGTCGGAGCCCACCGGGCAACGCCCAGATTGACCCTCCAGCGGCCTTCGCCAGTCCGCAGATAGTCTGCGTAAGCGCCGTGCAGGGGCGTTCCCTCGTCCAAGTAGTGGCGCAGCGCTTCCGCTTCGAGGCCCGGCGGAGCCTCACCGCTGGCGCGAAGAACGCGCCACCAGGCCACGGCGCTCCCGTGATGACTCATGACGGATCCGATCTGCCGGGGACCACCGGAGCCCAGAAGCTCGGCAACGTCCCCATAGGACACGGCTACCCCGGGCGGCATGAGATCCACGACGGCCAGCACCGCCGTCACAAACTCCATCCGCATGCCACCAGCGTATCGTCATAGTCCGCCGTATCGCGGCAGAGGGAGTGTCGGTCCGGTTCTTGTCGGAGGGCGCCGGTAGCGTTGAAGCATGAGCTCCTGGAACACCCTCCCCCGCGCCGCGTTTGACCTCGAAACCACGGGACGGAACTCCCGTTCCGCGAGGATCGTCACCGCTTCCGTCACGGTCGTGGATGACAAAGGCGGCATCATCAAAGAGCTTGAATGGTTGGCGGACCCCGGTGTAGAGATCCCCTTGGAAGCCAGCGAGATCCACGGCATCACCACGGAAAAGGCGAAGGCCGAAGGCCGGCCGGCCGCAGAGGTCACGCGTGAGGTTGCGGCCGCACTCCAGGACCTGTTCGACGACGGCGTGCCGGTCATTGCGTTCAACGCCAGCTACGACTTCACGGTCTTGGCCGCCGAATCGGCCCGCTACGGAGTTCCACAACTGACCCGCTTCCCCGTGCTTGACCCCTACGTTATGAACAAGCAGGTTGACCGGTACCGCAAGGGCAAACGGACCCTGACCGCGTTGTGCGAGGAGTACGGCGTGAACCTGGACAACGCCCATACCTCCGCCGCAGATGCCCTTGCCACCCTGCGCGTCCTTGACGCGATGGCCGGAAAGTTCCCCAAGCTGCAGATGCCCGCTTCCAAGCTGCACCACCTCCAGGTTGATTGGGCCGCCGCCCAAGCAGCCGATTTCCAGACCTACCTGCGCCGAACCAAACCAACGGCTGTCATTGAAGGCAACTGGCCGGTGCTTCCCCCGGAAGACGCCAGCCGCGGAGACTTCTAGGGGCTTCAGGGTCCACGGACTGGACGCTTCTCCAGCGTCCGCATGATGGGATGCACGTCACATTGCCCGTCGCTGCCTGAATGCCAGCTGGACGTCAGTCACGGATTCCCCTTTGATACCCAGAGACACGGCACTTCAGGGGCAATTCCCAATCATTGGTGAATTTAATTCGGAGTTTCTCAGAATCAAGCGCCATATCGCCGTCAATTCATCCTCGAATACGCGGATGACATAATTAAGTTTGGCGGGTCGAGTTCTGATATTGCGGCCCAAACCTGCTTTGGCTGCGTTCCCCGCCCGTCTCGATACGAACGCGTGTTCCCCGATGAAAGTGATTTGCTTGATGAAAATCAAAGCCCTGAAGTGGTTCTCTGCTGTCCCTGTGGCTGCAGTCCTCGCCGTCTCGCTCGCCGCCTGCGGTGGCGGAGCGGGCAGCACCGGCAGCGCCTCGCCAACCGATGCCCTCCAAGGCAGCGACCAGAAGACGCTGGACAAATACACCACCAAGGACGTCACTCCGCTGGACAAGATCGACAAGTCCAAGCTGGGCCTCCTCACCGACGGCACCCTGCGCGTCGGCACTCTCTCGGACGCCCCGCCGAACATCTTCATTGACCCCTCGGGCAAGTTCACCGGCTACGACAACGAGCTCCTGCGCGCCATTGGCGCCAAGCTTGGCCTCAAGGTCGAGTTCGCCTCCACTGACTTCTCCGCGCTGCTCTCCCAGGTCAAGAACAAGCAGTTCGACGTCGGGTCCTCATCGATCTCCACCACGGACAAGCGCCGCGAAACGGTCGGCTTCACCAATGGCTACGACTTCGGCTACATGGCAGTCGTCACCAAGACCAACTCGCAGGTCAAGGGCTTCGCGGACCTCAAGTCCGGCGTCCGTATCGGCGTTGTCCAGGGAACGGTCCAGGACGACTACGTCACCAACACGCTCAAGCTTGAGCCTGTCCGCTTCCCGGACTACAACACGGTTTACGCCAACGTGAAGAGCGGCCAGGTTGACGCCTGGGTCGCCCCGTCGCAGCAGGCCACCGGCCAGGTCAAGGACGGCGACAACACGAAGATCGCCGAAAAGGTCGTCAACACCCAGAACTTCACTGCCTGGGCCGTGAACAAGGACAACCAGCCCCTGATCGACGCCCTCAACTCCGGCCTTGATGCCGTGATCGCGGACGGTACGTGGACCAAGCTGACGGCCGAGTGGTACAAGGACCGCCCGACCACGGCGGAGCAGACCCCGCAGGGCTGGAAGCCGGGCAGCAAGGCCGTCCAGATCCCCGCCAAGTAACCCAGGCGTTCCATGGATCTCCAGGAAATCCTCAAACAACTCGGCGAGACCTTCCTTGATTGGAAGGCGATAGGCGAAGTCCTTCCCAAGATGTTCGCCGTCGGGCTGCCGAACACGCTCGTTTTGGCCGTCACGTCCGGTGTCATCGGTACGGTGCTCGGCATGCTGCTCGCCCTCATGGGGATCTCCCGGAACCCGGTGGCTCGGTGGATCGCCCGCGTGTACACCGATATCCTGCGTGGCCTCCCTCCGGTCCTCACCATTCTGGTGATCGGCCTTGGTTTCGGACCGATCATCCGTCAGTTGTCCGGTTCCACGAGCCCGTATCCGATGGCTATCGCGGCGCTGTCCCTGATGTCAGGCGCCTACATCGGTGAGATCTTCCGCTCCGGCATCCAGAGCGTGGACAAGGGGCAACTCGAGGCCACGCGCGCCCTGGGGTTCGGCTACGGCCCTGCCATGCGGCTCGTGGTGGTCCCCCAGGGTGTTCGGCGGGTTCTGCCTGCGCTGGTGAACCAGTTCATCGCCCTCATCAAGGAATCGTCTTTGGTCTTCCTCCTGGGCCTCGTAGCCACGGAGCGCGAGATCTTCCAAATCGGCAAAGACGCGGCGTCCACCAGTGGAAACTTGTCGCCATACGTGGCGGCGGCGATCTTCTACCTCGCGCTGACCATTCCGTTGACGCACTTCGTGAACTGGATTGACCGCCGCCTACGCTCCGGACGCCCAGAGAAGAAAGAACCGGACGAGGCTGCCGCCGTCGTCGGAAAGGGAGCCCAGGCATGAGCGAGTTCGTTTCCGGAACGCTGACGGCAAAGAACATCCACTTGTCGTTCGGGTCCAACCGTGTCCTGCGCGGGATCGACCTGCACGTCGAGAAGGGCACCACGGCTTCCGTGATCGGCCCTTCCGGCTCGGGCAAGTCCACGCTTCTGCGGGTCATGAACCGGCTGATCGAACCCGAGCAGGGCGACATCTTGCTCGATGGCCGTTCGGTGCTCAAGGACAATCCAGATGAATTGCGCCGGCGGATCGGCATGGTCTTCCAGCAGTTCAACCTGTTCCCCCACAAGACCGTGGCGGAAAATATCACGCTGGCTCTGCGGAAGCTGCGCCGTATGTCCAAGGAGCGGGCCCGTGAGGAGGCTCTGGCACAGCTGGACCTCGTCGGACTCAAGCACAAAGCCGATGCCCGGCCCGCCAACCTCTCCGGTGGACAGCAACAGCGTGTAGCCATTGCCCGCGCACTGGCCATGAAGCCCGAGGTCATGTTCTTCGACGAGGCAACCTCGGCCTTGGACCCTGAGCTGGTCAAGGGCGTGCTCGCGCTCATGACCGATCTGGCCAAGGGTGGCATGACCATGGTGGTGGTAACCCACGAGATGGGCTTCTCGAGGAACGTGTCGGACACCGTGACGTTCATGGATGCGGGCGTCGTCGTGGAGACAGGATCGCCCGAACAGCTCTTCACCGAGCCGCGGACCGATCGCCTGAAGGGCTTCCTTTCGGACGTGCTCTAGGCTGAGCAACGAGAATCCCCGGCTCCCGGACCAAACACCCACCTATGCGGTGGTGAATCGCCCGGAAGCCGGGGATTTTTCGCGTCCAGCCTACCCCGCGTCCGGCCTACCCCGCCTTGACCGTGAGAACAGTCAGAGCCGCGGCATCCACCGCTTTGCGGAATTCAAGATCGGCCTTCGCCCGCTGCAACACCTGGTTGTACATGACCGGAACGGATGCAGTATCCGCGCACAAAACCATGGTGCCGCCCGCACCGATGAAATTCGTGGCCCTGTCCCCCACGCTCCACGGCGACAGTTGGACGGCATTGCACAGGTCGTCGGACACGATGATTCCGGTGAACCCTGCATCGGCCCGCAACATGGTGCGCATGATAACGGGTGAGAAGGGTGCTACATGGTTGGGATCAATCTTGTCGTAATACGCGTTCGAAATCATGACCCATCGGAGTCCGCCGTCGATCGCAGCCTTGAACGGCATCAGGTAAGGATCCGTCCGGGTTGTTTCGGAGTCGCGGACATTGGCGCTAACGTCGGTATTCAAGCTGACGCGTCCCATGCCGGGGAAGTGCTTGACCACCGGTGCCACCCCCGCGTCCCGCAGCCCGGCCGCCATTGCGTTCCCATGCTCGGACACCGCGGCCGCAGAGAAGCCGTACTCGCGCTGGAACGCACCAATAGGCTTGTTCGAGGAAGCAAAATCAGGGTTGGGAACCGTGTCCAGTACGGGCGCCAGGTCAACATTCACCCCGGCCTGCAGGAGCTCCGATCCCCACTCCCGGGCGTCGGCGCGCAGCTGTTCCGGGCTCGAATTGCCCTGCTCCAAGGCCGCTGGAATGGGCAGGAAACCGGGCCCCCTGAGGACTTGGACGGAGCCGCCTTCCTGGTCGGTCGCGACGAACAGCGGCAAGCCGCGGGTTGAGGCAGGCGAGACGGCAGTCTTCAGTTTTGCCACGATCGACGCCGTCGCCACGACGCCTGCTTGGCTGCGCCCAGCGAGGTAGATGTTGCCCACGTGGTTGTTCAGGAGATCAGTAACCGTTCTGGCATCGCTTCCGTCGGCCTTGGCTGCCACCATGAACAGCTGCCCTACCCTCTGTTCCAAGGTCAAGGCCGCGAGCCGTTGTTCCGGCGTCGGGTGAGGAGGGGGCGGCGGCTCAGTGTGCGAAACAGAAGCAGACGGCGACCCCTCAGCCGGTGGGTTGGAAAACTCGGGTGGCGGAGCCGCCTGCGGAGCACCCCGCTCTTGGGCCGGGACGCCGCCCGCCAACAAGCCGCGGTCGGCACTGTCAGAGCGCGCAACGCCTACAAACACCCCTGTCACCAGGGCCAAGAGAATGAGCAGAGAAATTCTGGACGGCTTGAGCAGATGAATCATCGCCTTGTCGATTCGATCGTTGCCCACAGCCTGCTCCCGGCCCGGCGGTGCGTGCAAGGAGCAGGCTGCAAAACGTCGGAAAAGCGCTGTTTGTCAGGCAGTCGCCTCCGCGGCAGCCTTGGCTGCGGCCGGAAGTGCGTCGAAGATCCGGTTCATGGCGGCGTCGTCGTGGGCAGCGGACAGGAACCACGCTTCGAAGACCGACGGCGGCAGGTAGACACCGGAGTCGAGCATGGAGTGGAAGAACGGCGCATAACGGAAGACGTCCTGGGCCTGCGCGTCTGCGTAGTTGTGCACGCCGTTGGCCGACGTACCGAAGGCCACCGAGAAGAGGTTCCCTGCGCGCTGGATCGAGTGGTCCACGCCGGCGGTGTCCAGTGCCGATGAAAGTGCCGCGGAGAGTTCGAGCGAACGGGCATCCACGAAGCTGTAGACCTCGGGCGTTGCGAGCGTCAGGGTGGCGACACCGGCGGCCATCGCTACAGGGTTCCCGGACAAGGTGCCCGCCTGGTAGACCGGGCCAAGGGGCGCAAGGTAGTCCATGACGTCGGCACGCCCGCCGAGCGCCGCCGTCGGCATACCACCACCGATAACCTTGCCGAAGGTCAGCAGGTCCGGCATCCAGCCTTCCTGACGGCCGGTGAGGCCCCAGTAGCCCGCGTAGCCGGTGCGGAAGCCGGTGAGGACCTCGTCGAGGATCAACAGCGCGCCGTGCTCGCGGGTGATCCGGGACAGCCCTGCGTTGAAGCCCTCGTTCGGCGTGACGACACCCATGTTGGCGGGAGCAGCTTCCGTGATGACAGCCGCGATGTTGTTGCCGTGCGCAGCGAAGGCGGCTTCCACCGCGCCGAGGTCGTTGTACGGCAGGACGAGGGTTTCAGCAGCGGCAGCTTCAGTGACACCGGCTGAACCGGGCAACGCCATGGTCGCGAGGCCCGAGCCGGCCGCGGCGAGCAGTCCATCGAGGTGGCCGTGGTAGCAGCCGGCGAACTTCACGATCAGGTTGCGGCCAGTGAATCCGCGGGCCAAGCGTACGGCGGTCATGGTGGCCTCAGTACCCGTGGACACCATGCGGATGCGTTCCACAGCGGAGACGCGTTCCTTGACGATCGCGGCCAGGTTTGCTTCATCCGGCGTCGACGCGCCAAAGGACAAACCGCGGTCGACGGCGGCGTGGACGGCGTCGAGGACGGCCGGGTGCGCGTGGCCCAGGAGTGCCGGACCCCAGGAGCAGACGAGGTCGACGTACTCGCGACCATCCGCATCGGTCAGGTACGGTCCCTTCGCGGAAACCATGAACTTCGGAGTGCCGCCAACTGAGCCGAAGGCGCGCACCGGGGAGTTGACGCCGCCGGGCATCAGCGAGCGAGCGCGGTCGAACAGCTGGTCGGAGACAGGGGTGTGTGAAGTCATGGTGTCCATTCTTTCAGGGATTCGGGACGGTTCAGGCACCGGCGGGGCGGTTCAGGCGCGCTCAGGCGTCGGCAAGCAGTTCGGCCACCAGTGGGGCCACCACGGTGCCGAAAAGTTCGATGCAACGCATCATGGATTCGTGGGGCAGGGTTCCGTTGCTGTATTTGAGGTCGAAACGGTCCACGCCAAGATTCTGCTTCAACAGCAGGATTTTCCGCGCGACGGTTTCCGGGGAACCGACGTAAAGCGCGCCTTCGGGACCGCACATGGCGTCGAATTCACCTCTGCTGGCCGGGCCCCAGCCGCGTTCGGCTCCGATGCGGTTGCGCTGGGCCAACCAGTGCGGGAACAGTTCCTCGCGGGCCTGCTCGTCCGTGGGAGCGACATGGCCGGGTGAGTGCGTGGCGATCTGCTGCATGGGGTGCCCGTATTTCGCCATTGCCTCGCGGTAGAGCTCCACGAGCGGGGCAAAGCGGCGCGGTTCCCCGCCGATGATGGCGAAAATGATCGGATAGCCGTATTGGGCGCAGCGCAGCACCGACTCAGGGGTACCGCCAACACCGATCCACGTTGGCAGCAAGTGGTGTTCCAGCGGTGGAAAGACGCTCATTCCGTTCACGTTCGGCCGGGTGCGGCCCTCCCAATGCACCGGCTTCTGCGCCCGGACCTTGTCGAAGAGTTCGAGCTTTTCCTCGAACAAGACTTCGTAGTCCGCCAAATCCAAGCCAAACAGGGGGAACGATTCCACAAAGGAACCCCTACCCAGCATCACTTCCGCCCGACCGTTGGAGAGCGCGTCGACGGTGGAGAACCGTTGGAAGACCCGGATGGGGTCGTCGGAGCTGAGCACCGTCACGGCCGAGCCGAGCCTGATCTGTGATGTCCTCGCAGCTGCGGCCGCAAGGAACACTTCGGGTGCCGAGACAGCGAAGTCGCGGCGGTGGTGCTCCCCCACCCCAAAGGCATGGAGCCCGACGGCGTCCGCCAGTTCCGCTTCCGCCAGCAGCTCCCGCAATACTTGGGCATGGGGTTTCGGGTTGCCGTCGGCGTCCACCCCGGCGTCACCGAAAGTATTCAGTCCGAGGAGGATTTCCGCAGCTCCGCCCGGGGCCGTGGGTGTGGAAGCGGTATCGGTCATCAGGACTCCTTGAGCCAGCCGGCAAGCTCGGAGGCCCAGTAGGTCAGCACCATGTCGGCGCCGGCCCGCTTGATGCCGAGCACGGATTCTGTGATGGCGCCGCGGCGATCGATCCAGCCGTTCGCGGCGGCCGCTTCGATCATGGCGTATTCACCGGAGATTTGGTAGGCCGCCACGGGAACCGGGCTCATCGCGGCGACGTCGGCCAGAATGTCGAGGTAGCTCATGGCCGGCTTGACCATCACCATGTCAGCGCCCTCTTCGAGGTCGAGTTCCACCTCGAGGATGGCTTCCCGGCGATTGGCCGCATCCATCTGATAGGTGCGGCGGTCGCCTTTGAGCTGTGAATCCACGGCCTCGCGGAACGGACCATAAAACGCGGAGGCGTACTTCGCCGCGTAGGCAAGGACCGCAGTGTTTTGGTGTCCGGCTGCTTCCAGGGCCTGCCGAATGACGGCGACCTGGCCATCCATCATGCCGGACGGCCCCAGGACGTGGGCTCCGGCGTCGGCTTGCGCCACGGCCATCTGTCCGTAGATTTCCAGGGTGGCATCGTTGTCCACATAACCGTTGGCGTCAAGGACCCCGCAATGGCCGTGGTCCGTGAATTCGTCGAGGCACACGTCGCCCATGACCACCAGGTCATCGCCCACTTCTGCGCGGACGTCGCGGATGGCCTTGTTCAGCACGCCGTCCGGGTCTAGGGAGGCTGTGCCGCGGGCATCGCGGACCGCGGGGACACCGAAAAGCATGATGCCGCTGACACCGAGTTCCACGGCTTTTGCAGCGGCGCGCTTCAGCGAATCTGTGGTGTGCTGGACAACACCGGGCATGGAGGTGATCGGAGCCGGCTCGCTGAGTCCTTCGCGAATAAAGGCCGGCAAGATGAGGTCCGCGGGTGCCAGCCGGTGTTCGGCGGTCATCCGGCGCATGGCGGGGGTGGTGCGGAGCCGGCGGGGCCGGTGGTTTGGAAAGCTCAACTTTCGTTCCCTTCGGTTGCGAATACGGTGCGTAGGGCGGCCACAATGCCGGCGGGTGTGGGTTCCTTGGCGGTTGCCGCCACCGGGAGGCCGAGCGCGGCAGCCTCTGCCGCCGTCGAGCGCCCTATCGCGATGAGGCGGCAGTCCTTCAGTGGGGCCAGCGAAGCGTGGATGCGGCGCGCCGCACTGGGCGAGGCGGCGACGACGGCGTGGAGCCGGCCGTTGGAGAGCTCGGCTTTAGCAGCTGCGGGGGTGAGTTCGGGCGCCGCCGATGCGCCCCCGGACTGCCAGCCGTTCGCCGCCACCAACGCAGCTGTGAGTCGGAGCTCGGGGGCCGCCGGGTAGTCCACAGTGTGGTAAGCCGTCACTGCTTGGACCACGGCTCCCTTGGCTTCGATCCCCGCCGCCAACACGGCATCGGCGATGTCCGCTTGGGGCAGCAGCACACTGGCAGGGCCTGTGGGCCAAAGAGAGACGAGTCCCGCCGCGGACTGGACGTCTTCCGGCGCAAGGTCCACGGGAACACCCTCCGATTCAAGGACCCTTCGGCTCGATGGCCCAATCGTCGCAACCCTGACGGAGTCCGGAATCAGTTCCCTCAGCTCCAAGCGACGCTCGGCTGCTTTTTCTTTCAGGGCGCGCACCGTGGTGATGCTGCTGACCACCAACCAGCCGTACGCTCCCGCGCGGAGGGCGTCCAAGGCGACCTCGAGGGAATGCTGGTCGCGGGCACGCTCAAAATCGATCAAGGGCAACAGAAGCGGCTCCGCGCCGGCTTCGCGCAGGGCGCTGACGAGCGGGGCGGCACGGTCCGGGCTGCGCGTCACAAGAACCCGGGCACCTTCAAGGACCCGGGCCTCCCCCGACTTCACCGCGCTGTGCCGTCCCATGGTCTCCTGTTGGCTCCGGTTATCGGGAAGCGGCAAGATCTGCGATGTCCGCGGCGCCCGCGGCAAGCAGAAGCTCGGCGACTTCGATGCCCAGCAATGTGGCGCCCACCTCAGTGAGCCCGTCGGTGGCCTTTTTCTCGCGTACGGACTTGCTCCCATCCACGGCACAGACGACCGCTTCCAGATACAGCATGCTGCCCTTGCGGTACGCGTAGGCACCTACGGGTGCGGCGCAACCGGCTTCAAGGCGGGCCAACACGGCGCGCTCCGCGGTGACGGCCAGCCGAGTGTCCTCATCGTTCAATGCGGCAAGGGCCTGGGCAAGAGCCTCCTGGGAACCGTCACCGGAGGAGCCGGATTTGCCAGGAGCATCCGCCGTGCGGCACTCGATCGCGAGCGAGCCCTGCCCCGGCGCGGGAAGCATGACGTCGGTTTCGAAGAACTCGGTCACGACGTCGAGCCTGCCGATCCGTTCCAGTCCCGCCGCGGCGAGGACGACGGCGTCGAGGTCGCCGCTCTTTCCGGGAACCAGCGCGGTTTCCGTGTTTCCAGCGAGCCCCGGAACGCGGCCCAGCCGCGTGTCCACGTTGCCGCGGATGTCCACGACGTCGAGATCCGGGCGGGCGGCGCGCAACTGCGCGACGCGGCGCGGTGATCCGGTGCCGACCTTCGCCCCCGCCGGAAGATCCGCGAGCTTGAGCCCGTCACGGGCGCACAAGACGTCCCGGACGTCGACGCGCTTGGGCGTGGCGGCAATGGTGAGTCCCGGTGCCGCACCTGTCGGGAGATCCTTCAGGGAGTGCACAGCGACATCGCACGCGTTCTCCAAGAGCGCATCCCGAAGGGCTGCGACGAACACACCAGTGCCGCCCATCTGGGACAGGGAACCCGTCCGGACATCGCCTTCAGTCTTGATGCGCACCAATTCCACGGGAAAGCCCCCGACGGCGGCCAGCTGGTCAGCGGCCTGCTGGCTCTGGGTGAGCGCGAGTTTGCTCGCGCGGGTACCGATCCGGACGGTCATTTCGCGCCTTCTCCTACAGGGTAGGCATCATGGCCGGTGCCGACGGTGGTGTCTGCACCCGCAATCGTGGGCTTCTCGCCGCGGAAGTTGGCGCAGCAGCCCGGACGGCAAATGTCGTACCACGGCCCCAGACCGGTCATGGCAGGGCGATCGGCGATGTTGTTGGCCACCGTTCGCTCGCAAATCAAGTCCACCAAGCCGGAAACGAACTTGCGGTGCGTTCCCGGGGTGGGAACGCGCGTGGCGGCCAGGCCCAGGTTCTTGCACGTCTCCAAGGCCTCAGTGTCGAGGTCCCAGGCCACCTCCATGTGGTCGGACACGAAGCCGAGGGGAACGATCACGACGCCTTTGATCCCCTGCCCGGCCAGTTCCTCGATGGCATCGTTGATGTCCGGTTCAAGCCAGGGAACGTGCGGAGCGCCGGAGCGGGACTGGTACACCAAGGACCATGGCGCGGTGAGTCCGGACTCGGCTTCAACCCGCCGAACCACCTCGGCGCCGGCGGCCAGATGTTGGGCCACATAAGCCGAGTCCTGCTCGAACTCGCGGGGCTCGGCGTCCGAACGGCCGGCGGCCTCGGCATCACGGGTTGGAATGGAGTGCGTGGCAAACAGGATGTGGACGGGAGCGTCCTGAAGGCCGGATGCGGCCAGTTTCGCCTGTACCACTGCGAGTCCTTCCGCGGTTCCCTCCACAAAGGGCTCCACGAAGCCGGGGTGGTCGAAGTACTGACGGACTTTGTCTACCTCGAGTTTGCCGTCAAGGCCGGTCTCTGTCAGCGCAATGCCGATGTCCTCGCGGTACTGGCGGCAGCTGGAGTAACAGGAGTAGGCGCTGGTGGTGACCATCAGCAGCTTGCGGTGGCCGGCGTCGTAGGCGTCCTGGAGCGTCTGCGGGATGTAGGGGTCCCAGTTGCGGTTGCCCCACAGCACAGGCAGGCTGATGTCCCGGGCCGCAAGCTCTGCTTCGATGGCAGCTTTCAGGTTTCTGTTTTGCTGGTTGATGGGGCTGATGCCACCAAAAGCGCGGTAGTGATGGGATACCTCTTCAAGGCGCTCATCGGGGATACCGCGGCCACGGGTCACATTGCGCAGGAAGGGAATGACGTCGTCCTGGCCTTCGGGCCCGCCGAACGAGGCGAGGAGGACGGCGTCGTATTCTTTGGGAGCCATGCGCCCGGCCTCGGTGACGTCATTGACCTCGGTGAGGCTGGCGGGCCCGGTGGCGTGGCGGCCGCTCACGCGAGGACCTCGGCAATCTCCGCGGCGGTGATGCGGCGGCCGGTGTAGAACGGGATTTCTTCGCGTACGTGGTTGCGGGCATCGGTGGCCCGCAAGTGGCGCATCAGGTCAACGAGGTCAACAAGTTCAGGCGCTTCCAGGCCGAGGATCCATTCCCAGTCGCCGAGGGCGAAAGAGGACACGGTGTTCGAGATGACCTGCGGGAAGTCGCGGCCCAGCATGCCGTGATCGCGAAGCATCTTGCCGCGCTCTTCGGCCGGAAGGATGTACCACTCGTAGGAGCGGACGAACGGGTAGACGCACAGCCACGTGCTGGGCTCGACGCCGCGCGCGTAGGCCGGGACGTGGTTCTTGGCGAATTCGGCTTCGCGGTGGACACCCATGGCGGACCAGACGATCTCAGTGCCGGCGAAAAGCGTGCTACGGCGGATGTCACGGACCGCTTGCTGCAGGGCCTCGGGCTTGGCTCCGTGGAGCCACACCATGATGTCGGCATCGGAGCGCATGGCAGAGACGTCGTAGCTTCCGCGGAGGACCACGCCGTCCTCGGCGAGCTTGGCAGCCAGCTGCTCGAAATCCTGGACAGCATCGGCGCTGCGCAGGACATCGTCCGACCGCTTGAACACGGTCCACAGCGTAAAGAACTGCTCTTCGGATTCGGCAGTTTTAGTGACAGATTCGGCAGAAGTGTGGCTCATGGTACAAGTCTGCCCCGTCGATGCCGCTAAGTCGAAATGCAGCACTTCTACAAGACGTAGAAGTGCTGCATTTCACAAAATTGCGTCTATCTGCGCTCGGGTATCGGCAACCACGGCAGCCAGGCCGTTTCCCGCGAGCCAGCCTCCAACAACGGACAGGCCCTCGGCTTCGGCGCAGATGCGGCGCACCTCGCCAACGCGCTGTTTGTGACCGACGGCAGCGAACGGCAGAGCGCCCGCCCAGCGGACAACGTCCCAATCGAGGACGTCTTCGCGGACAATCGGCACGGTCAGCAAGGTCGAGGCATCACGGAGCGCAGCCTCAAACAGAGCATCGTCACTGAGTGCGGCTGCCGATTCAGGGGCGTCCGCCCCCGCTCCCCGCCCGTAGGACAGCCGCAGCACGTGTGTGCCGGGGCCGGCTTCCTCCGCAAGCCAGTCCCATTTCGCCGTGGCATGCGTGAGCGCCTTCGCCTCGATCCCGGTTGTCTGCGGAGCAACAAGGATGCCTGTGCCGCGCGGGCGCCGGTCCAGTTCAGGCACGTCCACTACCAAGGTCACCAGGCTCACCAACGGGCCCGCGGCGGGACGCAGCCCGGATAGCTCCGGAAGTGCCTCCTCCAGTAGCCCGACGGCGGCCGGACCGTCGAGCGCCACCACGAGCCGCCCGGCGTCGTACGTTGTGTCCTCGGCGGAAACCTGCCAGCCGCTTTCAGTGTGGATGATGGAATCCACCCGGGCACCGGAAATCAGGGTGACACCTTGAGAGCGCAGCTCCGCGACGAGGGCGGTGATCAGGGTGTTCATCCCGCCTTTCAAGCCGCCGACGGCGGATCCGGCCTTCGCCACCCCGGTTCCGTTTTGACTTGAAGCGGCCAATCCCGAAACAGCTTTGCGCTGACTGGCCACTGCAGCGCCAAGCGAACCGTGCTGGCGCAACGCTGCGCGGAGGCCGGGGGCCACCATGTCGACGTCGAGCACTCCAGGATCGGCAGAGTGCACTCCGCCCACCACAGGTGCCACAAGCCGTTCGAGCACCCGTTTGCCCATTCGTGACCGGACCAACGCGGAGACACTCGTGACATCAGCCGATGTTCCGACCGATGCAGGCAAGTAGCGGTCAAGGGACGCGCGCAGGGAACCGGCAAGGCCCAAGGATCGGCGAACTTCCGGGTCCCAGGGATTCGAGGGAATCCCCAGCACACCGGTCTTCGGAAGCTCCTGCGGGCCGCCGGGCAACTGCACCCAGGCACCCCCCGGATGCGGCGCGACGATGTTTTCACCGAGCCCAAGCTCACGGGCCAGGTCGGCGACGGCGGTGGACCTGGTGGCGAAGGATTCGGCCCCGCTGTCCAGCTTAAGGCCGCCGACGGTGTGGCTTCCCACGCAACCGCCCCACGCGTCACCCGCTTCAAGCACCGTGACGGTGATGCCGGCCTTGGCCAGTCCACGTGCCGCTAGCAGGCCGGACATGCCGCCGCCCACGACGACGGCCAGGCCAGCTGCTGAATCTCCCGGAAGTGCGTGTTCGGGCTGTGTTTGTGCCCCGCGCATACCGGCTACCCTGCCGGGATCGAGTGGATGAGTTCCACTACCCGGGTCAGCACGGCGGGGTCCGTCTCCGGGGGCACACCGTGGCCGAGGTTCAGGACGTGGCCCGGGGCCGCGGAGCCCGCGGCGATCACCTCACGGACATGCGCTTCCAGGACTTCCCACGGCGCGGAGAGGAGCGCGGGGTCAATGTTGCCTTGCAAGGGCACGGTGCCGCCCAGACGTCGGTTTGCCTCGTCCAAGGGGAGTCGGTAGTCCACGCCCACAACGTCCACTCCGACGTCGCGCATGGCGACAAGCAACTCGGACGTTCCGGTGCCGAAGTGGACCAGCGGCGCGCCGAGGCGGCGAACGTGGTCAAGGGCACGGGCCGAGGCGGGGGCAACATATTTGGTGTAGTCGGCCAAGCCGAGGGAGCCGGCCCAGGAATCGAACAGCTGCCCGGCAGACGCGCCGGCTTCCAACTGGGCGCGCAGGAACATTCCGGAAGCATCCGCGGCCCAGTTGGCCAGAGAGGTCCAGGTTTCCGGATCGGCGTGCATCATGGTGCGAGGGCCGAGGTGGTCGCGCGACGGCTTGCCTTCCACCATGTACGCAGCGAGAGTGAACGGCGCACCGGCGAAGCCGATCAGCGGTGTGGTGCCAAGCTCGGCCACGGTCAGGCGCACGGCCTCGCGGATCGGCTCGAGTGCTTCCCACGTGAGCTGCGGCAGCGCAGCGACGTCAGCTGCGGTGCGGACGGGCTTGTCCAAGACAGGCCCGACTCCGGGCACGATGTCCACGCCGACTCCCGCCAGCTTGAGCGGAATGACGATGTCGGAAAAGAAGATGGCGGCGTCCACGTCGTGGCGGCGGACGGGCTGCAAGGTGATTTCCGAGGCGAGCTCAGGACGCAGGCACGAGTCCAGCATCGCAACGCCTTCACGGACCTTGAGGTATTCCGGCAAGGATCGGCCGGCCTGGCGCATGAACCACACCGGGCGACGGGACGGCTTGCCGCCACGGTAAGCCTGGATCAACGGAGAGTCTGCGGTGCGGCCATCCATGAGCGGGTGGCTTGCGTCAAGGCTTGAGGCGACGGTGCCGGGAGCGCCAGTGGCCGACACAGAGTTGGCCGACACAGAATGAGGCAGTGCAGAACTGGAAGTCATGCCTTCGATTGTGCCGAAGATCCGGCGCAAAAGATAACGACAGCCTGTCCCCCGCAATGCGACGTGGCGGGCGTCACTCCAGTCAGTGCGGAGAACCACTGAGGCGCGTTGTTCTACATGGCGCCGAAAAAGCTATGATTGCTTTGCTGTGGTTCTTTTCTCATTGGTGGCTACACACGCCGACATCGACCTCGAAACCGTCGCTCAGTTGAGCAACGGTTCATCCGAGGTTGCCTCGTCCGCTTTGGCCGATTCCCAACTTGTCTCCGGCGCCGTGGTCCTCGCCACCTGCAACCGCTACGAAATCTATGGCGAAACGCCGCATGTCGAGAACCTCGAAGCCGCCCGCTCCGCGCTCGTCACGCAGATCAGCGGCTTGAGCGGACTCAATGAGCAACTCGTCTCACGCGCCTTCAGCACCCGCACCGGCCCGGAGGTCAGCAGGCACCTCTTTGCCGTGAGCGCCGGACTGGACTCCGCCGTCGTCGGCGAACGCGAAATCGCCGGCCAGGTACGCCGCGCCCTCATCACCGCCCAGCATGAAGGAACCGCAAGTTCCGGTCTTGTCCGCTTGTTCCAGGCCGCTTCAAAAACCGCCAAGGACGTCGGCGCGCAAACAGCGCTCGGCTCGCGGGGCTTGTCCATCGTTTCCGTTGCCCTGGACCTCGCGACGGATCTCTCAGAGAGCGCCGACTGGAGCACCAAGAAGGTAGTAGTCTTCGGAACCGGTGCTTACGCCGGAGCTACTATGTCCTTGCTTCGCGAGCGTGGCTGCACCGATGTGTCGGTCTATTCGTCGTCCGGACGGGCCGAGACTTTCGTGGCGACCCGCGGTGGAACCGCGCTCGACGCCGAAACCCTTCCCGCCGCCGTCGCCGCAGCGGACGTCATGATCGGCTGCAGCGGATCGGACACCCGCGTGGAGGCCGCGGAGCTTGCCAAGGTCCGCGCCTTGTCCACTCAAACGCTCATCGCGATCGACCTCGCGCTCACCCACGACTTCGACCCCGCGGTCGGCGAGCTCGACGGCGTCGAGCTCCTGACGCTCGAATCCGTGCGGCTGGCAGCACCCCAGGAACAGGCCGAGTCGCTGGCACAAGCGAGCACGATTGTTTCCGGCGCGGCAGCGGCCTTCGAACAAGAGCGGGAAGCCCGCTCTGTTGACTCCGCCATTGTGGCGCTCCGCCGCCACACCATGAGCGTCCTCGACGCCGAGATGGAAAAAGTCCGGGCACGGCACGGCTGCACCGCTGCGGCCGAAGAAGTCGAGTTCGCACTCCGCCGCATGGTGAAGCAGTTGCTCCATATCCCCACTGTCCGCGCGCGAGAGCTTGCCGCCAACGGCCAGCAGGACGAGTACGTGTCCGCACTCGAGGCCTTGTATGGCATCCAGGTGGAGCAGCCTGTTGCCGCGGCTTCAGCAGCTGAATGCCCTGTGGACCACCAGCAGTCGCCTCAGCAGGCTGAAAGCGCCTAGCCCAACCACGACGCCGTCCGCCGCCGGCCCCGGGTGGCGTTGTCCACGCTCGAACTCACTCAGAGCATGCGCTCCCCTGATCGCTAAGACTGGACATAACAGGATTATGTCCATCGGCAATCACCGCGAATGGGCATGTCCCTGACAGTGGTTCGAGAATCGTGGTGGTTCGCGAACCGCAGGGTCCTAGGCGAAAGCGTTGACGCCCGTCATTTCCGCGGACACAGCCCACAGCCTTGCCGCGGAATCCGGATCCACTGCGTGCGCGTCGACGCCCTGGTATCGGGCTAGAGGCGAGTCCGGGTCCGTGGGGTTGGCAATATCGCAATCTTCGCAATACACCCCGCCCATGCCCTCCAGGGCCGGTGACGTCGCTGCCCAAGTGGACGTGGCAGCTCCCTGCTCCGGGGTCTTGAAACCCTCCCTGACGTTGCCTTCGGCATCCATCCACCCGGCAGCAACCATCTCTTCCCGTGGCAGGTGGCGCTGCAACTCAGTCATGATGCCGCCGGGATGGACCGCGAAGGCCCGCACCCCGGAGGACCGGCCCAAGCGGTCCAGCTCCACGGCGAACAGCGCGTTGGCCGTCTTTGCCTGGCCGTAGGCCTTCCACTTGTCGTAGCCGCCCTCGAAGTTGATGTCCTCGAAACGGATGGGCGAAAGTTTGTGCCCGGTGGAGGACAAAGACACTACACGGGCCGAACCGGCAGCTGCCAGCGCCGGCCACAACGTGTTGAGAAGCGTGAAGTGGCCCAGGTGATTGGTGGCGAATTGGGATTCCCAGCCTGGCCCTACCCGCTGCTCGGGGCTAGCCATAATGGCCGCGTTGTTGATCAGGATGTCCAGCGTTGGGTTCGATGCCAGGAACCGTGACGCGAAATCCTTCACCGCTGCCTGATCGGCCAGATCCAAAGCCTCCACGGTCACCTGCTCCGGTGCCAGGCCGGCTGCGGCGAGGACTTCCTTGGCGTGTTCGGGACGCCGGGCGGGAACCGTGACCCGGGCTCCCGCAGAGGACAAGGCCCGCACCGTTTCCAAGCCCAGCCCGGAGTAGCCTCCCGTGACAATGGCCGTCTTACCGTGGAGGTCCACCCCCGCGAGCACGTCCGACGCTGTGGACCCGTGGCCGAACCCCGATCCGATGGGGCGCTGCGGTGTCGTCATGGATTCCTCGCTCATGTCAGGACCTTTCGGGTTCATCGGTACTAAGGCTTCACCAGCGCTATCGGGGTCAGTAGACCGGTTTGCCGGGCTCGACGTCGCGCACCCAAGCCATGATCCCGCCGTCGAGATGGCTGACGCGCGTGTAACCGGCACGCTGTGCCGCCGCGAGCACCGCCGCCGAACGGGTGCCGCCCTTGCAATGGAACACGATCTCCTTGTCCTGCGGGAGCTCCGTCCACGCCTCCCCGGCCAGGATGCGTCCCTGCGGGATGAGCACCGAACCGTCGATGCTGACAATCTCGTGTTCACCAATCTCGCGGACGTCCACCAGTTCGAAGTCGCGTTCCCCTGCCGTGCGGGCCGCGAGCATCCCGGAAAGTTCGGTGGCCGTGACTGTCGGGATGGAGTCAGTTACGGGCGTCGGGGTGATGCCGCAAAAGGCCTCGTAGTCGGTCAGTTCGGTGATCGGCTGGGCCTCCGGGTCCTTTGACACCTTGATCTCGCGCCAGCTGCCGCCGAGTGCGTCAAAGAGCGCCACGCGCCCCAGCATGGAGCGCCCGACGCCGGTGATCAGCTTGACTGCCTCCGTCACCATGAGCGAGCCGACGGCGGCGCACAGCATGCCGAACACGCCGCCTTCGCCACAGGACGGGACAGAGCCGGCCGGAGGTGCCTCGGGGTACAGATCGCGGTAGCTGGGACCGTGCTTCTCCCAGAACACGCTGACTTGTCCGTCGAAGCGGAAAATGGAACCCCAGACGTAGGGCTTGCCGAGAATGGCGGCAGCGTCGTTCACCAAGTACCGGGTGGCGAAGTTGTCTGCGCCGTCAAGGATGAGGTCGTAGCGGGCGAAGAGTTCCAAAGCGTTCGACGAGTCCAGGCGTACGTCGTGCAACTGGACGTCGACGAGCGGGTTGAGTTCCTTGATGGCGTCCCGCGCCGATTCAATCTTCGGCCGGCCCACATCACCCACCCCGTGGATGATCTGGCGCTGCAGGTTGCTGAGGTCTACGACGTCGTCGTCCACAATGCCAAGCGTCCCCACCCCGGCTGCGGCCAGGTAAAGCAGGGCGGGTGAGCCCAATCCGCCGGCACCGATCACGAGGACTTTCGCGTTCTTGAGCCGACGCTGACCGGCCGATCCGATTTCGGGAATAATGAGGTGGCGCGAGTAGCGTTCTACCTCCTCGGGGGTCAGCTCTCCAGCCGGTTCCACGAGGGGCGGCAGGGAGGACGGCAACGTTTGGGCAGCAAAAGTAGTGGCCATACTCCAAAGTATGCCTGCCGCTGCCGCCCGGTCATATTACTGCGCAGTATTGTGGTCATAACTGCAAAGGAAAGGCGGCAGACAAGTGGCTGAGAGTTCACGTATCAAACAGGAGGCACAGGTCAGGCAGGATCGGGCCGGCTCGCCACGCTCGGCGAGGCTGCCACGCGATGAACGCCGGGCCCAGCTCCTGAACGCCGCCCTGGAAGTGTTTGTTGCCAACGGCTTCCACGGCGCAGCGATGGACGAAATCGCCGAGACAGCCCACGTCAGCAAGCCGGTACTGTATCAACACTTCCCATCGAAGCGGGAGCTGTACATGGCACTCCTGGACAGCCATCTGGCCATGCTCACGGACCAGATGCTCACGGCACTGAATTCGACCTCGGACAACAAGGAACGCGTCCAGGCCGTCATGCGTGCTTACTATCGCTTCATCGCAAGCGATGACCAGGCGCATCGCCTCGTTTTCGAATCCGACCTCATCAATGACCCGGATGTCAGTTCGCGCCTGGAGACTTTCAACCGCACGTTCGCCGACGCCGTCGCCAAGGTCATTGCCGAAGACACCAAGCTGCCCCCGCTGGAGGCCCAGTTGCTGGGCCGGGGCCTGGCCGGAATGGCGCAGGTCAGCGCCCGCTATTGGCTCGAAACCGATGGCGATCTGGACCTCGATGTGGCCAGCGATTTGATCTACCGTTTAGCTTGGCGCGGAATCAGTCGCTTCCCCAAAGAGTCCTAGGCTACAAATAGAGGACTGAGTAAATTCTTGATTGGCTGGGAGGCCCTGCTGTGGAAGTAAAGATCGGCATTCAGAACGTTGGCCGTGAGATCGTGCTGGAGTCCGCTCTGGATGCCGAGGCTGTCGCCAAGATCGTGGGCGAAGCCATTGCCAAGGGAACAGACTTGCGTCTCACCGATGAGAAGGGCCGCCAGGTCATCGTCCCTGGCAACGTCCTCGGCTATGTTGAGATCGGAGCCGAGGAAGTACGCAGGGTCGGTTTCGGCGCCCTCTAAGCTTTTACGTCAGAACACCAGCGAGCCAGGAGTCCGTATGCTCTCACTTGTCATCGTGGCGCTAGCCACTGTCGCTTCAGGCTTCATCGTCTGGGGAAATGACAAACATCGTGGCGCGTACGGAATCGCCCTCCCGGCCGGTGTTTCCGTCGCCGTCGCCATGCTGAGTTGGATGGTCTTCATCCAACTCGGCTTTGGCTACCAGCCCGGCGTGACGTGGATTCCGTGGGTCCTCCCGGTCATTCTGGGCACTGTGGCGTCCGCGGTTGTCGCGTTTTTCCTGGGCCGCCATCGCACCCGGCACGACACCGCCCAGCTGACGGCAGCGCTGCGGCTCTAACGGACGCTACGTCTAGCGGGCGCTACGTCTAGCGGGCGCTGGGTCTAGCAGCGCTGAAGCTCCAATTACAGATCCGGTTGGTGGCCTGCTTCGGTGCAGAGGCACAGCCTGTTTCCCTGTGAATCCGTGACCACCACCCAGTTGGGTGCGTGGTCATGGTTCATTAAAGCCCCGGTCGCGGCGGTCTTCTCCAGGGCAGGTCCCGATTCTGCCTCGCTTCGGTGGACGTCCACGTGAATCCGGTTCGGGTTCGGCGTTTCGGTGACTTGGAACCACACATTCGGCCCGCGGCCGTAGGGATCCTCGAGGTCTCCAAAGCGGCCTTTGCGGTAGCCAAGGGCAACCCGCCAGACTTCCGAAATCCCTTCGCGATCAGCAGTGTCTATCCCGACCTCAACGGTCCGGTAGAGTCCTGGTTCCGCCACGGCACCAAGCTCCGCGGCGGCTTGGCTGGCGTCGGTGGCCGCCCGGATGTCACGCTGCGTTACCTCGCTCCCTGCGTCGTGGGAGGTGTACCGGGCAAACACGCGGTTGTACCGCCAGTCCAGGTCCGGGTGGTGGTTCTGTTGCTCGGCAATACGCCCGACGGTGGCTACCAACTCGAGTGCGGCAGCCGACGTCGGGCATTTGTAGACGGTGACGATGCTGCCGAGGCGGTATCGCCAGTCCGGCAGCTCCGCCAAGGCGTCATCGATCGCGGTCCTGGTGAGAATGTCATCCTTGCCGGCCATGGGGGCTCCTTCGCTGACGTGGAATCTTTCGCAGGATTCCCCGAGCGGCCAGCGGAAGCCCGCTAAAGGAACTCGGCCCGTCCTTCCATGGCCGAGGACGCCAGAGCGTGCTCCCGGCGCGGGATGCGGCCCGCCTGCTTCGCCAGCCTACCGGCGATGACTGCGTGTTTGAAGGCCTCGCCCATCTGCACCGGGTTCTGGGCCCGGGTCACCGCGGTGGCCAGTAGCACGGCGTCGCAACCGAGCTCCATGGCCAACGCGGCGTCGGATGCGGTGCCGATGCCGGCGTCGAGCACTACCGGCACCGAAGCGCGGGACACAATCAGCTCGATGTTGTGTGGATTCAAGATGCCCAGGCCGGTGCCGATAGGCGCGCCCAGGGGCATCACCGCCGTAGCCCCGAGGTTTTCCAGTCGAAGGGCCAGCACGGGATCGTCGTTGGTGTAGGCGAAGACCTTGAAGCCGCGGTCCACCAGTTTCTCCGTAGCATCCACCAGCTCCACGGCGTCCGGCAGGAGCGTCTGCTCGTCGGCGATGACCTCGAGCTTCACCCAATCCGTTTCCAAGGCCTCCCGGGCAAGCTCGGCCGTCATGACGGCGTCCTTGGCCGTAAAACAACCGGCGGTGTTGGGAAGGACACGGATGCCGTGGTCCACGAGCAATTGGAACAGGGAGCCTGTTTCCGTGGGCGAGTACCTCCGCATGGCAACGGTGGTGAGTTCGGTGCCCGATGCCAGCAGGGCCGCTCCCAGACCGTCGAGGCTCGGCGCCCCGCCGGTCCCCATGATGAGGCGCGAGCCGAACTCGACACCGTCGATCACGAAGGCGTCGGTTTGGGTGCTCGTTGCTTGAGTGCTTGCTGTGGTCATGGTTCAGCCTCCCTGTACTGCGGTGACGATTTCGAGTTCGTCGCCCTCTGCGAGCGCGGTGGCAGCCCACTGGCTGCGCGGCACCACTTCGGAATTGCGTGCGACGGCGACGCCGATCTTGCGTCCGTCGGCCGCCTGGCCGCTGGAGTCCACAACCCGTCCCGTGACGTGACTGACGAGGGTGGTGACAGACGCGTCGTCGCTCAGTGTGTGGTCTGCGCCGTTCAACTTGATGTTCATGTGTGGTCCTTCGGAAGGGGATGTGAGGTGGCGGCCGATAGCCCGTCTGTGGAGGCCCTTACTGCTGAAAGGGGGCGGGAGAAGCGGTCCGGGCGGAATTTGTTCCACCGGGGATCGACGGCGCCATCCATGAGTCCGACGCAGATTTTCGCCGCTGCCGGGGTGAGGAGCACACCGTGGCGGAAGAAGCCGCTCGCTACGATGAGGCCGGGCACGGGGGTGTCCCCGCCATCCTCAGTGCCGACCCGGCCCAGCAGCGGTGCATTGTCCGGAGTGCCCGGACGGGCACGGGCACTCGCTTCCAGGAGTTCCAGTTCGGCAACAGCCGGGACAAGTACCTGGGCGTCGCGGAGCAATTGGTACACGCCGCCGGCTGACACCGGGTTGGCCGATCCCCCGGACGCCGACAAGCCGTCTTCACGTTGCGTCGCGCCGATCACCACGGTCCCGTCGTCGCGGGGGACGATATATACGGGCACTCCGCGCACCATTCCTCGTACGGTGGCGGTAACCAGGGGTTGCAGGTGGTCCGAGACGCGGAGCCGCAGTATGTCGCCATACACCGGACGCAACGGGAGCGACAGGCCATCCGGCAGTCCGTTCAACCGGGCGGCGTGCAGCCCGTTGGCAACCACTGTTTCCGTGGCGAGCACTTTGATGCCTGAGTCCAGCAAAGCCCCGACGACGCGCCCGTCCTCCCACAGGAGGCCAGCCGCAGTGTCCTGGACCGCAAAACCGCCTTCGACTCCCGGAATCCAACTGGAATCGCCGGGCTGGTGGCCTGCCAGCGCGCCCAGAATCGCGGCTGAAAGCCGGCGCGGATCCACTTGGTGGTCGCCTGGGATGTGGAAGGCGCAGGAAATTTGCGGGCTCAACAGAGGCTCGCGCTCCCGTGCCTCGCGTACCGGCACGGATTCCACCACCAGGCCGTTGGCCAACTGGACGTCCCGGAGGTCGGCGAGCGCCCGGCGGTCCGCAGCGTCCGCGCCGACGGCGAGGGTCGGCGTCGTGCGGTATCCCGTGCTGCTTCGGGTACTTGAGCCGGTCACATTGCGTTCGAAGTCCGGCCACATTGCCGACGATTCGAGCATGAGTTCCAGGAGGTCCTCTTCCTGGTAATGCAGTTCGCTGACGGGCGCCAACATGCCCGCTGCCGCGAAGGTAGCGCCGCTGGCCGGTGCGGGATCGATCAGAACAACCGAGCGGCCGGATCTCCGGGCTTCCCACGCAATGCCGAGGCCAATGACACCGCCACCGATCACCGCCACATCCGCGTGCAGAGGCTCGTGCAGGGGTTCGTGTTGAGTGTTTACTTCGTCCATGGGGTCCTTCCCTACGCCGGTACTAGCCGGATCAGGTCAAGCGGTCGGCGCTGAAGCCCTCTCAGCCGCGCGGCGATTGTGACTGCCGCCGCAGCTCCCGCGGTACCAGCCCAGTTTAGAGGAACTACTCTGTTTCCATGACCCAGCATGATGTCCACACCACTGCCCGCCTGTACCTATGCACCGACGCCCGCAAGCAGCAGGGCGACTTTGAGCAGTTTGTCGATGCCGCGTTCGAGGGCGGCGTGGACATCATCCAGCTGCGGGACAAGACCATTGAGGCGGCCGAGGAACTGGAGCTGCTGGAGGTCCTGCATTCCGTGGCGCACCGTCACGGCCGTCTCTGGGCCGTCAACGACCGAGCGGACGTGGCATCCCTCTCGGGCGCTCCGGTGTTCCATATCGGCCAGAAGGACATTCCGCTGCGCTCGGCGCGGAAGCTGCTCCACGACCCCACCATCATCGGTCTCTCCACGCACACCCCAGAACAAATTGACGCTGCCATCGCCGCTTCGCCTGGCCGCAGCGGACTGGACTACTTCTGTGTCGGACCGGTATGGGCAACCCCCACCAAGCCGGGGCGCTCCGCCGTCGGACTCGACTTGGTGAAGTACGCCGCCAACGCCGTAAAGAAGGCAGACGAAGAGACGGTGGGCGGCGTTGTGCTCCCTTGGTTTGCGATCGGCGGCATCGATCTGAGCAACGTTGAGGAAGTGGTGCGAGCCGGTGCCAGCCGCATCGTCGTGGTGCGGGCCATCACTGACGCAGAGGATCCGACGGCGGCTGCCCAGGCACTCCTGGCTGCCCTGGACGCTGCGGCGGCCTAGCAAGACTCCACGGGATTTTGGCGTTACCCTGACTTTCGTGTCACATCAGCGGATAGCCCCGAATGTCAGTGAAACGCCGAACACGCTCGCAGAGGCGCTCGCGGCGCTTCGAACTGAGCTTGAGCTGCCCGCTGGCTATCCCCTCGACGCGCTGCGCGACGCCGAAGCTGCGGTTTCCGGCCATGCGCTGCCGACGCAGGACCGCACGGACATTCCGTTCATCACGATCGATCCGGCATCTTCCACGGACCTCGACCAAGCCCTTTTCATTGAGCGATCCGGCGATGGTTACCGGGTTCTCTACGCGATCTCCGACGTGCCCTCTTTTGTGACTCCGGGAGGGGCGCTCGACGCCGAGACCCGCCACCGCGGGCAAACGTACTATGCCCCCGATGGGCGTATACCGCTGCACCCCGAGATCATCAGCGAGCGCGCGGCAAGCCTGCTGGCTGGCCAGACCTGCGGCGCGTTCGTATGGGACTTCGAGCTCGACGCCGACGCGGAGTTCCGCACGGTCTCCGTGCGTCGGGCCAGGGTGCGCAGCCGCGCCAAGCTCAACTACAAGGGAGTCCAGGCCGAGATTGATTCGGGAACAGCCGGTCAGGTCCTGCAACTCCTCAAGGAGGTTGGGCTCAAGCGAGTGGAACTCGAACGCCGCCGCGGCGGAGCCAGCCTGAACATGCCGGAACAGGAAATCGTCCAGTTGCCCGACGGCGAGGGGTACAGGATCGTTGCGGCTCCCCCGCTGCCGGTAGAGGACTGGAACGCCCAGATTTCGCTGATGACCGGGATGGCCGCCGCCCAGCTGATGCTCGACGGAAAGGTGGGAATCCTGCGCACCATGCCCGCCCCCGATGAGCGCTCGTTGCTCCATTTCAAGCGCCAGACCGGGGCGCTTGGCAAACCCTGGACCGGCGGGATCAGCTACGGCGAATATCTGCGGACCCTCGATGGCAGTGATCCGCGGCAACTGGCCATTCTCCATTCGGCGGGAATGCTCTTCCGTGGCGCCGGCTACACGCCTTTTGACGGCGAGGTGCCGGACAGCGTCATGCAGTCGGCCATTGGCGCCCCCTATGCACACGCGACCGCGCCGCTGCGGCGGCTCATCGATCGCTTTGTGCTGGTCATCTGCGAAGCGCTGAGCAACGGGACCGAGATCCCCGCATGGGCACGGAACGCCCTCCCGAGCCTGCCGCAAATCATGGCCTGGTCAGACCAGCTTGCCAACCGGATGGAGCGGCTGGCTTTGGACACGGTGGAGGCTGCGCTTCTGGTAAACCATATCGGCCAGGAATTCGACGCCGTCGTCATCTCCGGATCGAAACCCGCCAAGAACAACGGCAACGGCAACAACGGGAATGGAAATGGCAATGGGAACGGCAACGGGAACGGAGTTCCACGCGGCCCTTTCGGCATCGTCCAGATCGCCGAGCCCGCAGTCACCGCTCGCTGCGACGGTGAAATGGAGTCCGGCACGAAGGTCCGCGTGAAGTTGCTCGACGCGGACATCGCGACCCGCCAAATCACCTTCGAACTCCTCGCCTAGCCCTGATCGTCCGCAGGCTTGGGACCACGATCCGGGGTTTACGGCCCCCAGACGCTAGACTGTGTGAGTAGTAATGGATGCCCGGTCGTTGATTCAGTTAATTTTTTGACATCAACAAGCCCGCCCCTACGCGATCTTGAGATACACCAGCTGGTCACCAGTGCCAGTATTTAGATAGCCCGCGATCGGCTTCCACTGGATTTGCTTGCGCCCATTCGTGCTCCGGAACGGCCCTGCCACCACCGTTGAGCACGCAGCGCAGCCCAAATGAATAAGGAAAACTCCACTGTGAGTGAATTGCACACCCATGAAGTTCTGACAGACGGAACCGAAACGATCGAACCCGAGGAAACCATTTCCTCGGACGAAACGCCGCACGAGATCGCAGAAAAGTCCTTCGCCGACTACAACGTCCGCGCCGACATCGTTGAATCGCTCGCCGACGCCGGAATCACCCACCCCTTCCCCATCCAGGCCATGACCCTCCCGGTAGCCCTCGGCGGACACGACATCATCGGCCAGGCCAAGACCGGTACCGGAAAGACCCTCGGCTTCGGCATCCCGGCGCTGCAGCGCGTCGTCGGACCAAGCGACGCCGGCCATGACAAGCTCGCAGTTCCCGGCGCACCGCAGGCCCTGGTGATTGTTCCTACCCGCGAACTCGCCGTTCAGGTGGCCAACGACCTCCAGACGGCGTCCCGGAAGCGCAACGCGCGCATCGCCACGATCTACGGCGGCCGTGCTTACGAACCGCAAATCGAAGCCTTGCAGAAGGGAGTCGAGGTGGTTGTCGGTACTCCCGGCCGCCTGATCGACCTCTACAAGCAGAAGCACCTGAGCCTCAAGAACGTTCGCATGGTGATTCTCGACGAAGCAGACGAGATGCTGGACCTCGGCTTCCTTCCGGACGTCGAGACCCTGATTGCCGGCACTCCAGCCGTCCGCCAGACCCTGCTCTTCTCGGCCACCATGCCTGGCCCGGTCATTGCCATGGCCCGTCGCTACATGACGCAGCCCACGCACATCCGTGCCGCGGACCCGAACGACGAAGGCTTGACGAAGCGCGACATCCGCCAGTTGATCTACCGTGCCCACAGCATGGACAAGACCGAGGTCGTCGCTCGCATCCTGCAGTCCCGCGGCCGCGGCCGGACCATCATCTTCACCAAGACCAAGCGCACCGCCGCCAAGGTTGCCGAGGAACTCGTGGATCGCGGCTTCGCTGCCGCGGCCATCCACGGCGACCTCGGCCAAGGTGCCCGTGAACAGGCGCTGCGCGCCTTCCGCAACAACAAGGTCGATGTCCTCGTGGCCACCGATGTCGCGGCCCGTGGCATCGACGTTGACGACGTCACGCACGTCATCAACTACCAGTGCGTCGAAGACGAGAAGATCTACCTGCACCGCGTTGGACGCACCGGCCGCGCCGGCAACAAGGGCACCGCCGTCACGTTTGTCGATTGGGACGACGTCCCCCGCTGGGCCCTCATCAACAAGGCCCTGGGCTTGAATTCCCCCGAGCCTGTTGAGACATACTCTTCGTCCCCGCACCTGTTCTCCGACCTGGACATTCCGGAAGGCACTAAAGGCCGTCTCCCCCGCAACCAGCGCACCCTTGCGGGCGTCGACGCCGAGGTCCTCGAAGACCTGGGCGAGACCGGCAAGAAGAACTCCCGTTCCGGTGGCGATTCCGGGCGTGGGCGCTCCAGCCGAGACGGCGGACGCGACAGTGGCCGCCGCGGCGCGAAGTCCGGCGACGCTCCCTCTCGCGAGGGCGGCGGCGAGGGTGGACGCAACCGCACCCGCCGCCGTCGTACGTCCGAGGGCGAGGCAGCCCCTGCCGAAGGTACCGCTCAGTCTGCCGAACCCCAGTCCGGTCAGCCCGGCGAGGGCGCGGACAAGCCTGCACGCGCTCGCCGTTCCCGCACCCGCCGCCGCAACGGCGAAGTGGTGTCCGCTTCCGGTGCTTCCGCCGAGAGCACCGAGGCTTAACGGCCTCAATGACTGACACTGTTTGGGCGCCGGACGGCAGCAACTTGGTGGTACACGCGGACAACGCGGATTTCCTCCCGACGCTGCCGGACGGCGCCTTCACACTGATCTATGTGGACCCGCCCTTCAACACGGGCCGTGTCCAGAGCCGCCAGGAAACGCGCATGGTCCGCAACGCCGAAGGCGACGGCGACCGCGTCGGCTTCAAGGGCCGCTCCTATGACACCATCAAGGGCGCCTTGCACAGCTACGACGACGCCTTCAGCGACTACTGGTCCTTCCTGGAACCACGGCTCCTGGAAGCCTGGCGGCTGCTGGCCGACGACGGCACCTTGTACCTGCATCTGGACTACCGCGAGGTGCATTACGCCAAGGT
The DNA here is from genome assembly GCF_056398865.1 of Arthrobacter sp. 01T419. Lineage (NCBI taxonomy): Bacteria > Bacillati > Actinomycetota > Actinomycetes > Micrococcales > Micrococcaceae > Arthrobacter > Arthrobacter sp. 01T419. The sequence goes on from NZ_JBFTQF010000001.1 coordinate 634,271, forward strand.
CATGTTGGACTCGATCTTCGGCCGGGAGTGCTTCCTGAACGAGATCATCTGGGCCTACGACTACGGCGCCCGCGCTAAGAACCGCTGGCCCACCAAGCACGACAACATCCTCGTGTACGTCAAGAATCCCGCCAAGTACCACTTCGACAATGCCGAAGTGGACCGCGAGCCGTACATGGCGCCTGGCCTCGTGACGCCAGCCAAGCGGGAGCTGGGGAAGCTTCCCACCGACGTCTGGTGGCACACCATCGTTTCGCCCACCGGCAAGGAAAAGACCGGCTATCCAACGCAAAAGCCGGAAGGCCTCGTCCGGCGGATCGTCACGGCATCCAGCCGGCCAGGAGACTGGTGCCTGGACTTTTTTGCCGGTTCCGGCACGCTCGGATCCGTCGCGTCGAAACTGGATCGAAGGTTCGTGTGCGTGGACCAAAACGCACCGGCTATCGACGTGATGCGGAAGCGCCTGGACGGCAAGGCGACGTTTTACCCGAACTAGCTCCGCGGGACCTCCGTCAGCGGACCACCGAACTCCCCGTGCCGAGTTCCTCGATGAGGGCCAGGACCTCCGGGGACGTCAGGTTCTCCCCGAACAGATTGGGCTTGCCGGTTCCGTGGTAGTCGGAGGAACCCGTCATGAACAGCCCATGCTCGGCAGCCAGGCGCCGCAGGAACACGCGGCCTTCCTCGGGGTTGTCCCGGTGCTCCACTTCCAGCCCTTGCAGTCCGGCGTCGATCATTTCCCGGTAAGTCCGTTCGCCGACCACACGGCCGCGGGCCGAGGCGACCGGATGGGCGAAGACGGGCACGCCGCCCGCCGCACGGACGAGCTCGACGGCGAGCGCCGGGTCGGGTGCGTAGTGCTGCACGAAGTAGCGCGAGTGTGAGGTGAGGATCGCGGTGAAAGCCTCGGAGCGATCCGCTACTGCGCCGGCTGCCACAAGGGCATCGGCGATATGCGGACGGCCAACGGTCGCGCCAGGAGCCACATGGTGGATGACGTCGTCCCAGCTCAAGGGATAGTCCTCGGCCAAGAGCGTGACCATCCGCTTGGCGCGGGTGAGCCTCGCGTCCTTCGCCTTGGTGATTTCTTCAAGCAGGCCGGGATGATCTGGATCGTGGAGATAGCTCAGCAGATGGACACTGATCCCCTCCCGGGTGCGGCAGGATATCTCCATCCCCGGCACGAAGGCCACACCGAATTCCAGGGCGGCAGCGGACGCCTGATCCCAGCCATCGGTGGAGTCGTGGTCTGTCAGGGCCACCACATCCAGGCCCGCAGCAGACGCCGAGGCGATCACTCCCGCGGGAGCCTCGGTCCCGTCGGAAACATTGGAGTGCGCGTGCAGGTCGATCTTCACTTTCCAAGCCTATTTGATCAGGGGCGGCTTGGACCGTTGCGGCGTTGGCCTAGTGTCGGCCTGGATGGGACGATGGGACGGTGAACGATGCAGATAACACCCAAAACGGTGAAACCACAGCCTCCCAGCCCCTGGAGGAGCGCGTCAACAACCGCTCCCAGCGGCCCACATCCGATGCCTTCAAGGCGTTCATGGCCAGCAATTGGGCGCCTGCCCCGCAGGTGACCCCTGCGCGCGACGCCGTCGCAGACCACGCCGCCACGCGTCGTCGGGCCATCTCCGATAAGTTTGCCGGTGTGCGCCTCGTCGTACCGGCGGGCCCCCTCAAGGTCCGCTCGAACGACTGCGACTACCGCTTCCGCCCCCACTCCGGCTTTGCGCACCTCACCGGATTGGGCCTGGACCACGAGCCCGATGCCGTGCTGGTCCTGGAACCTGTCGAGGAAGGAACCGGCGACGACGGCGGCAACCACCTCGCGACGCTCTACTTCCGTCCCCTGGCCGGCCGGGACACGGAACAGTTCTACGCCGACTCCCGCTCCGGTGAGTTCTGGATCGGCGCCCGTCCCACGCTCGCCGAATTCGAGGCACGCCTCGGACTCAAGACCGCTCATATCGACGAACTCGAGATGGCCATCACCAAGAACGTGGGAGCCGCGGAAATCGGCGGCATCTCCATCCGCCTGGTCCGCAAGGTGGACGAGAACATCGATGCCCTCGTAGACACCGCCCGCTACAACACGGCCAAAGATCCGGAGAACCTGGACCTCAGCGAACTCGATGCCCTGGATGAACTGCTCAGCGAGGCTCTCTCCGAGCTTCGACTTCTCAAGGACCCTTGGGAAGTCGAGCAAATGAAGATCGCTGTCGCGGCTACGGTCGAGGGTTTCGCCGACGTGGTCCGCGCCCTCCCCCGCGCCATGACCCATCACCGCGGCGAACGCGTCGTCGAAGGCGCTTTCTTCGCGCGTGCCCGTGAGGAAGGGAACGAGCTCGGCTACGACACCATAGCGGCCGCCGGAAACAACGCCACGGTGCTGCACTGGACCCGGAACACGGGCAAGGTCAACGCCGGGGAACTCGTGCTGCTCGACGCTGGCGTGGAGGCAGATTCGCTCTACACAGCGGACGTAACCCGCACCATCCCGGCCAACGGAAAGTTCTCGGACGTGCAGCGCAAGGTCTACGAAGCCGTCCTTGACGCCGCAGACGCCGGATTTGCCGCAGCCCAGCCGGGCGTGAAGTTCCGCGACATCCACACCGCAGCCACCACGGTCCTCGCAGAGCGTCTCGCCGAGTGGGGTTTGTTGCCAGTTTCGGTGGAGGAAGCCATCAGTCCCGAAGGCCAGCAGCACCGCCGCTGGATGCCGCACGGCACCAGCCACCACCTGGGCCTGGACGTCCACGACTGTGCCCAGGCCAAACGCGATCTCTACCTGGACGGAGTGCTCACCGAGGGCATGGTGTTCACCATAGAACCCGGGCTCTACTTCAAGAACGAGGACCTCGCCATTCCGGAGGAATACCGCGGAATCGGCGTCCGGATCGAGGATGACATCCTGATGACCGCCGACGGTCCCGTCAACCTCAGCGCGGCCCTCCCCCGCAAGGCGGACGACGTCGAGGCCTGGATGGCAGGCATCTACCAGGACGAAGAAGCCTAGTCACTGAGGCAAACGCAAGAGGAGGGCTACCGGAGAGATCCGGTAGCCCTCCTCTTTGCGCTGGGTGGCCTGACTACTGTTTGGCCGCGTCCTCACCGTCAGCATCCTGTTTCTGGCCGTTTCCGGCGTCGTTCACCCGCACACCGTACTGTGGCCGGCCGTCCGGAAGGTCCGGGTAGCGCACGCCGGTGGTGGGCGGTGCCGCCTGGACTGGAACCTCCGCGGCCGGCTCGGCTGGCGCACCGGTTGCTCCCTGTCCGGCCTCGGGTCCACGCTGGCCGTAAGGGTCCTGCCAGGAAACTGGCCGTTCCGGTGCCGGACCCTGCGGTCCGGGCTGGACCGGCGGGTTCCGGTAGTCTTGCGGCGTGTACGCCTGAGGCGGCCGGCCGAACGCCGCCTCAGACGGATTCATCGGCAATTGATGAAGGAGTCGGCGGGCTTCCTGCGATGCTTCCAGCGCGACAATGACGTCATAGTTCGTCGCCACTACCTGGCTGGTGGACGTGAAATCCCGCTTCCCGCGCTGGGCGGCATACGTGACGATCCCGAAGAGCATGAAGAACGCCGCACCCATGAGGACCGACGTCACAATCGAGAACGGGCCCCCGGCCGGGGTGAAGAACGACAGCATGACCCCAACGAACAGGCCGAACCACATGCCGCTCAGGGCGCCTGACAGTGCGACGCGCGGGTAGCTCAGCCGTCCCGTTACCCGTTCGACCATTTTGAGGTCGTTTCCCACAATGGAGACATGCTGGACCGGGAACTGCTGGTCAGCCAGATAATCCACCGCTTTCTGGGCATCGAGATAGGAGGTGTAGGAGCCCACCGTGTCACCTTTGGGGACACTGCGGGATTCCTCCGTGGCCTTAGGGGCACCGAAAATGTTCGCCATACCCCCATTCTGTCCCATACACATGTGAAGCGGCTGAAATTCAGCTAAAAGAGAGCAGACTCGGTAGCCTGTAACTGTGAGCACAAATCCTTCACGCGTCTTTGTTGCGCGCCTGCTCGGCCTCGATGTCTTCGACCCCCTGGGGGATCGTTTGGGCCGGCTGCGCGATGTCGTGGTGCTCTCGCGCGGCTTGCGCGGGGCCCCGCACGCAGTGGGCATCGTCGTCGAAGTTCCGGGCAAGAAGCGCGTTTTCGTTCCCATGACCCGGCTGACGTCCATGGACCAGGGCCAGATCATTTGCACCGGGCTGGTCAACCTCCGCCGCTTCCAGCAACGCGGTGCAGAGCAACTGGTGGTCGGCGAGCTCTTTGACCGCAAAGTGACGCTCAAGGACGGCAGTGGCGAGGCCATCATCGAAGATATCGCCATGGACCAGCAGCGCAACGGCGACTGGTTGGTCTCCAAGCTCTTCATTCGCCGTGGGACGTCTACCTCCAGGCTTCGGGGGCTGCGTCGGGGCCATACTCTTCTCGTGGACTGGGCGGACACCCTGCAGGGCTCCGAGAACGATCCCCAGGGTGCCAGCCACTTCGTTGCCACCCACGAAGACCTCAAACCGGCCGACTTTGCCGACGCACTCCAAGAGATGTCGGACAAGCGCCGGATTGAAGTGGCCAGCGAGCTCCAGGACGAACGCCTGGCCGACGTTCTCCAGGAATTGCCGGAAGAAGACCAAGTGACGCTCCTGTCCGCATTGGACAACGAACGCGCAGCCGACGTGCTGGAAGAAATGGACCCGGACGACGCCGCAGACCTGCTGGCGGACCTGCCCTCCGCGAAGGCCGAGGAATTGCTGCTCTTGATGGAGCCGGACGAAGCGGACGACGTCCGCCGGCTCCTGCAGTACGACGAGGACACCGCCGGCGGCCTGATGACCCCGGTCCCCGTCATTCTGCCCCCGGAAGCCACCGTCGCTGAAGCGCTTGCCCATGTGCGGAGCGAAGAACTATCCCCTGCTCTGGCCTCTGCCATCTTTATCTGCCGCCCGCCGTTGGAGACCCCCACGGGACGATTCCTCGGCGTCGTGCACATCCAACAGTTGCTCCGCAGCGCCCCGCCGGAACAGTTGGGCAGCATCGTGGACAAGAACTTGGAACCGGTTTCCGATCACGCCAGCGTCAGCGAGGTCAGCCACACCATGGCCTCCTACAACCTTAATTCCCTCCCGGTCGTCAACAGCGCCGGTCGCTTGGTGGGGGCGGTGACTGTTGATGACCTTCTGGACCATTTGCTCCCGGACGACTGGCGAACCCACGATGATGGAGCTCCGATCAGGAAACTAGGAGGCCGAATTGGCTGAGAAGCCCACTAGCGGAGGCCTGGACACCCCGCTTGAGCTGCGTTCCCGTATGCTGCCGAATTTTGGCAATGATCCCGATGCTTTCGGCCGATTTGCCGAGCGCTTTGCCCGCTACATGGGCACGGCGAATTTCCTGTTCTACATGACGATCTTCGTGGTCGTCTGGATAGCGTTCAACGTTGTCGGCTTATTCGGCTTCCAATGGGATCCCTACCCGTTCATCCTCCTCAATCTCTTCTTCTCCACGCAGGCGTCCTACGCAGCACCGCTGATCCTGTTGGCACAGAACCGCCAAGACGACAGGGACCGGGTAACGATCGAGCAGGACAGGGCACGCGATGAGCGCAACCTGGCCGACACGGAATACCTGACCCGTGAGGTCGCCGCTCTTCGCATCGTCCTGCGCGAGGTCGCCACGAGGGACTACGTGCGCGCCGAACTCCGCTCGCTGCTGTCCGATCTGCTTGAAGCCCAGGAAGAGCTCGGTACGAACAATTCAAATGGCTCCAACGGCGGCGAGAAAGCCAAGGACAAAGTCAAGGACAAGCGCGACAAACAGCGCAATCCCCGCACACAGCAGATCCCCAAAATCCACCCTGCGCATTCCAGCGCCACGCAACCTGAATCCGGACTCTCGACCGTCGGAACCTCGCCGAGGCCGCATTCAGGTTCCGACCAGCCTGAAAGCTGAACATCCACCCCATGAGCACACCATCCGTCGAGGCCCTTAACGCTGCCTTGGCAACCGTCATCGATCCCGAACTCCGCCGTCCCATCACCGAGTTGGGAATGCTGGATTCGGTAGTAACCAGTGCGGACGGAACGGTCCGGGTTGCTGTGTTGCTGACCATCGCCGGGTGTCCCCTGCGTGACACCATCACGGCCGACGCCACCGCCGCCCTCACTCGGGTTCCGGGAGTAACCGGCGTCGATGTCGAGCTCAAGGTCATGACGCAGGAACAACGCGATGCCCTCAAGGAACGGCTGCGTGGCGCCGGCGGGCAACGCGGAATTCCCTTCAACGAACCGGGCTCGCTGACGAAGGTATTTGCGGTGGCCAGCGGCAAAGGCGGCGTGGGAAAGTCCTCGGTGACCGTCAACCTTGCGTGCGCCCTTGCAGCCCAGGGGCTTCGCGTAGGGATCGTCGACGCCGATGTCCACGGCTTCTCCGTCCCGGCCCTCATGGGCATCACGCAGCAGCCCACACGCGTGGACGACATGATCCTCCCGCCGGTTGCCTACGGCGTGAAGGTGATCTCCATTGGCATGTTTGTTTCAGGTAACAAAGCAGTGGCCTGGCGTGGTCCCATGTTGCACCGGGCCTTGGAGCAATTCCTCACTGACGTCTATTTCGGCGACCTCGATGCCCTGTTCCTGGATCTGCCCCCCGGCACTGGAGACATCGCCATCTCAGTGGCGCAGTTGCTTCCCAACGCCGAGATCCTCGTGGTGACCACCCCACAGGCCGCCGCAGCCGATGTTGCCGAGAGGGCAGGGACCATCGCAACGCAGACCGGCCAAAAGCTTGCAGGGGTCGTGGAGAACATGTCCTTCTTGGAAATGCCCGACGGCGGCCGGATGGAATTGTTCGGAAGCGGCGGCGGGCTGGTCCTGGCTGAGCGGCTGAGTGCCGCCGTCGGAACCGACGTACCGCTGCTGGGACAGATCCCCTTGGACATCCGCTTGCGCGAAGGCGGCGACGTTGGGCGCCCAGTGGTGTTGACGGCTCCGGAGACGGCCGCAGCACAGGCTCTTCAAAGCATCGCGGGCAAACTCAACGCCAAGCCCCGCGGCCTGGCGGGAATGTCCCTTGGGATCCAACCAAAATAGCTTTAGGTAGCCTCCGAGTCGAAGGGTGCCTTCTCCCCGACGGAAAGCCGTTCTACAACCCTCTCAGGAGCCTTCGGCGCGGCGTCTTCGGCGACTGCAGCGACAGGTGCACCGGCGCTGACGGGCTTGGGGTCGTCGTCGAGCAGTGCTTCCTTGATGATCCGGCGCGGATCGTACTGACGCGGGTCATATTTCTTCCAGTCGACTTCATCGATGTCGATGCCGACTTCTTCTTTGATCTGCTCACGGGCACCGGAGGCCATACGCCGCAGTTCCTTGACCAGATTCGCCAACTTCCGGGTGTATTCGGGCAAACGGCTGGGACCGATCACGATTACGCCGATGATCAGCAGGATCAGAAACTCCGGGCCATTGATTCCAAACACGTATCGAAGATTACCTTGTCCGTTAGCCCGCTCAGAAACCTGCCAGGCCGGCCAGGGCACGGAGTCCCCGCTGCAGCCGTTCATTCCATGTGCCTGCAGTGCTGGCGGCGGGCACGGCAGCCAGTGAATCGCCCGCCTTCACGAGTTCAGGAATGGCTCCGGCAGCTTGATCGGCAGGCACATCGGAGGAATAGCGCAGCACGGCCACGGGCGAGGCGTAGACTGCCTGCCACGGAGCTCCCCGGGTGATGGAAAGCTGGGTCCCGGACGTGCCGCTCCCCTCGAGGTGCTCCTCCACCAGGGTCGCGTGATGGTCACCGTTGCTAAGGTGCAGCTCCACTGCCGGGTGCCCGTCCTGCATCATGGCCCGGGCGGAAACCACGTGGTAACCCATGCTTGCCATCTCAGGGCACGCCCAGCCGTCTTTCCGAAGTTCCGACAGCTGCTGCTCACTCAGGCCGACAGTTCCCGCCACGGTGACCGGCAGGCTCAGCTGCGAACCAGTCACGGGGAGTTGCTGTTCCGCGCTTCCTGCCACGCTCGAACCGACCAAGGTCCGGACTTCCTGTTCTCCTCGGTTCGACGCCGGTGGCGCGACTTCGCCGCCAAGAGCGTAGGCTGCCACCGCAAGGATTCCGGCGCTGACAGCGAGGCCGCTGGCAGTGACGCTGACCAGCCTGATGCCGCGCCGCACGCTTCGCTGGGGCACCGGCCGGTCTGGGGACTCGGATTGTGCCAAGCGTTGGGTGTGTTCGATCAACCGATTGGTGAAATCCTGGCTGGCTTCGGGGACGGCGGCACGTCGCAGCCGTTCCAGGTACTGCCGTTCCCGGAGCACTGCGGCTTGGCATTCAGAGCATTCCTGCAAGTGGCCGGGGGCGCGGCTGTGCCGGATGTTTCCCCGATTCAAGCCACGCCTTCCGTTCAGTAAACCCATCGGCGACTAAAGGAGGCCGGCGATGCGCGGAATCTTAAGCCGTGGCTTGCGTGCTTGAACCGGACGCGGATCACGGTGGGCAAGCTTTTCGCGGAGCATGGTCCGGCCTCGGTGGATGCGGGACCTGACGGTCCCCAGCTTCACGCCCAGGGCTTCGGCGACTTCGTCGTAGGACAGGCCTTCAAGATCGCAAAGGACGACGGCGGCACGAAAGTCCGGCGGGAGTTCTTCCAAGGCGCGCTGGACGTCGAGGTCCAGGTTGTTCAGCTCGAAGCTCTGCTCAGGTCCGGGTTCACGCCCGGGCAGCCGGGATTCGGCGTCCTCGGCCAAGGCATCGAAGCGGATGCGGCTCTTCCGGCGGGCCTGATCGAGGAAGAGGTTGGTGGTGATGCGGTGCAACCAGCCGTCGAGGGTGCCTGGCTTGAAGTTTTCGAGCGAACGGAAAACTCGGACGAAGACTTCCTGGGTGAGGTCCTCGGCGTCGAACTTGTTTCCCGTTAGCCGATAGGCAAGGCGGAAGACCTTGGCAGAGTGGTTTTCCACCACTTCTTCCCAACTGGGCCTGACCCATTCTTCCGCGGGCGGAGCCGTGTCGGTGGAACTCAGGACTGCTGCCGTTGTCTGGACTGGCGCAGCACTTGATGCCCGCATCGTCCACTCCCCTCAAACTGTTTGTCATCCTGCCGGTCACTCAGGAGTTCGGTGCCGACCGTCACTTGGATGGTCGGATATACATCATCCCAGTGTTATCTGAAAGTTTGCTGATCGCAGGCGCGCTTTTCCCGCAGAGCGAACACTATCCGAAGGACACCCGCAAGCCACCGGGAAGACACAGAATTTCGGGCCGCGGGCGTCCGGGCTGGGCGGCCCGTAGACAGTAGTCTGGAAGCAATACCCCTCTGCCTGGAAAGCGAACCCCCATGAGTGCCGACAAGTCAACCAGCTGGTCCTATGCAGAAGATCTGCCTGCCGAGGACGACGTGTTGCTTCGCGCCCGTGAACGCTCCTTCGAGCTGGGCGTCAGCCCTGTCAGCCCCGGGGTCGGCGCCGTGCTGACGGTCCTGGCTGCGGCATCGAAGGCCCAGACCGTTGTGGAGGTCGGTTCCGGGGCAGGAGTCTCCGGGGTGTGCCTTCTGCGCGGCCTCAGCCCGCAGGCTGTCCTGACCACCATTGATGTCGACGTCGAACACCTCAAAGCCGCCCGGGAGGCCTTCTTGGAATCCGGCAGCCCCGCGAACCGCACCCGGACCATCTCCGGCCGTGCAGCCGACGTCTTGCCACGCCTTACAGATTCCGCGTACGACCTCGTGTTCATCGATGCTGACAAACCGAACTTCCCCGGCTACGTTGAGCAAGCCATCAGGTTGCTGAAGTCGGGCGGAACGCTGGTCATCAATGACGCTCTGGACAAGGACAAGGTTTCCAACCCGGCCGCCAGGGACAGCACTACCGTGGTGCTACGCCAGATCGGCAAGGCCATCCGCGACGACGAACGGCTCTCTTCCGCGATGCTTCCCACAGGTGACGGCTTGCTGGTTGCGGTCAAGAAGTAGCCTGCACGAGGAATCAACCTTAAACATGAAAGCAGGGCGCCGGCACTTCCGCCGGGCCCTGCCCAGTGAATCTATTCGGTAACGCCTACGAGGCATTCCTTGAGGTTCGCCGCTTCTGCTGCGTTGAGCTCGACCACTAGCCGTCCTCCGCCTTCGAGCGGCACACGCATGATCAGGCTGCGGCCCTCTTTGGTTACTTCCATAGGGCCGTCGCCAGTACGTGGTTTCATAGCCGCCATTAGGAAAATCCCCTCCAGTTGTCCCAAATCCCGCCAACCCGGCCGGGCTGGCTCCGCGTGGAATGTACGGCGTCGACAGTCATGGCAGTTCAGTCGTCGTCGCCGAGCACCCGAGGGTGCTTTTTGTCCTTGCTTGTGTCCATTATCTCGTAATTACCCGCCCGTAGCTAATTGATGGATTTTTCCCGTCGGGCCGTGATCACGCTTGAACAGGCCAAACGTCGCGCGGAGTCACGGTGGATAGTCGCCGCCGCCCGGCAGCGGCGCCCACGCCCAGAGCCAGACAATCCAGACGATCTGGAGCAGGACGAACATGACCACCACCGTGCCCCGGTAAGCCCTCGAGCGGGACAACCACGCCGCGCTGAGCGCCAGTGGGAACAAGGGCAGGAGCATCCGGAACGTACTCGTCTGAGGGTGCAGGAAGACCAGAAGATAACCCATGTAACACGTGCACCATAGCCTCAGCTCGGTGCCCAGGGCCCGGACCGGCTTGCTCAGCATCAGCGCGGCAAAGGCAGCGACGAACACAAACGGCGCCAAGATACCGAGAACTGGCCCGAAGAGCATTTGACCGGTATCGAACCACGGTTTGAACGGGACGAGGTCGTCCCCGCGCCACACGGTTTCGGTTTTGGTGTAGGCCAGCGGATCCCCCGTGGCAGCCCAGGCTATGGCCGGCCAAGCTAGAGCCCCTGCCGCACTGACCACCACAAGCGCCGCAAGCGATGCGAGTTCCCGGAACGTGGGAACCGTCGGGGCTGGGGGAACAGGCCCGACGGCGGGAACGGACAGTTCCGTGGGCACAGCGGCTTGCCTTGGGGGGCGTCCAAACCTTTGCCAGAGGTGCTGCAGCAAGAGCAGGCCCGCCATGGCCGCGAAGGGCAGGCCGGTGGGCCGCGACAGGCACATGAGCAGTACCACGGGCATCGCTGCGAGGTACTTTCGGCGCACCACAAGCAGAAGCGATCCCGCCAGCAGCAGGAGATTGAGGGATTCCGCGTAAGGTACCTGCAGGACGGGCGAGACGGGAAATGTCGAGAAGAAGACCACTCCCCAGAGCGCTGTGCGGCGCCCGGCGTAGTCCCGGAATAGTTTGTAAACGACCATGGCCGCCACAAGCCCGGATACCATGGCAATGGCCGTCAAGGCCGGAAGGGTCGCCAATCCCGTGATGGCACCGAGGGCCCTGCCGAGGTAGGGAAACAGGGCGTAGAACGCCCACGAATTTTCAGCGACATTCCCGCTCGCGTTAAGGGGCAGAACGGACGGATAGCCGTTGTTCGCCGCTTCGGCGTACCAGCGCCCATCCCAGATAGTGATGAAGTTCCAGTAGTCGGGCACGGGCGGGAACCACGGATTGACGCCTTGCTGCAATGCCGCAGCCATGAAAATACAAGCGCTCACGAGCCTCGCGGCGATGTAGACGAGGGTGACTTGAACCCACCACGGCCAGCTCGCAGCATGGGCTGCGACGCGGCCCAGTCTTCCCAGCGGCGGCCGCGCTTCGAGCGACTGCGTCACGCCTTCGGTTCTTCCGGATTCCCGGCTGTTTCCAAGGCTCTTTTCAGCCGTTCGATTTCCTTCTCCTGGATAGTCAGCTGATCCCTCAGCTCATCGAGCACCTCATCCACCTGGTCCATCCGGTAGCCCCGCAATCCGAGCGCAAAACGCACGCGGTCGACGTCGGACGCCTTGGCTCCGGCCGGTAACAGAACCGGCGGCAGGTTCGGGACGGGTTCATCCAACCCTGCGCCGGAGTCGCGGCTGGATTTCGCCATTCCGGCGCCGAGGAACAACACCGCACCGACCAGGGCGATCGCGATAAAGGCCAGAAAGAAGCTCACAATAACCATCGTGCCAGACTCACCTGAGAGCTGACTGCTGGCAGGCTACTCCGGGCGCTGGTCGCCGTTGGTCGAGGGCGGCCGCGGGACGCCGTGCAGGACACGGTGGACGGCGTCCGCGGGATCGTCCACGAGTTGGATGAGGTCCAGGTCCTTCGCGGAAACCATGCCTTCGGCCACCAACGTCCCTTTGATCCATTCGATCATGGGGCTCCAGAAGTCGACTCCCAGCAGCACGATGGGGAACGATGTCACTTTGCGTGTCTGCACCAAAACCATCGCTTCAAACAGTTCGTCCAACGTTCCCAAACCGCCCGGCAAGACGATGAACCCTTGTGCGTACTTGACGAACATGGTCTTGCGGGCGAAGAAGTACCTGAAGTTGATACCCAGGTCCACCCAGCGGTTCAGGCCTTGTTCAAAGGGCAGTTCGATGCCCAGCCCGACGGAAACCCCGTTGCCTTCCACGGCACCCCTGTTGGCAGCTTCCATGGATCCCGGGCCTCCGCCAGTGATGACGGCGACGCCTGCTTCGGCAAGGTGACGGCCAACCTGCACGCCCATATCGTAATAGCCAGTGCCCGGCTTGGTACGGGCGGAGCCAAAGACGCTTACGGCGGGACCAAGCTCGGCGAGCGCACCGAAGCCTTCAACGAATTCACTCTGGATGCGCAGTACGCGCCACGGGTCCGTGTGAATGAAGTGGTCGGCTCCCCGCGTGTCCAGGAGTCGTTGGTCCGACATCGGCATAGCGGCCTGTTTGCGCCGAAGCTCCAGGGGGCCTTTGTGCTTGGCTGGCGCATCTGCGGCAACGGCGGCGGCTGGCGCCGCTGATCCGTTGCTCGTCGCCTTGCCATTGGCATCTGGACTCGGAACCTGGGGCTGGCTGGTACTCATTGACATAGGCTAGCGCGGATGCGGGCCGCTGCTGCCCCGGTGTGGCCCTGTTGTTTTTGGTGTTGCTGAAGCGCTGGCATCATTTGCTGTCCGCCACCTGCGAGTCAGGTATCTGTTGAATCACGATCTGCGGAAGTTAATGTGAGCTGGCTCATCTTGCGTCATTTCTTCGCTAGATTCGTCGTATGACTATTCAAGCCTCCAGCGATGCGCTCGTCTCCCTGAACGGCGTCAACAAGCACTATGGTCAATTGCACGTCCTCAAAGACATCAACCTCCAGGTCAAAAAGGGTGAGGTTGTCGTTGTGATCGGGCCGTCGGGCTCAGGCAAGTCAACGCTGTGCCGAGCCATCAACCGGCTGGAGACCATCGACACCGGCGAGATCTCGATCGACGGCAAGAAACTTCCGGAAGAAGGCAAGGAACTCGCGGTCCTTCGTGCCGACGTCGGGATGGTCTTCCAGTCCTTCAACCTGTTCGCCCACAAGACGATTCTCGAAAACGTCACGCTGGGCCCCATCAAGGTCAAGAAACTGGCCAAGGCGACCGCTGACAAGGACGCCATGGCGTTGTTGGAACGGGTCGGCGTCGGGCAGCAAGCACCCAAGATGCCGGCGCAACTGTCCGGTGGGCAGCAGCAGCGCGTGGCAATCGCCCGGGCGCTGGCCATGAAGCCCAAGGTGATGCTGTTCGACGAGCCGACGTCCGCCCTTGACCCGGAAATGATCAACGAGGTCCTGGACGTCATGGTCCAGCTGGCCAAGGAAGGCATGACCATGATCGTGGTCACCCACGAGATGGGCTTCGCCCGCAAGGCTGCCGACCGCGTGGTCTTCATGGCCGACGGCCAGATCGTGGAAGACGCCACGCCAGAGGAATTCTTCACCAATCCCCAGAGCACCCGTGCCAAGGATTTCCTCTCCAAACTCTTGACCCACTAGAACACTCCGCACCCGGGGCCGCAGGTGCGGCCGCCAATGAAAGGAATCTCATGAAGGCATTCATCACCCGGAGGAAATCTCTCCTAGTCGCTGCAAGCGCGGCGCTCGCTCTTTCGCTGAGCGCATGTGGTGGCGGCGGAGGCAGCACCACAGCACCGAGCAGCGAGTCTGCGCCTTTCACCGTGGCTCAGAACGTGTCCATTTCGGGCAGCCCCACGTTCGACACGATCAAAGCGAACGGAAAAGTGAGAATCGGCGTCAAGCAGGACCAGCCCGGCCTGGGCTTCAAGGACGCCGCAACCGGTGAGTACAGCGGCTTTGACATTCAGATTGCCCAATGGATCGCGGCATCGCTCGGTTTCTCCAAGGACAAGATCGAATACAAGCCGATTCCTTCGGCCAACCGCGAATCCGCCATTACCAACGGCGACATCGACTACTACGTCGGGACATACTCGATCACCGACAAGCGCAAGCAGCTGATTGACTTCGCAGGACCCTACTTCGTGACCGGCCAGGGCCTGCTCGTCAAGAAGAGCAACACGTCAATCAACAGCGAGAAGGACCTTTCCGGAAAGAACGTCTGTTCGGCAACGGGTTCAACCCCTATCCAAAACATCAAGGCAAACTTCCCCGGCACCAAGACCACCGAGTTCGACACCTACTCACAGTGTGTCGAGGCCCTCAAGAGTGGCCAGGTTGACGCCGTCACTACCGACCAGGCCATCCTGATCGGCTATGCGTCCCAGGACACCGACAACCTCAAGGTGGTCGGCCAGCCCTTCACCGTTGAGAAGTACGGTGTGGGCTTGAAGAAGGGCGACACCGTGCTTCGCAAGTTCGTAAACAAGATGTTCACGGATGGCGGATCCACCTGGCAGAAGATCTACGACTCCACGTTGGGGCAGTCCGGCACAAAGGTCACACAGCCCGCAGTGGACAACTACTAAGCCCATGTTGAGGGGGCGGCTGATGGCCGCCCCCTCTAATGTCCCCTCAAATATCGGCTGAAAGCGACCATTCTGTGAATACGCTGCTGAATAACTCGGACCTGTTCATCACAGGGTTCCGGAATACCCTCATACTTTTCTTCATCTCCGGGTTCTTTGCCCTGATCCTAGGCACCGTGGTGGCAGCACTGCGGGTTTCCCCCATCCCGGCGATGCGGGCTGCCGCCACACTGTACATCAACGTGGTGCGCAACACGCCTCTGACTTTGGTGTTGTTTTTCTTCGCTCTTGGCTACCCGAAGCTCGGCCTCGTGGAAATTGACTTTATGACCGCGGCAACCATCGGCTTGAGCCTGTACACCGCTACTTACGTGGCGGAGGCCGTACGCTCCGGCATTAATACCGTGCCCGTGGGCCAGGCCGAAGCCGCCCGCGCGATCGGCCTGCCGTTCACGCAAACCCTGACGCTGGTGATCCTCCCCCAAGCTTTCCGCGCCGTGATTCCGCCGATGTTCAGCGTTTTCATTGCATTACTCAAGAACACCACTGTCGCTGCGGGTTTCTCGGTCTTCGAGGCAGGAGCCATTCGGTCAAACCTGTCCGAGCGCGGCGAGCCCGCCATGGCCGGACTCCTCTGGGTCGCACTGGTCTTTGTCCTACTCGTCTTCATCCTTTCCTTTGTGCAGCGAAAGCTTGAAAAGAAATGGAAGGTGGCCCGATGAGCTCGGTCCTCTTTGACGCCCCGGGGCCAAAAGCCCGCACACGCTACCGTGTTTTCGGTGTTGTGACTGCTTTGGTCATCATCGCTATCGTAGGTTTCGTTGTTCTCCGCTTCGCCCAAAGCGGCCAGTTCGATGCGAAGAAGTGGCAGTTGTTCACCTTCCCGCTGGTTCAGCAGACCATCATCCAGTCGGTAGGTGCCACACTTTCAGCTTTTGCCACGGCAGCCGTTCTCAGCCTGGTACTGGGGGTCTTCCTGGCTTTCGGCCGGCTCTCCGACCGTAAGTGGATCAGCCTGCCCTGCTACGGGTTCACCGAGCTTTTCCGTGCCATTCCGTTGCTGATCCTCATGATGATCTTCTACTACGGGCTGCCTCCACTGGGCGTCCAGGGGATCACACCCTTCACCGCGGTCGTTGCCGGACTGGTGCTGTACAACGGATCAGTGCTGGCGGAGGTCTTCCGTGCCGGCATCGAATCGCTCCCCCGCGGACAGAGCGAGGCCGGATATGCCATCGGCTTGCCCAAGAGCGCGGTCATGACAAACATCCTGCTCCCGCAGGCGGTCCGTTCAATGCTCCCAGTGATCATTTCCCAGCTCGTGGTCATCCTCAAGGACACCGCGTTGGGCTTCATCGTGACCTACAACGAGATCCTCTTCCAGGCCAAGTACTTCGGAAGCCAGGCCCAGTACGGTTCACCCATCATTCCCTCCGCGATCATCGCGGGCGTACTGTACGTCGGCATGTGCCTGATCCTGGCTGGAATCGCCAAGTGGCTTGAAGGCCGGATGCGCCGCAACATCAAAGTGGTGAAGGTCACGAAGTCGGAAATTGTGGCGGTCGAGGGCTAATAGCCTCAAGAGCGCCGTAAACGTGGGTGTGGCCCGTGGGCTAGGTTCCAGAACCAAGCCCACCGGCCACACCCACCTTGCCCAGCTCACTGAAGCGCGCGACGTCGGTCCAACCGTATTTGGGCTTGGGTTCAGCACCGACGGCGGCAACGAAGGAAGCGGCGGCCGGGTGGTTGAGACCGGGCCGCGCTCCAGCGGCGGCATCGGTGCGGACGACGTGGAAGCCCTCCAACAGTTCACGGACATGGGCTTCTGCCTGGTCCGGGGTCTTGTCCGGCGCGAAGCGGTAGTTGATTTCCACCACGCAGCGGTCCGGGATCACATTGCCCGCGGTACCGCCGTTGATCTTCACGGCGTTGAGGCTCTCCCGGTAGTCCAGGCCATCCACGTTGACGGTGCGCGGTTCGTACGCTGCCAAACGGCTCAGGATGGGCGCGGCAGCGTGGATGGCGTTGCTGCCCATCCATGCCCGGGCAGAGTGGGCCGCCTCCCCCACTGTGGTGGCTTCGAAGCGGCTGGTGCCGTTGCAACCACCTTCCACTGTGCCGTCGGTGGGTTCGAGCAGGATCGCGAAGTCACCCTCCAATAGATGGCCGTGGTTCCGGACCAATCGGCCGAGGCCGCTCTTGACCGCTTCCACTTCCTCGTGGTCGTAGAAGACGAACGTGACGTCCTTACCGGGCTCGGCACCGCCGTCGAACATGGTTGCCGCGAGCGCAAGCTGCACTGCAACCCCGCCCTTCATGTCGGTGGCTCCGCGTCCATACAGGATTCCGGTACCCGGGACGCTGGACTCCCACGTAGACGGCACGGTGCCGAGCGAGCCTTCCACGGAGGGCAACGGCACGGTATCGAGGTGTCCAGCCAAGATCACCCGCTCCGGGCGTCCCAGTTCGGTCCGGGCGATGATGGCGTCGCCGTCGCGGACCAGCTGCAGGCCAGGGATCGTGCGGAGGGCAGATTCGACGGCGTCTGCGAGCGCTGCTTCGTTGCCGGACACGCTGTTGATGTCCATGAGCGCGGCGGTCAGCAACGCGACGTCTTGCCGGATGTCAAGAAGAATCGGAGTAGTTTCAACGGTCACTTGTCCACTGTATCCCGAGCGAATTGCGACCCCTGAGGTCCACACGCGGTTTCAAGGGAGCCAGCGCCTCTCGATAGACTTGCGCCATGACTGAAACCGCTGCCTCTGCCGCCCTCGATAGCGCATCTGCAAACCATCGTTCCGCCTATGGCTTTGGCCTGGCCACCATCGCCACCTCCGACGCCGGAGAAGCGACAGTGCTGGACGTATGGTTTCCGGCACCTGCCCTGGGTGTAGCGGCCGAATCCCTGCGTGCCGTGGAGCACGCCGACGAATCGCTGACCGCACTTGCGGTCGAAAGCCACGACGCCGATCGCGGGACCGAACAGAAGGTGGTCTTCGCCCAGATCAACCTCGACGAGGCCCCCGCGGACACCGTTGACGCCTACTTGCGCCTGCATTTGCTTTCGCACCGATTGGTCAAGCCCAACAGCATCAATCTGGACGGCATCTTCGGCAAGCTCCCCAACGTTGTGTGGACGAACTTCGGCCCCGCCGCCGTGGACGGCTTTGAACTGACCCGTGCCCGCCTGCGCAAGCGCGGCGCCGTCACGGTCTACGGAGTGGACAAGTTCCCCCGCATGGTGGACTACGTGATCCCCACGGGCGTCAGGATCGCCGACGCCGACCGCGTGCGTTTGGGTGCGTACCTCGCCGAGGGCACCACGGTGATGCACGAGGGTTTCGTGAACTTCAACGCCGGCACGCTCGGAACGTCCATGGTGGAAGGCCGCATCTCGGCAGGCGTTGTTGCCGGTGACGGCACCGATGTTGGTGGTGGCGCGTCCATCATGGGAACCCTCTCCGGTGGCGGCAAGGAGAAGATCGCCCTGGGTGAGCGCGTGCTCCTGGGCGCCAACTCCGGTGTTGGCATCAGCATCGGCGATGACTCCGTGGTTGAAGCAGGCCTCTACGTCACGGCTGGAACCCGCGTGCGCATCCCCGGCCCGAAGGACGCCAACGGCGAGGACACCAGCAGCATCATCAAGGCTGTTGAGCTCTCCGGCGTGCCGAACCTGCTGTTCCGCCGCAACTCCACTACCGGTGAAGTCGAGGTGCTCCCCCGCAAGGGCCAGACTGTGGAACTCAACGAAGCCCTCCACGCAAACTAGCTGGTACCTGGATGCGCCGTCTCCGACGCACCATCATCTTGTTGCTGGCTCTTGCCTTGGTGGCTGGCGCCTTCTACGCCGTGGTGACTGTACTGCAGCGTTCCGAAACCTTGGTTACGGAACGCTGCATCGCCGTCGTCGGCTCAGATTCATACGAGTTGGCCACTGACCAAGCGGCGAATGCCGCCCTCATCGCTGGCATTTCCGTGCAGCGGGGACTCCCCCCGCGCGCGGCCACGATCGGATTAGCCACGGCCATGCAAGAATCCAAGCTGCGCAACATCGGCCATGGTGACGAGGTTGGCCCGGATTCGAAGGGCCTCTTCCAGCAACGTCCGTCCCAGGGTTGGGGCACCGAGGCCCAGGTCATGGATCCCGTGTATGCCACAAACGCCTTCTACGACCACTTGGTGAAGATTCCCGGCTACGAAACCATGCCCATCACCGAGGCAGCGCAGGCCGTCCAACATTCCGCATTCCCCCAGGCCTACGCGCAGCACGAGGCAATGGGACGAGCCTACGCGTCAGCATTGACCGGACATTCCGAAAGGGCGCTGGACTGCACGCTCCGTCCAGCGGACACGGCCGGTGACCCCAACACTGTCGCGGATGCCATGACGACGGCGTTCGGGTCGCTTCCAGCCGTGGCGCAGGGCCGCACGGTCCAGCTGAGTGTCACCGGGCCGAAGGCATGGGCCGTGGCTCAGTGGGCGGTGGCCAATGCCAAAGCCCTTTCTGTAACGCAGGTGGATGTCGCGGGAGCGACCTGGAACAGGCAGGACCGCAAAGGTTGGCAGGATTCCGCAGCCGCGGGACCCGTGACCATCACTGTTTCCGCTCCGAAAACGTAGGCGTCGTCGTCGACGAGTTAGTGCGGCCCAGCGCCCGTTGTCAGAAGGGCGGCGTCAGAAGGCGGCGTCAGACCAGAAGCTCCACGACAGGCTGAACGTAGCTTCGGAAAACGTCGGGCTCGGACAAGAGCTGGTGGCTCATGATCATCTTGTCCGGTTCCAAGTACCAGGCCCTTGGCTCGCTGAGCGGTAGCTCGATGATCGTCAGCTCGAAGTCCCTGGAGCTCCGCCCGACTTCCAGCAGGCGATCCTCCACCATGTCGCCGAGAAGTAGCATGGCTCCGCTGGCTACGCGTTCCGCTTCGAGCTTTTCGTAATCCTCAACGCGTTCGCGCGCCCACGTCAGGGCAGCACCAAAATGGGCCTGCAGCACCCGACGGAGGGCAGGTGAGTTCCCGAACGCATTGAAACCAGGAGGCGAGAGCTCTGGCGCGGCTTCCGGATACGCCCTCAGCAACTGCTCCCACCAGGCTTCCCACTCCGTCTTGAGGGCATTCACGCCACCTACCTCGGCGGTGAGGTGCGTGTGGTCGGCGTGCCTGACCTTCGGTGTGGCGTGGGACAGGGCTGGGGTTCCGGCTCCGTCCAGTCCAGCAACGTCTCTCAGATACAAGGCAATGAGCATCGGTCCTGAGGTGTCCATGGTGATCCGCCACCCCTGACCGCCTGTGTCATGCATCCGAATTGCCTCCCTTGGCAGGTGCCCGCTCAGGGTTCCAGTCTATTCCCGTTGAGCCTTGACGTTAACGTTTGGACGGGACCACAACAAGAGTCTCCAGATGCGTTGTCAGGACGTCGCGGCACACCTCGGCCGTCATCCACTCGGGCTGCAGGAGCGCGTGCATGCAAAGTCCGTCCAACGTGGCAAGGAGCCGTTCGGCTTCGGTCACCAAGCGCGCATGGCCGGTCCCGTCGTCGGGCATCAAGCGCATCACCAAACGACCGACGACGGCGGCCACGGCACGGTGGCTGCGTGCGGCTTCTACTTCGAGTACCGGCTTGATCCGGGCCGCATGGCGGAATGCCATCCAGACGCACGCATCCACGGCCAGTTCCTCGTCCAGTGGCAGGAATTGGCCCAACAGGGTTAACACGGCTGCATCATGTTCGGGCGAGCCCTGGCGCAAGGATTCGACGACGGCGAACGCGTCCTCAAGCCGTCCGGCGATCCTCTCGATGACCACGGCGAAGGAATGGACCAGCAGTTCATCACTGCTGGCAAAGTAATGGCGGACCGAACCAACGGCTAGGCCCGCCTCATCGGCGACCTCCCGCAAGGAAGCACGCTCCAGGCCGTCTGAGGCGATGATCCTGAAGACAGCTTCAACTACTTCCTGGCGCCGGGCTTCGGCATCAACAATCTTGGGCACAGATCTTTTTAGCACGAATGTGCTTGAACCTTCCCCTTCGGCGCACTGGAATGCTGGACTGTGGCCTACGCAACACTCAGCGGGCATGCACCAAGTTCGGCTAGCGTTGCTTGCATGAGAATTCTTGTCACGGGTGGCACCGGCTACATCGGATCGCACACTGTCTTGTCCCTGTTGGAAACCGGACACGAGGTAGTCGTGGTGGACAACCTCGTGAACTCGAGCGAAGAATCCCTGCGCCGTGTTGGTGAACTGGCGGGCAAGACGGCAGCGTTCCATCAGGTGGATCTCGTAGATGAGGCCGCGCTCGAGTCTGTCTTCGATCAGCACAGCATTGACGCAGTGATCCACTTCGCCGGCCTCAAAGCCGTTGGCGAGTCCGTACAGGAGCCCCTGAACTATTACTACAACAACATCGTGGGCACCCTGAACCTGCTCCGCGCCATGGACAAGCATGGAGTCCGCTCCATCGTCTTCAGCTCCTCGGCAACCGTGTATGGCGAGCACAACCCCATCCCCTACGTTGAGAAGATGGAGATCGGCGCCAACAACCCCTACGGCCGCACCAAAGAGCAGATCGAGGACATCCTCACGGACCTAGGCGCCGCGGACGAACGCTGGCACATCGCATTGCTTCGCTACTTCAACCCGGTGGGCGCACACCCTTCAGGCAGGATCGGCGAGGACCCGCAGGGCATCCCGAACAACTTGGTTCCGTACATCGCCCAGGTCGCCGTCGGACGCCGCGAAAAGCTCATGGTCTTCGGCGGGGACTACGACACGCCGGACGGCACGTGCCTGCGGGACTACATCCACGTCGTCGACCTCGCGGAAGGCCATGTCGCCGCCCTCGACTACGTTGCAGCCCGCCCGGGTGTGCACCGCTGGAACCTTGGCTCGGGGAAGGGCACGTCCGTGCTCGAGATGCTCCACGCCTTCGAGCAGGCCGTCGGACACGCCCTGCCCTACGAGATCACCGGACGCCGCGCCGGAGACCTGCCTGCCTTCTGGGCCGACGCCTCCTCCGCCTTGGCGGACCTCAGTTGGTCCACTACGAAGACCGTGGACCAGATGTGCGAAGACCACTGGCGCTGGCAGAAGAACAACCCCTTCGGCTACAACTCTTAAAAGCAGCGCGGGGTCACTTACGGCCCATGATGTCCCTCGGGACGGGCCGTATGTGACCCCGCGCTGGGTTTGCCGAACGTACGACGGCGGCCACTCACCTTGCGCAAGGTGAGTGGCCCGGACGGCCGATCTTCGTCTGGGGATCGTTGATCATTTCGCGCCACTGGGCGATCCAGCCGGGAAGGCGGCCAATCGCGAACAGCACGGTGAACATCTTCTCGGGGAAGCCCATGGCCTTGTAGATCAGGCCAGTGTAGAAGTCCACGTTCGGGTAGAGCTTGCGCTGGATGAAGTAATCGTCGGCCAGGGCCTTCTCTTCGAGGCGCATCGCGATGTCCAGGAGTTCGTCGTTACCGCCGAGCTTGCCGAGGATCTCGTGTGCAGTCGCCTTGATGATCTTCGCGCGGGGATCGTAGTTCTTGTAGACCCGGTGGCCGAAGCCCATGAGGCGGACGCCGTCCTCCTTGTTCTTGACCTTCTCCATGTAGTCCTCGGGCTTGACGCCGTCGGCCTGGATTTGGCGCAGCATCTTCAGCACGGCCTCGTTGGCGCCGCCGTGGGCGGGGCCGAAGAGGGCGTTGATGCCCGCGGAAACGGAAGCAAACAGGTTTGCGTTCGAGGAGCCCACCAGGCGGACGGTCGACGTCGAGCAGTTCTGCTCGTGGTCAGCGTGCAGGATGAGCAGGAGGTCCAGCGCCTTGACGACGACGGGGTCCAGTTCGTACTGCTCTGCCGGCAGGCCGAAGCTCAAGCGCAGGAAGTTCTCCACGAGGTTCATGGAGTTGTCCGGGTACAGCATGGGCTGGCCGATGGACTTCTTGTGGGCGTAGGCCGCGATGACGGGAAGCTTCGCCATGAGGCGGATAGTGGAAACTTCCACATGCTCCGGGTTGAACGGGTCCAAGGAGTCCTGGTAGAACGTGGACAGCGCCGAGACAGCCGAGGAAAGCACCGGCATAGGGTGTGCGTCACGCGGGAAACCGCCGAAGAAGCCCTTGAGCTCTTCGTGAAGCAACGTGTGGTGGCGGATGCGCTGGTCAAAGGCATCCAGTTCAGTGGGCGTGGGCAAGTTGCCGTAGATCAGCAGGTAGGAAACTTCCAGGAAGCTGGAGTGCTGGGCAAGCTGCTCGATCGGGTAACCGCGGTAGCGCAGGATCCCGGCGTCGCCGTCGATGTAGGTGATTGCCGACGTCGTGGCGGCAGTGTTCATGAAGCCGGGGTCATAGGCGACGGCGCCCGTCTGCTTCAGCAGCTTGGAAACGTCGTATCCTTCGTTCCCTTCTACAACCTGGATCCGCGGGAGCTCGAGCTCGCCGCCGGCATGGCGCAGGGTAGCGCTGGTGGTCTCAGTCATGGAGTCCCCTTCATGAGGCTCTTGGCCTCGGTCGAAAGCTTGATCCAACCAACATCTGGTGACTCCGGGCGGGAGTCTGCAGGTACAGACACCGTCGGCCGGATTGCCTTCGTGGAGAAAGCCACCATTGATAGTCAGTTAAAAGCTACCGCCAGTAAGCGGGACAAACTAATCCACAAGCTCCGGTTACTGGCGGAATGACGCGCCCTGTGCCGCAAGTCACACGATTGTTATCGTGCAGTGTTCAACCGTTCCACGGCAGCGTCGATGCGTTCGTCGGTGCCGGTGAGCGCCACGCGGATGAAGCCGTTCCCGGCATCGCCATAGAACACCCCGGGTCCGACGACGATGCCCAGCTCAGCGAAACGCTGCACCGTGTCCCAGGTCGCCTCCCCGGAAGTGCACCACAAATACAGGCCCGCTTTGGACTCGTGGATCTCCAGTCCGAAGTTCTGCAGTGCTGGCACCAGGCGTTCGCGTCGGCCCCGGTACAGGTCCTTCTGGGCCAGCACGTGGCCGGCGTCGCCGAGCGCGACGCGCATGGCTTCCTGAACCGGGTAAGGCACAATCATGCCTGCATGCTTGCGGCTGTTGACCAGGTTCGCCACGATCGAGGAGTCTCCGGCGACGAAAGCCGCACGGTAGCCTGCAAGATTCGACTGCTTGCTGAGGGAGTAGACACACAACAGGCCATCCGTGGACCCGCCAGTGACACGCGGATCAAGGACGCTTGGTACGGCTTCGCCACCGCGCTGGGCATCCCATTCGCCCCAACCGAGTTCGGCATAGCATTCGTCCGACGCCACAACTGCGCCGATCTCGCGGGCTTGGGCCACGATCTGCCTGAGGGATTCGACGTCGCGAACGCTGCCAGTGGGGTTGCCCGGGGAATTGATCCAGATGAGCCGGACCCTGGCACGGGTGGCTGAGTCCAGTTCGTCCAGGCTGTCTGCGGCGACAGCAGTGGCCCCGGCGAGCATGGCACCAATGTCGTAGGTCGGGTAGGCCACCGTGGGACGGACGACGACGTCGCCTGCGCTCAGTCCCAGCAGGAACGGCAGCCAGGCCACCAGTTCCTTGGAGCCGACCGTGGGCATAACGTCCCGGGGATCGATCCCAGGGACTCCACGTCGGCTGGCGAACCAGCCGGACACAGCCTCACGAAGAGCTTCCGTGCCGTGGACGGTCGGGTAGCCATGGGCATCGGCCGCCCCGGCGAGGGCCTCGCGAACCAGTTCCGGAGTGGGATCCACCGGAGTGCCGATGGAGAGATTGACTACGCCGCCCTGGTGCTCTGCGGCCTTCGCCACGTAAGGCGCCATCGCTTCCCAAGGGTAGTCGGGCAGGTTGAGGCCAAAGGCGGGGGCCGCAGAAATCAAAGGAAGCAACCGTTCTTAGTGGTCTTGGTTCTGAGGAGGCAGCGCGGCAATGAACGGGTGGTCCTTGCCAGTGTTGCCGATCTTGGCAGCTCCACCAGGTGACCCGAGATCGTCGAAGAATTCGACGTTGGCCTTGTAGTAGTCAGCCCATTCTTCCGGGGTATCGTCCTCGTAGTAGATCGCTTCCACCGGGCACACGGGTTCGCAAGCTCCGCAGTCCACGCACTCATCCGGGTGGATATAGAGGGAACGTTCGCCTTCGTAGATGCAGTCAACAGGGCATTCTTCAATACATGCCTTGTCCTTGACGTCCACACACGGCTGCGCGATTACGTAGGTCACGTCCCTTGCCTCTCCACAGTTGTCCCGGACCATTTCCGGGTAGTACCACCGGCCCTGTGGCCGGTACATCGAATTCTGAGCCTATTATCCACCAGCCGGAACTCACCAACCTAGCCGGGCGTCTTACTATGAACTGGTGAATTTGCCCCGACCCCAGGATTTCCTGCTCAATACCGTATCCGGAACGCGGGTAGTTGTCCGTTACCGGTTGGACAACGGCTTCACCGATGCCCTCGGCTACTTGCTCTCCGTCACCGACGGTGCGTGCACCATCCGCACCCGCCAGTCCGACGTCGAGATCCCGCTGGCCCTTGTAGTGGCGGCAAAGGAGGTCCCCCCTCCGCCGCCACACCGCATCCCCCGGACCGCCCCGCAGTAGTTCCACTCCCCCGCCTGCACCCGTTACCCCGAGGGACATGCCCCCTGCCTGCTCGCACCACTGGACATAGTGCCAACATGCTCATTCCTAGCGCTCCGCAACGAGCGTGTCCCTCGGTGAACCTGGCCTGAACGAGGGACATGTCCATGCCTGATGACGGCCGCGAGGCATGTCCAACCTCTGACGCAAACAAAGGTGGCACCCGCGGAGTCACGCTGCGCGATCAAGAGCGCTCAGAGTGTCCCGAACCATCGACACAAATTCCCGGGGCCGGCTCTTCAGCATTGAATAGCTCACAACCAAGGTCGGGACACCCAACCTTGTAGTGACGTTCCAGCGACGACGGTCTTCCTCGAAGCTCGGCTTGTCCATATGGAAGCCTGCACCGTCGGTTTCAATGCCCAGTCTTCCGTCCACCATCAGGTCCAGATGCCCCATGCCTGGAATATTCACCTGCGATTCAACGTGGAAGCCTGCTTGTTGCAGCAGGTACCTGGCGACGCATTCGATAATCGACTGTGACTGGGGAACGATTCGTGAGACGAGTCTCCGCTCCCGTGCATCATTCCGCCCGTTGAGCCTCTTCCTGAGGGCTGTGAGTTGAAGTCTGCCAAGAACCACCGCAGATTCGGCAATGACAAGACCGTCCAGATCTGGCAGGCATCGCAGGGCCTGGACCACCGAATCCATCAAGGTAGGCGGAGCCGCAGATCGATGGCAGACAAAACCTTCATACTTACGGCTATGCGGGACTGCGATGTGAGGGAATTGTGGGTGATCCAGAACCCACAAGCCGGACAGTTCGGCCGCGGAAATGCACGCCGGCTCGGACGGAAGGGACCGGATGGCGAGCAAAGTAGGATTGGCGCCTGGCACCGCGTACACCCCACGTGCCACGCGGACAATCCGACCGCTCGCCAGCGCGGATTTCAGTTGGAAATGCGAGACCCCGGCCGCAGCCAAATGCTTAGCCCGGGCCACGCCGTCATACGCTGAAAAGACTTCGTTGATGTTCACCATGCGCCCCATCGTCCCGACGGAAGACTAAGGCGCGGAAGCTCCAACGTTGGCTATGTGGAGAACTTCCTGTCCAACCTTGGAATCAAACGTTGGACATGTGCCTTCATCCCCGTTGAGCATGCGCCACGTTTGCACCAGGGAATGCGCATATTGCCATTATGTCCATCGCTGCGAGCCAAGGCTGGGCATGTCCCAAGGGGGTCAGGGGCCCTGAACCTCAGCCGGAAGCCGACGCATTCCCAGCCGTGGCGAAAACAACACCGGCGCGACAAAAACCATGCTCCCGGCCAAGCCGATCCAGAGTGTCGGGGCCAGTCCAGGGCCTTCCGCAAGCAGGCCTGAGGACAGCGCCGCGAAGGGCATGACGCCCCACACCACGAAACGGATGGAGGCATTCATTCGACCCAGGAGGCGAGGTGGGCAGACGCAAGCGCGGACTAGTCAACCGCGTGGGGGACGCCCGTAACGCCTGCACCACAGCAGCATCACAAAAGTCACGCCCGCACTGCCATAAACCCACACATTTCCCGGAACATCTGCGACGATCAACTGCTTGCCTGTTCCGGCAGCCGACAACAGGCCAACCGCCGCATAACAGCCGATGCCGGCCACCGCCGTCGGGAGCAAGGACCGCGACCACGCGCCCAGCCAGAGCTGCAACGAAGCGAGCAGGAGCAGTGCCGCTGCGACACCCCAGTAGACGTCGACGCCGGCAATGAGGAGCGTTTGCCGGTGCAGTGCGGTGCCAGCCAGGGCAGCAAAAAGAGCCACCGGAACAGCTACGGCAATGCCGCGTGCTGCTCCGGTGGCTCTCTTATTCAATGCGTCAATCCGCAATCAGCGCAGGATCAGACCTTGGCGCGGGCGCGGGTAGCCTTGGCGCGCTCGTTGGCGTCCAGGATCACCTTGCGGATGCGAATGGATTCCGGGGTGACCTCGACGCACTCGTCTTCGCGGGCGAATTCGAGGGACTCTTCGAGGGTCAGGTCGCGCGGGGGCGTCAGGTTCTCGAAGGTGTCCGAGGAAGCGGCACGCATGTTGGTGAGCTTCTTTTCCTTCGTGATGTTGACGTCCATGTCGTCGGCGCGGGAGTTCTCGCCCACGATCATGCCTTCGTAGACCTCGGACGTGGGCTTCACGAAGAAGGAGCCGCGTTCCTGCAGGTTGATCATGGCGAAGGGCGTCACCACGCCGGCGCGGTCGGCGACCATCGAACCGTTCGTGCGGTATTCGATGGGGCCGGCCCACGGCTCGTAGCCCTCGGAGATCGAGGAGGCGATGCCGGCGCCGCGGGTGTCCGTGAGGAACTTGGTGCGGAAGCCGATGAGGCCACGTGCCGGAACGATGAATTCCATGCGGCACCAACCCGTACCGTGGTTGGCCATGTTGGTCATGCGGCCCTTGCGGGCAGCCATGAGCTGCGTGACCGCACCGAGGTACTCTTCAGGCACGTCGATGGTCATGTGTTCCATCGGCTCGTGGATCTTGCCGTCGACGGTCCGGGTGACAACCTGCGGCTTGCCGACCGTCAGTTCGAAGCCTTCGCGCCGCATCTGCTCCACGAGGATGGCCAGCGCAAGCTCGCCACGGCCTTGGACTTCCCAAGCGTCAGGACGCTCGGTGGGCAGAACCTTGATGGAGACGTTACCGATCAGTTCCTTGTCCAGGCGGTCTTTCACCTGGCGGGCCGTGACCTTGGCGCCCTTGACCTTGCCGGCCAGCGGAGAGGTGTTGATACCGATGGTCATGGAGATCGCGGGGTCATCCACCGTGATGAGCGGCAGCGGCTGCGGGTTCTCCGCGTCAGTCAGGGTCTCACCGATGGTGATTTCCTCGATACCGGCAACGGCCACGATCTCACCGGGGCCGGCGGACTCTGCCGGAACGCGTTCCAAGGCCTTGGTGGCCAGGAGCTCGGTGATCTTGACGTTCTTCAGTTCGCCGTTGGCGCGGGCCCAGGCCACGGTCTGGCCCTTGCGGAGGGTGCCGTTGTAGATGCGCAGGAGTGCGAGGCGGCCGAGGAACGGGGAAGCGTCCAGGTTGGTGACATGCGCCTGCAGGACACCGTTCGGGTTGTAGGTCGGGGCGGGGATGTGCTCGATGATCGTCTTGAACAGGGGTTCGAGATCTTCGTTCTCCGGTGCCGAGCCATCAGCAGGCTGCTCCAGGGAGGCGCGGCCAACCTTGGCTGCAGCATAGACCACGGGAACTTCAAGGATCTTGTCCAGGTCCAGGTCCGGAACTTCGTCCGCGAGGTCCGAAGCCAGGCCCAGGAGAAGGTCCATGGATTCGTGGACAACTTCTTCGATGCGGGCGTCGGGGCGGTCGGTCTTGTTGACCAGCAGGATGACGGGAAGGTGCGCGGCGAGGGCCTTGCGGAGCACGAAGCGGGTCTGCGGCAGCGGACCCTCGGAAGCGTCAACCAGGAGGACAACGCCGTCAACCATGGACAGGCCGCGCTCCACCTCGCCACCGAAGTCGGCGTGGCCGGGGGTGTCGATCACGTTGATGGTGATGGTCTCGCCATGGGAGGACGGGCCGTTGTAGGCAACCGTTGTGTTCTTGGCGAGGATCGTGATGCCCTTTTCGCGCTCCAAGTCACCGGAGTCCATGACGCGGTCTTCCAGATGGTTGTGCTCAGCGAAGGAGTTGGTCTGCTTGAGCATGGCGTCGACCAGGGTGGTCTTGCCGTGGTCAACGTGGGCCACAATCGCGACGTTGCGCAGATCACTGCGCGATGCAGTGGCCGCGGCGGTGTTGGTGGTGGTTTCAGACATGCGTAATGGCTCGATTCAGTGGTGAAGTCAGCTGTTGTATCGCGACATTTCCAACTGGAACGCACGACGGATTAGACCCTTTGACACAGGGCACCTTCCTAGAGTCTAAACGCTGTGGTATTTATTGGCCTAAAAATCACCCCCGATGCCGCCGAATTGTGCCCTTCATCACAGTCCGTGAGTAGCCTGCAGGCCCGCCGGAGACCCCAGGGAGCGCCCATGAACCCTCGGAAACAGCCAAAGAGCCGGTGCCCCTTCCCTCAGGGAAACGGCACCGGCCCTCTTGATCGCCTTGAACGCGGTGATGACGGCTGCTAAGCCGGTTCAGGCCACCGCGGGCGGAAGCATCAGGCTCGCTCCAGGAATCGCGTTGAGCAGTGCCTTGGTGTAGTCCTGCTGCGGCGAATCGAAGACGTTGTCGGTGCTGCCCGTTTCCACGAGCTTGCCCTTCTGCATCACGCAGACATGGTCCGCGATCTGCCGTACGACGGCGAGGTCGTGCGTGATGAACAGGTACGTCAGGCCAAGATTGGACTGCAGCTCGGCCAACAGGTTCAAAACCTGGGCCTGCACCAAAACGTCCAGGGCGGAGACCGCTTCGTCGCAGATGATCACTTCAGGATCGAGCGCCAGGGCCCGGGCGATCGCGACGCGCTGCCGCTGGCCGCCGGAGAGCTCGTTCGGGTATCGCTGCATGGTGGACTGCGGCAGCGCCACTTGGTCCAGGAGCTCCCGGACCTTCTTCTCGCGGCTGACCTTGTCACCGATCTTGTGGGTCCGGAGCGGTTCCTCGATGGTCCTGAAAATGTTGTACATCGGGTCGAGGGAACCGTACGGGTCCTGGAAGATCGGCTGGACGCGGCGCCGGAACTTGAAGATCTCACGGCTGTTCAGCGTGGAGGTGTCCACCCCGTCGAACACGATCCGGCCCGATGTCGGCGGAAGGAGGTTAAGAACCATCTGGGCCACAGTGGACTTGCCGGAGCCCGACTCCCCTACGATCGCCGTCGTCGTCCCGCGCTTGACGTTGAACGAGACGTTGTCCACCGCGGTGAAGTCGGTGGACCTGCCCACTCCTGAGCGCAACTTGAAGACCTTGCTGAGGCTCTCGACCTTCAGGACGTCCTCCGGGAGTGCCTTTTCCACCACAACTTCAGTGGGTGCCAGGAGTTCTTCCGTTTGGATGCCTTCAGCCTTGGCGGCCTGGATCCTACGGGAAGCCAGCGACGGTGCCGACGCCACCAGCCGCTGGGTGTAGGGGTGCTGCGGGTTGCGGAGCAGTTCCAGCGAAGGACCGGCTTCCACCACGTTGCCGCGGTACATGACCACCACTTTGTCCGCGCGTTCAGCCGCGAGGCCAAGATCGTGGGTGATGAGCAGGACTGCGGTACCGAGTTCCGCCGTCATGGTCTCGAGGTGGTCGAGGATCTGCCGCTGAACCGTGACGTCGAGGGCCGACGTCGGCTCATCGGCGATAAGCAGCCGCGGTTGGCAGGACAGGCCGATGGCAATCAGGGCTCGCTGCCGCATGCCGCCGGAGAATTCGTGCGGGTACTGCTTGGCACGCCGTGCCGAGTCCGGCAAGCCGGCTTCTGCGAGGACACGGGCGACGTCGGCGGGGGCGTTGGGCTTGCCGTTGGCTCGCAAGGTCTCGCGGACCTGGTAGCCGATCTTCCACACCGGGTTGAGGTTGGACATCGGATCCTGCGGGACCATGCCGATCGTGTTGCCGCGCAGCTCGATCATGCGCCGTTCCGGCGCGTGGGAGATGTCTTCTCCGTCGAGCAGGATCTGCCCGCCGGAAACCCGACCGTTCTCCGGTAGGAGACCGATGGCGGCGAGCGCCGTCGTCGACTTTCCAGAGCCGGACTCGCCCACGATGGCGACTGTCTCGCCGGGCATGATGGTCAGGTGAGCGTTTTTGACGGCCTGGAATTCGCCGCCCGCCGTCTGGAAGGAGATGGCGAGGTCCCTGATTTCAAGGAGCGGGCGCTCCTCGGTTCCGGCCTCGTTGATGGTGACTTTGGACGTTGTCATGATTGCCTCCTTCATCGCTTGCGGCTCTTGGGGTCAAGGGCGTCACGCAGCGCGTCGCCAAGCATGATGAAGCTCAGGACCGTGATGGACAGCGCGGTTGCCGGGTAAAGCAGCACTTCGGGGTTGGTGCGCAGCGTATCCTTGGCCGCCGAAATGTCGTTGCCCCACGACATGATGCTGCCGGGCAGGCCGATGCCGAGGAAGGACAACGTTGCTTCGGTGACGATGAAGACACCCAGTTCCATGGTGGCGAGGACGATGATCGGCGCGAGCGCGTTCGGAACCACGTGCCGGACGAGTGTGCCGATCTTGGAGACGCCCAGCGAGCGTGCAGCGGTGACGAAATCCGCGTTGCGGACCTCGATCACGGCGCCGCGGGTGATGCGGGCCATTTGCGGCCAACCGAGCATCACAATGACCATGACCACGGTGAAAACGCTCTTGTTCTCGCGGAAGAAGGGCAGCTGGGTAACTACCAGTGCCCCGAGGACCAAAGGCAGGGCGAAGAAGATGTCGCCAAGGCGGGCAATGACAGTGTCAACCCATCCGCCAAAGAACCCGGCCAATGCGCCGAGCGTGACGCCGATGATCAGGACGAAAATGACCGAGACAACGCCGACGGTCAGGGATGCCTGGGTGCCGTGGATGATGCGGGAGTAGATGTCGCAGCCCTGGAAGGTGAATCCCAGGGGATGGCCGGCCGAGGGTCCAGCCAGAGAGTCTCCTAGCTGGCAGTTGTCGTTCGGGGCTGTCTGCGTGAACAGGCCGGGGAAGAAGGCGACAACCAGGAGCAAGAAGATCATGAGCGCGGAGATGATGAAGAGCGGACGACGGCGGAGCTTCCGCCAGGCGTCTGCCCACAGGCTCAGGGGTGCTGCGTCGACCTTGAGGCTATCGGTTGCCAGCAGCGGTGTCTCGTCGACGGGGGCAACGTAGTGCTCGATCTGACGGTTACTTTTCATAGCGGATCTACTTTTCATAGCGAATCCTGGGGTCAAGCCAGGCGTACAGGAGGTCGACCAACAGGTTGGCGGCAACGAAGACCAGCACCAGCACGCTCACGATGGCAACGACTGTGGGGCCCTCGCTGCGGATGACTGCTTGGTAGAGCTTTTGTCCGACGCCGGGCACGTTGAAGATGCCTTCGGTGACGATCGCCCCGCCCATCAAGCCACCGAGGTTCGCACCCAGGTAGGTGACCACGGGGATCATGGAGTTTCGCAGGATGTGGGCCAGGACCACGCGGGGGCGCGAGAGGCCTTTCGCGGTTGCCGTGCGGACGTAGTCGGCGTTCATGTTTTCGATGACCGAGGCGCGCGTCAGGCGCAGCACGTAGGCGAACGACACGAGGCCAAGAACCGTGGCCGGGAGGATCAGCGTTCCCCAGTCCGCGTTGGATCCAACAGTGGGCTTGGCCCAACCGAGCTGCACGCCGACGAGCAGCTGAAGCACGAAGCCCAGCACGAAGGTGGGGACGGCGATGACCACGAGGGAGGCAACCAGCACGGTGGAGTCAAAGAGCTTTCCCTTGCGCAGGCCGGCGATCAGGCCGAAAGCCACACCGAAGACGGCCTGGATGGCCAAGGCCTCAACGGCGAGCATGGCGGTCACGGGAAAGATGCGGCCAAGGGTGGCGGCGATGGGCTGACCAGTGAAGTCAACGCCAAGATTGAAGGTGAACAGGTTCTTGAGGAAGAGTCCGTATTGGACCCAGAACGGCTGGTCGAGGTTGTATTGCTGGCGCAGTGCGGCAATGACGGACTCGCTGGGCGGCCTGTCGCCGAACAAGGCGCGGATGGGGTCGCCCGGGAGGGCAAAGACCATGAAGTACACAAGCAGGGTGGTTCCCAGGAAGACCGGGATGACCTGCAGCAAACGCCGGAGGATGTACTGGATCACAGCAAGGTTTCCTGAGCGCTCTTGAAACTAAGGGGATTCATATGGGACAGCTTTCGTGCCGGATCAAGCACACAGGGGCCCGGTTTTGTGACCGGACCCCCATGCACTATCGAGCTTGGAACGAGTCCAGAGGACTACTTTGCGGTGATGTTGTAGTAGAGCAGGACGCCGTTCCAGCCGGAGTCAACGTTGGTCACGTTCTGGCTCCAGACGGCCTGGCGGGCCTGGTACCACAGGGGCAGGTTCGGCAAGTCCTTGAAGAGGATTTCCTGTGCCTGGGTGAACTTCTTGTTTGCGTCGTCCGTGGACTTGGAGGCCAGGCCTTCCTTCAGCAACTTGTCGAAGTCCGGGTTGCTGTAGCCCTCGTAGTTGGCACTTGCCCCGGTCTGCAGCACAGGGCCGAGGAAGTTGAACAGCGACGGGTAGTCTGCCTGCCAGCCTGCGCGGGTGAAGCCCGGAAGGGTCTTGGCCTTGCGGAGGTTCAGGATTTCAGCAAACTTGGCGAACGGCTGGCCTTCGGCCTTGATACCGAGGTTGTTCTTCAGGTTGTTGGCAACGGCGTCGATCCATTCTTTGTTGCCACCATCTGTGTTGTAGGCGAGCTGCAGAACTTTGCCGGCCGGCCACGGGCTCATGGCATCTGCCTTGGCCCACAGGTCCTTCGCCTTCGCGGCGTCGAACTTCAAGACCTCAGAACCGGCGACGTTGGCGTTGTAGCCGTCAACGGAGGGAGACGTGAAGTCCTTCGCCGGAATGCGGGTGCCGCTGTAGACAACCTTGGTGATTTCGTCGCGGTTGATGGCCATGGAAATAGCCTGGCGGCGGAGCTTGCCAGCATCTCCCTGGAACTCAGGCAGGTAGTTCGGGATGTTGAGCGTCGCGTTGCCGGCGTAGGCCTTGTTCAGGTTGTGATCCGGGAAGTCCGTGGTGTAGGTCTTCAGCGCGTTGGTCGGCAGGACGTCCGTGACATCAAGGTTATTGGCCTGGATGTCCGTGTAGGCCGGAGCCGGATCGGTGTAGAACTTGAAGGTCACGCCACCGTTCTTGGCCGTGCGGGGACCCTGGTAGTCGGCGTTCTTGACGAGGGCGATCTGGCTGTCGTGCTGCCAAGCACCCTTGGCGGCCATCTTGTACGGGCCGTTGCCGATGGGGTTCTCGCCGAAGGCCTTCGGATCCTTGAGGGCATCGGCCGGAAGCGGCATGAAGGCGGAGTAGCCGAGGCGCAACGGCCAGTCGGCTTCCGGCTGGGCCAGCTTCACCGTGATGGTCGAGTCGTCCTTCAGAACCAAGCCGGACATGGTCTGCGCGGTCGGGGCAGGGACAGCTTTGGCCTTGCCGTCGGCACCGGTTTCCTTCTTGGTAGCGCTGACGGCGTCGTAGCCATCGATCGATTCGAAGAAGCTGCTGCTGGCCTGCGCGTTGGTGCTCAGTGCAGCGAAGTTCCAGGCGTCAACGAAACTCTTGGCGGTGACTTCCTCGCCGTTGGTGAACTTGGTGCCCTTCTTCACCTTGATGGTGTAGTTCTGGCCGTCAGTCGTATCAATGGATTCCGCGAGGGCGTTCACGGACTTCCCGCTGGCGTCGTAGCTGCGCAGGCCTTCAAACAGGAGTTCGACGACGCGGCCACCGTACACCTCGTTGGTGTTGGACGGCAGCAGGGGGTGCTGGGGTTCATTGCTGTATGCGGTGATGATTTTGTTCGGATCACCGGCAGTCTGGCCACTGCTTCCGGAGGCGGCGCTGCCGCATCCGGTGAGGGCGAGCGCGGCGACTGCCAGCAAGCCAAGAGCTTTGGAAGTGCGCGAAAAACGCATTCCGCCTCCTATGGATTCAGGGGGATGAGTCGGGGCAACTCATGAATGCCCCGGGGCCAGACACAGATTTATCCTGTGACGCGGCCTACATGGATGTGTAATCCTAACCACACGTTGTCCGAAATGTGGAATCCCATTGGCAGATTCATGGCAAGTATGCATGTGACAGTTTTAGTAATGAAGCAGTCATTTCAAGTAAATGAAGCAGTCATTTCACGTAATGGGTTACTTCTTGGTACACTCGACATGCCTGACCCCTACTTTTCGCCGGAACTCCAGGGTTTTCGAGCATGCCAAAGCGCCTTTTGCGGAAG
This sequence comes from Arthrobacter sp. 01T419, assembly GCF_056398865.1. NCBI lineage: Bacteria > Bacillati > Actinomycetota > Actinomycetes > Micrococcales > Micrococcaceae > Arthrobacter > Arthrobacter sp. 01T419. The sequence goes on from NZ_JBFTQF010000001.1 coordinate 669,561, forward strand.
CTCAAAGAGGACACTCGAGGCACAAAAAAGAGTCCCCGTGACCATTGGCCACAGGGACTCTTGCGCGATTGGCGGCAGTCCGTTTGTACCGCGAGCTCTGCCTCGCGCGCAGTTGGCTACTCGATGCCGGCGGCCATGAGCTGGGCTCGCAGTTCCCGGCGCTCGCGCTGCTTCTCGGGGTCCGGAAGGGGCACCGCAGCAAGTAACCTCTGCGTGTAGGGTTCCTGCGGATTGCGAAGGATCTGTTCCCGGGTACCCTGCTCCACGATCCGGCCACGCTGCATCACGCAGATCCGGTCAGCCAGCACATCAACCACGGCGAGGTCGTGGGTCACGAACAGGCATGCGAATCCCAGCTCCTTTTGCAGGTTCTGGAAGAGCTCTAAAACCTTCGCCTGCACCGAAACGTCCAGGGCCGACGTCGGTTCATCCGCCACCATGAGCTTCGGTTGGAGGGACAGCGCCCGCGCAATACCGACACGCTGCTTCTGCCCGCCAGACAATTCATGCGGGTAACGGTTGCGGTAACCGCGAGGCAGTTCAACCTGGTCCAGAAGGCTTTCGATCCGCTTCTGCAGCTCGACGCCCTTGGCGACCCCGGCAAGGAACATCGGTTCGCCGATGCTCTCACCGATAGGCAGCCGCGGATTCAGCGACGACGACGGATCCTGGAAGACCATGCCGATATCGCGGCGCACCTCGTGGAGCTGTTTTCCATTCCGTTTCGCGGCGGAAATATCCTGACCCACCACGTGCATGCTACCGGCGGCCACAGGCAAGAGCCCGACGGCGGCGCGTCCAATGGTCGTCTTGCCGGATCCTGACTCTCCAACGAGGCCCACTACTTGGCCGGGGTAGATCACCAGGTTTGCTCCCTCGACGGCGCGGAACGCAGGAACCCGGCCCTGTTTGGGGTACTCGATGGCGACGTCGATCAACTCAAGCACTGGGTTGCCCTTAGGCTTGGCAGCCTCTTCCGCCGCCGCCTTCAAAGCGGCCTGGTTTTCGCGTTCCCGGCGGAGCAGCTCGTCAGGCTCAACGGATTCCAGCTCGGTGTTGGTGGCCGCAGCCAGCGCCGCCGTGACATCGACGTCGGGACTGTCAGCCCCCTGTCCAAGGTGGGGAACCGCCGCCAGCAGCGCCTGCGTGTACTCATGCTGCGGGTTGCTGAAGATCTGCTGCGCCGTGCCCGTCTCCACAATGACGCCCTTGCGCATCACCGCTATCCGGTCAGCGAGGTCGGCCACCACACCCATGTCGTGCGTGATGAGGACAATAGCGCTATCCAGCTTGTTGCGAAGATGGCGCATCAGGTCCAGGATTTCAGCTTGGACCGTCACGTCCAGGGCCGTGGTAGGTTCATCCGCGATCAGGAGTTTCGGGTCGCAGGACAACGACTGGGCGATCATGGCTCGCTGGCGCTGGCCGCCGGAAAGCTGGTGCGGATACGACTTGAAGGCTTTCTCCGGGTCAGGAAGCTCCACGAGGTCCAGCATGCGCAACGCGCGCTCCTTGGCCTCATCCGGGGAGACCACATTATGAAGCCTGATCGTCTCAACGATCTGGGCACCCACCGTATAGACGGGGTTGAGCGCCGTCATCGGTTCTTGGAAGATCACTGCGACATCCTTGCCGCGGACCTCCCTGATGGCGCTGGATTTGGCGCCAAGCAACTCCTTGCCGGACAGCTTCACGCTCCCTGTGACCCGGCTGTTGCTGGGCAGCAATCCCAGCAAAGCCATGGAACTGGCACTTTTGCCGGAACCGGATTCACCGACGATCGCGAGGACTTCACCGGCCCTGACCTCATAATTCAGTCCGATGGCGGCCGGGACCCATTTCTTCTCCACACCGAAGTCGACGCTGAGGTCGCGCACTTCCAGGACCACACTCCCTGGCGCACTCTTGTCCGAAGCAGTCTCAAGCGGTGTTGCCTCAGGTTCGGGGCTGGTGTTGTCAGTCATGTTGGGTATTTCCTTCCACCCGGGCCACCCTCCAAGGGGTGATTAGTGAAGTAGCCCGGAATCCTGAATTATTAGGGGCATGAGCCAAGAGCCGCATGCTGGAAATGTCGAAATCTTCAAGGCCCGCACCAGCAGGTTGTTCGCCTGGACTTGCTGGGCAATTGCGGCCTTCGGGGTAGTCGTGACGCTTGTGGCGGCCGGTCCGGGAGCCCTTCCGGGCACCGCTCCCCTGCTCCTTGTTGCCTTCATCGGCTGGTTGCTCTTCTGGCGGCCGGCGGTAGTGGTCCTGGACTCCGGCGTCAGGCTGGAGAACCCCTACAGGACCATTGAGGTCCCGTGGGATGCCCTGGTGCAAGTGGACACCCGCTACGCCCTCACGCTCATGACGCCGCACAAGAAATACCCCGCGTGGGCCGCGCCGGCTCCCGGGATCTGGGGCGGGCGCAATGCCCGCCCCGAGCACCTGAAAGGGCTCCCGGACACCACCTACGGTCCTGGCACCTCGGTTCGTCCCGGAGATCTCAAGAACACCGACTCGGGTGCCGCAGCCGTCTTGGTCCGCACGCGCTGGCAGGCGCTCGTGGAGTCGGGGCAGGTTGAACCCGGCCGGGCGGAGGACGCCGTGGTGGCGGTTACGGTTGAATGGTTCCGCGTGGCGGCCACGGTGGCGCTGGCCGCAGCCAGCTACTGGGCGGTCTTCCGGTATTAGGGTTCCCCGGGCGGGTCCCACTCAGCTGCCCTTCGGAGTATGGGCGACCGGCGTCGTCGTCGTGCTGGAGTGCTTTGCGGTCTCAACCGCGGACTTGGCCCGGAACTTCTTCTGCCGCGGGTCGAAAGCGTCCCGCAGCCCATCGCCGATGAAGTTGATACTGAGGCAGATGAGGATGATGAACAAGCCCGGGAACCAGAACAGCCACGGTCGGGTAGCAAAGGCCTCCTGGTTCTGCGCAACCAGCAGGCCGAGCGACGTGTCCGGAGCCTTCACTCCAAGGCCCAGGTAGCTGAGGGCGGTCTCGAGCAGGATGGCGGCAGACATAGTCAGCGTCACGTTGACGATCAGCACACCGACGGCGTTCGGGAGGATGTGTTTGAAGATGATCCTGGCGTTGGAGGCCCCGGAGATCCGGGCAGCGTCAACGAATTCCCGCTCGCGGAGGGTCAGGAACTCACCGCGGACAAGACGGGCCAGGCCCACCCAGCTGACAAAGCCGAGGAAGATGCCGAGAATGACGACGCCGTTGTTGGCGGCAAACCCGGTCAACCAACTGCCCTCGTCCCTGCGGTTGGCTATCTGGCCAACCACTGCCGCGAGGAGCAGCAAGGGAATGATGATGATGACGTCGGTCAGGCGCATGAGGATGGCTTCGACCCAGCCTCGGAAATAGCCCGCAAGTCCCCCGACGATAGCGCCGATCGCGCCTGCGATGCCACCGATCAGGAGCATGACTGTGATTGACTGCTGCGCACCACGCATCGTCATGGCAAACAGGTCGCGTCCAATCCGGTCTTGGCCGAACGGATGCTCGCCCCACGCAAACGGCCACAGCGATGAGGTAGGAGCACCATCATTGACGAGCGGCGAGACGTCCACGTGGTTGTACTTCCACCACCCGGGAATCCCGAACGCTCCCACCGAGGTGAAGGCAAGCAGGAAAATCACTGCGAAAACCGCGAGCCCTATCAGAGCGCCCGTGTGGCCGAAAAACCTCTTGCGGACAATCTGGCCCTGGCTCAGGCCGCTGGTAACTTCGCTGCCTGTTTGGGTGGCTGCAGCTTCGGCGAGCGCCTGTTGCGCGAGGAGTTCTTCCTCTTGGGTTGGCTGGCTCATGCTTTGATCCTTACGCGTGGGTCGAGCGCGGAGTACGCGAGGTCCGCTATCAGGTTGAAGACCATAGCGGTGATAGCCACACAAAGGAACACGCCCATCACCGGGTTCGGATCCGTGTGCAGCAGTCCGTCAATGAACAAGAAGCCCATGCCCCGAACGGAAAAAACCGTTTCGGTGATCACGGCACCACCGATCAGTGCACCGATGTCAAAGGCGACAATCGTTGCAATCGGAATCAGGGCGTTGCGGAAGGCATGGCCCATGATCACGGACCGTTCGCTGAGGCCCTTGGCGCGCGCCGTCCGGATGTAGTCCATGTTCATGATTTCGAGCATCGACGAGCGTGTGAACCGCGTGTAGCTGGCCAACGAGACAAGGATCAGGGCTATGGTCGGCAAGACGAGGTGGGTCAAAGTGTCCGTCGACATGATCCAGAAATCGCCTTGGATGTTCGGTGTTCCTGCCCCGATGGTGGCGATCGGGCGCCCGCGCACCCGGCTGTTGTTGAAATAGGACGGCCAGGCCTGCATGAACCGGTCCACCACCACGAGGGCCCCGACCAGGAAGGCCGTGAGTCCGGCTGCGCGCATGGACTGGCCACGGTCGTAGCCGCCCATAAAATACCCCACCGCGACACCGACCAGAATGGTGGCGATTGCGAGGAGGAAGATCATGAGCCCTGTCGCGTCATTGAGCAGCGGCTGCACGGCGAAATAGGCGATCACACCAATGCCCACCACAATCAGGCTCGATTGCAGTGCCTTGCGGTTCTTAAGTCCGGAAACCAAGATGGTGATTCCGACGGCGATCCCCGCCCCCATGATCGCGATGATGACAGGCCCCAAGCCCGGATTGCGGAACCATTGGGTCAGCGAGAAGTAGAAGAGGACAAGCGAAACGGCCGCAAAGACCGAGCCTCCGACGATCAGTCGGCGTTTCACCGCACCGCCCACGACGACGGCCCCAATGAGGCCCAGAACAGCTCCGATTCCAAGAGCAACGGTCGGCGGTATTTCCGGATTTCGCAGGAAATCATTGAAGCCAATGGCGCCGAACTCCTTGAGAAGGACGGCTACCCAGAAAATCGGCAATGAGAAAAACAGGAATGCCATGAAGGTCACGCCGTAGTCCAATGCGCTGTACTGGCGGAGTGCGGTGACGATGCCAAGCGAAATGCCGATGAGAATCGCGAGAACCGTTGCGCCGGTGACGAGTGTCAGGGTTTGAACCAGCGCGAAGCCGAGGGCCTCTGTGATTGGCTGTCCGGCGATGTTCTTGCCGAGATTGCAGGCGTTGCCGAAGGGAACGAGACACTGGGCGGCGCCGCCCAACCACTTGAAATAGCGAAGCGGCGCTGGTGTATCGAGATCAAGCAGATTGATTCGTGCATCCATCAATGCTTGCCGGTTGGGTGCGCTGCTGGTGCGGAGCTCTTCCAAAGGGTCGCCGGACAACGCTGTCAGGAGATACACCAGGAATGATGCTCCAAGAAGAATGAATGCGGCGGTTATGAGCCGCCTGACAATATAGGTCACCATGGTGAAGAACCTCGAAATCCAGGCCCGGGGTGGCCGGCGCCTATCGCAGAATCGTGCCCGTTCCCTGTACGAGGTCGTTGGGAAGCAGACAATATGCCTGTTCGCCAAGCCGAAGACGCCGGGACCATGATACGTCGGTCCCGGCGCCTCGGCTGGCGATATTGCTCGCTGAGTTTGGCCTTACTTCTGAGCCCACTCCCAGAAGTTCCACCAAACACCAGTCTGGTTCGGCATGAGCTTCACGCCCGTGATGCGGTCGCTGTAAGCGTCCACGTTCACTGACTGGAAGAGCGGCACACCGTATGCGGAGTCCCAGATCTTCTTGTCGATCTGCTTCTCAAGGTCATCCTGCTTGCTGCGGTCAGTGGTGACCACGAGCTCTTCCATCAACTTGTCCGCGTCAGCGTTGCTGAACTGGTTGAAGTTGTTGCCGCCGCCGGTCTTGAAGATCTGCGGAACGCCGGAGACACCAACGCCCGGGTTGATCCAGCCGAAGATGGTGGCATCGTAGCCGCCCTTGCCCAGCGCCTTGCCCCAGTCGGACTTGCCCAGGCCGCCGTCGACGATCTTGAAGCCGGCCTTGGTAGCCGATTCCCGGATCAGCGAGAAGGCGTCAACACGGTTGGGGTTGTCCTTGTTGTACATGATGCGGATTTCCGGAGTGGCACCGTTGAGGAGCTTCTTGGCCCCGTCAATGTCAACGTCCTGGTAGGCCGAGGAACCGTTGTTCTTGGCGGAATCCGCGTAAGCAGCCTGCTGCGGAACGAAGATCTGCGAGTCAAGCGGCTTGGCGTTCGGGTCAAGCTTGCCAATGATCTTGTTGACGATGTCCTTGCGGGGCACGGTCTTCATGAAGGCCTGGCGCACGTTCTGGTCGGCCAGCGGTCCCGAGAAGTTGAGGTCCAAGTGGTCGAAGGCCAGCTGGTTGCCCTGGTCAACGGTAACGCCCTGGCTGGAGAGTGCCTTCAGCTGGTCGAGAGTGTCAGCGGAAGCCTGCGGGGCAATGATGTCCGCCTCGCCGTTCTTGAGTGCCTGGACCTGAGCCGGTGCCGAACCGATGTAGCGGACCGTGATTTCGTCAAGGCTCGGTGTCGGCCCCCAGTTGTAGTCCTTGTTCCGAACCATGGTGAGGGACTGGTCCTGGTTCATACTCTTGACGATGTAGGGACCGTTTGAGAGGAACAGGGTCGGGTCTGCGGGAAGCGTCTTCGTGTCGAAGCCGGTGTTCCACATGTCCGACATTGCCTTCAGCTTCGTGTCCGTGGGCTTGGGTGCCTTGGCATCTCCGCGCGGCTTGCTCTTGAAGAAGTCAATCAGGGCCTGGGTGTCCTTCAGTCCGGCCTTCTGGGCCAGGACGTGGGCGGGAACGTCAATGCCCGGGCCACCCAGCACGATCTCCCAGTCGGAGAAGGGCTTGGAGTACTTGAGCGTCAGGGTCTTGTTGTTGTTACTGATCTCCGGGAAATCCGTCAGGCTGAGGCCTGTGTTGTCTCCAGCATAAGAGAAGTACGACGTGCCGGTCTTGGCCTTTGCGTCCGCGTCGTCGTAGTAGCCGGAGAACGCCGCCCACTGGAGAAGGAGGTCTGCTGCCGAAACGGGCGTGCCGTCGGACCACTTAACACCATCGTTGATGGTGTACTTCACAGTCAGCGGATTGTCCGAGACCTTTTCCATCTTGCCGAATTTGTCGTTGTGGACGACGTTCAGCTTGTTGTCGATGTAGTAAAAGCCCGAGTGCGTGGCGTAGCTGACCTTGGAGTTGATGTCAGTGTTGCCATCGGCGGTGTTGGGATTGAACGTGTTGAAAGCGTTGACCTCGACTACGGTGGCCGTGCCACCTTGCTTGGCCGTTCCGGTGGACGGGGTGTTGCCGCCGGAATTGCCGGCGCAGGCGCTCAGTGCGATTGCGGCGATTGCCGCGATACCCACTGCTTTGGAAGTACGTCCGAAACGCATTCCGCCTCCTATTTTTTTGAGTGGAAAAAGCCGGCGCTGTTGACTCCGGCAGACTGCCACAACCCCCTCAGCAGGCTTGTGGCTCGTCTCACATGAGCAGTAGCCTAGCGCCCGGAACGGATGTTTGGCACCAAAGTTTCCCGCCAGTAAAGTTTGTTATCGAGATGCAATCATTGAAGGACGTCCAAGTGGTTCCGTGACCCGGCCGACATGACAGAAGCCCCGATTCACGGCGAACCGGGGCTTATGTCAGTTAATTCTCCATCACTGAAGATGGCAGCGCACGACACGTTGAAGCGGAACTCCACCACATTCCAGCCCTAATGCGCATGACAGCGTCGGCCGCTTACCGACACCGCCTCAGGCCGATAAGGCGGGTTACGCGCTTCCGCCACGAAATCCGATCCAATCCAGCACGTGAAGTGCGGGTGCCTATATGCGCCGTTTCAGCCCGACGTGGGCAGTCCGATATCCAAGTCGCGTGTAGAAGGCTCGAGCCCGTTCCCGTGCTCCGTCCGTGGTCACCTGTGCCAGTTGGGCCCCACGCGCACGCCCAAAATCGTGTGCCCACTCAAGCATCGCGGTGCCCAAACCATGCGAACGTTCCGCTGCCGCAACCCGCAGACCTTCGATCTGCAGTCGGGAAGAACCACCCCGGGAAAGCCCCGGAATGACGGTCAACTGCATCGTGGCAACGACGCGATCGGCACCATTGCGGACCACCCCGAGATAGTTGGAACGGTCGCGAACAACCACGTTGTAGGCAGCCTCGTATCGTTCGAGCTCAACGCACTCCCGATCGGGACCGAACTGATCATCAGACAGCAGCGCGGCGATCGCCTCAACATCATCGCGGCTCGCCCGTTCCAGCCTAAAGGTCCGTCCCGCAACCCTCAGCAGTCCTCGAACCGAGGATCGCGCATCTGCCTGCAAACGAGCGACCAGCAGATCGAGCCATCCGCCGACGTTGGCTCGAGCCTCAACGGTGTCGGGATAACGGCATCTCAAATGCAGACCGGACTCGTCCAGGATGAACCAAAGCATGACGCCGTCGGTGTCGATTGTCGCGCTCACATAATGGGCGTCGAGTCCGGCGGAGTCGATTCGAACCGGCAGTCTGCGCAGGTCCAGCCAGGAGATCGCGAACATGCCGGCTGCCACGGGCATGCCGCCCCATGGAGCCAGTACGTCCGCGAGCGGCCAGGAGCCAAGGTGCACTGCCTCTTTTACCGCGGCCGCCGCAGCGAGCGGCTCGGCGACCGCCGACTCAAGTACCGAATTGGTAATGAACCAGCCGACTGAGTCATGCCAGTTGTCGTCGAAGCGGCTGTGCACGGGAAAAACGGCTCGCAGCGGGGTGCCCGCCAACTCGCGGGTCACCGCAGTCATGGCAACAACAGCGAGTGCGAGCGTCGAGACACCCTCGCTGCGGGCCTGCGCGGCAAATGCGGCACCGTCGTCGAGATCGAACACGTCACGCACTTCGACACGCTCGCGCTGCGGATCGGGCGCACCCAGGGGCAGCGGGAATTGCGGCATAACGCCGCCACTGTCCCGGATGATGTCTTCCCATCGGTGACGCACATGGTCCGGCGCCGCCTGCCGATCCAGCAGTGCCTGCGTGTGTTCAACAAATGCCGGCGCTCGCCCGGGCAACGCTTCACGGCCTGCTTTCCCGGCCTCGAGCGCCGACAGCAGGTCGCGGGCGATCACCAGCATCGACCACATATCGACGTGAGCATGGTCGGCCGCAATCACGACGGCGAGTCCAGCAGCAGTCTCCAATACGCACAGCCGGTGTGAGGGCTGTTGGTATGGCGAACATGCGGCATCGAGAATGTCCCGCACCGCGTCATTGACGGCCTGACCCGGAGCTATCTGATGCTCCACCCAGGTTCCCGGACTAATGTCAATTTCGTGAAGCTCCGGATCCCCATCCGGACCGGGCACGAATGCCGTTCGCAGTGTGCCATGACGGGCGACGACAGCCAGCCAGGCATCGGCAATTGACTCACGACGAGTTGGTGTAGGCAGCCGAAAAGACAATGCCATCCACGAGCCCGGGCGGTCACCTGCCCCCACATGGAGCCGCTGGTCAAAGGACACCGGAAGACGCCGGTCGGACGCAGAGACACTGACGTCGTAGCCCCAAAGTCGTCCGAACGGTAGGCGCAGGTGCGTGACGTTGGTCAGCCGCATGGCAGTATCCTATCGCCCCAGATAACCTGAATGCTCAACGCGGCCGCTCAGGGTGACGCCGTCAGTCACGAAACGAGGAGCCTGATGCCCACTTTCGAGGTTCCCGGAGCCGAGCTTGCGGTTGCTTTGAGCGACGAAGGTGGACACCCAGTTGTCCAACTGCATGGCCTTACCTCAAGCCGCGCGCGCGATCGGGTGCTCAACCTCGACCTCGGTCGAGGGCTTAATGGAACTCGACTGCTGCGGTACGACGCGCGCGGCCATGGCCGGTCGACGGGGCGGAAGGTCCCCGAGGACTATCAATGGCAAAGCCTTGCCGACGACCTCCTCCGACTGCTCGATCACTGGTTCCCAGGCGAACGTGTCCACGGAGTTGGCCCCTCGATGGGTACCGGCACACTTTTGCACGCCGCTTCCCGCGAGCCAGACCGCTTTACCGGGCTCACGCTTATGGTGCCACCCACCGCGTGGGAAACCCGGGCTGCACAGAGTGCAAACTACCGAGTTGCCGCGGCCCTCATCGAGTCTGCTGGTGTCGAGGCATTCCTCGCCACCACGCGTGGAGCAACACCGCCGCCAGCCACAATTGGTGCACCGGAGACGGTGCCCGACGTCGCCGACGCCCTCTTGCCGTCGTTGTTTCGAGGCGCGGCACTCAGCGATCTGCCTGCTCCGGAGGCCGTAGCGCGAATCGACGTACCGACGACAATCTTGGCGTGGGTCGATGATCCCGGACACCCGTTGTCAACCGCTGAATCCCTTGCCGGACTACTCCCGCAAGCAACGCTGACGGTCGCCCGCACCCCAGGAGATGTCGAAGCCTGGCCCAATATTCTGAGCCGAGATGTCGCCCGTCGGGGCTAAGCGACAATTCGCTCGACTACTTGCTCACATTGAAGCAGAACGCGACTACACGTTGAAGCGGAACTCCACCACGTCGCCGTCGGCCATGACGTATTCCTTGCCTTCAATACGGACCTTGCCGCGGGACTTGGCCTCGGCCATGGATCCGGCGTCGATGAGGTCATCGAAGGAGACAACTTCGGCCTTGATGAATCCGCGCTGGAAATCCGTGTGGATGACTCCTGCAGCCTGGGGCGCGGTGTCGCCTCGGTGGATGGTCCAGGCACGAGCTTCCTTGGGACCGGCAGTGAGGTAGGTCTGCAGTCCGAGCGTGTGGAAACCGACGCGTGCCAGCTGGTCGAGGCCGGATTCGTCCTGGCCGTTCATCTCGAGCATTTCGCGGGCTTCTTCTTCGTCGAGTTCAACGAGATCCGATTCGAGCTTGGCGTCGAGGAAAATGCTGTCTGCCGGCGCCACCATGGCACGGAGTTCTTCCTGCTTTTCCGGGCTGCCGAGGATTCCTTCGTCGGCGTTGAACACGTAAATGAAGGGCTTGGCCGTGAGGAGGCTGAGCTCCTTGAGGTGCTCCATCTCCAGCTTGTCGCTCGTGACCGAGGAGAAAATCGTGTCGCCACGTTCCAACACGGCCTGGGCGGCCAAAATTGCTGCCAGTTCAGCGGCTTCGCGCTTCTTGATCTTGACTTCTTTTTCGATCCGGGGGATGGCCTTTTCGATCGTCTGGAGATCGGCCAGGATCAATTCGGTGTTGATCGTCTCAATGTCGGAGCGGGGGTCAACCTTGCCGTCGACGTGGACGACGTCCGGGTCATCGAAGACGCGGATGACTTGGGCGATGGCTTCTGCCTCGCGGATGTTTGCAAGGAACTTGTTGCCCAGGCCTTCGCCTTCGGAGGCGCCTTTGACGATTCCCGCGATGTCAACGAAAGAGACGACGGCGGGCAGGAGCCGCTGCGATCCGAAGACCTCGGCCAACTTCTGCAGGCGCGGGTCCGGCAGGTTGACGACGCCGACATTTGGCTCGATGGTGGCGAACGGGTAGTTCGCGGCCAGCACCTGGTTGCGGGTCAATGCGTTGAAAAGGGTTGATTTGCCGACGTTGGGCAGTCCGACGATGCCAATAGTAAGAGCCACGAGCATTGATTCTACCCGCTGAGGACCCTTGTCCGCTTTGCGGGAAGAACCTCGGACCCCGATGGCCGGACGCCGTGACCCGGCTTCGCTATATTGTCCTACCCCTATGCCAAGGTTGGAGACATGGATGGTCTTGCAGTAATACTCGCTTTGTTCATGCTTCTTCTCGGTGCCGCCGCAGGGGTGGTGGCTGGCTTCCTCCTGTTTCAGCGCCGGAACGTCGCCCTGGAAGAAGATTTCGACGCCGTCTCGGAGCGGCTTGCCGCGGTGAACGCCCAGTTTGCAGCCGCCGACGCCGAGCGGCGCCTTCTGTCGTCGCAGAACCGCGAACTGAACGAGTCCAGGAACCAGGACAGCAGTGTGTTGCGTGCCCTTGCCCCCGTTGCCGAGAAGCTGACGGCCGTCCAGCAACAGGTCTCGCTTCTGGAACGGGACCGTTTGGAACAGTACGGCCAGCTTGCCCAGCAGCTCCAGGAAGCCCGTTTGTCGGATGAGCAGCTGCTGCGTTCCACCCACGCCCTGGCCTCCGCGCTGCGGTCCAACAGTGCGAGGGGGCAGTGGGGGGAAGTCCAGCTGCGCCGGGTGGTGGAAGCCGCGGGCATGTTGCGGCACGTCGATTTTCACGAGCAGGTGCACTCCGCTTCCGTGGACAACGCCGTCCGGCCTGACCTCGTTGTCCAGTTGCCCGGCGGAAAGCAACTGGTAGTCGACGCCAAAGTGCCGCTCGGGTCTTACCTTGCAGCCCAAGAACAGGGCAACATCAGGCACGTGGCAGAGAGCGGCATGCAATCGCCCGGCAATAGCACAGACGCATTGCTGCTGGCTCATGCAAAGGCCCTCAAGTCGCATGTGGATGCCTTGGGCTCCAAGAAGTACTGGGACATCCCCGGCAACTCGCCGGAGCTCGTGATCTGTTTCCTCCCGGCAGAATCGATCCTCGCTGCGGCCCTGGAAGCTGACCCGGCACTTTTGGACCATGCCCTCTCCCGGAACGTGGTCCTGGCATCCCCCGGTACCTTGCTGGCTGTTCTCAAGTCCGTTGCCTTCACGTGGCGGCAGGACGTTTTGACGGACAACGCCCGCGAACTCTTCGAGCTCGCCCGGCAGCTGTACGAACGCATGGGCACCCTGGGTGACAACGTGGGCAAGCTAGGTTCGTCTTTGAAGACCTCGGTAGATCGCTACAACGCACTTGTCGGAACGCTGGAGGCTCGCGTACTGCCCACGGCCAGGAAACTCAATGCCATGGACACCGACGGCTTGGTGTCACCGCCCGCTGTGGAAGCAGTGCCACGCACTTTGGCTGCGCCCGAACTGATCGAAGGAGAATCCGCAGCCTGAGACCGGGCTGAAACCAGCCTGGGACCGCCGGGCACCGCCTACGACGTTGGGCGGTTCCCGCGCCCGCCCAGGGCGCGTGTGACGTCTCCGGCCTCTTTGAGGGTGGCACGCAGTTCCTTCGGCAGGGAGAACAGCAAGTCTTCCTCCGCTGTCACCACCTCTTCAACTGCACCATAGCCATAATCGGCAAGCAAGCGGAGAACGTCCTGGACCAGGACTTCGGGTACGGAAGCGCCCGAAGTCACGCCAACGGTGGCAACGCCCTCGAACCAGCGTTCGTCAACCTCGTTCGCGAAATCGACCCGGTAGGAGGCCTTGGCCCCGTATTCAAGTGCCACTTCGACGAGCCGCACGGAGTTGGAGGAATTCGCGGACCCCACCACGATCACCAGGTCCGCCTGCGGTGCAATCTTCTTGATGGCCACTTGGCGGTTGGTGGTGGCGTAGCAAATGTCGTCGCTGGGCGGATCCTGCAGCGTGGGGAACCGTTCCTTGAGCATCCGGACCGTCTCCATGGTCTCGTCCACGCTCAGGGTGGTCTGTGAAAGCCAGATGGTCTTCTCCGGATTGCGCACGGTGACCTTGTCCACTTCGTGCGGACCGTTGATGATCTGGATGTGGTCCGGAGCTTCACCGGCCGTGCCTTCCACTTCCTCGTGGCCGTCATGGCCGATGAGGAGAATGTCGTAGTCTTCCTTGGCGAAACGGACGGCTTCGCGGTGCACTTTCGTGACAAGGGGGCACGTGGCATCGATGGTACGCAGGCCGCGGTCCTCGGCCGACTGAACAACGGCCGGGGACACTCCGTGGGCGGAGAAGATCACCAGTGCTCCTTCGGGCACCTCATCTGTCTCATCGACGAAGATGGCACCCTTCTCCTCCAGGGAGGTGACGACATGAACGTTGTGCACGATCTGCTTACGCACGTAGACGGGCGGGCCATAGTGTTCCAGCGCTTTCTCCACCGCGATGACTGCGCGATCGACTCCTGCACAGTATCCGCGAGGAGCCGCGAGCAGGACCCGCTTGGGGGCCGACACCGGGGCGGCGGCCAGCACCTCTTCCGGCGTCCGGCGCCTACGCGGGACAGTGGGCATCGGAATGGAAACTGCTGAGCTGGTCATTCCTCCATGCTACCGGCAGCGTTCACCCGTACGCTCGGCTTGGCTTTGGGTGAGAAAATCGCACCGAGCAGGCCGAGGAGCGCAAACACTCCCGCGGCAATCCAGGCGATGGTGATCCAGCCGTTGAAATTGTCGACCGACGCCGCCACCAACTCCCGCGCGAAAAGACCGCCTGTGGCGGTTCCGCCCAAGCCCGCATCGCCTGCGCCCTTCAGCACCGTCGTAGCCAATTGCCACAGTGCCGCGACTGCGGCCAGGCCCAGTCCGGTGAACAAGAGAAGCACGCCCCTGCGTTTCGCGGCAAGCAGCCCCAGGACAAACAGTAGGACGGCGCCGAGGCCTGGAATCCACCACATCGGCGCGTACGCGCCGATGGCGTCTACCTGCTGGCGCTGGGCGGGGCCGCCGATGTTGATCAGGGTGGAGTCCGGCGTCGCAATGGGGAGGCCGGTTGCCGCGTGGAGCCGGTCTGCGGCGAGCTTGGCCAGGGGCCCGACGTCGAGCACCAAGGACGTCCCCGCGGTCGGGTTCCCGGGACCGGTGTTGCCTGCGAAATTCAGTTGGTGGCTGCGGCGTACGGTTTCATTCCACGCTTGCGGGTATTCGGGCCACGTGGTCATCGCGGTGGTCGCATCTTTGAGGAAAGTGGCGCCAAGTTGCTCCACCTGCGCCGGTAGATTGATTTTGGATTCCAGGCTTGCGACGGCGGTGGCCGCCAGGCGCGACTGAAACGCTTGGTCCTTCCCTAGCGAAGCCGTGAGCCCCACGAAACCGTCTTCACGAACGATGTTGGCGTCTGTCCACGCCATAGGGACGGCGATTCCTGTGAGCAGAAGGGCAAAGATCACTGCGATTGCAGAGACGAACGTGCGCAATGGATTCCTCAGGTTTGGAGTACAGCAGTTCCAGCCGGGGCGACGACCAGAAAATGTCAGTCATGCATGCTACAAGGTATGGATAGAGTTGGAAGCCTGCCGCCAACTTTGAGGCAGCAAACTTTTCAGTAGCACTCATAGCTGCGGAGCTACCGGCAGCCCTTAGCAACGTACCAGCGAGGACGGAACCATGCACAAGCCACCAGCAGGAGGCTACCCGCGTGTCCTATGATGCCGTGTCCGGCGCCACGCCACAGCCGTTGCCAACCGCGGAGTCTCCCAAAGGAGAGTCAACACTGCCCGCCACCGCGTCGGAGACCACCCCGGACAATCCGTGGCCATTGCAACTGCTGTCCCGCAAGCTCAAGACGCACATAGAACGGGCTCCGGCGGCGTGGATTGAAGGCCAAGTCATCGAACTCAACCGTCGTGGTGGCAGCGCTTTCGTGACGTTGCGGGACACAGACGCTGAAATTTCTTTGCCTGCATCGCTGTGGTCCAATGTCCTGGACCGCCAGAAGGTGCCGTTGGAGCGTGGCTCACGCGTCGTCGCATTGGTGAAGCCCGAATTCTGGCTTAAGACCGGCCGGCTCAACATGTCGATCAAAGACATCCGTCCGGTGGGCCTTGGCGATCTCCTCGCAAGAATCGAGCGCCTACGCCAGGCCCTCGCCGCAGAGGGGTTGTTCTCAGACTCTCGGAAGAAGCGGCTGCCTTTACTCCCCCACCGGATCGGGCTCATCACGGGCCGCGATTCGGACGCCAAGAAAGACGTCCTGCGCAACGCGGCCCTTCGCTGGCCCGCCGTCGAATTCGCCATTCGCGAGGTCGCTGTCCAAGGCGTTACCGCAGTCACCCAGATCCTCGCCGCCCTCAGGGAGCTCGACGGCGATCCCCATGTGGATGTGATCGTGATCGCCCGTGGCGGCGGTGCTTTGGAGGATCTACTCCCCTTCAGCAACGAGGAACTGGTACGGGCGGTATCTGCTGCGGCTACTCCCGTGGTCAGCGCAATTGGCCATGAGGCCGATCACCCTATCTTGGATGACGTCGCCGATCTGCGGGCGTCCACGCCTACCGACGCCGCGAAGAGGATCGTGCCGGACGTCGCTGAAGAATTGGCGAGGGTCCGGCAGGCCCGAGAGCAACTGCACCGTAGCGTGGGCCGCCTGGTGGACCGCGAAACCGATCGACTCCACGCTTTACGGTCACGCCCTGTTTTGGCTTCCCCCGAGGGAATGGTCACGGCGCGGGAAGAGGACGTCGAGCGACTCCGGAAACACGCGCACACGGCGGTGAGCGCCGCCGTCGTCCGCGCACTTGACCAGGTGCACCACCTCCGCGCCCAGATAAGGGCCTTGTCCCCGCAAAAAACGCTGGACCGCGGTTACGCGGTGGTCCAAGTGACCGGAGCGGACGGCGTCGGCCACGATGTCGTCCGGAACCCGGACCAAGCCCCGGACGGCACCGAGCTGACCCTGCGGTTGGCGGAAGGCCGTCTCTCAGCCGTGTCTTCCGGAACTTCCGGACACCCAAGCAAAAAACAGCAGAATGAGGACTAAGAGATGACAGCGGAGAACACCTCCCCCGAAGCCAAGGGTTCAGCTGAGAACCTGGACGCCCTCAGTTACGAGGAAGCCCGCGAGCAGCTGATGGGCGTTGTCGGCCGCCTTGAAGCCGGCGGAGCAAGCCTTGAGGAATCACTCGCGCTGTGGGAACGCGGCGAGGCGCTGGCCAAGCGCTGTGAAGAGTGGTTGGAAGGTGCCCGCAGGAGGCTTGCCGCGGCCCGGAGCAAGAGCGAGGAATAGCGAGGATTTGCGACGGCCACGCGCCGAGCATCAGGCAGGTTGATGAGGCTTGGGCGGCACCTTAGGATTCGACGGCCAACGCCCGTTCAGCCGATACGTCAAAGTCCGCCTTCGGCCAGCTCAGGTCCAGCTTCGCGAGTGTCTCGAGGAGAAGCTCCTGGACGGCGATCCTCGCAAACCACTTCTTGTTCGCTGGAACCACATACCATGGCGCCACCTCGGTTGACGTCTTCTCGAAGACGAGCTGATAGGCCTTCATGTAGGAATCCCAATGGGCACGTTCCTTGAGATCGCTCGTGTTGTACTTCCAGTGCTTGGAAGGGTCGTCCAATCGCGCCAGCAAGCGCGCTTTCTGTTCATCGCTGCTGATGTTCAACATGACCTTGACGATCGCAGTGCCTTGCTCGGCGAGTCGTGCCTCGAACTCGTTGATTGCTGCGTAACGCCGTTCCAGTTCGGCCTCATCGGCCCAACCGTGCACTCGGTGAATCAGCACGTCCTCGTAGTGGGAGCGGTCAAAAACCCCCACGAATCCAGGGGTAGGCAAAGCCTTCTCGATCCGCCAGAGGAAGTCGTGGGCTTTTTCCTCATCCGTCGGAGCCTTGAAAGGGGCAACCTTGACTCCCTGCGGATCCATCGATCCCACGACGTGCTCAACAATCCCGCCTTTGCCGGCAGTGTCCATGGCTTGGAGGATCAACAGCACCCGTTTGGGGTTACCGAACTTCCCCTCGGCAAAAAGCATCTCCTGGAGCTCGTCCAAGCGGTCGTCTTGGGCCGCCAGCAAAGCGACCCCATCGGATTTCTTCCCCCTGTAGCCAGGCGTCGATTCCGGATCCACCCCGGACAGCGAGAAGCCCGGCCCGGCTTTCAGTTCCTTGGACGGACTGCGCTTGAAACCCACAACGGCGGCCATTCGACTTCCCCTCCGGTCTGGCCGCATTCATCGCGGCATGCACAACAGGCTAGTTGCCTTGGTACCGCCCGAGGAAGTCCGCCATGCGGCCAATCGCTTCTTCAATGTCCTTGACGTTTGGCAGCGTCACCATCCGGAAGTGATCAGGACGCACCCAGTTGAAAGCCCGGCCGTGCGAGACAAGGATCTTTTGTTCCTTGAGCAGGTCGAGGACGAATTTCTCGTCATCGCGGATGTGATAGACCTCGGGGTCCAACTTCGGGAACAGATAGAGGGCACCCCTGGCCTGCTGCGTGCTGACGCCGGGGATGGCGTTCAGAAGATCGTAGGCTTTGTTCCGCTGCTCCAGGAGCCTGCCGCCGGGCAGGATGAGATCGTTGATGCTCTGGTGGCCCCCCAAAGCGGTCTGGATGGCATGCTGTGCCGGTACGTTGGCGCACAAGCGCATGTTGGCCAGCAGGTTGATGCCCTCGAGGTAGTCAGCGGCATCCTTCTTGGGGCCGGAGATGGCCATCCAGCCAGCACGGTAGCCACACACCCGGTAGGCCTTGGACAATCCACTGAACGTCAGGCAGAGCACGTCGTCGCCGGTGAGCCCGGCAAGATTCACGTGGACAGCGTCTTCGTAGAGGATCTTCTCGTAGATTTCATCAGCGAAAACCACCAGACCATGCTTTTCGGCCAGAGCCACGATCTTCTTGAGGGTCTCCTCCGGGTACACGGCACCCGTGGGGTTATTGGGGTTGATGACCACGATGCCCTTGGTTTGAGGCGTGATCTTTGATTCCATGTCCTCAAGGTCCGGCTGCCAGCCCGATTCTTCGTCGCACAGATAGTGGACAGGGCGGCCGCCGGCCAGTGCCACTGAAGCGGTCCAGAGTGGGTAATCGGGAGTGGGGATGAGGATCTCGTCTCCCACCTCCAGCAAGGCCATGAGCGACATGGTGATGAGCTCACTCACGCCGTTGCCCAAGTAGATGTCGTCAACGTGGATGTTTTGGATACCGCGGGTCTGGTAGTACTGCGAGACGGCGGTGCGGGCCGAGAAAATACCGCGCGAATCGCTGTATCCCTGGGCATGCGGCAGGTGGCGGATCATGTCCACCAAAATCGCGTCCGGCGCTTCAAATCCGAAAGGGGCCGGGTTTCCGATATTCAGTTTGAGGATGCGGTGACCCTCTGCCTCCATCTGCTGGGCGGCCTGAAGAATCGGTCCACGGATGTCGTAAAGGACATTATGAAGCTTGGTGGACTGCTTGAATTCTGCCATCCATCAAATATGCCATACCGGGGATGTTCTTCAGTTGAGACGTCACTCACATACACGACAACGGCGAGGCCCCCAAAGGGTTCCCCGCCGCCGTCGTCCTTTGCAGGGGCCTCCGCCGCCTGGGCCCACGCCACCGAGGGGCCCCAATCGAGCTTGCGAGTTTTGGGGAGGTGGCGGGGAGGGTTCCCTAGACGAGCGGAGCGAGGCGAGGGAGGCGGTGGGGACTTACTTCACGATCCCCTTGTCCTTGAGCCATGCGGCTGCAGCGTCCTTGGGGTTCTGCTTCTGGTTGCCGCTGACGGCGCGGTTGAGGTTGATGAGATCGTCCGTGGTCAGGATCTTGGACACGGCGTTGAGGGCGTCCTTCGCCTTGTCCGTCATCTTGGCCTTGTTGTACAGCGGGAGGACCTGCTGGGCCTTGAAGTTATTCTTGGGATCATCCAAAACCACCAGGGCGTTGTCCTGGATGGACGGCGTGGTGGTGTAGATGTCCGCAACCTGAACGTCGTTGGACAACAAGGCCTGCAGCGTCAAGTTACCGCCGCCGTCACTGAACGGCTTCAGGCCCTTGAGAACGCAGTTGTAGTTGGCCTTGAGGCCCGGGAAACCGTAGGCACGGGTCTCGAAGGTTGCCGGCGCCGCCATCGTGAAGTCCTGGCAGACCTTGGCGAGGTCCTCAATGGACTTGAGCTGGTACTTCTCTGCCGTGGCCTTGGTAACAACCATCGCGTCCTTGTCTTCGGCTTTGGCAGCGTCCAGCACTCCCAATCCCTGCGGAAGCTTGCCGGGTAGCGCCTTGTAGACGTCATCGGCCGAAACCTGGGTAGCGTTCGCGTCCAGGTAGGACAGCAGGTTGCCGGAGTAGTCCGGAGCGAGGTCGATCGAACCGTCCTGGACGGCCTTGAAGTAGATTTCGCGCGATCCGATATTGGGTTTGGTGGTGGCAGTGACGCCCGCGGCGTTCAGTGCTCCCGCGTAGATTTCGGCGATGACCTGGCTTTCCGGGAAATCTGCCGAACCCACGGTCAGCGAGCCCCCCGCCCCGGAGGGAGCGTTGGTGGACGGCGTGGACAGCGGGCTGCCGCCACATGCGCTCAGGGCAAGCGCGACGCCGACTCCGGCCGCTAGGCCGCCGAGCCCGCGGCGGGTCAGGGTGACGGGGTGCTTCATGCGGTACCTCCTTGAACGGCAGCCCCCGCTGGTGCAGCGGCTGCGAGATCTCCGGCTGCCTTGTGGCCGCCGTTGGAATCGATGGAAAGTCCCGGCGGGAGCAGAATCTTCTGCACCAGCGCCAGAATGAGGTCGACGGCGATTGCCAACGCCGCGATGAGCAGTGACCCGCCGAGCATGCGGGGGAAGTCCTGGAGGACCAATCCGTCAAAAAGATAACGCCCCAAGCCTCCCAACGGAAGATAAGCCACCACGGAAACCGTCGCGATGACCTGCAGGACCGCAGTGCGGATGCCACCAAACATGACCTGCAGGCCGTTGGGCAGTTCCACTCGGAACAGAATCTGGAGTTCTGTCATGCCCATGGCCCGGGCTCCGTCAACAACCGTTGGATCCACGCTGGAAATCCCGGCGTACGTCCCGGCCAGGAGGGGCGGCACCGTCAAGATGACCAGGGCCCAGACGGGTGGCATGAGTCCGCTTCCGGCCAACAGGGCGAAGAGGACGAGCAGACCAAGGGTTGGAAGGGCTCGCAGGGCCCCGGCGAACGCCACGGCAACGACGCGTCCATGTCCTGTGTGGCCGATGAAGAGGCCCACCGGCACGGCGATGGCCGCGGCAATCACCAGGACCAACCCGGAATACTCCAGGTGCTCCAGGAGCCTCGTGGCTATTCCACCGCTTCCTGACCAATGCACCGGATCCGTGAGCCACGCGAGGGTGTCGACGAAGATGTTGCTCATCGGCCGGCCTCCGCGTGGATCCCGGCATCCGCGATGAACTGCGCCGCTGTGGTATCCGCTTTCGTGTCTTGCTTGGCGGTTGCGGCACTGGCCCGCGTCCACGGTGTCAGCAGCTTCTCCAGCAGAACCAGGACCGTGTCCATGATGAGGGCCAGCAGAAGGATGGCGATGATGCCGACCACTACCTCTGTGACGAACGTCCGCTGCAGGCCGTCGGTGAACAGCATTCCGAGGTTCCCGACACCCAGGAGCGCGGCGACGCTGACGAGGGAAATATTGCTGACGGACACCACGCGCAGGCCAGCAAAAAGCACGGGCAGGGAAAGAGGCAGGTCGATCTGCAGGAACCGTGCGGTCGGCTTGAAACCCATGGATACTGCCGCCATCCGGAGGTCGTCGTCCACGGAATCGAAAGCGTCCATGGCAGCCCGCACCAGCAAGGCAACGGCGTAGATGGTGAGGGCAACCACCACGTTGAGCGGATCCAGGATCCGGGTTCCCAGGATCGGCGGAAGGATGATGAAAAGCGCCAAGGAGGGGATGGTGTACAGCAGTGAACTGCCCGTGGTGACCACGGCCCTCAGGGTTCGGTTCCTGCGAGCCAGTTGCCCCAGGGGCACGGCGATGAGCAGCCCCAAAACCATGGGAATCAGGGCCAGGACAAGGTGCTCACCCGCCCGTTGGAAGACCATTCCGCTGTTCGCCAGGAACCATTCCATCAGGGGGCATCCTCCCGGTTGTGCCGGGTTTCTTCGATCAGGACCAGCACTTCCTCCGCTTTGAGGACACCGGCGAGCCTGCCGCCGTCGTCGACCACCACGCCGAGGCCCGAGGGCGAGGACAAAGCCGCATCCAGCGCCCGGCGGAGCGTGTCCCCACGCCGGAACAGGGAACCTCCGGGAACCAGTCCGGCCCCGTCACGCGGCGAGGCCCAGCCCATGGGCCGGGAGTCGCCGTCGAGCACCAATGCCCATTCGCCGCTGTTCGCGCCGAGTTGCGACGCGTCGACGGTCTTGACCGGATGCACCGGCACGGCATCGGCGGCGTTGAAGGCCAGGTGCCGGAATCCCCTGTCGCGTCCAACGAAAGAGGCCACGAAATCGTTGGCGGGGGCACGAAGGATCTCTTCTGGCGCCGCATATTGCGCCAGCTTGCCCCCGACGGCGAAGACGGCCACTTTGTCGCCGAGCACCGTGGCTTCATCGATGTCGTGGGTGACGAAGACGATGGTCTTGGCCAGTTCGCGCTGAAGCCGGAGGAGTTCCCGCTGGAGTTCGTCGCGAACCACGGGATCCACTGCGCTGAAGGGCTCATCCATGAGCAGTACCGGCGGGTCGGCCGCCAGCGCTCGCGCTACCCCGACGCGCTGCTGCTGGCCGCCGGACAATTGGGACGGGTACCGCTTGCCAAGCACAGAAGCCAACCCGACGACGTCGAGCAATTCTTGCGCGCGTTTGCGGGCTGCCGCCTTGGAGACACCGTTGAGCCTCGGAACGGTGGCGATGTTGTCCAGCACCGAGCGGTGAGGCATCAGCCCTGAGGACTGCATGACATATCCCATGGAGCGGCGCAACTGGGCAGCCGGTTCGTTCGAAACGTCCTTGCCGGCCACGGTGATGGTGCCCGACGTGGGCTCCACCATGCGGTTGATCATCCGCAGCGAGGTGGTTTTTCCGCAGCCCGAAGGCCCGACGAACACGGTGATTGCACCTTTGTCGATGGACATGCTCAATCCATCAACCGCGGGTTGCCCGCCCTGATACTGCTTGGTGACGCTCTGGAACTCAATCATGGCTTCAGCCATTCCCGGGCTTACCTCACTGCTAGGCGGCGATATCAACGATGGAAACGATTCAACAGTGACCTGATGTTTCTACAGCCTAGCCAGCACCACCGACGATGTCAGCGCAGGCGCGAAGACCGTAATGAATCGGCAATGCTCAGGACGTCGGGAGTTTTCCGTTGACGGGCCTTTCACTGTGCAAGCGGAGGCCGATGTCCACCAGGGAAACACGGTTCAGTCCGGGTACCTTGTCCAACGGCACCCAGGCCGCGTGGGTAGTGCTGCCATCTATCTCGTGGGTCAGTTCGCCGCCCGTGATGCTCGCCTCGTAGACCAGGCGGATCGCCTGGAAACCACGGTCCAATCCGTCCAGCCGCTCCTCGCCCGGCCAGTGTCCGACGTCGACGCCGAGCATCGCCCCGATGTCGGCGTCGTACCCGGTTTCCTCCAGGATCTCGCGCCGGCAACCATCCACGGGGTGCTCCCCCAAGTCCAAGCCTCCGCCGGGGAGGGTCCACCCTTCTTTGCCGTCTTGCTTCCAATAGGCGAGAAGGATTGAGCCGTCACGGATGACCACTCCGTAGGCGGCCGGGCGGGTATCGAACTCGATGCTCATGGAGCCAGCCTAAGCGGGCAGCAACGCCTCCGCGATCTCCGAGTTGTCCGTTGCGCCTAGATCGGCGCTTCCACGAAGTTCAACCACGGTGCCGGGCGCTTCGAGTTCAAGCACTTTGATGGTGTTGCGGCCGGCCCGGATGAGCGGCGCTGGGACGTAGAGCGTGTTTTGGGGTCCGATGCTCCAGTACCGGCCAAGGAGGAAGCCGTTGATCCAAACGAAGCCTTTTCCTGAGTCGGGCAGGGCGAGATACGTGTCCGCTGCTTCCCCCGCCACGAACTCTGCCCCGGCGAGCTGCTCGATCTCTTCGGAGCCCCACTCGGCGAGCCGCACCGGCGTCTGCGTCCAATGGAAGGTGTACCGCTGGTTGACCAGGACGCCGCCGAGGATTCCTTTGCCGTGCCCGGTCAAGGGTCCGTAGTTGATCCGCCCGAGGTTCTCTACGAGGATTTCCAGCTTGACCGGAGCCCCGGTCCCAGTGACTTTCAAGCCTTCCGCCCCGGCGACGTCGTCGAGGATTCCCGCGAAGACGCCATCCACCCAGATGTAGGCGCGGTCATTCAAGCCCGTGATTCGAAGCGCGGATTCCGTCGGAGTTTCAGGCTTCCCCGGCAGCACGGCCTCGGCCGAATACAGCACCATGCCGGCGTCGAGCCCCAATCGTTCGAAGCTCAGGGGACGGACGCTGGCAACAGGGGTTCCTGCCGCCCTGGCAATTGCGAGAAGCCCCGGACCGGGCGTCAACGGCAGCGTCTGAGCGGGGAGAACCGCCGGTTTGGCGAGCAGCTCTTGCGGAAGCTGAGGAAGCTCCTCGATCCCTTGCGCCCTCAGGAACTCGCGCCGGAGTGCGTGGAACTTGGGAGTGAGGGTTCCGTTCTCGGCAATGGGAGCATCGGAGTCGTAGCTCGTGACGGTGGGCTGGATACGGGTACCGTCGTGGTTACAGCCCGAACCAAGCCCGAAGTTGCTGCCTCCGTGGGCCATGTAGATGCAGACGGATCCATCCAGATCGAGCATTTTCCGGATCTCCGCGGCTGCTTCGGCGGCATCCCGCACATGGTGGTGTTCGCCCCAATGATCGAACCAGCCGCCCCAGAACTCGACGTTGAAGAACGGCTCGCCTGGGCGGCGGCGTTCCCACGTTGCCACCGCTTCGTCGCCGCGGCTGCCGAGGGTCGCCGTCGCCCATGTCCCGTCGATGGCGCCGCCGTCGAGGTAGTAGTCCGTGCCGCCGTCGGCAGTGAACAGAATTTCGGTGATTCCGCGCTCTTCCAGCGCGCGGCGATTCCAACGGATGTAGTCATGGTCGTCGCCGTAGCTGCCGTATTCGTTCTCGATCTGCACAGCCACCACCGGTCCTCCGACTGATGCCTGGCGGCTGGCAATGATGGGAAGCACATGGTCAAACCACAGATCAAGAGCGGCGGTGAACACAGGATCGAGGCAACGCAAACCGATCCCCGGGGTGCCGGTGAGCCACGCCGGGAAGCCGCCGTTGTCCCACTCAGCACAAATGTAGGGGCCAGGGCGGACAATGACGTCGAGCCCTTCTTCGGCAGCGAGATCAATGAACCGGCCGAGGTCCCGCCACCCACTGAAATCCGGCGCACTATCGGGACTAGGCTGGTGGAAGTTCCAGGCCACATAGGTGTCCACCGTGTTGGCACCCATGGCTTTGAGCTTGCGCAGCCGGTCCTGCCAGTGGTCCGGGTGTACGCGGAAGTAATGGATGGCTCCGGCAAGGATGCGGTAGCGTTCCCCGGAACGGTAGAGGACGGCGTCGTGGTAGCTCAAAACGGCATTGTTCACGCCAAACAGAATAGTACATTTAGCAACATTTCAGCACATGGAGTTGTATCGTGACCAACTTGGAAACGGCCCCGGCCCAGGAAGTCTGCCCCGCCGGTCACCCCGGCCAAGGACCTTGTGTGCAGCTTTGGCCGTCCCGCGAGGTTCCCTTGGGCGGCGTCCGCAACATGACGGTCTCCCGCACCCTCCCCCAGCGTGGCCTGCCGACCGTGGGAGCGTGGTGCTTCCTGGACAGCTTCGGCCCGGATCGGGTGGCGATGAGCGTCCTCCCCCACCCGCACATGGGATTGCAAACCGTCACGTGGCCGCTCCTGGGTGAGGTTCGGCACCGCGACAGTGTGGGAAGCGACGTCGTGGTGCGCCCCGGTCAGCTGAACATCATGACCGCCGGCCGCGGCATTTCGCATTCCGAGTTCGGCGTCCTGCCGGCAGGACTTCATGCGGACGGAACGCCCGACGGCGGCGCTCCCCTGCCGCTGTCGCGCGGCTTGCAGTTGTGGGTTGCCTTGCCGGACGCTGAACGGCACCGGACGCCGTCGTTCCAACAAGTCGTCGATCTACCCGTGGTTGCCACAGATGGTTTCAGGGCGACTGTCCTCGTCGGTGAATTCGCAGGACAACGCTCGCCCGCCATCATGCACAGCCCGATTGTCGGCGTCGAAATCACCGCCTCGGACGCCGTCGAACTGCCACTCAACCCGGTCTTCGAACACGCGGTCCTGGTTCTGGACGGCTCCGCCGTGATCGATGGCCAAGCAGTCGACCCCGGCCCCTTGGCCTTCCTCGGTACCGGCCGCGAATCGCTCCACATCGAGGCAGCTTCTGGTACCCGCTTCATGCTCCTCGGCGGAGAACCCTTCGAAGAAGACGTCCTGATGTGGTGGAATTTCGTGGGCCGGACGCACGAAGAAGTAGAGCAGGCGCGCGAGGATTGGGAAGCCCAGGCGCTCCTGGGCGGCGACGACGCCCGTGCCGCGCGGTTCGGCTGGATCCATGGCCACGGACCCGACGCCGGAGCAGAGGCCGGGCGCATCCCCGCACCGCCTATGCCGGCAGTCCAGCTCAAGCCGAGGACCCGGAACAGGACTGCGGAGTAAAACTCACAGTCAGGCGACACGCATCAGGACTGGCGACCCAGGAATTCCCGCGTCGCCAGTCCTTCTCCATGTCCGCCGTTCATTCGCGCGTCGCGCAGCAGGGACCGCCGCGGCGCCTTAGGCCAGTTCGGCCAGAATCTGCAGCACACCGAACACCGGTTCCTGGTCCAGGACCCGTACATCGGTGATTCCGTGCGCGGCCAGCCCCGCCCGGAAGGCGGACTGCAAGGGCTCCACATTCATGCCGAGCCCGCCGCCCAGGATCACCGGTCCTGCGAGGCCGAGTTGCCGAACGGCCTGCGCCGCCAGTTCCGCAAGATCCCGTCCTGCCTGGTCCAGCAGCTGGCGGCTGATCTCAAGCCCTTCGCGGGCGGTCTCCACCACGGCATTCGCCCGCTGAGCCCAGTACCGCCGGTCGGTATCCTCCGAATGGAAGAGCGCAATGAGTTTGTTGGGGTCGTCCACGCCGCAGGATTCCAAGAGTGCCGCGGTGAGGCCATCGGGTTCAAGCCCTTTGTTCATCCGTCGAAGACTGTGACGCACTGCCTCCCGGCCCAGCCAGTAACCGCTGCCCTCATCACCCAGGAGAAAGCCCCAGCCGCCCGCACGGGCTTCTTCGCCGTCGGCGTTCTTTCCCCAGGCGGCGGATCCAGTCCCCGCGATGACAGCAACACCTGTGCTCGCCCCGCCTGCCGCCAGCAGCAGGCGGGAATCGTGAACCACCGTGATCTGTGCGCCCGGGACATGCGGCTCAATCAAGTCGGCGAGGGCACGGGCATCGGCCTCGGTGTCGATTCCGCCGGCACCGGCAAGGACGCGGTCCACGTTGCCGCCACCGATCATGGCGAAGAGCTCCGCAAGATTTTCGGCCGCCACTTCCCTGCTCACGTTCTGGACGTTGGAGCTGCCCGTGCTTTCGTCGCGGACGGGCCTACCATCCTCGAACCGCACCCCACGGGTCTTCGTACCGCCAATGTCCAGGCCGATGACCGTCGACGGTACCGATGCGTCGCCGGGCCGGGGGTTCGTGTTCTCTGCAGTCTCCACGTCCAAAAGCGTAGCGCGGGCGCACGGGGTGATCCTATTGGCTTCCGAAGCGCGCCTTCACAAGTCCCGCGAGCAGCCCGGGGCCTTCGGAAAGCACGAGTTCGCGGAAGAGACGCACGGGGTCGGGTTCCCTGCGTCGTTCGCGCCACGCAATCCCAATCTCCCGGTACGCGAGCTCCGACTCAAGCGATACCTCCACCCAGCCCAGGTCCGTGGAATCCAGAACGCCTTGAGGTCCCGGGCCTAATCCTCCAGGTGGCAGGATGCTGTAGCCCAATCCTGCAGACACCAACCCGCGGATGGTGTGCGAGTCCTGGCTTTCGAAGGCAATCCTGGGGCGGAAGCCCGCATCCCGGAAGATCGCGTCGGTCAGCGAGCGCAGGCCGAATCCGGGCCCCATAGACACGAACGGCTCGTGTTTGAGCTCGGCGAGCCGCGCGCTTGACCGCCCCGCCACTGGATGGCGGTGGTGAACCACGAGCCGCAGCGGCTCCCGGTAGAGCGCTGCCGAGCCCACGTTCCGGCCTGAAGCTGCAACCGGTGCCGTCAAGGCGAAGTCGGCGTCTCCGGCAACGAGCAATTCGAGGCAAGCGGCGCGCGCTCCTTGGCTGAGTTCGAAGGCCGTGGAGGGGTGCCGGCTCCGGAACGCGCTCATGAGCAGGGGCAACGTTGCTTCGCCGAAAGTGTGCTGGAAGGTCACCGAGATTCGGCCGCGGACCACGTCGGATTCGTGGCGGACCACGTCCAGCCCGGCTTGGAATTCCGCGAGCGCCGACTCGATATAGGGAAGCAGCGTCTTTGCGGCAGGAGTCAGGCGGACGCCGCGCCCTTCGCGGATGAGCAGCTCGGTCCCGACGACGGCGCTAGCCCGGGCCAGCGTCCGGCTCACGGTTGATTGGGGTACTCCGAGCAGTTCGGCCGTCTCGGTGATGTGTTCCGTCCGGCCTAGCTCGGCAAGCAAGGGCAACATGGGGAGCAGCTGGACCAATTGCTTGTGTTCGATGTCCATTCTTGCCACCTCGGCCGTCACAAAGCTTTCATCCAATTTTGCTATCAATCCTAGATGAATCATGCATTGGAATCATCACTTTGCGCCGCCGTACTGTGAAAAGGTGAGCACAAGCGCAGCATTCCAGAGCACCTCCGAATCCCCTTGGGAAGGCCACCTGAAGGGCTCCACTGCGTACCGGAGGATCCTCGCCGGGCTGGCCCTGGCCGGCGTCGCCACGTTCGCGCAGCTCTACTCCACCCAGGCAGTATTGCCACTCATGGCCAACGAGCTCCACATCACGGCAGCCGAGGCGGCACTCACCATTTCCTTGGCCACGATAGGACTCGCGGCGACGGTACTACCGTGGTCTTTCGTGGCCGACAAGATTGGCCGCGTGCGTGCCATGGCCATCGGAATCGCGGCAGCTACCGTCCTGGGCCTGCTCGTCCCCATGGCCCCCACCTTTCCCCTCGTCCTAGGCTTGAGGGCGCTGGAGGGAATGGCCTTAGGTGGTATTCCTGCCATCGCCATCGCGTACCTCAACGAAGAAGTCAACAAGGTGCACGCCGCGCTGGCCGCAGGGAGCTACGTAGCCGGCACCACCCTCGGCGGACTTGCCGGCCGCTTGCTCGCGGGGCCCATCGGCGAATTGTGGGGATGGCGGGCCGCCGCCCTTGCGGTCTCCGTCCTCGCCACGGTCTCGGCAGCCCTGTTCCTGGTCCTCGTCCCGAAGCCGCGCCGCTTCAGTCCTAGTTCAGCGGGCGGTTTCCGCGGTGCGATGAAGACCCTGGCGGGCCATTCTTCCAATCCGCGGCTACTCGCCCTTTATGTTCAGGCGTTCCTGTTGATGGGCGGTTTCGTGGCCGTCTACAACTACCTCGGGTTCCGACTGCATGCGGAGCCGTTCGGGCTGCCTGGCACCGTAGTAAGCCTGATCTTCCTGGCCTACTTGTCCGGAACGGTGAGCTCCCGTTGGGGAGCTGGGCTGTCCATGCGTTTTGGCCGGCGCACGGTATTGCTCGGCGGCATCGCGACCATGACGGCCGGCCTTGGACTCACCCTGTGGGACAACGTTGCAGCGATCCTGGCAGGCTTGGTGGTCTTCACTGGCGGATTCTTCGCGGCCCACAGCGTCGGAGCAGGCTGGACCGGCACCATTGCCACGAGCGGGCGCGCGCAAGCCGCCTCCTTGTACAACCTCTCTTACTACCTGGGTTCAAGCATCATTGGCTGGGCCGGCGGGCTCGCCTTCCAGGCGTTCGGGTGGACCGCACTCGCCTGGGCGGTCATCGCCCTGGGGTGCACCACCGCGGTGATCACCGCCGGCGGGCCCCCCTCCCCCGCCCCGGCGGGCCCCCTCGGCGGCCCCGCGGTGAAACCCGCCCGGCAGGCGGCGCCACGGGGCGGTGGGTCAAACCGGCGGGATGCTGGATGAGCGTGTCGATTCCTCCCAGCGACACCGCGTGCGTGATGAGCCGGACCGCTCCTGGAATACGCTCCGCGTGCTCGGCAGATTCAAGGTCGAAAGATATCAACGAACCCGGACCGCTCATCTGTGTTCCCACCAGGTGCAAGGGATCGCATTCGGGAAGCCCTGGGTAGTACACCTTGGCGACGAGTTCGTGGCTGGCGAGCGCAGCCGCGACCTTGTGCGCGTGGTCCTGCTGGGCACGGACCCGGATGGGAAGGGTCGCCAGGCCCCGGTGCAGCAGGTAGGCGGGCCAGGGAGTCAGGATGCCCCCGGTCACCGCACGGACCCGGCGGAGCCGCGTGGCCCATTCCGCACTTGTCGCCACCACGCCGCCCATGGCATCGCCATGGCCGCCCAGGAACTTTGTGGCACTGTGGAGCACCATCGCGACGCCATGCCTAAGCGGCTGCTGGAGAATCGGAGTGGCGAAAGTGTTGTCCACGAGCACTGGAACTTCGCCCGCATCGGCCACCAAACGGGCCAGGTCTACGAGGTCCAGGCTCGGGTTCGCGGGGGTCTCCACCACCACCAGGCCGGTGTCCGGGCGAAGGGCGTCCCGCACGCCGGAGGCCTTGACGAAGGTGACTTGGTTGCCAAGGAGGCCGCTGGCCAGCACGTGGTCCGTGCCTCCGTACAGGGGCCGAACCGCAACTACGTGCGTCTTGCCTTCCGATTGGGCTGCCAGCAGCACGGCACTGAAGGCGGCCATGCCTGAGGCGAAGCCGACAGATTGCGCTGCACCTTCGAGCGCCGCTACGCCGTCTTCGAACCTGGCTACCGTAGGATTCCAGAGACGCTGGTACACAGTACTTTGACCTTCGAGGGGCACGCCGCCCGTGGCCATCTGCTCGTAGGCCAGGCCGCCGTCGTGGACAGAGGGCAGGGGCGCAGTAGTTGAGAGGTCGATGGGAACGGCGTGCACGCCTTGTTCCGTGAGTCCGGCCCGGCCTGCGTGGACTGCAAGTGTGTCGATGGCTGTCACTGCTCTCCTTGAATTATTCACCGTTGAATTCGGTAAGTATCTGGCAATAATTCGGACTTTGACAGTGCAAATGAATGGATTGTGCGGAAACTGGCACCTATGATGAATAGACAGCACTTTCAGGAGGATCCGTGAGCACCACCCCGAAGAACGTTCGGCCCGTCGGCATGAGCGAGCCCTTGGATGCAATCGACGAACGCATCCTCGCAGCTTTGGTTGACGATGCCCGGATCTCCAACAAGCAGTTGGCCGAACTGGTCGGAATTGCCCCGTCTACAGCCCTCATGCGCACACGGTCACTCTCCGAGCGCGGCATTATCGAGGGCTTCGAAGCGGTCCTCAGCCTGCCCGCAATCGGGCGTTCGGTGCAGGCCCTGATCGCCGTGCGCCTGCGCGCTCACGACCGCGACCAGATTGACCGCTTCACGGCCCGCGTTCCGGCGCTCCCCGCAGTTATCTCCACGTTCCACACTTCGGGCTCCGTGGACTACCTGCTGCACATCGCAGTAGCCAACACGGACGATCTCCGCGACTGGGTCCTGGACAATCTCGCCACGGACCCCGTGGTGGGCCACACCGAGACCACCTTGGTCTTTGCCCACATCCAGGGCAACCACGGACCGCTGCCGGAATAACGGTTGCCTTAGCCGGCTCGGTTTTACTGCTCGCCGATCTTGCTACTGACTCGATCCTGCTCAGTGCCGTGGTTCGAGGCCCGACTGTGAAGCCCCCATGGCGTCCCGGCGAAGATCACCAAGTTCTTGCCGGCGCTTGAAGGCCGCTCGTTGCAGGGCCACGTCGACCGGCGGGATGTAGCGCCTGCGCTCGGCCCACGAAATCAGATTGGCTCCGATTCCGGCGGCTGCCGACTCCAGGATGGAGGGCGGGCGGTAGGTGCCGCATGATGCGGTGGCAGTGCTCATGACTCTTTCCCTTCGATGGTTGCGGCGTGCGACTTCGCGTCGCGGGATTTTTTGTCCCCGGCCCAAGCGGGGACGCCCAGGATCGGGAATGCGTTGAAGTGGATCTGCACGGGACGGGCGTCTTCCGGCTCGGGCTCGCTCCGGATTTCCTCCAGCAGCTTGTAGGCCATCGTCTCCATGGCATGGGCATAGCGTCCGAGCTGCTCCGCGGACATCCGCGCATTGGCGGTGTTGACGATGGCTGCCTCCAGCCATTCTTCGTCCAAGGAGTCCATGCCGTGGGCCATGAAATCGGCGAGTACAGCTTGCCTGCCACGCTCGAATTCGCGGGTGACCAGCCGCGAAGCCTCCTGGGTTGCCGGTGAATTGGCCATCTCGGGCGAGGTGATCTGGATGGCTCCCTTGGGCCGCTCCCACCACCGCTCCCTCGCAGTCCCTTTGCCCTTGACCTCGCGGACGAAGTCGAATTTGGCAAGCTGCCTCAGGTGATAGCTCGTGGCGCCGCTGGATTCGTTCAAGAGTTCGGCCAAGCTGCAGGCCGTCTGCGCTCCATAGCGGGAAAGCATCTCGAGGATTTGCACGCGCAGGGGGTGCGCGAGCGCTTTCAGTGATGCTGTATCGACCTTGCGGACGGGGAATTCCGGTTCCTGCACCTTGTCCATGCCGGAAACGCTACTCTTGCAAAGAAACCTTTGCAAGCATTTCTTTGCAAATCAACCTTTGCGAACTTGACCTTGGCGGATGGGCCTTCGTTAGCCCTTCCGGAGCACCCTGCGGAAGGACACGGCGGCGAGCGCCATCGCTGCCAACCCGCACACCGCGGTGAAATAGTTGGCCGCGACGCCCAGTCCGAGTACCGATGCCGCCAGTCCCAGCCCGATGACGGGCACAGCGCTGCCGAGGTAGGTGATGACGTAGACCGTGCTAATGATCTGGGCATGCCGGGATGCCTCCACCTTTCCGGCAACGTCATTGAACACCAGCCGGAACGCGATCCCCTGCCCAACTCCGGCAGACAGGCTCGCTGCCACCAACAGCACCGGGCTGGACAGGGATGCGGCCGCGCCGACCAGCACAATGGAAACCCCCAACGTGGCCAATCCCGCGGACACTGCGAACCGGCCGCGGACGGTCAGCAATTGGCTGAGCGCGGACGCACCCAGCGTCAGCCCCGCGAGCAGCCCGGTCATGGGGCGGGAATCGGCGTGCACGACGACGGCGAAGTAGCCAGGCGCGAGCGAGAGGCAGAATCCGAACACGGCAAAGCTCAGGAATCCCACGCTCGAGGCGAGCCAAAATGCTCCCCTCGCTTCCCTCGACACCGAGGGCCGGCGAGGGGCGAGGACCGTGTACGGCCGCGGACCTTCTGCAGGCCGAATCGCAGGCCGCGCTTTGAGAAGCCACAGCGGCACCAGCAGAAGGAGCAGCACTGCCGCGTGGATGATGAACGGCGTAGAAGTTGCACCCGGGAGCAGCGAAAGTAGTCCGCCGATCGCAGGACCGGCGGCCACGCCGCCGGAAGACGAAAGCAACGTGAAACGCGAGGCCCATTCCGGCCGGTACGGGAGCAATTCCCGCAGCGCTGCCGAGCTCGCCCCGGTGGCGAGACCAACCGCAACACCCTGGAGCATGCGGCCCGCAGAGAGCATCAAGAGGTTGTCCGCATTGGCGAAGACGAGTCCACCCGCCAGACCCACAAGGACAGCCAGCACCAGCGCCGCTCGCCTGCCGATATGGTCCGACCAGTGGCCGGCGAGCATCAGGACGGTCACCAGCGCCAGGACGTAGCTCGCGAAGGCAATCGTCACGCCTAGTGAAGTTATCCCCAGTTCCGCTTGAAGCAGCGGATACAGCGGACTCGCCAAGTTGGCACCGACAAGCAGTGTGAACATCACGACGCCGGCCAAGACCAGCCGTGCCGTGATGGAAGCATCCCAGCCCCAGCGCTCGGCGGTAGCCGGACGCATGCGCAGTTCGCTAAAGACAGTCATTTCCGTGCCTTCGCCTCAGCGGCCATCACGAAACCTGGCCTTGTGGGCCGGGACGGTACGGCCCAAACATTGATGGCAATAGAATCTCGCAAACCTGCCAGATAGAGCAGTTGGCCATGGAATAATTGATCAGAACAGTCAAAACTGCCGTCCGAAGATAACCACAAATGATCCGGAGTGACGATTTGAACACCCTCGACCCGACGGACCTGAAGATCCTGCTGGAGTTGATCCGTGACCCACGGGTTCAGATCGGCGAACTCAGCGAGTCCCTGGGGATTGCGCGCAACACCGCCCAATTGAGGATGCGCCGCCTGGTTCGCTCGGGCGTACTGAACGACGGCGGCCGCGAGATCGACCTCGAAAAGGTGGGGTACGACGTCGTCGGTTTCGTCACCCTGGAGGTGACCCACCGGGAACTCGACGGCGTGATCGGAGCCTTGCGCCGCATCCCCCAGGTACTCGAGGTGCATGAAATCTCCGGGAGGGGCGATCTCTTGTGCAGGGTGGTGGCCACCGACACCCACAACCTGCAAACCGCGCTTCGCTCCATCCTCAGAATCAAGGGCGTCATCCGCACGGAAACGGTCCTCGCCCTGCACACCCATATCCCCTACAGGGCAGAACCCCTCATCGGCAGGCTTGTGGACGCAGCCGAGACGGCCGGCACCGCAAAGGGCAGCACCGCGAAACGGGGCAAGCCGCTGCTTGCGGGCGAATCGCCCCTCAGCGAAGCCGACTAGGATTCCAGAATGGATTGGCTCTCTTCTCTTTCGCAGCTCAACTGGCTGGCCATACTCGTGGCCTTCGTGTCCACCATGGTCATTGGATTTGTCTGGTACATGCCTGCCCTCCTCGGTCGAAAATGGATGCAGGCCATCGGCAAGACCGAGGAAGACCTCAAGAAGATCGACGGCGGCGCGGGGATCTGGATCCCCATGATGGTGGCCGCAGCCCTGACGAGCATCTTGCTGGCCATTCTGATCGGCAAACTGGGGGTGCACGGAAGCCTGGCCGCCGGGTTCTTTGCGTTGGTTGTGGCGCTGGTTTTCCGCGCCGGTGGCCACGTCATCCATAACGGTTTCGCAGGCAGGCCGTCCGCCGTGACGCTCATCGATTCCGGCCACGACATCGTGGCCATGACGGTGGCCGGGTCAATTATCGGGGCATGGCAGTAACGGGGGGAGAATAGCCTCGTGACCATCATTGACAACGCCGTCTACGTCAACGGCATCCGGACCGCCACTCCGGGGAGCCTCGAGCAAAGCGTCGAAACGCTGGCCGCCCATGGCGGAATGGTGTGGATTGGACTGTACCGACCGGACGAGACAGAAATGGCAGCAGTGGCTGCCGAGTTCGGCCTTCACTTGCTAGCGGTCGAAGACGCCGTCAACGCCCACCAGCGGCCCAAGCTGGAACGCTACGACAACAACCTCTTCACGGTCCTGCGGCCCGCGCGGTACTTGGACGACACGGAGACGGTGGAGTTCGGTGAGCTTCACATCTTTACCGGCAAGAACTTCGTAGTCACCGTCCGTCACGCGGAAACGCCCGGAGTGGCCCAAGTTCGGCGCAATCTGGAACAACAACCGGAACTGCTGCGCCACGGGCCCGAGGCCATCCTGTACGCCTTGCTGGATCAAGTAGTGGACGATTACGGTCCGGTGATTTCCGGGCTGGAAAACGACATTGACGAGATCGAGGACCAGCTCTTCGGCGGCGATCCCACCGTATCCCGGCGCATCTATGAACTCGCCCGCGAGGTCATCCAGTTCCAGCGTGCAATCAACCCGCTCCCGGACATGATGGCCTCCCTGAAGCGCGGGTTCGAGAAATACGGCGTCGACATTGAGCTGCAACGCAAACTCCGCGATGTGGAGGACCACGTCGAACAAGTCATTTCCCGCGCCAATGGGTTCCGCGACCTGCTGCAGAACGCCCTGACCCTCGACGGCACCCTGACCGCGAACCGGCAAAACGAAGCGAGCGCAGCACAAAACGAACAAACCAAGAAGATCTCCTCGTGGGCAGCGATCTTCTTCGCACCGGCCTTCGTCACCGGGCTCTACGGCATGAACTTCGACATCATGCCCGAGCTCCATTGGCCCTACGGCTATCCCATGGCGATCGGCCTGATGATTGCCGCGTCCTTGCTCATGTACACCATCTTCAAGCGGAAAAACTGGCTCTAGTGTTCACTGCCCCTGCTGGACGGCCCCCAACCCGGCAGGGCCGCCCCGATGCAGCTGCCTTGATGGCGGACATCATCGCCGACGCCGATGCTTCAGGATTCGTCCTGGAGCCTGCCCAGGCCGCGGCCGCAGCCAGGCTCTGCCAACTCGGCGCGTCCCTCCGCGCCCGCCCCACCGGACTCTTACGACGGCGGACACCCCAGAGCGTCTACCTTCACGGTCCGGTGGGACGCGGCAAGAGCTGGCTCATGGACAGCTTTTACCGTCAGTTGCCGGGACGCAAAAGACGCATCCATTTCCACGATTTCTTCCGTCAACTGCATCGGGGCGTACACGCCTCCGCCGGCAGGCCCGAGGCCGATGGCACAGCAATCCAGCGTTCGGTGGATGCCTTGTTGTCCGACATCGACATCCTCTGTTTCGACGAATTCCACGTACACGACGTCGGCGACGGAATGTTCATCGCCAAGCTGCTGCGCACGGCCACCCAACGGCGTGTTGCACTCGTGGTGACGTCGAACTATCCACCGGATATGTTGTTGCCAAACCCTCTGTGGCACGATCACTTCGTGCCGACCATCGGGGTGATCAAGGAGATGATGGACATCGTGGAGATCAACGGAGACACCGACTTCCGGCGCTCGCCGGTTTCCGGTTCCACTACAGCAGGGCGCAGCGACTCTCCCGGCCCGGAGGCCTTCAGTCGTGGCAGGATCATCACGCCCGGAACGCCGGCGCAACTGGGAGCTTTCGGCTTGTTCCCGCCGTCAACATCACAAGAGCGGGTTCTTACCCCCACAACGCAACGGCTCACCGTCAAAGGTGCCGACGACATGCTCTGGGTCAGCTTCGCGGAATTGTGCGGCGGGCTGACGTCGACGGCGGACTACCTGGCTTTGGCGGTGGACTACAAGACCTGGGTGATCGACGGCGTACCCTCGCCAACGGTGGATTCGGCCGCCGGGTCCGCCCCGGCTTGGCAACGGTTCAGCAATGTGGTCGATGTCCTTTACGACCAGGACATCACCCTGTTCCTGGTCGGCCACGGCCCCCTGGACTGGGATCTCGCCCAAGATCCGTCCCACCGAGCAAGCCCGCACCCGACAAGCACCCAGCCCGTCGACTTGGCCCGAATCGCAAGCCGGCTCTCACTCTTGGGCAGGGTAGAAGCGTCGGTGCCATTCGAAGAAGTAGAGGCCGGGGGCAGTTGAAGGCTTCTAGCCCTCATGATCGCCGGCCGACATATCGCCGACGCCAGGCGTGCCGTCGGCGAGCGCGTAGCGCTGCATCACCGCACCCTTCGGTGAGGCGACGACGGGCTCGATGAGTCTGAGGTTCGTCGGAACCACCCCGTCGGCGAAGACCTTTTTTCCACCGCCGAGGAGGATCGGATAGACCCAGAGCGTGAGCCGATCGAAGAGCCGCTCGGTGAACAGGGTCTGCACGAAGTCGAGACTGCCGATGACGTGGATGTTCGCGTGCTGGTCGCGCAGTTCCCGCACCGCGGCGACGACATCAGGACCGAGCAGTGTGGAGTTGGCCCACTCG
The DNA here is from genome assembly GCF_056398865.1 of Arthrobacter sp. 01T419. Lineage (NCBI taxonomy): Bacteria > Bacillati > Actinomycetota > Actinomycetes > Micrococcales > Micrococcaceae > Arthrobacter > Arthrobacter sp. 01T419. The sequence continues at coordinate 706,738 of NZ_JBFTQF010000001.1, forward strand.
AGGGTCGGCGCCTCGTGCGAGGCCACGTATTTCGGGATGCTGTTGAACAGCCGTGCGATGCCCCCGTCCGCATGCGGCCAGTACGCGGCGAAAATGTCGTAGGTCCGCCGCCCAAGCAAAAGCGCGTCCAGGTCCGCCATCCCGGTATTGACCTGCTCGTCGACAACCTCGTCCCAGAGGGGCGCCTGCCAGCCGCCAAACGCGAAACCGTCCTCAGCGTCCTCGTCTGGCCCGCCGGGCGCCTGCGCGACGCCGTCGAGCGTCGTGAACAGGTCGATATGGATAAGCCCCATGCCGTGCTCCCTCTCAGCCGCCCGTCGTCACCCCGGCGACGGGATCACTTCGAGGCTGCCACACGGTCCCCTTCGAAGCAACAGGAAAAGAACAACCTAAATCGCACCACCGGCGGTAGGCGGCGCGCCGGCGTCGTTCCCGCCGTCGCCGACTTGCTCGCGGGCGACATAGTTCTCAATGTCGAAAAGATTGTCCGCACGCTCCGCGATGTTCAAAAGAGTCGTCATGGAAGCCACTTCCTCCACCTGCTCCTTCAGGAACCACAGCATGAATTGCTCACCGAGAGGATCATTCTGTTCCCTGGCGGCACGGAAGAGTTCCTCGATATTGCGGGTAACTTCCTTTTCCTGGGCCAACGCCAAGGCAATCGGCTCCCGCACATTGGCAAACTCGTTGCGAACGGCCGGAACCCCTGGAATGTTGACGGGCTGGTTGCGGTCCAGCATGTACTGGACCATCATCATGGCGTGGTTGCGCTCTTCAAGCGACTGGCGGTAGAAGTGTGCTGCCAGCTGCGGCAGGTCCTGCCCATCGAAGTACACTGCCACCGCGATGTATTGCTGGGACGCAGCAAACTCGTTTCCCACTTGGGCGGACAAGAGCTCGTTGAATGCCTTCTTTGCCATGCGCCGATCCTACCCCTGGGGCTCGACGCCGGGCATTTAAGTAATTGCATCAGATGCGTGATCCGTGGCGGCGCTACGGTTGTCCATCCCGCAACAGCATCGCCCCGGCGTTGGCCGCGACGATCAACGCAATCCCGGCCCACTGCCCGACATTGAGTTCCTGATGGAGGGCGAGGGCTCCAATGATCGCTGCGAACACCGGATTGATGCTCATGAGCACGCCAAACAGCTGGGCAGGGACCCGGCGAAGCGCGATCAGATCTGCCACGTAGGGAAGCACGGAGGCTAGGATGCCGGCACTGACAGCGCAGAGAATGGCGAAGCCGTCCAGCGGCTGACTCGCAAAGATCACGACGGCGACGGGTAGGTACAGCGTTGCCGACACCCCGGTTGCGGCTGCCGTCCCTTGGATGCCTTGGATGCGTTGTCCGACGGTTCGGTTCAGGAGGATGTAGAAAGCCCAGCTGCAGGCGGCGACGAGTCCCAGCCCGATGCCGGCGTAGTCCATGGACGCGTCCGGCTGGGTAATCGCCACTACGCCGGCACCCGCGGCCACAGCACACACGACGCTGCTCTTCCGGCGCGAACTGAGCAGGGCGACGGCCAAGGGTCCCAGGAATTCCAATGTCACGGCTAAACCCAGACCGATCCGCTGGATGGATGCATACAGGCAAAGGTTCATGGTCCCGAACACCACGGCCAGGAGGAGCACCGGCCACCATTGCCGCCAACTGAATTCGCGCAGCCGCGGGCGAACGATGGGCAGGAGAACTGCGGCGGCCACGAGTTGGCGGACCGCAACAACCCCCAGGGGTCCAATGACGGGGAATGCGAGGGAGCCACTTGCGGCACCCAGCTGGTTGGATAGCGAACTAGCCACAAGCGTTGCAACGCCGCCCGCCTTTCGCGGCGGCAACCCTCCGGATCCGATGGCTGCATTGGTCTCGATCATGGGGGAATTCTGCGCTCCCGGCACGCATCCCCAAAATGCGTGGACTGTCCTATTTATACGGTGAATGCATGAATATGATGGGGCCATGGGCGTGGAGTTGAGGCAGTTGCGCTGCCTGATGGCGGTAGTCGAGGAGGGTAGCTTCACCGACGCTGCCCTTGAGCTCAAGATGTCCCAAGCCGCTGTGTCACGCAACATCGCCGCACTGGAGCACACGCTCGGGCTGAGGCTCGTTGAACGCACCACTCGAAGCGTGGCCCTGACCCCCGGCGGCGAGCGGGTGCTGGCCAAGGCGCGGCGCCTACTCGCACTCCTTGCGGAGCTGGAACAGGAAGCGCGGGTAGGAACGGGGAAAGTACGGATCGGCTATGCGTGGTCCGCCTTGGGCGAGCACACCACCGAGTTCCAGCGACGGTGGGCCGCCAGTTTCGCCCACACGGAACTCCAGCTCATCCACTCCAACAGCCCGACGGCGGGACTCACCGACGGGACCACCGACTTCGCCATCCTGCGGCGCCTGCCGGAAGCGGCCGCCGTCGAGCATGTCCGCATTGGTGCGGAGAAGCGCTACTGTGTCATGTCCTCGGACGATCCCCTGGCGCCCAGGCGATCGGTGACGCTCGCGCAGATTGCCCAGCGGCCGGTGGCGATGGATCTCCGCACGGGCAGCACCACCCTTGAGCTCTGGCCCGAGCACGGTCGCCCGCAGGAGGTGATCGCCATTCACGACGTCGACGACTGGCTGACGCTGATCGGCAGCGGCGCGGCGCGCGGCATCACGGCCGAGTCGACGATGCACCAGTATCGACGACGCGGCGTCGTCTACCGTCCGGTCCGCGATGCCCCGCCCGTCCCCGTCTATGCGGCCTGGTCGAAGACGGACCCGCCGCGGGAGCGCGAACGCATTGTTGAGTTGCTGGCGGGGCTATATGGCTGACAGGCCGCTTCAGGGCAAGAAAACCAGCCCGACGCCGGCGGCTGCGGCACCGACACATGCCGCCATGGTGCCCACTCCGTTGAGGAGGGCCAGGCCCGTCCGGCCGCTCTGGACAAGCCTGACGGTCTCCAAGCTTGCAGTGCTGAAGGTCGTGTATCCGCCAAGGAATCCAGTGCCGAGAATCAACTGAAGGGACTCAGGAGCCTGATGAGCCATGACCAAGCCAGCCAGGATCCCCATGAGCAATGAGCCGGAGACGTTGATGAAGATAGTGCCCAGCGGCAGCGCGGTCCGGGCCCAGGAACGGACAAGCCCATCCACGACGAACCGGGCGGCCGCCCCCGCACCGCCCGCAAGCGCGATCAGAAGGAGAGTCATGGTTGGGCCTTCTGCCTCTGTTGGGCGGACTTGTGCCGGAAGGCTCCAAGCCAGATGCCGAGGGTTGTGGCTGCTGCGCCACCGAATAGGCTGGCAGCTAGGTACCACAGAGCGTCCATCCCTCGTCCGGCGCCGAGGAGATGCACTGAGTCAAGCGCCAGGGTGCTGTACGTGGTGTAGGCCCCGAGGAAACCACTCCCCATGCCGAGCCGCGCCACGCGGCGAAGCCCGGCGTCGGGACCCCTCCGGACGAGCGCCTCGAGGAGCCAACCCAGCGCGAGCGCGCCGGACAGATTGATAAGCAAAGTGGGCAACGGCCACGCGTCCGGGGCCGGAAGGGCCATGCCAAATCCGTAGCGGCTTAAGGCGCCGAGAATTCCTCCGGCCGCCACAAGGAGAACGAACCGCCCGTGCAGATGGAGCGGACGGTGCGCATGCCCGTCCGTGGGCCGCGCCGCCTGGGTTTGGGCTCCGGGCGGGGCGGTGTTGCTTTCCTTCATTGATCCCTGCTTGCGTCGTGGCGGCCCAGGGGAACCATGAGCACGGGGCAGTTTTGGCGATGGGCCAAGTGCAACGCTACCGATCCGGTGACCAGTCCTTCAAACTTCGGGCCGAGGCCATGTTCCTTGGTTCCCACCACAATCATGGAAGCATTGATACTCGCGGCATATCGGCCTAGTGACCGGGCAGGCTCACCTGCGAGCGTGACAAAGGTCCACTGCACACCCGTTCCTTCAAGTTGATCAGCGATGCGGGACTGGAGCGACTCCGAAATGGCGGCTGCGTCGTCGTCGATTCCGTCAGGATCGATCGGCTGGGCCGCCAGATGCCCGTCCCGGTCACCAGCCGCCGGAAAGCTCGTGACATCAGAAAACGCCAGGACCAGTTCCAATCCAGTGCTTAGCGCTACTTGCGCGGCTTTCTCAACCACGGTGGCAGGCTGGTTCGGGAGCACCCCTGCCAGTACCGGTCCGGTCAATCGATCCGGCCGCCCGTGGGCCAGCGGTGTGTCCTCGCCACGGGGATTACTCATGGAGCCCTCCGAATGTCCGGGTTGTCTGGATGTGGGTTCTTCCATCTTGCTCCAGTATGGTCGTCGAAGACTGGCGTTGTCCCAAGCCCTAGGCGAGAATGTCGATATGTGCGGTCGGTTCAGTGTCGGTTTCGAAGCAGACTACCTTTCGAGAAAGCTCGGTGCTGTGCTGCGCGGTGATACCGACTACCCCTCGCCAACGCTTCAGATCAATCCGACTGACCCGGTGGTCTTCCTGCGGGGGCGGGCGGGAGAAGGCACGGTCGGAAGGGAGCTCGCGGCCGGGCGGTGGGGCTTGGTTCCATCATTCTCCAAGACCTTCGATTCGAAGGTACCCACCTGGAATGCGCGCTCGGAAACCGCTGGTGGTATCCCGGTATTCAAAGCTTCACTGCCCAAGTGGCGGGCAGTTGTTCCGGCTTCCGCCTACTACGAATGGAAGAAATCTGGACCCGGGCGCAAGGATCCCAAGCAGCGCTACATCGTCGAGCCGCAGGATGAGCTGATTACCTTCGCCGGGTTGTTTGCGCCGTGGCGCGACGAGAGCATCGCGGACAAGTCCGAGCCGGGCGCGTGGCGTTTGTCCTGCTCGATCCTGACCATGGATTCCCCTCCGGAGGGAGTCCACGAGAGACTGCACAATTTGCATGACCGGATCCCGGTGCCGATCTCCGCCGACATGATCGACGATTGGATCGACCCCCAGGAAACCCGCGGCCAGGCACTCTTGGATGCCGTGCTGGGGGAGGCGTATGGCTTGGCGTCGTCATGGACACTCAGGCCCGTGGAGCTCGTGGACGACAACACCCGCCTGGTGGACGTCGCAAACCCAGCTGCCTGAGTCAACTCTCGTCGCGCTCAACGCTCGTAACGCAGTTCTGCCCGCACGTCCGTATCTTTCAGCCACGTCAACCTCGTCGCCGATCCGAAGGGATTCGGCCACCATTGCACCAGCACCTTGCCCTCCGCCGTCCGGGTGACCATGGCCGGAACGTATTGAAGGTATTTCGGCCACACAAGCTTGGCGATGACGGGCACCCTTGAAACGGTGGACAGCGGCTCCGTTTGACGCGGAGGCGGGGCACCAACTGAATTCAAAGGCGCAGGATACTCAGGCTGGTCAGGCATGCCCGAATACTACTGCGAGGCATCGACAAAGTGCGGAGTTCGTCAGAGCTGCTTACGCCAACCCGCGAGACTCTGGTTTTTCCGGTTCTCCGCTATTGGGTGCGATAGTCCTTAGCGGACTTTTTGCGGACTCGGCATGTAGGCATGTTCGGCAACGCGCCCTGTCTTTCCAAGATGCCACGTCATAAAATCTGCTATGAACCACAACGCCGCAAGCATCGCCGCAGAGGACGTCTCGGCAGGCCTACTCGTGTTTGGCTTGATCGGCATGGTGGTCGCTTTCGCTGTAATCATGATGGCGGAAGTAGCTACCGATGCTCTTGCAAGAAGATTTCCAGCAGGACCAGGAATCATGATCGGCGCGGGCGCAGTATCGCTCGTCTTGGCTTCTATCTTTTCAAGCGCGTTATTCGGCATCGTTGGAGTCGTCTTGCTTGGCATCCCTGTCCTGCTGATTCTTTTTGGCGGACACAATGTTCGTGGCAAGTGGCACCGTTCCTGAGGCAGAGCCGGTCTTGTATGTTTTGGGCATGGATGAGCTGATCAAGCAGGCCAGTGGTGGTGGTTGCTCGTACACGTCCCAAATCCGTCCGGAACCTTGGCATCACTGACAGAGTGAGCGTCACAAAGCCAGCCGCTGAGGACTGCCCCCGGGCCGCTGGGAGAAATGGCCTAAAGCCGGGTGTCGAACGAATCGCAGAACACGTTCTCGTTGAACGTTCCCTGGAACTCGGACTTGCCCTGGATCTTCTGGATAGTCGCCCGAATGGCCGCACGAGTTCCTGCGTGGGCGTTGATGGCCGTCTTGACCATCGGGACATCGATCAGGTGGTTCGGCTGGTTCAGCGAGACGAACACCGTGGGGACTTCCGTGACGTACCAAGGGATTTCCGCAGCCATGGGGCTGGACCACTTGATGCGGATCGCCGCCTCTTGGGCGAAGCCCTTGACGTTGGCGAAGACGAACGCGGCATCATACTTGTCCGCATAGTCGCCGGTGGCCTCGTCAGAGATGACGCTCATGAAGTTCACGCCCGTCTCCCCCGCGGCTTCACGCTGCTCCGCGGTCTTGAAGACGTGGACTTCGAAACCGGCGATCTCAAGTTCTTCCTTGACCGTATCCAGGTAGGCCAGCGGGTCCGCCCGGGTGAAATCTGAACCGCCGGAGATGCCGTACAGGCGAATGCGCTTATGCGTTTCCGGCGTGATGGGCAGGTTGCCGGCGGTGTCCTTGATCAGGGTGACGGTCTTGTCGGCGATTTCGGCGGCGACGGCGAGATGCTCTTCGCTGCCGATCAGCCGCAGCGCCTCAGGCGACGGCGTCAATTCTTCCGGGAGCTTCTTGTGCAGCCCTAGGCTGGCCTTCAACCCCAGAATCCGGCGCAGTGCGTCATGCAGGCGCAGATCGGTGATCACGCCGGATTTGTAACCGTCCATCATGTACTGGAAGTCCTCCGCCGGGTTACGGAAGAACAGGAACATGTCGCATCCGGCGGCGATGGTGGCTGGAACGAGGTCCTTGCGCTTCTTGGCCTGGGTGAGGCCTACCATCTGCGATGCATCCGTGAGGATCAGTCCGTTGAAGCCGAGCTCGCCCCGGAGCAAATCCTGGAGCAGTTCCGGAGCGAGGGTGGCGGGCAAGACGTCCTTGTCCTCCGTCTCCGGACGGAAATGCCGCGTGAGCTCAGGCGCCCCGATGTGTCCGACCATGATCGATTGGACCCCGTGGCCGATCATTTCCCGGTACACGTGCCCGTAGCTGGAATTCCATTCCGCGTACCCGAGTGTGTTGTACGAAGTGACCACGTGCTGATCTCGTTCGTCCACCCCGTCGCCCGGGAAGTGCTTGATGGCACACACGGTGGGCGATTCGCTGATGCCGTCGAAATACTCCTTGGCGCGCTCCACCACGATTTCCGGCGTGTTGCCGAACGCCCGGGTGGAGATGACCGTGTTGCGCCAGTTGTAGTGGATGTCCACGATCGGCGCGAAGGCCCAGTTGCAGCCCAAGGCCGCTGTCTCCACTCCGGCGACCCGACCCATTTTCCGGGCAATGGACTTGTCCGGATGCGAGCCGGCCTGCAGGTGCGTCGACACAAAAGTTCCGTCGTCGCAGCTTCCGGCTCCCCCCATTTCCGGATTGGAGGCCACCAGGAGCGGGATGCGAGTTTTCGATTGGGCATAGCGGATGTGCCGCTGCACCGCGGCGGACGGGCCCGGCCTGTACCGCATGCCGCCCACGTGATAGTTCTCCAGCACACCATCGAGGTACTCCGGGGAGAAGTCGTTGTTGTGGTTGATAAAGAGCTGCCCGATTTTCTCCTCAAGGCTCATGCCGTCGATCGTCGAGTGCACCCATGCAACGGCGTCGTCGTCGAGGTTGAACGGCGCGCCCTGAAGGTCGACGTCGAACTGCCGCGCTTGGGTGCGTGGGGCGCCCGCGCTGCCGCTCACCGGAGCTTTGGAACCCACGACGGCGGCAATGCCCGCCAGCGCCTCGGCCACCACCTTGCTTACCGGGGCGGCGATGTCGACGACGATACCGGCCTCGTCGCCGTCGATCGGTTCCAGGGTGGCGAGCTGTGAATCCAAGAGCGCAGGCGGCATGAAGTGTCCGGAGCGCCCTTCTGTCCGTTCCCTCAGCACCTCCTTGCTGCCGTGGAGATGAAGGAAAACGGTGTCCGGCGCTTGCAACCGGATGGCGTCCCGGTAGCTGCGCCGGAGGGCGGAGCAGGCGAGAACCAGCCCGCCGTCCCCGGCGTTAGCGAGTTCAGTGCCGACCGTCGCCAGCCACGGCCAGCGGTCCTCGTCGGTCAGCGGCGTTCCGGCGGCCATCTTGGCAACGTTCTCCACTGGGTGGAGCGAATCGCCGTCGAGGAACGGAACGCCGAGTTCCCGGGCCACGAGGTCCCCGATGGTGGTCTTGCCGCAGCCGGAGACGCCCATCACCACAATGCGCCGCGGCTTTTCCGCGGCTGCGGTGGGCTCGCCAGTCACGCCGACGTTCCTACCAGTCATGAACGGTGCCGTCCACGAGGCGGTTGTACGGCAGGTAAGCCTGCTGGTACGGGAAGGAGTTGGCGGCTTCCTCGTTGAACTCGACGCCGAGGCCCGGCTTGTCGCCCGGGTGCAGGTAGCCGTCCGTGAAGGTCATGGACTGTTCGAAGACCGTGTTGGTCTTGTCCGAGTGCTGCATGTACTCCTGGATGCCGTAATTGTGGATGGCCAGGCCAACGTGCAGCTGCGCGGCGAAACCGACGGGGGAAATATCGGTGGGGCCGTGGAAGCCGGATTTGATCTGGTACTGGGCGGCGAAGTCCATGACCTTCTTCAGCGGCGAGATTCCGCCGAAGTGCGTGGACGCGGCCCGGACGTAGTCGATGAGCTGTTCCTTGATGAGCGTCTGGAAGTCATACACCGTGTTGAAGATCTCCCCGATGGCCAGCGGGGTGGTGGTGTGCTGGCGGACCAGGCGCAGCCCTTCCTGGTTTTCGGCCGGAGTGCAGTCTTCGAGCCAGAACAGATCGTACGGTTCCAGCGCCTTGCCGAGCTTGGCTGCCTGGATGGGAGTCATGCGGTGGTGGCCATCGTGCAGCAGCGGGATTTCCGGGCCGAATTCGTTGCGCACCGCTTCGAAGACGGTGGGCAGGTGGCGCAGGTAGGCCCGGGTGTCCCAATCCTCTTCCTGCGGAAACGCACCGCGGCCGGCAGGCTCGTAGTCGTAACGCTCACCCGAAGCCTGCGCCTGGGCGGCCACGCCGTACACGGCCTTGATCCCGGGAATGGCTGTCTGGATCCGGATGGACTTGTAGCCCAGTTCGAGGTGCTCCCGGACCGAATCGAACAGGGACGGGATGTCCGACCCCGAAGCGTGGCCGTACGCGCGGAGCCCGTTGCGGGAGGCACCGCCCAGGAGTTGGTAGACCGGCAGCCCGGCGACCTTGCCCTTGATGTCCCACAACGCCATGTCGACGGCGGCGATCGCGGCCATGGTGACGGGGCCGCGGCGCCAGTACGAGGAGCGGTACAGGAACTGCCAGGTGTCCTCGATCCGGTGCGGGTCCTTGCCGATCAGCAGCTGCGCGACGTGTTCCTTCAAGTACGCGGCCACGGCGAGTTCACGGCCGTTCAGCGTCGCATCCCCGATGCCCGTCACGCCGTCCTCGGTGGTGATCCGCAAGGTCACGAAGTTCCGGGTGGGGCTGGTCACGAAGACTTCAGCGGCAATGATTTTCACAGCTGGTCCTTTCAGGGTTGCTGATCGAGGGCTGACCTGGCCCGGATGCGAGGTGCACCGCAGGGCGGGTAAGGATGATCTTAGGATGGATGACAACAATTGGCAACCGGTTGCACACCTTATTTCGTGGAAACTTTGCCGACGACCGCGAAGGTGTCGGCCAAGCTATCGACGAGTGCCACGATCTCGGCATCGGCGGCCAATTCCGGATCCACGAGGCTTAGGAGGGCCCCGAGCCGCACACGGCCCGGTAGGAGGTTCGCGGCGGCGATGTCTGCCGCCCGCGGGTCTTGGAGTCCGGTGGCCGAAGCGGTGTAGGCCGACCACGCTGCGATCATCCGTGCCGCCGCTTCGCCGCTGCGGCCGGCGGCGCGCTCGGCGCGGAGAACCGGTACTGCCCGCATGCGCAGTTTGGTACTGCCATCCATGGCTATCTGGGCCAAGTGGTGGGCGATTCCGGAGTTGGCGAATCGCTCCAGGAGGGCAGCCCGGTACTCGGGGATACGCAGATCGTCGCCATGCAGGTTGGCAGCGGCCTCGTCCCAGAAGTCTTCCACGGCCCGGCGGCAGGAATCATCAGCGAGCGCCTCGGCCACGGTCTTGTGGCCGCGCAGTTGGCCCGCATAAGCGAGGAGCGAGTGGGCGCCGTTGAGGAGCCATAGCTTGCGGTTCTCGTATGGCTCGATTTCGTCCACGAAAACGGCACCGGCGTCTTCCCAACGTGGTCGCCCGGCGGGGAAGTCTCCGCTGAGGACCCAGTTGTGGAAGGGCTCGGCGACCACAGGCGATTCGTCGCGGTATCCGCAAGCGGCAGCGACGGCGTCGATATCGGCGTCCGTCGTCCGCGGCGTAATCCGGTCAACAGAAGTACTGACAAAACTGACACTCGCGTCAATCCAGGCGGCGAGTCCGGCGTCGAACGCCAAGGCCATCCCCACCACGGCGTTCCTGGCCACCGTCCCGTTGTTGGAAAGGTTGTCGCAACAGACGACGGAGAGGGGACCTGCGTCGGCATCGCGGCGGGCGGCGAGTCCCCGCACTAGGCGGCCCAGCGGCGTCGACGGCTTGCTGGAAGCAGATCCGTCGGCGAGCACGGCGAGGTCCGCGACGACGTCGGGCGCTTCCGTGTCCAGCTTGCCGTCGACGCCAAGCCGGTAAGCGGCCTCTGTGATGGTGAGCGTGACGACCGAGGTCAGCGGCGCGGAGACAAGCTCGACAAAACGCTCGACGTCGGCGCCATCAACTGCCTCGACGATGCTGCCGATGATCTCGAACGAATCGCCCTCATCCGACCGTTCCACCACTGTGTACAGGCCGTCCTGGTCAGACAGGACCGCTGCCGCGTCCGGGCGGCGACCCGTGAAGGAAGCAATCCCCCACTCAGCTGCGTCCCCGGCGTGTTGGGTGTACCACGCCTGGTGCGAGCGGTGGAATGCGCCAAGCCCCATGTGCACAATGCGCACGGGAGCCTTGCCCAGGGGCTTGACTGCGCGGCTCAAGCGGGGAAGGTCCGCGGGTTGCTTGGGTTCAGTGGTCACAGCTTGAAAACCCTTCGGGGTGAGGAGTCGACGACGTCGACGATCAGTTCGTGGGCGCGGTCTTCACTGACACGGTGTTCGGCAACCAGCCGGGCAAGGAACGATGCCTCGATCCGACGGGAGGCGTCGTGCCTGGCGGGGATGGAGCAGAACGCGCGGGTGTCGTCGATGAAACCTGAAGACCGCGAGAAGCCGGTGGTTTCGGTGACGGCGGAGCGGAAGCGGAGCATCGCGTCCGGCGCGTCGAGGAACCACCACGGCGCCCCGAGGTACACGGACGGGTAGAACCCTGCCAGCGGCGCCAGTTCGCGGGAAAACACTGTTTCGTCCAGGGTGAACAGCACCAGGTGGAAGTCCTTCGCCGTGCCGAAGTCCTGGAGCAGGGGCCGAATGGCCTCGGTGTAGTTGGTGGCGAACGGAATGTCATGTCCGGTGTCCGCACCGTAGGCATCGAAGGTGGGCTGGTGGTGGTTGCGGAAGGAACCGGGGTGGATGGTCATGACCAAGCCGTCCTCCACCGACATCCGTGCCATCTGGTACATCATGTGGGCTTCGAAGATGTTGCGGTCCTCGGCTGTCGCCTTGCCGGCACGGGCGAGTTCGAAGATCCGCTCGGCCTCGGCACGGTCCAACTTGACCGTTGCCGGGGTGAGGACGCCGTGGTCCGCGGAGACCGCGCCGTGGTCCGCAAAATAACGACGCCGGTTTTCCAGGGCCATGATGTAGCCGGCGTAGCCTGTGGCGCCGTCGCCGGCGGCTTCGATCAGCCGGTCGACGTTGGCGCTCCATGCCGGGTGAGCGATGTTCAGGTATGCATCCGGGCGGAAGGTTGGCAGCACGCGGCCGTTGAAGGAGGGGTCGTCGGCGATCGCTTTGTGGCTCGCCAGGCTGTCCAGGGGATCGTCCGTGGTGGCCAGGACCTCGATGTTGAAGTCCTTGAAGAGCTGGCGCGGACGGAAGTCGGGCTCCACGAGCTTGGCGGCAATGGCGTCGTAGCTGGCGTCGGCGGACATATCGCCGAGATCCGCGCCGAGCTTGAATACACTCTCGAACTGCGTGCGCAGCCAGTAGCCGGAGGCCGTGCCTTCGAAGAGCGGCCAGGCGTCGACGAACCTCCGCCAGACTTCCCGCGACTCCGACGGGCTGGAGCCTCCCGAGCGCAGCTTGTCCATGGAGACCCCGCTTGCGTGGATCAAGCGAGTGACGTAATGGTCCGGGCTGACCAGGAGCGCGGCCGGATCAGGGAACGGTGTGTTGTGCTCGATAACAGCCGCGTCAACGTGGCCGTGCGGGGAGATGATGGGCAGGTCCTGGACGCGCTCCAGCAGGGAGCGCGCAATGCTCCGGGTCCCGGGATCCGCGGGCAGGAGGCGGTCAGGATTGGCTGCAATCGACTGTGACATAGGTCAATTTTCGATCCGAGGAGACAATCTGTCAACCGGTTGCCATCTATTGCCATACCGTTGCAGTTACTCCCGAATATCCCTTGAAACTAGGCGATCAGCCGTCCGCTGGAGCCGCGCACCACGAGTTCCGTATCCACCCGAACCACTCCCACGGGCCCCTCATTACCGAGGAACATGTCCAGCAGCAGGGCTGCGGCCCGGGATCCGCACTCCCCCAACGGCGACCTGACCGTGGTGAGCGCCGGCGTGGTGAAGTCCGCCCCGAAGATGTCGTCGAAACCCACAATGCTGATCTGGTCGGGAACGCGGACGCCGGCGGCCTGCAATTCCTGCATGAGCCCTATGGCGAGGAGATCGTTGTAGGTGATGACCGCCGTCGCACCGCTCCCCAGGACGTCGCGCGCTGCCTGGCGGCCGCCGTCGACGGTTGGCTTGGACGATTCCAAGCGGACCGCTCCCAACTTGTACCAATCGCAGGCAGCCTGGACCCCTTCCCAGCGGCGGCGGGACATCCAGGACAGCGGCGGACCGGCCACGAAGGCGAGCTGGTGATGGCCGTTGGCCGCGAGGCTCCGCACCGCCTGGCTGATGCCTTTGTTGACGTCGGGGACAACGCAGGGCACTCCGTCCACTTCGCGGTTGATGACGGCCACCGGTTTGTCCGAGGCCAAAGCACGGATCTGCTCATCGTCCATACGCGGGCTCGCCAAAATGAGGCCGTCCACGGTGCTCAACATCCGGCGGGCAGCCGTGAGCTCTGTTTCCGGCGACTCCGCGGACTCAGCCAACACCAGGGTGTAATCCCGGGCGGATCCGGTGGTCTCAGCGCCGCGGATAATGTCGAAGAACGTCGGGTTGGTGATGTCCGCGACGATCAGCCCGATCGTTTGGGTCCGCCCAGTGGGAAGCGCCCGGGCGAAGGGGTTCACTCGATAGTTCAGCTGCTCGGCGGCATCCTCGATGATCTTCTGGGTTTTGGCACTGACCCGCCCCGGTTTGCTCAGCGCGCGCGAGACCGTGGATGGGTTGACTCCCGCGAGCTTCGCGATGTCGTAGATCGTGGGTGAGGATTTCTCCCCGCGCCCACGCCTGGTGGGGACAGTTGCTGCTCCGGAGTTCGTCGCTTGAGTCACGGCTCCATCGTAATCCGGCATGGCAACAAAAAGCAGGACGGTTGCCAATCAATCTCCCGGCGACCGCCCTGCCCGTCCAACCGGAGAGGTGAATGGCGCTTGCCAGGCGGACGCCTGGTTGTCAGGCGGACGCCTGGTTGTCAGCCGACCTGTGCGGAAAGCTCCGGGTAGCTCTGGGCATAGATGTCTTTGACGATCCTGAGTGACTTTTCGGCTTCAGCAGGGCTGATCCAGAACGGATCAGTATCCCCAAGCTTGGCGTAGAAGTCCTTGATGAGGAGTTCGTGGGATACGCCCCAGTACGCCCGCCCCCCTGATTCCAAGGCACGTTCCGGGATAATGTCCACGGTGCCGTCGGCGTACGTGACGTTGAGATCGCCACGAAGGCTGAGCGTGGCCTTTTCGGTCACGATGTCCAGCGTCACCGGCGCGTTGGTGGCGTTCGCCAGGGTGGCATAGAAGACGCTGGTTGCACCGTTGGCGTGCCCGGCGATGAATTCCGCCGTGTCCTCCACTTCGATCACGCCGCCGAGCGAGCGCGTGGAGGCGTGGCCCTCCACTTTTGTCACGTCACCTACCAGCCACTGGAGCAGGTCCACCGTGTGGATGGCCTGGTTCATCATGAGGCCGCCGCCTCCTTCAGCCCAGGTCCCGCGCCACGGCCTGTCCCGGTAGTACTCGGCCGTCCGGTGCCACATCACGGTTGCCGAGGCGCCCAGAACCTGACCCAGCCCGCCGTCGTCGAGCAGTCGCCGCATCGCTTGAGACGTCGCGTTGTAACGGTTCTGGAAACATACGGCAATCTTCGCCGTGCTCCGTTCAGCCGCCTCGACCAGCCGGCGTCCCTCTTCCAGAGTGTGGGCGAGCGGCTTCTCGACAATCACGCTGACGCCGCGCTCGAGGCAGTCCGCGGCCAGCGAGGCATGAAGGTGGTGCGGAGTGCAGATATGCACGACGTCGGGCATCACCGCCTCGAGCATCTCAAGATGGTTCGCGTACCCCTCGACGCCATAGGCGGCTTTTGCCACGCCCAGACGCGCGAGGTCCGTGTCGCAGACTGCCACGAGTTCGACGTCGTCCATCTTGGCGATCGCCCCGAAGTGCACACTCGATACATCGCCGCAACCGATGACTGCTGCTGTGGGCATTCTTGCTCCCTCGAAAAATGTCCTTCTTTGAACGTACAGGCGCTCAGGCGGCATGTGTTTCCCCGAGTCTAACCAGCTCGACACGGCCTGACAACCGATTGCCAACTGCTCGCCCTGGTCCTGCAGACCGGGTGGGGTGCTCTCCCTGGCGATTTTCGGCGTCGTGATGTCAGGCTGCTGGATTGTCGCCTCCGCTGGTGAATCTCGAACTGAGACCAAAGGCCACCGGCATGACGCCGATGGCCTTCAGTGTTACCGCTGCCGTGTGGGCTAGGCGGGGACGTCGAACCGCTGGCCTTCCGGCTTGGGCGGAAGGAACATGAAGATGAGCAGGGCCAGTCCACCGAGGAACGGAACGAGGCCGATCAGGATCAACCAGCCGCTGAAGTTCGCATCGTGCAGGCGGCGAACGACGAGGGCCAGGGACGGGACGATGACCGCCAGGCCCCAGATGACCAAAAGGATGACACCGACGATCGCGCCTGGACCCGGAACCATGGTTCCGGAGTCACTGACAGTGGCGCCAGCGGAGCCTGCCACAGACATGACGATGTTCAGCACGATGCTCACGACGACGGAGATGAGGGTCCACCACCAGTATTCGCTGCGGCTGGCGCGGCCGGTGAAGGTGGCGTACTTCTTGAAGAACCGGCGTGCGGCCTCACCGATGGGCGCACCGTAGTACGGGGCCCAAAGCGGGACGGCACTACCGGCCGGGACGGTCTGTTGCTGCTGGTACGACAATGGATCTCCTCTATAGACGAGTGATGACGATTTATCCTAGGGCTCCAAACCACCCGCAAAGTTGTCCTGCAGGTGAAATTCCAGCGGCGTGTCGGAAATACTGCGTTCGTTTTTTGATAAGACGTGCCTGTCACTGGCTTTTTGTTTCGTGCTCTTACTACCCTCACCGCTATTAGCGCCGATGATTCTGCCAGAAAACGGAGATTTTATGCCCGACATGGCTGGAGAGTGGTAAAACGGGGTTTTCACCAAACCAAACTTTCCACCGTTGGGTAGCTAATTGTCTTTGGAAGGTTGGCCGGATTGAGGCTTGTGAAGGCTGGCTGTTACACAGCTGCGTACAAGACCGGGCCTATTCTTCGATAGTGACCCCACGCCAGAAGGCGATGCGGTCCTTGATGGGAAGCGCCCGTTTCTTGGGGTCGGGGTAGTACCACGCGGCGTCAGCATTCCCCCGGCCGTTGACTTCCAGGCTGAAGTAGCTGGCGTGGCCCTTCCACGGGCAGATCGAGGACATGTCGCTGTCCGTCAGGTATCGGTCCTCCACGGCATCGCGGGGGAAATAGTGATTTCCCTCAACCACGACGGTGTCATCGGATTCGGCGATGACGACTCCGTTCCAGAGTGCTTTGACCATGATCGGCTTGTTCCTTTCGTTGCGCCCGATCCGAGTCCGGGCCGCTGGTTCCGGGAGTTCTGGTGGTATCGTTTCCCGGTTCATCCGAGGTACGGGACCCGGCCCCGCGTATCGGCCGTCCCTGAGGAATCCGCTCCTAGGTCCTTCGGCGCGAATCCCGGACCGCCAACAAAGCCTGTTCAACGATCGCTTCTACTGCCCGCTCTGGTTCTTCTTCAAGCTCCAAGGACTGGCATGCCGCTGGCCCGGACCGAGGCACAACGGGCGTCTAGTCCGGCCAGCTTCAGCCGATCCTGATCAAAGGGACAGTCCGGTCCAGACAGCCGCGGCGGACCTGGCCTGCTCGGCAATGGACTCCGTCATGGATGCGGTGGTATTCACATTGGCGACGAGAATGCGCATGGTGTGTTCTTCCTTGTCTGGGTGTGCAAAAGGCACGGCCAATAAGGCAGGCCGTTCCCTTGTCGGTATCTGAGTGCGCCGCCATGCCGGTCAGGGCTGTTCAACAGGACAACGGCCGGGGACACCCGGCCCTCTTGGCTGCGGCCGAATCGCTTTCGGCGATGGTGCCGGTTTGAAGCCCTCGCTGATCTTCTCTGCGGTTTCCCTGAGCACAGTGATGGCACGGCCCTCTGAGCCGTTCCCGAGCCGCTCGATCGGGCCAGCAACAGAAATTACAAAGGGCCTCCCGGCACCGGCAATCGGGACTGTGTAGCACCGCATACCTAGCTCGTGATCACCTTCGTCTATGGAGTAACCAGCCGCCCGGATCTGCCTGATCGTCGAATCGATCCCGAGGTTGTAGGCTTCGTCTGAAGTTCTCGGATTCGGTGACCTCGCGCGGGCAAGGCTCTGTCTGAGCTGATCATCCGTGAGTTGGGCTAAGAGCACTCTACCGGCGCCTGTTTCGTGAGCAGGAGCAGGTGTTCTGATCTCAACATTTGAACGTAGTGCGTGGGGTGACTGGACTTGGAGTGTGTAAACAATCGTGTCACCGTCAAGCATTGCCAGGGTCGCCGTTTCACCCAACTGGAGCACCGCCGAGGCGAGCGCCGGCCGTGCCGCCGACATGTGCTGTGCAATCGCCCCCTCGCCCAGACGGATGAGTCTAGCGCCGAGGGTGTAGCTCCGATCGCTTAGCTGGCGTCCGTATCCAAGGGTTACCATAGTGCGCAGCATCCGGTAGGTTCCCGCCATACTCACCCCAAGGCTCTTGGACAACTGGCTCACCGTCACGCTGCCTCCGGAATCGGCCATATGCTCGAGCACAGCAAACGCACGCTCGACTGAGCGCACGTGTTGCATTCCGCATCCGCCGTCCGATCCTGTCTCCCGAGTCATGAAACTCGACGCTCCCCGCCCGCTGGCTCATTCTCGACCGACCGCCAGCGCCGACTTGTCATTTGGCCACCTCGTGGCGGGCAGGTTTCATGCCCGGACCGGCTTGGTCAATGACGACACAGTTTCCTCGGCGATCTGACGGGCAGCAACCATGGCCCCCTGGCTGGATTTCGTCCACGCTCGCTCGGAAACACTTTGCGCGGACAACCACCCAATCAACGCGCCGTCCAGCTCCACGGGCTCAAGGATCTGGGATTGGATGCCGTGGACAAGGTTGCGGCGGGACCACTCGAGCCATTCAGCCACGTTGACACCGGGCGGCGCATTTGTTTCGTCCGAGCGAATCGGACGGACTCCTGGACCCACAGACTCACCCACCGGCAACACTCCTCGAAGGTTGCGCTCAGGAATATCCAGATGAAGGGTGGTACGGTCCGCGGCTGTGTCGCGCAGCAGCGAATCGCAGAGGGCTTGAAGACGTGATCGGAAGGCGCCATCTTGGAGGAGAGTTCCGAACCCAGTGAGGGACGTCGGTGCCACAAGCTGGAGCGCCTGCCAAAGGGTGGCCGCAACACTATCGAAGACAGGGATCCCCAACTCCGCCTCCAGAATCGGGGCCACTGACGCGCCATGAAGGTTTGTGCAGAGGATTGTCACCGCTTGCGCGTGCGATGCCGCTGCCCGGACGCCCGCGGCGACGGCATCTTCAGGGATCCGTGCAAACGCCTTGTTTCCTTCGATTCCCATGTGGGATTCGGAGACTATTTCCACCCCGTGTTCGGCGTATACCGCGGCAATCCTGACGTTCACGTCCGTGGTGTAGGGGGTGGCCAGGCCGAGATTGGTCACGCCGTAGATTCTGCAGGCTTCGAGGAGTGCGAGTGTCGTGCTCGTGGATGGCACCCCGCAAATTCTGGACAAGTTGGCGCAGATCTCTCGATCACGCTCGACTCCGAGCCACGAACCGCTGCTCGCGTTCCAAACCACGGCGTCAACTTCCGCATGGGCAAGTTGCTGCGCCGCTGTGGTCATCCCTTCCCCACCAAGTCGCGAACCAAAGGAGGGTTGATCTACATCGACCCGGGCAAAGTGAACCGTGACCTCAGGCACTCCGCCCAGGAGCCGGTAGGTGACCGGCTCCAGGCAGGTGTTGGATGACGGAACAAGCATTCCAAGGCGCAAACCGTCATTTCCGCGAGCCATACGGTTCCTTCCCGGCATGTCTTCCTTGGATGGCAAACCCACTGGACCGTGGCCAACGAATCAAACTTCCAGTCATGGTGACGGAACGTGTCTTCAAGCAGTTCGCCGTTGGAAGCATCAGAGGCTCCCCTGTAGGCCGGGATCCAATTGCTGCATCAGCTTGGCGATGCGCATCCGGCAGATCAGTTCCAGCTGCTGCCGGGACGTGCCCAGTTCTTGCCCGGGCTCGGCCCGAAGTCGTTCCTTCATGGCCTCGAGGACCTCGGGACTGGTCCGCCCGGCGGCGGCAATGACGAAGGTGTAGCCGAAACGCTCCTTGAACTTCAGACCCGTCTCGACCAGCTGGGCCTTCACGTCACTCGCGGAGGCGTGGATGGCGGCCTCCTCCTGGCGGGACCAGTTGGCCGCCCGGGAATCGCCGCCCCGGTCCACCGCGATGGGCGGGAACAGGTTGAGCACGTCCGGCAGGGTCCCGTCCGGGATGGCCCGCGTGGCCACACCTGCCTGGTCTTCGGCCTCCTCCACCGAGCGGAACGGCCGGGCGGAGACCACCGTCGAACCCCATTCCGGCAAGGGGCAGCAGCTGGCGACCGCCGTCAGGGCCTCGGCTTCCGGCAGGGAGTTGAAGGCCTCCAGGCCACCGTGCACCGTCGTCTCCGTGCTCATCGCTGGCTCACCTGACGCGAGAAGTCCACAGTCTCCTTGCACAGGGCCGACGCCTGCTCCGCGGTCAGCCAGCGGGGGTACTCCGGGATCCCGTCAATGGCGTCGTTGAGGGCTTTGTAGACGGCCTCGACTTCCACCCCGTTGAGTTCCAGGCCCAGGTTGGCGGCGAGCTGGCGTACCATGGCGCGGGTGCTGAGGCGGTCCCAGACCCAGCGGATGTCGGCGCCCACCACGTCCGCGTGGAGGCAGCCGGAGATCGGCGGGAACGTCCGGACACCGTCTCGCAGGGAGCTGAGCACATCGGCGGTGGTGCTCTTGAGGTACGCGTAGCCTCCTGTGACCGGCTTGAGGGCCGGGTTCGGGAGGCCGGTCTCCCGGTAGACGAGGTCGGAAAGTGCCTGCAGACCGGACAGCTTGATGCCGGTGTCCACACCGTAGAGGACCTCCAGGCTGGTGGCGACCTCCTCCAGGGGCGGGAAGCCGCAGCGGTAGGAGACTCCGTTGACGGAAACGTCAGGCCCGGCACCCGCGGCAGCGGCGGCGATGGCACCTGCCGTTCCGAGCCCGAAGTCGTCGTGCACGTGCATGGTCAGCGGCACCTTGGTGGCGAGCCGGGAACGGAAGCGCCGGATGAACACGCGCATGGCCTCGGGGCTGAGGCTGCTGGTGGAGTCCATGAGGTCGATTCTCTTGGCGCCGAGCGCCACGGCCTCGTTGGCCACGCGCATCATGCTGTCGAAGCCCCGACGTCCCGCCTGGGCCAAGGTGACGGTCCACTCCAGACCGCAGGAGGTGGCGTACTCCACCACCTCGGCCAGCTGGCGCAGCTGCCGGGCCTCGCTCTCCGGGGACGAGGCCTCCACGATCCCCGGCGCAATCACCTTCGCGCCAATGGACAGCAGGAGGTCCACCGTGGAGAGCGGATCGATGCGCGGGGTTCCATCGCCGTTGCCCAGCAGGGTGTCGGCGTAGACGTTGCAGGTGAAGGCGAAGCCGCCGGCCAGGACTTCCCGGACCATTTCCAGTTCCCGGGCGTTCGGTGTGTCGTCGCCCCACCAGTCCAGGTTGAGGCTCTCGTCCTTGATGCCAATGTCCTCGAGGGCCTGGGCGATCCGGAGGAAGCCATCGATGGTGGTCTCGGCGCCGGCGGTGTAGTTCGTCTTGCGCAGCGTGCTGTCTATAAGGCCCAGCGGGTTGGGGAAATCGAAGTCGCGGGTGACCTCGTCGTCGAAGTTGACGGGGCTGACCCAGTGGCTCCCCTCCAGCCGGTATTCGCGGTTGGGGTTGATCATGTTGTGTCCTTTGCTTAAATCAGTGGCCGGCGGTGGCAGCCTGCCCCAGGGGGGTGTGCAGTGGGAAGCCGGCGGAGCCGATGATGGACCGGGCCATGCGGGCGCCGGTCTTGATGCATTCCACGGCCTCGGCGTATTCGTACGGCTGGGTGAGGTAGCTCCGCCAGTCGGCCACCTCGCCGGAGGCGACGCGTTGCTCATAACGGTGGATCATGTCCAGATAGGCTGCGAGCTCCTCGACCGTCAGGTCCGGGTGACCCTTCAGGAACTCGGGGTGGAAGGCCTCGATCACGCGCGGACGCTGGCTCGGGGTCTTATCCAGGTAGGACTGCGGGTTCTCGATGGTGACGTTCATGGTCGGGTTTGCGGCCACGATGATCGGCAGCACCCCGGCGAAGTCCACCACGCCCTCACCGTAAGGCCGCAACTGGTGGACCAACCCGCCGTCGTCGTGCGCCACATAGGCGTCTTTCAGGTGCGTCTGCCGGACATACGGCGCCACGCGCCGCGCCGCGAACATCGGATGCTCCATCCGCTGCAGGACGTTGGCGGTGTCGTAGACGATACCGGTGACGTCCGGGCCGACCTCCTCGACCAACCGGACCAGCTCGAAGGTGGTGATCTCCTCGTGGGTCTCCAGGTTCATGTGGATACCCAGATCCCGAGCGATGGGGGCCAGTTTCTTGAGGAACCTCTCCGTCGCGGCCAGCTGATCGCTCCAGTCCACATCGGTGCGGAACCGGTCGTAGGCGAAGCGGCCGTAGTAGGACCCCTTGAAGTTGGCGGTGGCCACCCACAGCTCACGGCAGTCGATGGCCGCGCAGGCTTCCATCATCCGGCGGAACCCCAGGACGATGTCCCCGTCCCCGATGGCCCGCAGCTCGGGGGCCTCGGGGTTGGCATAAGGGTTAACCTTGCCCAGCCCGGTCTCCAGGTACATGTCCAGTTCGTCCGCCCGCTGCCGGATCTCCCCAAGTTCACCGGCGTCCAAGGTGGGACTCATGTCCAGCACGGTCCGGAAGAACAGCCCGTCCATGTCCAGTTCGTGGGCGTGGGAGACGGTGGCGAGCGGGCCACGCTTGGCGGATTCAGGAATCTTCTTTCCGTCAACCCCTATACGTACGGGGTGGGTCGATATGGTCCCCGTGGAACCGTTGGCAACTTCAAGCATCATGCAACCTTTTCTTGGAGCCGTGCGAGCGCCCGCGCGCGGGCGACGGCGGGATTGGGCGTGGGAACCGCGGCCAGAAGTGCCTGGGTGTACGGGTGGGACGGAGCGGCCAGGACGTCTTCGGAAGGCCCCTCTTCAACGATCTGCCCCAACTGGATCACGGCCACCCGGGAACAGATCTGCCTGACCACGGCAAGGTCGTGGGCGATGAACAGCACCGTGAACCCCAGCTCCTCCTGCATGTCCTGCAGCAAATTGAGCACCTGCGCCTGGACAGAGACATCCAAGGCCGAGACCGGCTCGTCACAGACCAGGAGCTTGGGTCCGACGGCGAGAGCCCGGGCAATGGCGATCCTCTGGCGCTGGCCGCCCGAGAAGGACCGGGGGTACCTGTCCAGATCGCGATCGCTCAGGCCCACCATGGTGAGCAGTTCCGCCACCCGCTCGCGGCGCTGCGCTTTCCCGGCGACCAGCTTGTGCACCAGAAGACCCTCACCCACCAACTGCTCCACGGTCATGCGTGGGTTCAGGCTGGAGGTGGGATCCTGGAAGACGAACTGGACCTCACGCCGGATCCGCTTGAGCGTCTCCCCTTTGGCTTCAGGGATGTTTATGCCGTCGTAGGTGACCGTGCCACTCGTGGGCCTTTCCAAGCCCATGATGCTCTTGATAATGGTGGTCTTCCCGGAGCCGGACTCCCCCACCAGGCCGGTGATGGTGCCGGCCTCGACGGTGAGATTGACGTCCCTGAGAGCCTTCACCGGCTCCCGCCCCAAGGCGTGGAAGGTCTTGCACACGTCACGCAGTTCCAGGAGGCTCATGATCCTTCGTCCTTTCCGGAGGCACCATAGAGGTGGCAAGCGACGACTCCACCCTCTGGCGAGGGCCTGAGTTCAGGCGATTCCACGAGGCACAAATCGAACGCGAAGGGGCACCGTGGGGAGAAAGCGCAGCCAGTGGGCCGGTTGAGGGGGTGCGGCGGCGCCCCCGGGATGGTCAGCAAGCGCGGGACCGTCTGGTCGATGCGCGGCACCGCTTGGAGCAGTCCCTGGGTGTAGGGGTGGGCCGGGTTGCTGAAGAGTGCATCCACCGAGGCCTCGTCCACCTTGCGGCCCGAGTACATGACGGCCACGCGGTCCGTGAATCCGGCCACCGTGCCGAGGTCGTGGGTGATCAAAAGCACGGCAAGGCCGCGTTCCTTGGACACCTTGTCCATCAGGGTAAGCACCTGCTCTTGAACGCGGACGTCCAAGGCAGTGGTGGGCTCATCCGCGATGATGAGGGACGGGTCGGAGATGAGTGCCATCGCCAGGACGACCCTCTGGCGCATGCCGCCGGAAAACTCGTGCGGGTAGGCCTTCATACGGGACTCGGCGTTGGCCACGCCGAGCTCCTCCAGGACGGACTTGGCCCGGCGCTCGGATTCAGCGCGGCTCACTCCGGAAATCCGGAGCGGCTCCATCACCTGTTCCCCGATGGTCATCAGCGGGTTGAGCGCTCCCATGGGGTCCTGGAATACCATGCCGATCTTGTGCCCCCGGACGGCCACCATCTGCTTCTCATTGAGCTTCAGGAGGTCCTGTCCTTCGAAGTCGACGGTTCCGGAGAGCCGGAAGTCAGGATCCAGGCGCATGATGGCACGGGCCGTGACAGATTTTCCGGAGCCCGATTCACCTACCAGGGCCACCCGGTCGCCCGGGGCCATGTCCAAGCTGAAATGATCCACGAGGCGCACGGAAAGCTCCTTGGATCCCGCCTCGATGGTGAGGTCCCGTACGGACAGCAGTGTGCCAGGATCAGGACGGCGTTCGGCGTCCTTCTGTGCTGGGGTATTGGTCATCGTTTTCATGTTCCGGTCCTCACCGTTTGCGGAGTGCAGGATTAAAGCGGACCTGGAGTATGTCACCCAGGAGGCCGAAGGCCGTCGCCGTGATCGCGATGGCAATGCCGGGGGTGAACGCCGCCCACCATGCGGTGGCGATGACACCCTTGGCGCTGGTCACCATGGCTCCCCACTCCGCGCTGGGGGGCTGCGCGCCCACGCCCACGAAGGAAAGGCCACCGAGGATCAGAATGGTGTTGCCGACGTCGCCCGCCCACTTGACCACTAGCACGTCCAAAGAGTTCGGAAGGACGTGCCGGAGCATGAGCCGGGTCCGCGAGACGCCCAGGACGCGGGCGTTCTCCACGAAAGGCTGGCTCATGGTCTCCTTCATGACGCCTCGCAGTACGCGTGCCGTGACGGGCCAGCCGGTGAGGATCATCGCGATGATGGCCGAGTTGAGGCTCGGGCCGAGGGCCGCAGCGACACCGAGGGCGAAGATGATCGGCGGAAAGGCCAAGGCGGCGTCGACGACGCGCATCAGGACTTCGTCCGCCCACTTGCCACCAAGGGTGGCCAGGGTGGCTACCAGGACCCCCACGAAGGAAAAGCCGGTGACGATTGCGACGGCGGACAACAGGGAGGACTGCGCGCCGGCGATGATGCGCCAGAAGACGTCGCGGCCCTGTTCGTCGGTGCCGAGCCAGTGCGTACTGCTCGGCGGAGCAAGCGCGCTCAGGATGTCAGATCGGTAGACCAAGGCATCCGGGGCAATCAGCGGCCCTACGATGGCGAGCACCAGGAGGAGCACCACCACCGTCGGGACGATCAGCTGCATGCCCGGGAGCCCGCTGACAGTCCGGCGCCAGCTGCGTCGCTCGGGGACGAACACAGGAAGGGTTGCGGCCACGGTTCATGCTCCTAACTGGCCGGCCCGCAGGCGCGGGTCGCGGACCAATTGCAAAATATCTACGACGAAGTTCGAGACGACCACGAGTGCACCGATGACCAGGACCCCGCCGAGGACGGCGAAGGTGTCCTTCTGGCTCACGGCGTTGGTCAGGTAGGAACCGATTCCCACCAGCCCGAACACCGACTCCACCAGCACCGCGGCGCCCACCATGGCCCCGAACTGGATACCCACCAGGGTGATCGAGGGACCGATAGAGTTGGGCAACACGTGCTGCATCACCAGCTGCCTCTGGGGGACGCCCTTTGCACGGGCGACTGTGAGGTGCTCGCGAGCGAGCACCTGGATGAGCTCCGCCCGCAGCATCCTGTAGAGCTGCGCCCCGAACGGAAGGGCGAGGACGACTGCCGGCAGGATGAGGTGCTGGAGGCCGTCCCACGCGGCGAGCGGGTTCCCGGCCAAAAGGGAGTCCAGGACCACGGAGCCGGTCCGGGTCGGCACGTGCATGTTGCGGGACAGACGCCCCGAGATGGGGAACAGCTGCGCCTTGGTGCCCAGGCCATACTGCAGGAGCAGTGCGAGCCAGAAGGTGGGGAGACCGGCGCTCACGATCACGAGGATCTTGAAGGTGTAGTCGATCTTGCCGTCCCGGTGCAGCGCCGAGACCGTGGCCAGCGGGACCACGACCGTGACCACGATGAGCACGGCGAGCAGGACCAATTCGATGGTCTGGGGCAGCACCTGCTGGATGCCCTGAGTGACCGAGACATGCGTGGTGATGGACGTTCCCAGGTCACCGTGCAACAGGCGGCCGATGAAAGCCACAAACTGTACGGGGACCGGCTGGTCGAAGCCCAGGCTGTGGCGGATCGCTTCCACCTGTTCGACGGACGCGTTCTCACCTGCGGCCACGCGCGCTTCGTCACCGGGGATGAGCTTGACCATCATGAAAACGAAGGCGCTCAGACCGACCAGCGTGATGAAGGAAGACGCGGCCTTTCTCAGCAGGAAGACTGCTGTCTGCTGTTTGGGGTTGTTCGCCACCGTGGTCACCCCACCCGGACGTTGAAGAAGGACATGGGGGTTGCGGACCAGTCGAAGACGATGCCCTGAAGGCCCTTTCGGTAGCCGACCGGGAACGTCACCTGGTACAGGTTCGCAGAGACGGAGTCCTGGGAGACCTGGGCTTCGACCTGCTTGTACAGATCGCAGCGTTTGCCCGAGTCGGCGATGGTGCGCGCCTGGGCGAGGAGCTCGTCGACCTTGCTGTTGCTGTAGGCGCCCTTGTTCGTACTGCCGATGTTCTTGGAGTTGTAGAGCTTGTCCAGGCTGGCACCGGGGTCAGGGGTCAGGATGTAGTCGTTCAGCAGCATCATGGACGGGATCGTGGCTGGGTTGGACAGGGTCTTGAGGTAGTCCGGGAAGGCGATCGGCACCAGGTTGACGGTCACACCCAGGTCCTTCAGATTGGACTGGAAGAGCGTTGCGAGCTGGGTCTGCACGGAGTCCACGGACTGGTAGCGGAGCTCCAGGGCCTGGGATCCGAGGCCGGCCAGCAATTGCTTGGCCTTGTCCTTGTCCTGGGCCGACGGCGTGGAGTTCTCCGGGCGGCAGGTGAAGGCGTCGGAGACGGTGCCGGAGGCGATGGTGCCGTTGCTGTTGAGGATCTTCTGGAAGCCGCCCGCGTAGTCAAAGGCCAGTCTGAGACCCTCGCGGATCTGGGGGTTGGCGGTGGCACCGGTTGAGGTGTTGAAGAACAGCTGAGTCTGGCCGGAAGTCTTGAGGAAAGCGACGTCCACGTTCTGCTGGTCCTTCAGGGCCGCAGCGTCGACCGCCGAGACGCCGAAGGCGATGTCCACGTTGCCGGCCTTCAGCTCGTCACGCTCAGTGGCGCTTTCGTCGATGCGGCGGAAGACCATCTGGGTGGGCCGCTTGTCGTCGAATCCCCAGTACTTGTCGTAGCGGGTGACGGTGGTGCCGTCGGCGGAGGACGTCCCGGTGCCTTGGTAGGGGCCGGTGCCGGCCTCATGGGACTGCAGCCAGCCCTGGCTGTCGTCGGACCCGGCGTTCTTGGAGACCATGTCGGCTTCCAAGATGTAGACATTGGCGATGCCGTTGATGAAGAAGGCGTTGGGAGCCTTCAGGTTGAGCACCACGTGCTTGTCATCGACGACGGTGGTGGAGGCGTAGCCCTGCAGCTGGGAGGCGATTCCTTGGCCCAACCGTACGTAGCGGTCCAAGCTGAACTTGACGTCCTTGGCCGTGAGGGGGGTGCCATCGTGGAAGGTCACGTTGTCACGGAGGGTGAACGCGATCGACTTGGCGTCCGGGGCCAACTTGAACTCGGTGGCCAGCGAGCCGACCATGTTGTTCTTGGCGTCGAACTTGACCAGCGGCTCGTAGAGCACATTGTCGACCATGTTCGTCTGGGCGTAGTCCGACCGCAGCGGGTCCATTGTGTTGAACTCGTGCTTGAAGGCCACGACGATCGACGACGAGCCACCGCTGGCGTCGCCGCCACCGCCACTGGAGCTTCCGCCTGCAGTGCAGGCCGTCAGCATGGAAGCGACGAGGGGGACGGTCAAGATAGCGGTACGGGCGATGGTCCTTGAACGGCGGGGATTGGAGGTCATTTTGGGGGCTCCTGAGAGGCTTGTCAGTGGGATTCCGAGGGGTGAGCAGCAGCACGGAGACGCTGCTATTTTTGGTCGCCAAGTGGGCGGGTCCTTGCGTGAGGTCCGCTAAGCGAGGATGTTCTTTTTGGGGTTCGGCAGGTCAGGGGCGCCTTCAGCGGTGACACGACGAACAGAGCGGAATCAGAGTTCCCAGATTCCGCGGGGTGACTCGGTGATCCATTCGGCACCGTCTTCCGTGACGAGCGCCATGTCGCCGGCGACGACGCAGCCCAGTCCGGGAACAGTGAAGTTGGGGTGGACTTCGATGACCATGTTGGGTTCGATCAGAACACCACTGGGGTCGAGGGACTTGTCCCTCAGGGGGTTCAGGTCCCGGGCCATGCCGGGCTCGACGTAGCTGAGCCCGAGTCCGTGGCAGCTTTGGAAACGGAAGGGGTCGGTTCCCCGCGTGTAGGGTGCGTGCGCCGCGTACATCTCCTCGATGACGTCGATGACCCGGTGCAAGGGCTCGCCGGGGCGCATGACTCCGAGGGCGGCGTCCTGGATCTTCAGGAGGATCTCGGAGTACTCAGCGAGCTCTCGGCTCGGGGTTCCCCTTACTCCCATCCTGAGGCACTGACCAAAGTATCCTTCGTAGGCCGTGGTGGTGCCCATCTGCACGCGGTCACGCGAGGTGACCTCCTGGGGCAGTTCCATGAACTCGAAGTACGTGGTGGGAGGAGCTTCTCCGACGGACAGCCAGCAATTGGCCAGATCGGCTCCGAGGAGCCTGCCTGTGTGCTCGATCTCCGCCATGATGGAGGGACCGGAGGCTCCAGGGCGGATCGACTCCGCAAAAGCAGCCGCCACCATCGCGTCGGAGATCTTCGCGGAGACGCGGAACATCTCCACCTCCTCCGGGGCCCGGGTCAGCCGCAGGCGGTCCAGCAGGCTGTCAGCAGCGACGGTCTCGTATCCGCCGAGTTCCTGCTCCACCGCGAGATAAGACGCGTGGCTCAGCTCGTCGGTTCCGATGACGCCCAGCCGGGATCCGGGGGTGACTCCCGCTTCCGCCAGGAACCTGGCGGCCACCGCGGGGTGGGAGCGCTGCTCGCCGGCCTGGATGATCTCCCCCAGCCAGCCGGAGCGCAGTCCGAACTCGCGCGTCTCGTGGGCGCCGAAGGTCAGGACCGCTCCTTCGCCGGACGCCGTGAGCACTACTGTGGAGGGTGTCGGCTTGGATGTGAAACCGGCCAGGTACTGGACGTATCCGGTAGTCCGGGTCCGGGATCCCAGGGAACGGGGGCTGGCGAAGACCACCAGGGCGTCGATGCCCTGGTCCTTCAACACGGCCCGGACCCTGGCGATGCGCTCCCGGAGGACGCTGAGGGGGAGCTTGGCGGTGAAGCGCTCCAACACAGTGGCTGCGCTGTTCGCCGGGATCATCGTGCGCCGTCTGGGATCAGGCCGGAGCGGGGGGATTCGACGCCATTTCTGGCGATCAGTGATGCGGGGACGGTGCGCGGAATGGACTTCGCACCCGTCTCCCCCAGTGCCGAACTCACCTTCGGCACTGTTGAGTCTGAAATGTTCATGATTCAGAGCCAATCTGTCTTCGTTGACGCCCCAGGGAGGGGTGGACTCAATATAATTCTCGTCACATTTTTCCGCAAGAGAAAATCTAATTTCCACAGAGTGGAATTCTTGTTCGGCGAAAACCCGGCACCGGCAGCGCGGCGGGATGACCCATGGTGGCGTTTGCGGGCCATCCGGGACGCCCGACGAGGGTCAGCAGGCTGCTGGGCAGCCGTCATCGCGATCGGTCCCCCGCAGCCGCATGTGGGGGACGAGCCAGGGCACCTAAAACGACGGCGCCCGGTGATTATCGACGTCGCCCTCCGAGAGGAAGCCGCAGAAGCGGCCACCGGCGACACAGGGGCTGCGGGAAGCAGACCGCCTCGACGCTGGCACGGCGTGCCCCAACTCGTGGGGGCCAAAAGAGTTTCAGGTGGGCCGTCGGCAGCAAACCAGACCACTGCTCATCCGTCAGCTGCGCAAATGACACACCCAACAAGCACGCCAAAAGCCACCGAACCGAATTTGGAGGCACACCCTATGCAACTAGCTGCGCTTAGACCTACCTCCCTGCCGTTGCCCGGCCGGACAGCGACTCGATCGCGAGGTAGGCGACAAGACCGACAACTAGGCCCACTACGGCATCCGAAAGCATCGGCGCGTTGAAGTGGACCACGACGGCGGCCGCGGCCCCGATGGCCCAGGCGATGAACGCCGTCGGGCGGATCTTCGCCTCACCCCGGTCGGCAAGGCGCTTGCGCAAGATGATCTGGTCCGCGATGAGCACGGCTCCGAGCGGCGGGACCAGCACGCCCAGGAAGGCGAGCCAGTTCACGAAGTAGTTCCACGCACCCAGCAGAGCCACCACCACGCCGATTACCCCCAGCACCAAGGTGAGGAGTCGCATCCTGGACCGGGTCAGATGGGACCAGCCCAGCGCGCCGTTGTAGAGGCAGTGCGTGCACACCGAACCGAGATTGATAACCACGAACACCACCACCAGGGCGTTGAGGAACGGGTTGTTCACGCCGGTGAGGATCGGGGTGAAGTTGCCGCCGGCGGTCTCCGCGGCCGCTATGGCGCCGGCTGCGACCAGCAGGCCGCCGCTGAGTTGGGCCACGAGGCTCGCGAACGGGAACGCGGTGACCGTGGCAAGCACGGCTTCGCGGCCGTTCTTCGACCAGCGGGTGAAGTCCGCCGTCATGGTTCCGGAATCGGCGAAAGTTGCCATGATCGAGGTGACGGCCACACCGAAGGTCATGGCACCGCCGCCCACGCCCTGGTAGTTCACGATCTGGCCCAGGTCGTGGCTCTGCGCCGCGATCGCGATGGCGATGATCACCACCACGATGAACAACGGAGCCGCGATGGCACCCAGCCAGGACAGCGCCTTGATGCCAAGATAGGTCACCGCGATGAACGCGACACCGGCAACGGCAACTACCAGCGCCTCGTTCCAGCCGAACGCCTTGTTCAGGCTGGCGCCTGTGGCGCCGGTGTTGAAGGCGAACCAGCCCACCACCACGGTGGCCAGGAAGCCTGAGGCAATGGCATAGCCGGCGGTCCCGAAGGTTTCGGTGGCTTGCAGAGCGAAGCTCTTGCCCGTCTTGCCGGCCCGATAGCTCAGCAGGCTGACGTAGACGAACATGAAGAGATTGGCCACGACAATCGCGGCGAGGCCTTGCCAGAAACCGAGCAAGGCAACCACGAGGCCACCGGGGACGGCATTAGTGAGGATCATCGGGAATCCAAACCAGACGGCCGAAACCGTCAGGAGAGATTTCCGGTGGGACTCGGGAACCGGGGAGTGCTCGAATTCGGATTCGAGACCGGCCCCGGCAGCCGTGACTTCAACTGTGTCTGGCGGTGTTGTCATATCAGCGACTGCTTTCTCTTGGGGTCGGTTCAGGCGAGCTTGTCCGCGAGGGCGATGATTGCCTTCTCGAACGCCTCGACCGGTGGGTGGGTGATGCCGGCGCCGATCATGCCGATGCCGGCATCCTTGTGCGCGATGGCGGTGTTGATGACCGGGAGGATGCCGGTGTCCAGCACTTTGCGGACGTCGATCGCCGTCGGCAGGCCTTGGAAGCCCAGCGATGGGATGGTGATGTTCCGGTTCTCGGTGGTGGTGATTTCAGCCATCGCGTGCGTGTAGGCGACCGCGTCTTCCACTGTGCCCCCCACGAGCGCGACGATCGCCGGGGCCGCGGCCATGGCGAAGCCGCCGAATCCATAGGTCTCAGTGATCGCGCTGTCGCCGATGTCCAGCCCGGAGTCTTCCGGCTTGTAGCCGGCGAACATCGGCCCGATGACCTTCTGGGCCGGCCCCGTGAGCCAGTGGTTGCCGGGCAGGCCGCTCACGCGGATACCGAATTCGACGCCGTTGCGCGCCATGGTGGTCACGATGGTGGAGCCTTCGATCCCGTGGGCGGCGTCGAGGGCCGCTTTCGCCGTCGCCATCCAGGTGGGGCCGGAGAAGTAGTCGGAGCTGGCGATGAAGTCGAAGACTTCCTTCTTCTGCTCCGTGCTGAAGCTGGTCTGTAGGAGGGCGGGCGCCAGGGCCTGGAAAAGCAACACAGTGCCGGCGACGTTGCGGTTGTGCGCTTCGTCGCCCATGTGGAGGGCCTGGGCGAGCATCAGGCGCAGGTCGATAGCCCCGCCGATTTCCATGGCTTCCTTGAGCATGGGGCCCAGGACGTCCCGCATCCAGACGAGGCGGTCAATGACGCTCTGGTCGTTGGCGCCCATGCGCAGGATCTTGGCCATCTGCTCTGACAAGTTGGTGTAGGCGTAGTTGCCGTGCGTCTCGTTGTGGACCACGTGCATATACATGGATGCGGAGGTGACGCCGGCCATGGAGCCCACGCAGTCGTGCTCGTGGCAGGGCGAGAAGGTAATCTTCCCGGAGGCGGCCACGTCTTCGGCCTCAACGAGATCGGCGGCGAGGCCTTCGAAGACCAGCGCACCGGTGACAGCACCTTTCATCGGGCCGGACATCCGCTCCCAGGTGATGGGCGGGCCGGCGTGCAGGATGGTGGTGGCGGTCATGCCGGGAACGACGTCGAGTGCGCGGCCGAAGCCCACCAGCATCGGTTTGGCGCTCATGATGCGGTCCGCCGCCTCAGCGTTCGCGGCGCCAATCTTCTCCGCGAGCTCCGGCCGCTCAAGCTTATCCAGCGCGGCGATCACCTTCGGCTTGCCGCCGCCGGGAGGGGTCCAGTCAAGGGTGCGGACCTTGGCGCCCTGCGCGGCAATATCCTCTTCGAACATTGCCAGGCCGACGTTGATGACGTTCAACTCACTGTCGAAAAGCTTCGACATGCTCATGCCTTGATTCCTTCCCGCACCAATGCACGGGCGAATTCGCCCGTCTCGGTGCTGCTGCTGGTAACGATGACCCCGGCCCTTTCAAGGGCCGCAGTTTGGGCCGCGAGGCCTGGCGTATCCAAGTCCGTCCCGAGGACGTACGCCACGATCTCAAGGTGGCGTCCTGCGTCGGCGGCAATCTTCTTGGCTTCGGTAATCGCCGGGAGGGTGACACCTACCGGGTCTTCGTGGGCGCCAAAGCCCAACACGAAGTCCATGATGATGGCCGCGACGGAGGGATCCTTCGCCTCTTCGACCAGGCGGGCCAGGCGCAAGGAAGGATCGATCATCGGGTGCGGGCGACCGTTGGTGAATTCGTCGTCGCCGAAGTCGAGGAAGGTGTGCCCGGTGCTCGGGCTGCCCGTGCCGAGCACGAATTCCGGGTTCTTCTGGATGTTGCTCCAGACTTCCTCGCCGTCGTCGAGTAGCGCGTACATCGACTCGTCGCATAGGGTGCCGCCGCAGAAAAGGCCGCGGATGTTCGTCTGTTCCGGGGAGAGCCGGGCGCGCACGGATTCGATGCGCGCGGCGTCGACGGCCAGGGCAGTGGCAGAAGGCGAGCCTGTGAGCCGCACGGCGGCCAGGGCGGCGTCGAGGCTGCTCGCGGCGAAGTGACCGCCTGCAGCGGTGACGGCTTCCTCGGAACCGCCGATGAAGTACACCACCACGGGCTTGCCGGCGTCGGCGACTTCCGCGAGTACCTTCTTCTCAACCTCCGGCGCGGGCGGCTTGGACACCAGGACTATCGCTTCGGTCTTCGGGTCCGCCGCGAGGGCTCGGATTCCGTCGATCATCATGACTCCGCCGACTTCGGCGCTCAGGTCGCGCCCGCCGGTACCGATCAGCTGGGAGACGCCGCCGCCCAGCGCGTGGATTCGGACGCTGACCTCCTGCGAACCGGTGCCGGACGCGGCGACGATGCCGACCGGGCCGGGGCGGACGGCGTTGCCGAAGCAGAGGGCTACGTTGCTGATGATGGCCGTTCCGCAATCGGGGCCCATCATGAGCAGGCCTTGCTCGTGGGCAAGAGCCTTCAGTGCGATTTCCTCTTCAACGGGGACGTTGTCGCTGAACATCATCACGCTCATCCCGTTTTCAAGGGCCTTGCGTGCCTCGCGCCCGGCATAGGCGCCGTTGACCGCGATGATCGCCAGGTTCGCCCCGGCGTCGGCATGTGCGGCCGCGGCAATGGTGCGGTACGAGATCTCCGCCGCGCCGCCGGACGGTGCCCGGCGTGTGAGCAGTTCCTCGATCTGCGGGACGATCGCGTCGGCGTTCCCGCCGCCGGATGGGACGACGACGATCATCAGGTCGCCGTTGCCCGCCTCGGCGAGTTCGGGGGTGAGCAGACCGAGGTTCTTCAGAACTCCCTTGTTCATCTCGGTCGCCATCGCGACGAACGCCTGTTCGACGCCGTCGATCCCGTTCGCTTTCGTCGATATCGACATCAGCGATACCGAATCGAAATAGCTGTTCTTCTTGATCACCGCTGTGACACTCACATGGATCCTCTCAGTTCTGTTTCGAGGCGGAGTCCGGCCAGAAGGCCGGACAGGATGTCTGTTCCCGAGGTGTGGCCAATGCGCAAAGCGCGGTTCACCGGGGCTCGGAGGTGCCGGGCAAGTTCGGCCGGGCTTTCCGCGCGTTGGCGGAAGAGCTGGCTGAGCAGCTCGAGGACGCTTTCGCGGGCGCGCCCATCGAGCGATTCCCGCAGCGTCGTCCAGCTAAGCAGGGTGGTGCGGTCTGAATATTGCCCGACGACGGCGGAGATCACTTCGCGTGCCCCGCCGAGCCGACTTCCGGGCTGGGCCGCGAGCAATGTCAGGCCGCTGAGGAAATCGTCGCCGGCCGGGGTAAGTCCGGGGCCGAGACCGAGCAGTTGCAACGCGGTCTCGCCGATGCGGTCGGGCTGGTTGGCACGGATTGCAGCCATGAGGGCCTCGCATCCGTTGCGCAGGCCTGCGGCGATTTGTTCCTCGAAGGCATTGGCGTGCGCCGACTCCTTCTGGGCGGACTCCTCAAGGATTCCGCCACGGATGCCGAGTTCGTCGAGCAGTCCAGCCAGGACATGGCCGCGCATTTGGAACTCCTCTGCCGCGAGATGTTCCAACGAGACCTTCTTCGCGAACCATTCCCGGGCTCCGGACAGCAACACTGTAGGTGCGTCCGGGCTCTCGAAACGGATCTGCTGCGCGCTGAAGGCCACCGGATCGCCGGCCTGGACATCCTCCCTGCTCCAGTCGCGCACTTCGGCACGGATAGTCCACGGTGCGTCATCCAATTGTTGGGCGGCAAGGGCGACCAACTGCCCGCACGGAGCCAGGACGTTGATGACCCGGTCAAAGACCGAATGTACTTTTCCCGTGCCCGGATTCTCACGGAGGGCAGGCAGCAAGACCGAATCCAAGGAAACGGATGGTATACGGTTCGGCCGCGCCGATGTTTTCATAACCCTCCTTGTGTCCGCCTTCCAAGGGCGAGACGCGGCCCGTTCGACCGCTGGTTCTGATGATGGTATACCATCATCAGTATCTTGAAGCCAATTCCAGAGGAGGATTCAAATGCGACTAGTGGTTGCACTGGGCGGAAACGCCCTGGCCCGCCGCGGTGAGCCGATGACGGCAGACCGCCTGCGTGCGAACGTGAAAGCAAGCTGTCAAGCCCTTGCCGCCCTGGCAAAGGAGCACGAGCTGGTGATCACGCACGGCAACGGTCCCCAGGTCGGCTTGCTTGCCCTGCAGAACCTTGCCTACCAGGACGTCGCCGCATACCCCCTAGACATCCTTGGCGCCGAGACCCAAGGCATGATCGGGTACGTCATCCAGCAGGAACTATCCAATGCCCTGGCTGGGGAACGGGAGGTTGCCGCCGTCGTGACCACCACTGTCGTAGACGAACACGATCCCGCCTTTGAACGGCCCACCAAGCTCATCGGCCCCCAGTACTCCGCGCAGGATGCCGCGGAAGCCGCGTCCGAGTACCGCTGGACGATTGCCAAGGACGGCAACGCCTTCCGCCGTGTAGTTCCTTCTCCGGACCCCGTTAGCATCCTCCAGGCACCGCTGGTCCGGCTGCTCCTGGAAAAGGGCCGCCTCGTAGTGTGCGTCGGCGGGGGCGGCGTTCCTGTGAAGATCGACGGAAAAGGCCGCCAGACCGGTATGCAGGCCGTTGTCGACAAAGACCTTGCCAGTGCTGCCCTTGCCGCGGAGCTCGGGGCCGACACCCTCATTATGCTCACCGACGGCGACTACGTCAGCGAAAACTGGGGCACCCCCGAGCAGCGCGACATCCTCACGGCCTCGCCGGAGGCCATCTCCGAGCTGGCTTTCGCCGAGGGATCCATGAAGCCGAAGGTCGACGCCGCGATCCGTGTCGCCAAGGCCGGCGGCCGCGCCCTGATTGGCCCGCTGGACCGCCTGGACGACCTGCTGGCGCGCAAGGTCGGGACGGAAATCCGCCCAGATGTTCCGGAGGGCATCGTTTTCGCCTAAGCAGCTCCGCAGCTCGGAGGGCCTTCCGTGGGCGTCCTACAAGCCTATTCGAAACAAAGTAGCGGGTCAGTCAAACTTCGTTCCTTCAGTGCCGAACACGTCACGGCACTGACCGAGGACTACCAGGCAAGGATGCGAGTCAAGGACGGTTCTTCGGCCGACGCGGTACTCCAAGGGACTCCTCAGTCGCGCCGATCCGACAACGCGAATACGCGGTTCGCCGATCGGCCACCACCTTTACATCGTGAGTACAACGTTGCAAAATAGAGGCTGCGAACCCGCTGGATCCTCGTCAGCGGGAAGAAGGGGGCTGAACTTGCGCGCATGTCCGGGTTGTCGCCGTCGGCCCCCGTGCTCCCGCTGTCCCAGGGGTACGCGCCGTCAAGGGCGCATCCCCCAAAGATTCCGGACCTCGTGCCCGAAATCCGGACCCCTGGGTACTATGTGCTTCAAGCCTAGGAGGTTGTAGTGGCCACTCTGCGCGATGTCGCGGCCCTGGCGGGGGTTTCCGTCAAAACCGTTTCTAACGTTGTCAATGGTTTCGAGTTCATCCGGGACAGCACGCGCGAGCGGGTGAACAACGCAATCGCCGAGCTCGGCTACAAGCCGAACCTCGTGGCCCGAAATCTGCGGGCCGGAAGGACCGGTGTGATCGGCCTCGCCGTGCCGGAGCTGAAGTTCAGCTACTTCGCCGAGCTCGCAGACGCTGTCCTTGAGGCCGCCCGACGACGAGGATACGTAGTCCTCATCGAGCAGACAGGCGGAGAGCGGTCGTCCGAAATCGAGTTGCTTCACGGCTCCCGGATCTCCATGATGGACGGATTGCTATTCTCCCCTCTGGGGCTGTCCAGCGACGACGGAAGAGAGCTCGAGGTGGACTATCCGGTCGTCCTGCTCGGGGAACGGATCTTCAACGGCCCGACCGACCATGTGACCATGCAGAACGTCGAAGGTGCTGCCATGGCGGTGCGTCATCTCCTGGCTTCCGGGCGAAAGCGGATCGCGGTGCTCGGCGCCCACGAGGGCGAAATTATCGGCTCGGCGTCCTTACGCCTCGACGGATACCGGGCGGCACTGGAGCAGGCGGGCGTCCCCTTCGACCCAAGCCTGGTCGTGCATCGGCAAGGCTGGCACCGAACCGACGGGGCCGAGGCCATGCAGGAGCTCATCCGCCGCGAGATACCATTCGACGCCGTCTTCGCGCTCAATGACGAACTGGCCCTCGGAGCCCTCCGCACCCTGTTCCACTCGGGAATTAGTGTCCCGACGGACGTTGCGGTGGTCGGCTTCGACAACGTCACCGAGGCGCAGTTCGCCATGCCCAGCCTCACCACCATCGACCCTAACAGGGCAAAGATCGCCGAGACGGCCGTCGACGCGCTCCTTGAGAGGATCGCCGGGCGCGGCAAGCGAGACGAGCCCGGGCCGCGGATCTTCGAGGTCCCGGCGACGCTCGTCCCGCGGGAGTCCGCGTCAGCAGGGATCCGCAGCGCTGTCGCCTGATTCTCTCGGCGTGCATGACGCGGTTCTTGATGTCGGTGAACACGCTCATCCAGAACTTGACGCCCTCGCCGACGGCACCGGGCCATGGAATTAGCGGAAAAGCTCTCGAGTCATTCCGAAGGGGACCTGGTCGGAGAGTTCGGCCGTGTAGTGTCCTGGTTGGTGGCGAGTGATGAGGATCCCGCGTGTCCTGGCATAGAGCGCGGTTTCCTGTAGGTCTCGTACCGCGGCCGCGAGCCGAGGATCAAGGTCGTTGCGGGTGTTAACGTATATGTCGATGCGTTCGGTGAGGGTGACCATGTTATGCCTTCCTTTGTGGCGGGTTCATGCTTCGGCGAGTCTTGAAATCGAGAGACTGCTGTCACGCAGCGAAAATGCTCCACCGTGCCTCGTGCACTGAGCCTGCTTCCAGCCGGACCAGGTCCCGCCCGCTGTTGAAGGCATCGGGTGGGCAGGTCATGGGTTCCAGGGCCAGTCCGAGGCGGTTGGGCATCGGCGCGGGTTTGTCCGCGGTGTGGACCTGCAGCCATGGGCTGTTCCGGTCCCACGACATGCCCACGCCCGTTCCCGAGGGGTCGCGGACAACGACGCGGGCGGTCCCGCCGTCGTTGTACTTAATGTCCGTAAACGCATGGTCGATTTCCGTCGCCCCGATGGTGCGCGGTGTACGGAAATCGAACTCGCGGCCTGCCACCGGGCGGGTTCCGAGGGGCAGCAGCCGGTCCGTGGTGACTTCCAGGAAGGTT
Source organism: Arthrobacter sp. 01T419 (assembly GCF_056398865.1). NCBI lineage: Bacteria > Bacillati > Actinomycetota > Actinomycetes > Micrococcales > Micrococcaceae > Arthrobacter > Arthrobacter sp. 01T419. The sequence goes on from NZ_JBFTQF010000001.1 coordinate 744,630, forward strand.
TCGGCGGGCAGTTCGAGGACCCATTCGTCCAGCGGGGCGGGGCCGGCCAGCAGGTACGGGTGCGGGCACACACCGTAGGGCGCGGTCCGCTTTCCGAGATTTCTTGCTGTCACTGTGGTGTGCAGCCCCCCAGAGTCCAGCCGGTAGTCCAGCTGCAACGCGAGCGGGAACGGATACCCGGGGCTGTCGCCAAGTTCGCAGGACAGGCTGAGGCTATCGCTGCTGCCGGCTTGAAGTGTCCAGAGCTGGTTGAACACAAGTCCGTGCAATGCGGTCCGTCGCGCGGGCTCGTTGAGCGGAAGGTGCAGCACGGTGCCGTCGTGGCGGTAGCTTCCATCGGCGATCCGGTTGGGCCACGGGGCGGCGATGATGCCCCGGTAGTCCGGGATGGGCGCGGCGGCGTCGAACGGAACCACCAGGTCCCGGCCCTGGTATGTCAGCTGCCGCAGCGCGCCGCCTCGCTGGACGACCGACGCGGTGTAGTCGCCGGCGACCAGCCGGAATTCCTCGCCGTTCACAGCCCGCTGGCGAGTTTGTAGTAGGCGGCGTTCCAGGCCAGTTCCTTCTTGAACGCCTTGAGGGTGGTGCCCTCGTCGATGGTGAGCAGTTCGGTTTGGGCGATCTCGGCGAAGTCCTCGAACACGTCCATGCCTACCTGGGTGGAGAGGACGGTGTGGTGCGCGGCGCCCGCGGTAAGCCACGCGGCGGCCGAGGTCGCGAAGTCGGGTTTGGGTGACCACAACGCCCGTGCGACCGGGAGGTTGGGCAGCGGTTCGGGGAGGTCGACGACGTCGACGGCGTTCGCCACGAGGCGGAAGCGGTCGCGCATGTCCGACAGCGCGACGACCACACCAGGGCCGGCGTCGGTGTCGAAGACCATGCGGACGGGATCTTCCTTGCCGCCGATGCCCAGCGGGTGGATCTCCACGCGCGGCTTGGCCTTGGTCAGGGAGGGGCAGACTTCGAGCATGTGGGCGCCGAGGATCTTCTCCTGCCCCGGGGTCAGGTGGTAGGTGTAGTCCTCCATGAGGGACGCGCCGCCGGGCAGCCCGGCGCCCATGACCTTCGCGGCCCGGACCAGGATCGCGGTCTTCCAGTCGCCCTCGGCCCCGAAGCCGTAGCCGTCGGCCATAAGCCTCTGCACCGCCATCCCGGGAAGCTGCCGCAGCGCGCCCAGATCCTCGAACGACGTCGTGAACGCGGCCGAGCCGTTCGCCTCCAGCATGCTGCGCAGACCGAGTTCGATACGGGCGCTGTAACGCAGCGATTCATGCCTGGCAGCGCCGGCCTTCAGCTCGGGTGCGACCTCGTAGAGGCGCTCGTACTCGGCGACGAGGGCGTCGACGTCGGACTCCGCGGCGCCGTGCACGGCGTCGGCGAGCTCGTTGACCGACCAGGTGTTGACCGAGACGCCGAAGCGCAGCTCGGCCTCGGTCTTGTCCCCTTCGGTGACGGCAACGTTGCGCATGTTGTCCCCGAAACGGGTCAGCTTCAGGGTGCGCACGGCGGCCCAGCCCGCGGCAGCGCGCTGCCAGGCGCCTACCTGGCGTGTGACCTCCGGGTTGGTCACGTGCCCGACGACGGTCTTGCGCGGCACGCCGAGCCGGGACTGGATGTAGCCGAATTCGCGGTCCCCGTGGGCCGCCTGGTTCAGGTTCATGAAATCGAAGTCGATGTCCGCCCACGGAAGGGCCACGTTCGCCTGGGTGTGCAGGTGCAGGAGGGGTTTGCGGAGCAGGTCCAGGCCCTGGATCCACATCTTGGCCGGACTGAAGGTGTGCATCCACGCGGTCACGCCGATCACGGCGTCCTCCGCGTTCGCCTCGAGCGCGGTGCGGCGGATCGCGTCCGCATCCGTCAGCACTGGCTTCCAGACCAGCTTGACCGGCACATGTGAGGAGGCGTTCAGGGCGGCGGCGATTTCGTGGGATTGGGCGGCCACCTGCTTCAGGACGTCCTCGCCATAGAGGTGCTGGCTGCCGGTCAGGAACCAGACTTCGTAGTGTTCGAGAGAGGTGTTGTGGGCGATGGGCATGCGTTTCTCCTGGAAAAGTTCGTGGTTGCCGCGCGTTAGCGGCCGTAGACGTTCTGGTAGCGGTCGTAGAGGGACTCGATCTGGGCTGCGTCGATCGGCAGTGGTTCGCCGAGCTGCCGGGAAATATGGACCGTCTTGGCCACTTCCTCGCACATGACGGCAGCCTTCACGGCGGAGCGGGCGTCCTTGCCGATGGTGAAGGGCCCGTGGTTCTGCATCAGGACCGCCGGCGAATTCGAGGCCCGGAGGGTGTCCACGATGCCGCGGCCGATCGAGTCGTCCCCGATCAGGGCAAACGGGCCCACGGGAATGGTGCCGCCGAATTCGTCCCCCATCATGGTGAGCACGCACGGGATCGGTTCCCCCCGCGCTGCCCAGGCCGTGGCGTAGGTGGAATGCGTGTGGACGACGCCGCCGACGTCGGGCATGTTCCGGTAAACATAGGCGTGCGCGGCGGTGTCCGACGACGGCGGGAGGCCCGGGTTGCCCCATTCCACGATTTCCTGACCGGTGCACGCGGCTTTCACCGGGGTGCCGTGCAGGTCGGTGACCACCATGAGTTCCGGCGTCAGCTCATCGTAGGACACCCCCGACGGTTTGATGACCATGAGCTCATGGCCCGGGACGCGGGCGGAGACGTTGCCCGCTGTCCAGACCACCAGCTCGTAGCGGGTGAGTTCGGAATGCAGTGCGCACACCTCGGCCCTGATCCGGGCAATGGTGTCCAGCAGGGCGCTCATACGTTCGCTCCCTCGGTGACAAGCTCCGCGGCAGGGTCCGTGCGCGCGTCATCGTGGAGGCGGCGCTGGATTTTCTTGAGCCGGTGCATGACCTCGTTCGCTCCCCTGCCGAAGTAATCGTGGAGTATCCGGTATTCGCGGAACAGTTCCTCGTAGGCGGCGACGTTTTCCGGGATCGGCGTGTAGACCGCGCCGGGTTCGGATCCCATGGCGGCCGCTGCCTCCCGGATGTCCGGGTACTCCCCCGCGGCGACCGCGGCGTGGATGGCCGAACCCAGCGCAGGCCCCTGGGCCGAGCCGATCGTGGAGAGCTGCAGGCCGGTGATGTCGGCGTAGATCTGCATCAGCAGCGTATTCTTCAACAGCCCTCCGGCCACGATGAACTCCTTCACCGGAACCCCGGAATCCCGGAAGGCATCCACGATGGTGCGGGTGCCGAAGGCCGTGGCCTCCAGGAGCGCCCGGTACGTGTCCTCGGGTTTCGTGGCGAGGGTCTGGCCGACGATCACGCCGGACAGCTCGTGGTCCACCAGCACGGAACGGTTGCCCGAGTGCCAGTCCAGGGCGATCAGCCCGTGTTCACCGATGTCCTGGCGGGAAGCGAGTTCCGTGAGGTACTCGTGGATGCCCAGACCTGCCGCTTCGGCAGCCGCGTGGTATTCGGGCGGGACGCCGTACCGGGTGAACCAGCCGAAGATATCACCCACCCCGGACTGGCCGGCCTCGTAACCCCAGAGCCCGTCCACGATCCCGCCGTCGACCACTCCGCACATGCCCGGCACCTCGCGGAGGACGTCGGCATTCATGACGTGGCACGTCGAAGTGCCCATGATCGCGACGAGCTGTCCCGGTTCCACGGCCCGGGCCGCCGGCGCAGTGACGTGGGCGTCAACATTCCCTACGGCGACCGCGATGCCCTCGCGCAGCCCGGTCCATTCAGCGGCTTCGGCCGTCAGATAACCGGCAGCGTCACCCAACCGGCCGATCGAGTGCTCCAACTTGGTGCTGATGAAGTCCTTGAAGTCCGGGTTCAGGGCGGCCAGGAACTCCTCGGACGGGTAGGCGCCGTCCTGGTAGATGCCCTTGTAACCGGCCGTGCAGGCGTTCCGGACGTAGTTTCCGCACATTTGCCAGACGATCCAGTCCGCGGCTTCCACCCAGTGGTCCATCGCGGCGTATGCTTCAGGGTCCTCCTCCAGCAGCTGGAGGCCCTTGGCAAACTCCCATTCAGAAGAAATGAGCCCGCCATAGCGCGGCAGCCAGTTTTCGCCGCGCTCGGCGGCGAGGGCGTTGATGCGGTCTGCCTGGCCCTGGGCCGCGTGATGGCGCCACAGCTTCACATAGGCGTGAGGCCGGTTCGCGAAGCCGGGCAGCTCGTTCAGCGGTGTGCCGTCAGCCTTCACCGGCACCATCGTGCACGCGGTGAAGTCGGTGGCGATTCCGACGACGGCGGCCGGATCGATCCCGGCGTCGCGCACCGCTGCGGGAACCGCGTGACGTAAGACGTCCCGGTAGTCCTCCGGCACCTGCAGGGCCCATTCGCCCGGGAGCCGGGCCGCTGTTTCATCCTGTACATCCGCCAGATCGGCTGGAAGGGCCTGCGTAATGACGGCGTGCGGGTAGTCGAACACGCCGCTTCCCAGTTCCTTGCCGTCCCTGACCCGTACCACCACAGCCCGGCCGGAAAGCGTGCCGTAGTCCACGCCGATGACATAGTGTTCGTTGCCGTCAGCTGTGACGTCCATGAAATCCTCCGAATAACCAGTCCGCCGCTTTGCGGATTCACTCAATTGTGAGCGCTAACAATGCTGTCGTCAAGATGTGTGCCTCGAGACACGAGGCGTCCGGTGCCGGCTCCGCGAAAGAACGCGGTCAGGCGGGGGCGGAGGTGCTTTGGCGAACCACCAGCTCGGGCTCCACCACGGTGGTGCCGATATTGTTCCCGTCTTCGATGCCTTTGAGCATGATGTCGATGCAGCGGCGGCCGAGTTCCTCGAAGTCCTGGCGCACTGTGGTCAACGGCGGCGTGAAATAGCCCGATTCGGGTTGGTCATCGAAACCCACCACCGAGACATCCTGGGGCACGCGGACGCCGGCCTCGTTGAAGGCGCGCAGCAGTCCCAGGGCCATCTGGTCATTTCCCACAAAGAGGGCAGTGGCAGTCCTTTCGCCGGCGAGTTTCCTGCCGATGTCGTAGCCGCTGCCGGCACTCCAGTCCCCCACTACCAGCAGATCATCCTCAAGGCCCGCCGCCCGCAACGCCGCGCTCCACCCTTCGGCCCGGGCGACCCCGTCGATCCAGTCCTGCGGGCCCGCCAGGTGCCCGATCTTGCGATGTCCCTGATCCACCAGGTGCCTGACGGCCAATTCCGCACCCCGCCTCTGGTCCACCATCGCTCCGCCCACCGTGGCGTTGCCCAGCGATCCGACGGCCACCACGGGAACCCCGGGGTTCACTTCGGCCAACGCCAACAGGGTTTCCGAATGCGGCACGATCACCACGATCCCGTCCACAGCCTGGTCCAGGAAATGCCGGACGGTATCAAGAATCGCCTCCCGGCTGACGGTCCGAAGCGCTGCAATGCTGACGAAATAGCCGGCATCCCTGGCAGCCTGCTCGACGCCCAGCAGGGTGTTCGCCGGGCCGTATTGTGCCAGCTCGCTTGCCAGGACACCGATGGTCTGGGAGCGCCGTGTCACGAGGCTCCGCGCGGCAGTATTGCGCCGGTATCCCAACTCGGCGATGGCCGCCTCGACCCGCTCGCGGGTGCCCTTGCTGACGTTGGGGTGGTCGTTGATCACCCGGGAGACGGTTTGGTGCGACACTCCCGCAAGTTCCGCCACATCCTCGAGCCGTGGCAAGCGCCCGCTGCTATTTGTCATGGAGCTATTCTGCTCGACACATGAACGCATCGCGGAATGAGCGAAGCGAGATTGCCAAAGCGTATCCAGCTATCGCGGAGGATAAACCCCGACGTCCGAGACTGACTGCACCGCCGGCGAGGCCTACGGGCACGAGTTTCCTGATCGCAACGCCCTGTCGAAGCGTCACCATCGCGCTTCTAATTTGTCTCGGCGCCCCGTTGACGGAGTGTGACGCAGGTCCCTATACTCGCAGTTACAACGTTGCATTTCTATCGTTGTAAAGATTCGTTCGATTGGCGGTCTACCCGATCGACGACCCCAGAGAGGCATTCAATGAAGAAACTGCTTGCGACGCTCGCGGTGTCCGCCGTGGGCACAGTCCTGGCTTTGACAGGCTGCTCGAACTCCACGAACTCCACTGCAGCCGACGCGTCCGGCCCCGTCACGCTTACTTTCTGGCACGGTTACACCGAGGCCGACGGCAAGGTCCTAGACCAGATCGTCGACGACTTCAACAAGTCCCAGAACACGATCACGATCAAAACCACGACTAAACCGTGGGCGGTAATCGGCGACACTCTGCTCACATCCCTCTCTGCGAAGAACGGGCCAGACATCGTGGCGCTTCCCGCCGAGAACCTCCCGGTCTATGCGTCCAAGGGAGCACTGCAGAAGCTCGATGACTTCTACTCGTCCGCCTCGACCCAGAGCGCATCACTGAACCCGCGGGCGGTCGAGATGGAGAAGATCGGCGGCTCCTACTACGGCGTGCCCACCGGTTTCGTGCCACTGTCCGTCATCTACAACAAGGCCCTGTTCCAGAAGGCCGGGATCGCCACGTTCCCCACTACGTGGGACGAGTGGGTCGCTGACGCCCAGAAACTGACCGTCGGCGCTGACACCGGCACGCCCGGGCAGTACGGGCTCGCGCTTCCCGACCACGCGACCGTGGGCAACGGGGTCTGGGCCAGTCTCTTCTACGGCAACGGCGGCGCAATCGTCGATGGGGACAAGTCCGTGCTCGACTCCCAGGCCAACCAGGAGACCCTCGCCTACTGGTCCAAGGCCGTGCATGACTTCAAGATATCCCCAACAGGCCTGGACGGGATCGCCTCGGACAAGCTCTTCTCCTCCGGCAAGGCCGCGATGGAGATCGGCGGGCCATGGATGGCCAGCGTGGCGAAAGATAACAATATCGACTACGGCATTGCGGCGATCCCGGCAGGGCCGAAGGGCCAGGCGGCATCGGCCATCGGGATCTCGGCTGCTGTGACCTCTCAGGCCGATGCGGCGAAGAAGGCCGCGGCCAGGAAGTTCTTCGACTACCTCCTCACGAAGGACAATGCGGCCAAGTGGTCACTCGGCTCCGGCTGGCCTCCCCTGCGGACTGACCTCCCCGCATCGGCGGTTTCCTCAAACGCGGTCGTGTCCGCCCTCTCAGGCATCGTCAGCACCGCTCGTCCCCTCCTCCCTGGCGTCGCCGACAGCAGCGATGTGCTGACCGCAGTGGACGAAGCGACTCAGAAGTCCCTCAGCGGTGGGGATCCTGCCGCGCTGCTGAAGAGCGCCTCCCAATCTGTCCAGCAGGCCCTCGGCAAGTGATCCTGAGGTGGCCGCCGCGCGTGACGGCGGCCACCTCTCACAGAAAGAACCCCCAATGACCTCTCCCACCCGAGTGCGCACGCCCTACCGGGCTCCGGCTCCCCTCGGCGGACGCCCCTCGAGGCGGCGCGCCCTGCCGGCCAGGGCGTTGCTGTTCATGCTCCCGGCCCTGGTCGTCCTCCTCGCCTTCGTATTCTGGCCGATGGCCTCCGCCCTGCGGCTCTCGTTCACCAACGCCTCCGGATTCGGGATCGAGGAATGGGTCGGCTTCGGCAACTACGCAAAGATCTTCACCGACCACCGCATCCTGGCCACGCTCGGCAACACCGCGCTGTACACGTCGATGTTCACCCCGACCGCCCTGATCGTGGCGCTGGCCCTCGCGCTCCTGCTGAACAACCGGCTCCTGGTCGCGCGCGGGTTCTTCCGCACGGCCCTCTTCCTGCCCTTCATCATCTCTCTGGCCGTGGCTGCCTTCGCCTGGACGTACCTGCTCGACCCGCAGGTCGGCCTCCTGACCTACTGGCTGCGAACGGTCGGCGTCCAGATCGGCAACGTCCTGCAGGACCCCGTGCTTGCCATGCCAACGGTCGTGGCCGTGGCCATCTGGAAGAACTTCGGCTTCTACATGGTGGTCTTCATCGCCGGGCTCCAGGAGATCCCGGAGTCCCTGTACGAGGCGGCGAAGATCGACGGCGCGGGCCCCTGGCGGCGGTTCACCAATGTCACGCTCCCCCAGCTGGGCAACACACTCGCGTTCGTCGTGGTCTTCGCGATGATCGCTGCACTGCAGGCCTTCGACCAGATCTACGTGATGACCGGCGGCGGCCCCTACAGAAGTACGCAATCAGTCGTGATGGAGCTCTACCAGGAAGGCTTCAAGAAACTCGACCTCGGCTTGGCCTCCGCACTGTCCTACGTGCTGCTCGCTGCCACCCTGCTCCTGAGCCTCATCCAGTTCCGCTTCTTCGGACGCCGCGAGAAGGACACCCTCTGATGACCATCACCATGACCAAGGCCCCGGCCGGACGCCGCCGCCCCGGCCGCATCGCGCACCGGTGGCTGCTCGCCGCGGCCGTGCTGGTGCTGACAGCGGTGGTGCTGCTGCCCGTTGCCATCATCGTCTTCACCGCATTCAAGCCCACAGCAGAGATCAACGCCTTCCCGCCGACCCTCGTGCCTGCAAGCTGGACGCTGGAGAACTTCACCCGCATCTTCACCGATCTGCCGTTCGCACGACTGTTCCTCAACAGCTTCCTGTTCGCCGGCGGAGTGACCCTGTTCGCCCTGACCTTCGACTCTCTTGCCGCGTACGCCCTGGCCCGACTCGACTTCCGCGGCAACCGGCTCTTGCTGATCGCCATCGTGGCCAGTCTCATGATCCCGTTCCAGGCCACCCTCATCCCGGTCTACCAGCTCGTGGCACAGCTGGGCTGGGTCAACACCTTCGCCGGACTGATCATCCCGCGCGCCGCGGACGCCTTCGGCATCTTCTTCCTGCGCCAGTTCTTCGTCTCGCTGCCCCGGGATCTGGACAACGCGGCACGCATCGACGGCGCGGGCGAGTTCCGTGTCTTCCGCAGCATCATCCTGCCCAACGCGGTGCCTGCGCTGCTGACCCTGGCAATATTCACCTTCGTAAACAACTGGAACGACCTTCTCTGGCCCCTGGTCTTCACCACGACCCCGGACATGGGCACCATCACCTCCGGCCTGACTCTCCTGACAGGCCCGAGCGGCATCATCCCTTACGGCACCATGATGGCCGGCTCCCTCATCGCCGTCTTGCCGCTGGCGGTCATGTTCCTGATCATGCAGCGCCGCTTCATCGAATCGGTCGCGACGACGGGGCTCAAATGACGGCCGCGCCGCGCTGGTTCGAGGACGGACGCCTTCACTTCGCCTTGGGAATCGAAGACACCTTCGTACCGCAGTCACGGGACGGAGAGCGGGCGATCGACGAGTACGAACTGACCGAGCACTACGAGCAGTACGCCGAAGACTTCGCCCTCGCCGCCGGATCCGGTGCCGAACTCCTGCGCTGGGGCGTGCCCTGGTACCGCATCGCCCCGGAGCCGGGGCAGTGGGACTGGTCCTGGACGGACCGCGCCGTCAACGCTCTCCTCGACGCGGGTCTGACGCCCATTATCGATCTGCTCCACTACGGCACTCCCCTGTGGCTTGAGCGCGAATTCGCCAACCCGGACTACCCCCACCACGCCGCCGAGTTCGCCGAGCGCTTCGCCACCCGCTACGGCGACCGCGTCACCGACTACACACCGGTCAACGAACCTGTGATCCATGCCCTCTTCTCCGGCGAGTACGGCTACTGGCCGCCCTACCTCCACGGCCCAGCGGGCTTCGCGACAATAGCAGCCAACCTCGCCCGCGGGTTCGTCCGCACGCAGCAGGCCATCACGGCCTCCATCGGAGCACGGGCCGCCTTCGTCCATGTGGACGCGGCCATGGGCTTCGTCGGCGACGAGACGGCCCCCGAGCACCTGGAAGAGGCGTCCCGGCTCCGCCACCAAGTGCACCTGGTCGAGGACCTGGTCACCGGCAGAGTCGATGACCGGCACCCGCTCCGGCGGCACCTGACGGCCGCCATCGACGACGCCGAGCTCTCCTGGTTCCGGGAGAACGCCGTGCAGCCGGACGTGATGGGGGTCAACTACTACCCGCGCCATTCCACCGAACTGTTCGAACCCGGTGTCCGCCATGCCGGCGGGTTCACCGACCCCCGCCCCGCCGTCGACCGCGGCACCGAAGGCCTCCGGGACGCAATCGACCTCTACGCCGGACGCTACGGGGCACCGGTGATGATCACCGAAACGTGCGTCACCGGATCCGTGACCGAACGGATCCGGTGGCTGGACGAGTCGGTGGCACTCGCCGAGCGGATTCGCGCCGAGGGAACCCGGCTGGTCGGCTACACCTGGTGGCCCCTCTTTGACATGTACGAGTGGACCTGGCGGCACAGCGGCCGGCCCCGCGCAGACCACCTCCTCACCATGGGCCTGTACGACCTGGCCGAGAATCCCGAAGGACTCCTGCGCCTGCCGAACCCGGTCGCCGCCCGCTACCGACACCATGCCTCCCTGCACCGAACAACGAACCACTGACGGAAGACCCATGCATACAGCACACCTCACCATCCGGCCACAGGCCGTCATCGGCACTATCAACCCGCGGATCTACGGCTCCTTCATCGAACACCTCGGACGGGCCGTGTACGACGGCATCTACGAGCCGGGCCACCCGCTTGCCGACGCAGCAGGCTTCCGCACCGATGTCATCGAGCTCGTCAAAGAGCTCGGCGTCTCCGCCATCCGCTACCCCGGAGGGAACTTCGTCTCCGGGTTCAAATGGGAGGACAGTGTCGGACCAGTTGCGGAGCGCCCGGCCCGGCTCGACTTGGCATGGCACTCCACCGAAACCAACCAGATCGGCCTGCACGAGTTCCAGGACTGGCTGGACCGCGTCGGCAGCGAACTGATGCTCGCGGTCAACCTCGGAACCCGTGGGACCGCCGAAGCACTCGAACTCCTCGAGTACACCAACCTCCACACCGGCACCGCCCTGGCCGAGCAGCGCATCGCCAACGGCCGAACCGAACCCCTCGACGTACGCATCTGGTGCCTTGGCAACGAGATGGACGGACCCTGGCAACTCGGGCACCGCCCGGCCGAAGACTACGGAAAGCTCGCAGCCCAGACCGCCCGCGCCATGAAGCAGTTCGACCCGAACCTCGAGCTCGTCGTCTGCGGCTCCTCAAGCTCGTCCATGCCGACCTTCGCCGAGTGGGAGCGCGTGGTGCTCTCCCACGCCTACGACGCGGTCGACTACATCTCCTGCCACGCCTACTACGAGAACACCGGCGACCTCGGCTCGTTCCTCGCCTCCGGCGTCGACATGGACAGGTTCATCCGCAGCGTCCTCGCCACGGCAGACCAGGTCAAGGCCGTCCGCGGCAGCAGCAAGACGATCGACATCTCATTCGACGAGTGGAACATCTGGTACAATACACGGTTCGAAAACGTCGACAAGATCGAGGGCGTGCGCAACTGGCCCAAGGCCCCACGCCTGCTCGAGGACGTCTACACGGTCGCTGACGCTGTCGTGTTTGGCAGCCTCCTGATCACCCTGCTCAAGCACGCCGACCGCGTCACCAGCGCCTCCCTCGCGCAGCTGGTGAACGTGATTGCACCCATCATGACAGAACCCGGGGGGCCCTCCTGGCGGCAAACCACCTTCTTCCCCTTCTCAGCGACCTCGGCCCACGCCCGCGGCACCGCGCTCGACGTCGCTACGGTCACCGACACATACGAAACAGGCCGCTTCGGCGACGTCCCGGTCGTGGACGCCGTCGCCGCCCACGACGAGGTCACCGGACACTACGCCGTCTATGCGGTGAACCGCTCCGTGGACGGCCCGACAGAAATAGTGGTGGACCTCTCGGCGCTGCCCCACGGAGCGGAACGGTTCGCCGCATCCGCACGGGTGCTCAACGACCCCGACCTCGACGCGGCTAACACTCTCGAAGAGCCGGAGCGGGTCACCCTCCGGAACCTCCCCGTCGTCCGCGACGGCTCGACCCTGCACATCACGCTCCCCCCGGTCTCCTGGGCGGAGATCCTGCTGGAACGCTGACGCAGTCAACCAGCCGATGTCGCGACGGCCCGCGGCGACCGCTCGCGGGCAACCACCCACAGAGGAGATAGAGATGGTTCCATCCGTCACCGCCGCTTCGCGCCCGCCGTCAAAACCCACACGCCTTCGGTTCCGCGCCATCGTCGCGATAGCCGCCACCGGGCTCAGTATGATCGCCTCCGCCATGACGGCGCTCCCCGCGCACGCCGTCACCACGGGCAACGGCTCGCTCGTGTACTCGCCCGCAGCCGGGACCTCCTTCAACCCGGAAGGGGGCAGACCGGCGGGCACCACGTATGCCAAGAACGTCGTCCTGAAGCACAGCGGCAGCGCCAACGGTACCCAGCTGGTGACGTTCGACCAGCTCGTCCTGAACAACAGCAACCAGCAGGTCTACCCCATCTACCGCAGCACCGATAACGGGACCTCCTGGTCGCACATCACCGACGTAGTGCCCAACAACAACTTCCCCCTGCTCAACCGCACGGCGCAGCCGTTCCTTTTCGAAGTCCCCCAGCAGACCGGGAACCTCCCCGCCGGCACACTCCTTCTCGCCGGCATGATCATGCCCCAGGACCGCTCCAGCACTCAGCTGGTCGTGTATAAGAGCTCCGACCAGGGAAGCACCTGGTCCTATCTGAGCACCATCGACACCGGCGGCCCCGCGGTATACGACCCCAGTCCCACCTCGACGACCACCGCGGTCTGGGAGCCTTCGCTCGCCGTCGACGGACAGGGCGGCCTGGTCGCCTACTTCTCCGACGAACGGCAGAAAGCCAACGGTGTACTTCAGGCCGTCGCCTATCACCGCTCCACCGACGGCGGGGCGACCTGGGGCCCCGAAGTCAATGTCTCTGCACCCCCCAACCAGTCGGACCGACCCGGGATGATCACGGTCACCAAGCTCCCGGACGGCCGCTACCTCGCCACTTTCGAAGTGGTGAACCGGCCCTCCCAGACCCAGAACACCGCCCCCGTCTACTACAAGACCTCCCCGGACGGCCTCAACTGGTCCCCGACGACGAGTATCGGAACCCAGATCACCCTGGCCAACGGCCGCGGCATCGGCTCCTCCCCCAACGTCAAATGGGTCCCGACAGGAGGCCCGAAAGGCATGGTGGTGGTCGCCGCCAAGTGGGCCCTGAACGCGACGGGGGCAACGGACGGCGGACAGGACTTCTACGTCAACTACAACCTCGGCGACGGACCGTGGGAACGCCTTCCCATGGCGGTGACCTTTGACAGCACCGACAGCGAGGGAGGCACGTTCAGCGGCTTCGCCCAGAGCATCGACTACTCGGTGGACGGCCGCACCCTCTACCAGGCGACCAACGTCGAGAACCTGACGACAACGTACAACGACATCCGAGTCGGCTCCATCCCCCTGGACGCTCAGCAGTACGAGGCAGAGAAGGCAGCCCGGACATCGGACTCCACGATCGTTAACCACCCCGCCGCCTCCAACGGCGCCAAAGTCGGGAACATCAACAACCCGACCAGCGCCGTGACCTTCACAGTCCGGGTACCCAACGCGGGCAACTACACCCTTAACGTTAGGTACGACAACGGCACCGGCGCGACATCGACCCACAACGTCAGTGTCAACGGTGGAACCTCGCAGGTGATCACCTATGCTCCGACCGTCAACTGGGGCCGCTACCAATGGGCGCAACTGCCGGTCACCCTTAACGCGGGCGTAAACACGATCAGCTTCAGCAAGGGAACATCCTACGCGGAGCTGGACGTGCTCCACGTCTACCAACCGAGCGCGGCCCTGGACACCCAGTTCCGGGTCGTGAATCAGAACAGCAGCAAATACCTTGAGATAACGGGAGCCTTGACCACGGACGGGGCAACGGCAGGGCAATGGGGCGACACCGGAAACGCCTGCCAGATCTGGAACCTCCACGCCGTCCCCCAAGGCATCCAGCTGTTCAACGACAACAGCGGAAAGCTCCTGGAGATCCCCAATGCCCAGACGGCCGATGGCATCCATGCCGACCAGTGGGGACCGACAGGGAACCTCACGCAGGTATGGTCTCCGGCCACCTCCAACGGTACCTGGACCTTCACCAACGCCAACAGCGGCAAATTCCTGGAAATAGCTTCGGCATCCACGGCCGACGGCGCCGCCGCGCAGCAATGGGGACCGACCGGAAACCCCACCCAGCAATGGCGGCTGGTCCGGGAGGGCATCCAATGAGCTAAGGGGGACGGCGGCCGCTAAGCCGCCGTCCCCCTGCATCGCCAACACCAACCAGACATCGCGTCCGCGGTCTAGTCCAGTCAGCTGCCGGCGAGCACGGGCTCGTGAGCAGCTCCGCGTCATGGCTTGTCGATGAATTGACTCACAACTACTGCTTTCAGTTTTCAGCGGGCAAAGCCGCACGCTCGTAAACGATCCGCCCGGCGACGACGGTCGCCGCCGTACCGAGACCAATGAGGTGCTGCGCCGGAATCTCGAAGGGGTCCAGCGTGGAAATGACGACGTCGGCGCGCCCACCTACGCGGATGCGTCCGCCGTCGCCGAGCACGCGCGCCTGGACATCCAAGATCGTGCGGCTGCCCTTGCGCTGCTCTCCGGCCAGAACCCCACCTGGATCTCGCCGTCGGAAAGGTCCCGGTTGAAAAGCATGCTGAATGACGCAGACACCGTGCGCATCTTGGCCCGCAACAAAGACAAGAGACTGCGCTTCAGGATCAGTCCCGACGGTCTAACCGTACTTATCGACTACTTGATCGTCAGCCGGGCGGCCGCTATGCAGGACAAAGACACAACCGAAACCTTCGGCATGTCCGGGGGTGGAGGAATCGCCGAAGGCTACGTCATGGCCGGCGACGCCCGCGCCCGCGTGGACGCACTCGGCATGGTGGAGGACTCCGACGGCAACGACATCATCCACGAGGTGGATTTCAGCGAGCCCTTCGAAGAAGGAAAGGCACCAGTCGCCGCGATCGCCGTGGACCTCATGGACTCTCTCGCCACCCGCGAACGCAGCGCGGGCCGGCGCATCATCGATGGACTTCTCCATTCCTGAGTCCGCAGAAACGGCCATCCCAAGGAGCGGTGTCTGGACGACGCCGTCGTCCTGTGTGCAACCATCAGGAATCCTCTGGTTACAGCAAGCCACATGAAAGGCAGCGACAAGTCCCGCATCCTCAGCCTGCACAAGAAACTCGCCGCCGGCGAACCGGCTCAAGCGCGGCCGACGACGACCGTCACCCGCGCGGCTGCCCCACGGCGGCGATGGACACTCAGATTATTTCATAATATGGAAATCAATTCCCCTATTGTGAAATAATGTGATCGACCTTACCGTATTCATATCCTCATCGGCGAGGATCCCACCAGAGGATTGGTTCAGGTCAATGTCCATCTCCCACGCTGCTGGGCCGAAAGCGAGTTCGGCCACAGCCCAGAGGCACCAGGCGTCTCCGCCGGTTCTCCTCTTGAACAGCTCTGATCGCCCCGGCGGCGTATTCAGACATCTAACGCCGCGGGCAGATCCCCGCAGCTGTCCGGATCATGGGACCCGGTTCTTCTTCCTGGCCCGCTAGCACTTCCTGCCATCCAGCCCCCGTTGCCCCGGCTCTCTGCCCGGGCCCGACAGCGTACACACGGCGGCAGCACCTCACATCAACGGTGCGCTTTCGCGCGCCCGATTACGCATCACTGCACGAAAGGCCTTCTCAATGAGCATGCCCCCAGAAGCAACCCCACAGGCTGACACGGTGAGCCGTCCTCACCACGAACACCACGAACACCACGACCCGATCATGCACCAGCCGCCGGCCACGGCGCTGGGCATCCCGGGACTGCCTCCCACCAGTCCGCGGCTCTACAACCAGGACCTGGCCCCGACCAAGACGGCCGGCCGCCGATGGAGCGCCTACAGCATCTTCACGCTCTGGGCCAATGATGTGCACAGCCTTGGCAACTACGGATTCGCGCTCGGCCTCTTCGCCCTGGGCCTGGGCGGTTGGCAGATTCTGCTGGCACTTGGCGTCGGTGCAGTCTTATTGTTCCTGCTCCTGAACTTCTCCGGCTTCATGGGCCACAAAACCGGCGTGCCCTTCCCTGTGATGAGCCGGATAGCCTTCGGCATCCACGGCGCCCAGATACCCGCCCTTATCCGCGGTGGCGTCGCCATCGTCTGGTTCGGCATCCAGACCTACCTGGCCTCCCTGGTACTGCGAGTGCTGCTAATTGCCCTTGCCCCTGGATTGAAGGGTCTGGACGAAAACTCGATCCTCGGACTCTCCACCCTGGGCTGGCTTACCTTTGTCTTCCTCTGGATCGTTCAGGTTTTCATCGTGAGCTACGGCATGGACATGATCCGCAAATACGAAGCGTTCGCCGGACCCATCATCCTTGTCACGATGATTACGCTGGCCATCTGGATGTTTTTCCAGGCCGGCGGATCGATCGCCTGGTCCACCCATAACAGCCTCACCGGTGGCGAAATGTGGCGCACCATCTTCGCCGGCGGTGCACTCTGGGTCTCCATCTACGCCACGTTTGTCCTGAACTTCTGCGACTTCACCCGGTCCTCACAGTCCAAGAAATCAATCGTCCGTGGCAACTTCTGGGGCATCCCGATCAACATGCTGCTCTTCGGCGCTATCGTCGTCGTACTGGCCGGGGCACAGTTCAAGATCAACGGAACCATCATTGGAAGCCCTTCCGACATCGTGCAGACCGTCCCCAACACGCTCCTGCTGGTCGCCGCGGCACTGGCCTTGCTCGTTCTGACCATCGCCGTGAACCTGATGGCCAACTTCGTCGCACCGATCTACGCGCTGACCAACCTCTTCCCCAAGCACCTGAACTTCCGCCGCGCCGGCATGGCCAGCGCAGTCATCGGACTCGTCATACTGCCGTGGAACCTCTACAACAACCCGACAGTGATCGTCTACTTCCTCGGCGGCCTCGGCGCCCTGCTCGGCCCGCTCTTTGGCGTGGTCATGGCCGACTACTGGCTGATCCGCCGCGCAAAGATCAACGTCCCCGAACTCTTCACCGAAGAGCGGACCGGCGCCTATTTCTATCGCAACGGCTTCAACCCCCGCGCCATCGCAGCGTTCACACCGGCTGCCATCATCTCACTTCTCATCGCCTTCGTCCCGGCCCTCGAACCGCTGTCTGCCTTCTCGTGGTTCTTTGGAGCCGGCCTCGGAGCCATCGCTTACTTCCTGCTGGCCGACCGGAAACAAGTGTTCCATGACGTCTCCGGCGAACCACTGGCCGTCCCCAGCATCCACTGACCGACGTGCTGACCCCCCATGGCGGGACGACCCCTTCGGGGACCGTCCCGCCAACCAGCCGTCGACACCCTCTTGTGGGAAAAACTATTGCAACACGTTGGTCAGTTCAGACGAAGGCGCCTGAATCCGAAGACAAGGAGAGTTTCCATGATTGAAGAACCAATGACATCGATTCAAACCGCTGCACGATTTGACCTGGTCATCCGTGGCCAGCGCATCCTCACCACCGCCGGCATCACCGCCCGCGAAGTCGGCATCCGCAACGGCGTGATCGTCGCGATCGAACCCCTCGGCAACGGGCTCTCCGGCACCGAAATCATCGAGCTCGCCGAGGACGAAACCCTCATCCCCGGCCTCGTGGACACCCACGTGCACGTCAACGAGCCCGGCCGCACCCGGCGTCATGGCCCGAGGGCGTCCCCCTTTTCTACCTCTTGCTCGTGCTGCAGCCAAGCCCGCGCGAGTGCGCTCCGAGAGTCTTGACCGCTCGTACTCAGCAAGCGCCGCAAACATGTTGAAGATGAGTTGCCCATGTGCCGTCGTTGTATCGAGCCAAGGTTCAGCTAGTGATCGAAAACCCACTCGCATCTCGCCCAGAATGCCAACTATCGATGAGAGATCTGCGGTGCTTCTTCCAAGCCTCGTAAGGTCGGTGACCACGAGTACATTCCCTGGTTGCAGGTACTCAAGACACGCCTGCCACTGCGGTCGGGCCTGTGTCACCCCCGATGCGTGCTCTTGGAAGACTTTGACAGCCCCGGCCTCGAGCAGAGCATCTGCCTGGGAATTTACAACTTGATCTTTGGTGCTCACTCTGGCGCAGCCAATGACATTGCCCGATTGCGGCGATACGTCAAAAACCCTCCTGTTGCGATTTTGAGCCGCTTGATTACGGCGACGAGTTTTGACTAAGTCTAGAGAGCAATCTCGTGTCTTTGGTGTCAGTTTCAGAAGTCGACTGCACAGAATGTCAGAAGTTGTCTGCACAGCTGAGGCCCCCGGCCCGGGCTTTGAGTCGTCTTTTATGGCATGGGTTTCGTGACGAGGCGGCTTCGAGACACCGAGTTAGATTGGGACATTTACCTTG
This sequence comes from Arthrobacter sp. 01T419, assembly GCF_056398865.1. Lineage (NCBI taxonomy): Bacteria > Bacillati > Actinomycetota > Actinomycetes > Micrococcales > Micrococcaceae > Arthrobacter > Arthrobacter sp. 01T419. The sequence goes on from NZ_JBFTQF010000001.1 coordinate 762,874, forward strand.
CCGTGTTTCTACGCCCTCGTTTTTCGCCCGTGTGGATTGGTTAACATCTCAGCTACGGATGTTAAGGGTCAGCGTAAAGTCAGCTTTCCGTGGCTTGAGTCGGTACTGTTCCAGCACGCCGGGACCACACGCAGCAGTACCTACACCCCGGAGCGCATGGTCAAGATACAAGTAGGTCCGCCCGTCCGCTTTCAAATCCGGGCGGTGGGCCGCTGCATTCAGAACCTTTATGCCGTAGGGCCGGACAGTCAGGGCAAAGGGATCGCCGGAAATCTCGAGCGTGCCGCCTTCCATCTCCAGCGCTGCCGAGCGAACTCCGGACCGTGCCCCGGATTCCTGTGGCCGCGCGTAGTCCACGTCCATCTCTGCAAGGGACAGTGTGAACCAGCCGGTCCGCGCTCCCTGCCCCGTGTCCGGATAGCTCTGGTGGGGGCCTTGGCCGTACCAGCTCACTGTCGATGTCTGTTCAGCGAGCACGAGTTCCAGTCCAATCCGCGCCCATTCCACTTCAATGCCTTGGTTGACCCATTCGCCGTCGGGGCGGACTTGGGTCCGGAGCGCAACGGTCTCGCCGTCGCTGGTCCATGTGTAGTGAACCAAAACCCCGTATTGTTTGTCGGCAGCGCTCACGCGGGTGCGGACCGTCAGGGCTTCTCCGCCTTCCGGCTTCGCCTCCGCGCTGATGCCCAGCAGGCGGGCATGGAGCAGGTTCACCCTGGCATCCGTCCACTGCGTGGCGAGCGGGCGATCATCGCTGCCGCCCCATTCCCGTCCGAGGTCGTTGTCGGTGGGGGCCCACCATAACGCGAGGCCCATCTTCTCCACCGGGATGCCATGTATAGAGGTGGGCATGCCGTCGGTACGGCTAAACACTACGGGGCCCAGCTGAAGTTCAGCGTCTTGGACGCGGACCGATTCAGTCGACCGGGGCATTGCCGCTGCACTTAGCCCATGAACCGCTTGCCCCCACGCGATTTCGTGCCCAGCTGATGCCCATGTTGAATCAGCGGCGAGGACTGCACTGACAGTGAGTACCGCCGGCCGGCCATCAGGCAGTCCGGCAGCCAAAGAAGCAACACTTTCCGGGAGCCGCACAAATGCCTCGGTCTGAGGGGCAACGGATGTGACGTTCGCTTCCCCTGTGTGGAGTGTGCCGCCGTCGGCTTCCACTACGTAACGGAAGCTGTAGGCGCCCGTGTCCGCGAAGTCATGGCCGTTGCGGATGGTGAAGCCGGACCAGTCGGCGGACACGGTGATGCGCAGTGGTTCGATGACCTTTTTGAAGTCCAGAAGACCGGGCCTCGGGTTACGGTCCGCGTCCACTAGCCCATCGGTGACAAAGTTGCCGTCGTGGACTTCCTCACCGAAGTCCCCGCCGTAGGCGTAGTACTCATCGCCGTCCGTGGAAGCGACGGTGATGCCGTGTTCCAGCCATTCCCAGACGAAGCCGCCCATCAGTCGGGGGTACTTTTCGAAGAGCTCCTGGTACTCGCTCATTCCACCGGGGCCGTTGCCCATGGCGTGCGCATATTCGCAGAGCACAAAAGGCAGGCCCCGGCGTCGGGCGTCCAACTCGGCGTCTTCCAAGGAAGGCTCGATTCCCTGCCCGATCAGGGCTGTTTCCGCTTGGCTGGCATACATGCGGGAGTAGACGTCAACGTGCGCCGAGGACCAGTCGCCCTCGTAGTGGATGGGACGCGACGGGTCGCGGTCCTTGGTCCAGCGTGACATGGCCGCGAGGTTCCTGCCGGTGCCGGCTTCGTTGCCGAGTGACCACATGACCACTGCCGGGTGGTTCTTGTCCCGCTCCACAGTGCGGCGCATCCGGTCCAGCAACACGGGTTCCCATCGGGGGTCATCGCTGGGGTTCTGGGCCCAGCCGGCGCTCTCAAAGCCGTGCGTTTCCAGGTCGCATTCAAGCACGACGTAGAAGCCAAGCTGGTCCGCAAGCGCCAGGAACTCCGGGTGCGGCGGATAATGGGACGTTCGGATGGCATTGATGTTGTGCTGCTTCATGAGCCGCAGCTCGGCTTCCATCACGTCGCGTGGAACCACCCGGCCGAGGCGGGGATGGTGCTCGTGGCGGTTCACGCCGCGCAGCAGGATCCGGCGACCGTTGACCTTGAACTGCGCGTCCTCGATGGCAATGCTGCGGAAGCCCACCTGGAGGGACACCGTCTCACCTGCCGAGCTGACGGTTGCGTCGTAGAGCCGGGGCACCTCTGCGGACCACGGCTCGACGCGGGGGACGCCCACTTCAGTGCCGGCGGAAAGTTCCAGGTTCAGTTCCGGAACGCGGACGACAGCGTCGACCGCTCGTCCGCCCCGGCTTGCCTCCACTTTGAGCGTTCCCTCCCCGCTGAAGTGGTTGTAGTCCGCGTGGACAAACACGTCGTCGATGCCCTCTGCCGGCCGGGCCTGCAGGCTGACGTCGCGGAAAATCCCAGGGAGCCACCACATGTCTTGATCCTCCACGTAGCTGGCGGCCGAGAACTGGGCGACGCGCACGGCCAGGGTATTCTCCCCTTCCTTCAGGACTCCGGAGACATCGAACTCGTGGGCAAGCCTGCTGCCGCGAGTAGTGCCGAGCTCCACTCCGTTCAACCACACCGTTCCCGCGGACTCAATGCCGTCGAACCGCAAAAGTGCATACGGAAGGAACTCAGGTCCTGCCTCAAAGACCAGAACGTGGTCTCCAATGGGGTTTGCCTCCGGCACATGTGGCGGCTCAACGGCGAACGGGAACTGGACGTTGGTGTACGCGGGTGCGCCGTGGCCATGCATGGACCAGCTGGACGGAACCGGCAGGCTTTCGAATCCGTGCAGCTCCCTTCCCAGCTGCCACCCGTCATCAGGCGCCGTCCGGATTCCCGCGCTGAGGCGGAACTGCCACTCCCCGTTGAGCGACACCCTTGGCACGTCACTGAGCAGGTATGCGCGCGCGGGCAAGGTCCCGGTGCTTGGCTCCAAAGCGGACAGCTGCCGCACGCCCTCCGCGCCAAGCTCAAGGCTGGTGGAGGGCAAAGCTGCTTCCGGGTTGCTGCCACTGGCGGCGGATGGAGACTGAACTGGCATGGTTTCCTTGCTTTCATCGGGTTTATGGCGGGTTGCAGGAGGGCGCTGCGCTTGTCAAGGCTTCGGCGTGGACGCTCACGTTCGACTGCTGCTCATTTTGATTAGGCGTGATTACCGCTCCCCGAGTCACCTTGACAAAGTGGCGGACGTCACTCATTGTATGTATCGATACAAGTTTTGGGAAACGCTCGTCAGCGCGGACGGAGGTGAAAGATGCAATACCAGTTTGACAGCAGGTTCCGGGGGTCGGATTTTGACGCCGGCCCTTCACCACTGCGCTGTCGACTCACGCTCGATAACGCGAACGGTACTGACGAACTCTCTGGGGGATTGGTTGGACGAGTCACCGGAAATCCTTTGCACAAGCAGTTTGACTGCCATTCTGGCCATTTCGGCTCCGTCCGGGTCAACGGTGGAGAGGGAAGGGGTGCTGTACTCACCCTCCACCAGGTTGTCGAAGCCGATGACTTTCACATCCTCAGGGACACGGAGTTTGGCCTCGTGGAGGGCGCGGAGTGCGCCAAGCGCCACGGTGTCGGTGGCACAGAACAGTCCGTCGAACCTGACACCCGAGTCTATGAGACGGTCCACGGCTTCGTGTCCGCCTTTCAGCGTGAATTCATTGATCGTAACGTGCAGCGAGGGGTCGTGCTCGATCCCCGCTGCTGCCAGCGCCTGCCGGTAACCTGCGTAGCGGAGCGAAGAAGCGTCCGGATCGGACCCTATGGGGCCCATGACGCCGGCGATCCTGCGGCAGCCGCGCTCGATCAAGTGTGCGGTGGCGGCCTGCGCGCCTTCCACGTTTGCCATCGCGACGTGATCGACAGGCCCGGAGAAAATGCGTTCGCCAAGGATCACGACCGGGTAGTCGACACGCAACATGTTGGCATCCCCGGCGCTAAGACCGACAGTGCTCAGGATCAGCCCGTCGTACATCCGGTTCCGGGACAGCGCAAGCGCATTGATTTCGTTTTCCTTGCTACGGCCGGTCTGCTCGACGAGGACGCGGAGGTTGTACACGGCGGCTTCCTCGATGACCCGCGTAGCGAAGTGTCCCCAGTAGGGGCGGTCGAATTCCGGGACCGCGAGTCCAATGGTGAAGGTCCGGCCGGCGCGCAGGTTACGGGCGGCGTGATTGACACGGTAGTCCAGTTCTTCCATAGCCTTGACTACCTTGGCCCGCGTGCTGCTTTTCACATGGGGGTGGTCGTTAAGGACGTTGGAAACGGTCATCGGCGAAACGCCGGCCGCCCTGGCCACATCCTGGATGGTTGCCATCTTCTTCCTCAATCCGGGGACATTCGACCTGTCCTCCGATCAGCCTACGTCAAAGCCTTGTATCGATCCACAATTTTTGTATCGATCCATACTAAAAGGAGAATCTTTTGAGCCACTTCGATATTGGAGATCCTGCTGTCCCGGCCCTTATTGAGGGCTATTACGCGGACCCCCACCTCTGTGTCTTTGACGGCAGGTTCTATCTGTACCCAACTACTGATGGCAGCGACGCCTGGGGCGCCAACTCCTTCCGGGCATTCTCTTCCCCTGATCTGATCGAGTGGACCGATCACGGCGTCGTTTTCTCGCTGCCTGAACACACCCTCTGGGCGAGAGAGCATGCGTGGGCTCCTGCTGTCGTGGAACGGGGCGGCCGCTATTTTCTTTACTACACCGCGGAACAGGAAAGCATCGGCGTGGCCGTGGCCTCGTCCCCGACCGGCCCTTTTGTGGACCTGGGAAGGCCGCTGATCGCGCAGGGCGATTTCCCCGGCCGGGCCATCGACCCAAACATTTTTATCGACGACGACACCGCCGCCTACCTGTGCTGGGGCAATGGCATCGCCCACTCGGTGCTCTTGAACGAGGACATGATCTCATTCAATCCTTCCGGGGTGATTTCCTGGATTCCGACGGGCTTTCGCGAGGCGGTCAACCTGCACCGGCGAGGGGATACCTACTACCTCTCCTGGTCGGAAAACGATACCCGCGACGAAAACTACCGGGTCCGCTATGCGACCTCCACCAGTCCCTTCGGGCCCTGGACCGATCGTGGCGTGCTCCTGGAAAAAGCTCCCCTCCGGGGCATCCGGGCCACCGGGCACCACTCCATCGTCAGGATTCCGCACAGCGACGAGTGGCTGATCGCCTATCACCGCTTTGCCATTCCCGGGGGGACCGGGTACCGCAGGGAACTTGCAATCGACCCATTGGTTCACACCGACGACGGCCTGCTCGAAAAGGTCGTCCCCGGCCGCGAACCCATAGTGAGGGACCTGGCCCGTTATCGCGCTAAGTCCGAAAACGCATCAAACTAACACTAGAAAGGCACCTTCCATGCTTCATCACACAATCGTCTCCCGCCCCCACCGCACAACTTTCCTGCGGCTGACTGTTCTCGGCACAGTACTCGCGGCCGCGACTGCCCTGACGGGGTGTTCCGGTTCTTCCGGGGGTTCCGGCGCGGACAACACGGTCAGTTTCTACTCCTGGGACAACGAAGCGAGCATGAAGCCGGTCCTGGACGAGTTCAAGAAAGAGAACCCCTCGATCGATCTCAAGGTCTCCTATGGCACCCCGGTCCAGGGCTACATTTCCACCCTCCAGACCCGCATCAACAGCGGCACCGCGGCAGACGTGTTCATTATCACCGCCGAGAACAAGACGGAAATCATGAACGGAGGGTTCGCCAAGGATCTCAGTGCGGAGCCGTGGATGGGCAACATCGCTGATGCCGCGAAAGCCACCTACACGAAGGACGGAAAAGTGTACGGCGCAGCAACCGCTTCCTGGGGCGGCGGGATCCTCTACAACAAGGACCTCCTGGCCAAAGTCGGGTTCATGAACCCGCCAGAGACGTGGGATGACTTCCTGGCGCTGTGCAAGAAACTCAAGGACGCCGGCATCACCCCGTTCTACGAGCGCGGCGAGGAAATCCCAACGAGCCTGGCGGCACTCGTCGGACTGCAGAACCAGGCCGGCGGCGGCACCATGGACGCCGACATTTGGGCCGGCAAGACGTCCTTCGCCAAGACCTGGACCAAGCCACTCGAGGAGTGGTCAAAGCTGTTCAGTCAAGGGATCGAATCAACGTCGGTTGCCGGACTGACAGCGGACCAGATCACTGCCGAATTCCAAAGGGGCTCCGTGGCGATGATCGGCACCGGTTCGTGGGCGCTGGGCAGCATCCAGAAGGCAGCCCCGGACTTGAAAATGGCGTTCATGCCCGTACCCGGTGACTCGGGAACGTATTGGGCCGGAGCAGTCTCCCCCGGATACGCGATCAATGCCAAGACTGAACATGCCAAGGCGGCCGAAAAGCTTGTGGAGTTCCTTCAGAGCAAGACCGGCGTGGAGCTGTACCAGAAGCAGACCGCGGCGATCACGACGACGAAGGACTTCACGCCCCAGCTGGACCCCGCTTTGTCCTCGATGGTCGCGGCAGTGCGTGATGGGAAGTTCTACCTCCCCCAGGTTACTTGGCCCACCAACTCGGCTGCGCTGAACAGCGAGACCGTCTCCCTGCTCCAGCAGCTCATTCAGGGCCAGAGTACCCCGGAAAAGGTTGCATCGGGGCTCGACGCGAAGCTTGCCTCGCTCCAGGGCAAGTAGCACTCCCCGGGGGCCGGCGGAGAGTAACCGCCGGCCCCTCCCCAAAGAAAGGCATCCCTATAGTGGCACTCTCCACAACACCTGAATTACGGCCGGTACGGACGACAAACGGCAGAAACAAGACGCTGCCCCGGAAACGGGTGGACCGGCTGTCCATCACATCGTGGGTCTTCATGGCCCCTATAGCGGTGGTCTTCGTGGCGCTCTACGTGGTTCCAATGACCCAGTCGCTCTACTACAGCTTCACCGACTTTAACGGCTACGTCAGCAACCCCAAGTTCATCGGCTTTGACAACTACACCCAGCTCTTCAAAGACCCGTCAATGCTCTCGGCCCTCGGATACACCATCTTCTACGCCGTCTCCACCACCATTCTGGTCACCGTGACAGCGATCCCCCTCGCACTGACTCTCAACCGGAAATTCTTTGGCCGCAACGTGGTCCGCTCAGCCTTCTTTTTCCCGGCTGTTCCCAGCGTCGCCATCTTGGGCCTGGTGTGGGGCTTTATCCTCAATCCGCTGGGCTCCGGCGTCCTGAACAGCATCATCCACTCGCTCACCGGGCTCGGTCCCATCGCCTGGCTCTCCGACAGCACGCTCGCCCAGCTCTCAACAGTAGCCGTTACGGTCTGGGCTCAAACGGGCTGGCACGCGGTGCTGTATTTGGCCTACCTTCAGGCGATTCCCGCCGACTACTACGAAGTCTCAAAAATCGACGGGGCGAGCAGCTGGCAGAGCTTCCGCTACATCACCCTCCCGTTGCTGGTTCCGGCCATGGCCGTCAGCCAACTGCTGCTGATGACCAACGGCCTGAAAGTCTACGACCTGCCGTTCACCCTCACTCGCGGCGGCCCAGGTTTCTCCACCAGATCCCTCACCCAGTCCCTGATCGAGGACGGCATCGCCCAGTCACGCGTCGGGGCCGCCTCAGCCCTCGCCGTCCTCTTCCTCATCGTCGTGGGCCTCGTGGTGCTGGGCCAGATGGCCATCTCAAACGCACTCCAAAGGAAATACTCATGACCAAGAACCGGCACGTCCTGACTTCCGTGCTCATGATCACGCTTGCGGTCCTCATGAGCGTCCCGTTTTACTACATTGTCGTCAACACCTTCAAGACACAGGAGGAGACCGCAAACAGCCCGCTGGCCCTGCCCAGCCACTGGATTTTCGATAACTACATCACGGTGTTCGAAGGCACCCCGATCGTCCAAAGCCTGATGAACACCATCTATGTCACGGCTATCTCGATCTTCCTGATGCTCGCCATAGGATCGCTTGCCGCGTTCGGTCAGATCACCGATCGAAGCCGCGTTTCGCGCATCGTCGGGGCAGTCCTGCTCGCAGCCTTCATCATCCCCGGGCAGGCAACGCTGGTGCCCTTGTACCGGATGCTCGTCGGCGTACACCTCGTGGACTCCCTCAACGGGCTCATCGTGATCTACGCCTGCGGCTCCATCTTCTGCTACTACCTGATCCTCGGCTACATGCGGACGATTCCGGCCGAGGTCCTCGAAGCAGCCAGGGTCGACGGGGCCGGACCTTTCCGCATCTACTGGATGATCGTCCTGCCCCTCATCCGGCCCATCCTGGTCACCGTCGGCGTATTCCAAACCATGTGGGTCTGGAACGACTTCATCACACCAAACGTATTCATTAGCTCAGAAGAGAAACAAACCCTCGTCCTGCAGGTTTACTCGGCGGTGGGCCAGTTCACTACAGACTGGCCGTCCTTTATGACCCTGACAGTCATCGTCCTGCTCCCGATGGTCCTGTTCTTCGTCTTCATGCAGCGGCACATCGTCAGCGGGCTGGTCAGCGGAAGCGTCAAGGGATGACCATGCACCCAGCCGGCTACCTCTTCGCCTACTTCACCACCGCTGCGGAAGCGGACGGAGAACAGGTACGTTTCGCCCTCAGCGCCGCCCCCGACCCACTGGAATGGAAGGTCCTCAACGGCGGCCGCCCGCTCCTGTACTCCACCGTAGGCGAGCAGGGTGCCAGAGACCCCTTCCTGCTCCGTGCGGCCGGCCTGCCAGGCGAGAGAGCACGCTACTACCTCGTGGCCACCGACCTCTGCATCGCCAGGACCGACCCGGCAACCGCCTGGGAGGACTCGGTCAGAGCGGGAAGCGGCTCGATCGTGGTCTGGGAAAGCAACGATCTGGTCTCATGGACAGCCCCGCGGCTCGTTGAAGTCGCCCCGCCAAATGCGGGCAACGCCTGGGCCCCGGAAGCAATCTTCGACAAGGCCAGCCAGACCTACCTGGTCTACTGGGCCTCCACCCTCCACTCCCCCTCGAATAATCTGGCCCACAGCTCCTACCACCGGATGCTCTGCGCCAACACCACCGACTTCAGAACCTTCACTCCTGCACGCGTCTGGATCGATCGTGGATGGTCGGTCATCGACTCCACCGTCGTCGAAGCCGACGGATGCTTCTATCGCTTCAGCAAAGACGAACTCTCCGCCGATTCCTCCTCCCCGGACGCCAAATTCATAACCGCCGAACGCTCCCACACCCTGGACAGCCAGCAATACTCCGTCATCGCAACCGGCATCGGGAAGAACGAACTCGTGCACGGCGAGGGGCCGATCATCATCCGCGGCCCAGACCCCAGCTCGTGGTTCCTCTTCATCGACGAATTCGGCCTGCGCCGGTACACCGCCTTCACCAGCAACTCGCTCACATCCAGCACGTGGACTCCGGTAGCGGCGGCTATGCCCCCGGGGGCCAGCCACGGTTCAATCCTGGCTCTCACCGCCCAGGAATACTCGCAACTCGAACTCCTCGCGGACCATTAGCCCTACTCCCCGCGCCCGAGGGACTGTCTGAATAACGGTGTGTGAGGTCCGGCCTGATCCGAAAGGAGACGGCCGTGTCAGAGTCCACGACCGCAATGACAGGGGTGATGATCGATCCTGTGACGGGAGAGATCATCGATCAGAAGGAGCTTGCGGAGCGGTTG